>CAYZPV010000021.1:0-96066 GCA_964480585.1 uncultured Opitutus sp. | reverse complement strand
AGGTATGCACCGTCACCCCACCGCGCTATCGTTTCTTCGCCCTCGCGCCAGCGGCCGCGGCCCGGTGGCTGCTTCGCGCCGGATCCCCCTCTATTTCCGCCCTATTTTGCCCACGCGTGCGGTAAATCGGCTCAAAATTTTGGCGCGGCGAGCGCGGTTGTTCCCGGTGTGCCGCCGTTCGGCCACCGGGTCGCGAGCCCGGCTCCAGCCGCCCGCTCTCCTCTATATCTGGGCTATTCGGGGCTGATCTGGGCCTTGCTCGCACAAATTTTTGTGTCCGAAAGCCCCTTGTTCATGACCTAATAGGGTGAGATGGAGACGACCCCTGATCCACATGAGCACGGCGAGGCATTTCTGCGCCTGTTGGCGAGCCACGAGCGCTGGCTTGCCGCCTATGTATACAGCCTCGTCTCCCGCCAGTCGGATGCCGATGATATCCTTCAGGAGTGCAAGGTCGTGATGTGGAAGAAGTTTTCCACCTTCGCTCAGGGCACAAACTTCCGGGCGTGGGCGCGCACGATCGCGCTGCACCAGGTTCTCAATTATCGCCGCTCCGAGCAGCGCAAGCCGTTCTCCTCCCTCGATCAGGAGTTTATCGAGGCCGTCGCAGGCGAGATTGAGCGCCGGGGCGATCAGCTCGAGCGCAAGGCCGATGGCCTGCGCGACTGCTTGCGCAAGCTCCCCGAGGCCCACCGCGCCGTCGTCGTCGCGCGCTACTACGATGAGCGTACCATCGAGGAGATCGCCGCGCAGTCGGGGCGCACCACCGAGGCCATTTACCGCCTCTTGAGCCGTATCCGCGTGGCGCTCAATGCCTGCATCGATCGTCACCTCGCCTCCGCTCCCCGCGCCCTATGAGTCAGCCGCACCTCTCTCCCCGCGATGCCGATCGCATCGAGCGCGCGCTCGATGGGCTGCTGCCCGACGCCGACGTGGAGGCGCTCAAGGCCGATATCGTTCGCGATCCCGCGCTCCGCGCGGCTTATGTCGATCGTCTGTGGCTCCATTCCTTGCTGCGCGCCGACCGTGAGCGGCTGGCCTCGCTCGTCGCCTCCGATGAGGCGGCGCTCGGCTCCGCTCCTGCCGAGTTTCGCCCCGCCAGCCGCTGGCCTTTGGTCCTCGGGGTGGTGGCCGCCGCGGCAGCCTGCGGTGCGCTCCTGTTCTCCATCTCCCGCCCCTTGTCCCCGGCGTCGGCTGCCGTCGCCGCTGCCCGGCCCGCGCCGATCGCCGTGCTCACGCAGGCGCAGAATACCAAGTGGGCGGGCTCTACGCTTCCCACCGCGGAGAAGTCCGAGCTCGGTGCTGGCACGCTCGCCCTCCTCGAGGGCATCGCCACGGTGCGCTTCGCCAGCGGTGCCACGGTCACCCTCGAGGCGCCCACCAAGTTCGAGCTGGTCGATGCCATGCACACAAGGCTCATCGAGGGGTCCATCACCGCCGAAGTCCCGTCGCAGGCCAAGGGCTTCACCGTCGAGACGGCCGATTTCTCCGTGGTCGATCTTGGCACGCGGTTCGGCGTCACCGCCTCCTCCACCGGCAATGCGCACGTCTTTGTCTTTGAGGGCGAGGTGAAGCTCGATGACCTCGAGGGCGTCGAGATGCGCCGGCTCACTGCGGGTAAGGCGTTCAACAAGCAATCGGGCCCTGTCGGCGCGGGGAATATCGAGCCCTCCCGTCTCCCGCCCCTGGAGCAGATCGGCGGCTGGATCTCGATCTCCACGGCCTTTGGCCGGGGTAAGGATGGCTTTGCTCGTCGCGGCTCTCAGATCGTCGAGCCCCAGCCGCTGCTCATGGTGAAGCACTCCGATATACCCCTCAGCTTCAAAAACGAGCGGCGCGCCATCGTCACGTTCGACTTGTCCGAGGTGAAGGCCGGCTCCATCGACGAGGCCGAGCTTGTGCTCGATCCCGAGCCGAGCGGCCTCGGGTTTGCCACCATGGTCGTTCCCGATTCGCGCTTCGCCGTCTACGGCGTGATCGATGAGTCCTTCGATGAGTGGAGCGAGAGCACGCTCGGCTGGGGCAGCGGCCCCGCGCAGAGCGACGAGCTTAGCCCGAGCCAGGTCACGCGCCTCGCCGAGTTCCCCCTGCCTCGCGGCGGCTCCGGCGCGCCCTTGGCCATCCGCGGCCCCGCCTTTCGGGATTTCCTGCGCCGCGATACCAATGGCCTCGCCACGTTTGTCATCGTGCGCGAGACCAGCGAGACCGATCCTTCCGGGCTTGTCCACGCCTTCGCTTCCAAAGAGCATCCCACCGCGCAGCCCCCCACGCTTCGCCTCCGTCAGGCCCCATGACCCCCATGCCCCTTGTTGCCCGTGCCCTTGCGTTGCTTTCGCTCGCCGCGATGTCGGCCTTTGCCGCGTCCGACGACGCCGAGCGCGCCAAGCTCCAGTTTTTCGAAAACGAGGTCCGTCCCATTCTCGCTCATCGCTGCTACGAGTGCCACGGCGATAAGAAGCAGAAGGGCGAACTTCGCCTCGATCACATCGATCATATTTTAAAGGGCGGCGCCAGCGGCGCTGCCCTCGCTCGCGGCGATGCTGAGAAGTCCCTCCTCGTATCCGCCATCCGCTACAAGGATGAGGATCTCCAGATGCCGCCCGACGATCAGCTCCCGGCTCAGGAGATTGCCGTGCTGGAGAAATGGATCCAGCTCGGCGCTCCTTGGCCCAAGACGGAGGTCGCCCGCGATGCCAAGGGGCCGCGCGATCAGCACGGCTTCACGGCGGAGGATCGCGCTTACTGGTTCTTCCAGCCGCTCGCCCGGCACCCGGCGCCCAAAGCAGGGCAGGGGTGGGCCGCCAACGACATCGATCGCTTCATCGCCGCCAAGCTCGCGGAAAAGGGGCTGAGTCCCGCGCCCGAGGCTGATCGGTTGGAGTTGGTCCGCCGCGTCTACTTCGATGTCCATGGCTTGCCGCCCACCAAGGCGCAGATCGAGGCCTTCGTCAGCGACAAGTCCCCGGATGCCTACGCCAGGCTCGTCGATTCGCTCCTCGCAAGTCCGCGCTACGGCGAGCGTTGGGCCCAGCACTGGCTCGATCTCGTGCGCTACTCCGAGAGCGATGGCTACCGCGCCGATGCCTTCCGCCCCGAGGCGTGGCCTTATCGCGACTACGTCATCAAGAGCTTCAATTCCGACAAGCCGTACAATCAGTTTGTGCGCGAGCAGCTCGCTGGCGACGAGATCGCGCCCGATCAGCCCGAGGTTTTCATCGGCGCTTCCTACCTGCGCAATCCCATCTACGAGTGGAATCAGCGCGATGTGCGCGGCCAGGCCGAGCTGATTGTCGACGATCTCACCGCCAATGCCGGCGAGGTCTTCCTTGGTCTCAGCATGGGCTGCGCCCGCTGCCACGATCACAAGTTCGACCCCATCCTCCAGAAGGATTATTACAGCCTCCGTGCGTTCTTCGAGCCAGTGCTCTGGCCCACCGATCGCGTGCTCGCCACCAAGGCTGAGAAGGCCGCCTACGATGCTCAGTACGCCAAGTGGGCAGCCGCCACCGCCGAGCTCCGCGCCGAGCGCGACAAGCTCGTCAAGCCCGAGCTCGATAAGGCCGTCACCCGCGCCTACAATCGCTTCACCGAGGACCTTCGTGGCATGATCGATAAGCCCGTCGCTCAGCGCACCGCGCTGGAAAACATCCTTGGCACCATGTCCAACCGCCAGCTCGAGTACGAGCACGAGCGCTTCGATCCCAACAAGGCGCTCAAGACGCCCGAGGCCAAGGCGCGCTACCGCGACCTCGAGGCCGAACTGAAGAAGTTCGATCACCTCAAGCCCAAGCCGCTCATGGCCGCGTTCATCGGCACCGATGCCGGCCCCGTCGCGCCCGTCACCAAGATGAAGTCCAAGAAGGGCGAGCGTGAGATCGAGCCCGCCTATCTCACGCTGCTCGATCCCAACGCGCCCCGCATCGCCCCGCTGCCCAACTCCACCGGTCGCCGTACTGCGCTGGCCGATTGGATCGTGCGTCCCGATAATCAGCTCTCCACCCGCGTCATCGTGAATCGCGTGTGGCAGTATCACTTCGGCCGCGGCATCGCCGGCACGCCCAACGATCTCGGCCATCTTGGCGAGCGTCCCACCCATCCCGAGTTGCTCGATTTCCTCGCCCAGCGTTTCGTGGCCGGTGGCTGGAAGCTCAAGTCGCTCCATCGCGATATCCTCCTCTCCGCCACCTACCGCCAGACCGCCCGCCACACCTCGCAGCAGGCGCTGCTTGTAGATCCGGAAAACAAGTTTTACTGGCGCCATAGCCCGCGCCGCCTCGATGCCGAGCAGGCTCGCGATGCGATCCTCGCCGCCACTGGCGAGCTCGACCTCAAGGAGGGCGGCCCCTCCGTCGATGCCAATACCTCTAGCCGGCGCTCCATCTACACGATCAAGAAGCGCAATAACCAAAACGAGCTGCTGAAGTCCCTCGATGCTCCGCCGGGCTTCGCCAGCACCGCCGACCGCCAGCGCACCTCTACTCCGCTCCAAGCCCTTCTCTTCATGAATGGGGACTGGATGATCCAGCGCTCCCGCCGCCTCGCCGCCGTTGCGCCGTCCATCCCCGAGGCTTGGCAGGCTACCTTGGGTCGCTCCCCTACGGCGGAGGAGGTCAAGCAGGCCGAAGAGTTCATGGCACTGCGCTCGTCCGGCAAGGCGTCTGCCGATCGCAAGGCCAGGTCTGCCGCTCCCATCGATCTCAATGCGGGCGTCTTCCACGAAAACACCCCCCAGGAGCGTCTCCTCGTCCGCGATACGCCCAAGGAGGGCGATGATTTCACCATCGATGCCATCATCACGCCCGAGAGCGTCGATACCGGTGCTTCCGTCCGCGTCATCGCTTCGCGCTGGAATGGTGAAAAGAGCAGCGCCGATGCCCATGGCTGGAGCCTCGGTCTCACGGGTGCCAAATCCGCCATGAAGCCGCGCAATCTGCTCGTTCAGCTCGTCGGCGAAGATGAAAACACCGATACCACTTACGAGACCGTGCCCTCCGGCATTCATCTCGAGTTGAAGCGCACCTACCACATTACCGTCCGCGTCTCGTGCTCCGAGCACAACGTGAGCTTCATTGTCCGTGATCTGAGTCAGCCCGGCGCCAAGCCGCAGACGGCCACGGTGAAACACAACGTCATGGCCAAGCTCAGCCACGGCCAGGCCAGCCTCGTGATCGGCGGCCTCACCAAGCGCTCCGCCCATCAGTTCGATGGGCGCATCTCCGCTATCCGCATCATCCCCGGCACTCTCAAGGAAGAGGGCGTGGACTCCGACGCCGCTGCGTGGAGCGCCATGGGGGGCACGCTGTATCGCGCCACCGATGAGCTTGCGAAGAACTTCGCCTGGTCCGGCGGTGCCTCCAATGCCGAGAGCTCCGACCCCAAGGTGCGCGCGCTGGCTGATCTGGGCCACGTGCTGCTGAACTCCAACGAATTCCTTTACCTGCACTAATAAGCCCCATGGCCTGCCACCACTACGACCCCGTTTACTCTCGGCGCGATTTTCTTCGTACCGCCGGCTGTGGCTTCGGTGCGGTCGCTCTCTCGGCGCTCCTCAACCAGCCCGTCCTCGGCGCCCAGCCTGGCCTCCCCGCATCCGCGACATCCCTCGGCGCCCGCAAGGGCAGGGCGAAGAATGTCATCTTCCTTTTCATGGAGGGCGGTCCCAGCCACCTGGATACCTTCGACTACAAGCCGCTCCTCAATAAGCTCGATGGCCAGAAGCTTCCCCCCTCCTTCAAGGAGCCGATCCTCGCCATGGGTGAGCAGGGCAATCCCATCCTCGGCTCCAAGCGGGAGTGGAAGCGTCATGGCAAGAGCGGCCTCTGGGTCTCCGATTGGTTTCCCAATGTCGCGCAGCACGCCGATGACCTCGCGGTCATCAAGTCCTGCGTCTCCGACGGCATCAATCACGCCGGCGGCGTCTGTCAGATGAATACCGGCTCCATCTTTGGCGGCCGCCCCTCGCTGGGCGCGTGGGTCTCCTACGGCATCGGCACCGAAAACAAGAATCTCCCGGGCTTCGTCGTCATCAAGGATAGCGAGAAGGAAGTCATCAACGGCGCTCGCAACTGGGGCACCGGCTTCATGCCTGCCGTGCACCAGGGCGTGGAATTCAGCGCCACCGGCGTGCCTATCCGCAATCTGGATACGCCCAAGGGCATGACGGCCGAGCGCCAGCGCGACAAACTCGACTTCCTCGCCAAGCTCAATCGCGCTCACGCCGCGACTCGCACCGACAATACCGAGCTCGAAGCCCGCATCCGCAGCTACGAGCTTGCCTACCAGATGCAGGCCGAGGCCCCCGGCGCCGTCGATCTCGGCAAGGAGTCCACCGCGACCAAGGCCCTTTACGGCATGGATGAAAAGGAAACCGCCGTCTTCGGCCGCAACTGCCTCATGGCCCGCCGCCTCGTCGAGCGTGGCGTGCGCTTCGTGCAGCTCTACAGCGGCGCCGGCAGCGGCTGGGATAGCCACTCCGCGCTCGAGCCCAATCACTCCCGCCTCTGCAAATCGGTCGACAAGCCCATCGCCGGCCTCCTCACCGACCTCAAAGCCCGCGGCCTCCTCGAGGAGACGCTCGTCATCTGGGGCGGCGAATTTGGCCGCACCCCGATGAGCGAGCAAAACGGCGGCCGCGACCACAATCCCACCGGCTTCACCATGTGGATGGCCGGCGGTGGCGTGACGGGCGGCCAGAGCATCGGCGAGACCGACGACCTCGGCCTCTACGCCGTGAAGGACCGCCTCCACGTCCACGATCTCCACGCCACCATCATGTTCCTCCTCGGCATGGATCACACCAAGGTGATCTTCCCTAACCAAGGCCGCCCCGAGCGCATCGACCAAAACGAAGGCAAAGCCTATACCAAGATCGTAGCGTGAAAAGTAGGCGGGTTTTTAAACCCGCCCTCTCGCACTAGCGCAGTTGGCGGAAGGCCCCCTTTTATATCAACTGCGATTCGGAAAGAGCCTTCGGAAGGTAGGAGTAGCCGTCACGCTCACTGGCGAACAGTATTGTGCAACGGGGCGGTAGACTTGCGAGCACGCTGCTTGCGCTGGCGAGGGACATCAAACTCCCGGTAAGGTCTAGAAACGTTATCGGGAGGATGTTATAAGTGCGTTGTGAAAGCCGGCACTTTCAGCGCCATCGATCACCACCTCGAAACACCTGTAGCTCTACATCGGCAGCTCAGGCTGCGGCTTGGGCGGGAGCTTCCGGACAAGTACCGCCGAGCTGAGTCCTGGCAGCCGCTCGGAAAACTCTTCGCTCTCGGGAGTCTGGCGCAGGGCGCGCTGGACCATGCCCATGCGGGCGTCGAGGTTGTCGATCATCGAGACGAAGACGGCTTCCGGCGTCGCGGCGTAGATGGCCGCGCCCCACTCGGGTTCGCCTTGGTGGGAGAGGACGATGTGCTCGAGCCGTTCGAGGCGGTCGGGATCCAGCTTGGCCTTCATCCCGTACTTGCGGGCGAGTTGGTAGCCGAGGACGACGTGGCCTTGCAGGATGCCCCGGCGGCTGCGCTTTGTGGCGAGCGTGCCCTCGTACTCGATCGCCTTGCCGGTGTCGTGGAGGAGGATGCCCGCCATCGCGAGGTCGCCGTCGACCTCGGGGTAGACAGGGAGGAGAGCCTTGCACGCGCGGGCCATGTGCACGGTGTGCTCGAGCAGGCCATGGCGGTAGGCGTGGTGCATCGCGACGGCGGCGGGCGACCAGCGAAAGGTCTCGCCGATCTCGTCGAAGACGCCGCGCACCGTCATGCGCAACTCGTCGTGCTTGATCGCGTCGATGTAGCCCTGAAATTCCGTCCAGAGCAGGTCGTGGCTCTCCGGCGCGGTCTCGACAAGATTATCGAGCATACCAGGTGCGCTCAGCTCGTCTTCGCTCAACGCGATCACTTTGCCCAGGCGAGGGGAGAAGCGGCCTTGGTAAAACTCGACCTTGCCCTCGATGCGCACCACCGCGCCGTCGCCGGCGTTTTTGATGATCTCAAACGCCGGATTGTCTCCGAACAGTGTGCAACTGAAAGAGCCGCTGCGATCGCCGAGCTCGAGACTGAAGAAGGGATTCCCGTTGGACGCGGTTTTCGCGACGAGTTTTTTCACCACGAGCACGCTGGCGAAGGGCCTGCCGTGCGACTCGGTGCCGTAGGCCTTGAGCTCGCGAACGGTGAGGAGTGTGACGTCTTCGGGCATGGCGGCTTACGAGGCGGCTTTCACGAGCTGCGTGTAGGCGCGGAAGAAGGGATGATTCACCTCGCGCAGCAGCGCGTAGAAGACCGTCTCCGAGGGCAGCACATGCGCTCCCGAGCGAGCGAGCGCGTCGAGGCAGGTGCGGGCATCGTCGGCCCGGCGCGCGCTGATGGCATCGCTCAGGATCGTCACGTGCAGATCGTCCGCGAGGGCGGCGAGCGCCGTCTGGTAGATGCAGATCGGCGTCTCGAGACCGCAGAGGATCAGGTGTTGCACGTTGTGCTGGCGCAGCAGCGCATCGCGGATGCCGTCGTCGGCGAGCGCGGAAAAAGTATGCTTGGGCCAGACAAACGACTGCGGCGCCAGCGCCAGCAGGCCCGGCGCTGTCCCCCCAAGCTTCTGCGGCACCTGCTCCGTAAAGCCCACCGGCATCCCGAGCCCTACCGCACAGGCGATCGCAAACTCGCAGCGCTTCTGCAGCCGCTCCGCGTCGGGCATGGCCCGCAGGAAGGGCTCCTGCATGTCGACACAGAGCAGCAAGGTATCGTCGGGAATGGGAGTGGAGACAGACATGCGGAGCGGAAGGGGAAGTTAGTCCCAGTACCGTTGGCGGGCTTTGACGTGGTGGAAACGTTTTTCGGTCAGTTCGTAAGCCGTGAGCTGTCCTCCGCGCACGCAGTCGGTATCGAGACCGAGCGACCACTTGAGTTTGTAGACCTCGGTCCGCGGCGTGTGTCCATAGATGACGAAGGGCGGGCCGCTCCAGACGTCGGCCCACATGGGAGCGCCGGGCGCATCCGCCCGCTTCGCCGGCAAGCCATTGCGGTCGATGACTTGGATGCGTGTGACAATCTCGGCGGGCTGCTTCTGCCAGGGCTGATCGGGCAAAAATCCGCCGTGGACAAAGACCGTGTTGAGCTCGGGCTCCTCATGGGTCAGCCGCATCGCCTCGAGGTAGGTCCAGTCTTCAGGGCGGAGCCGCTTGAAGGTATCGTTGTCGCCTTCCTTGAGATACTTCTTCTCGCCGGTCTTCCGGTACTTCAGGAGGCGCAACTCGTGGTTGCCGAGCAGCGAGATCGCCCGGTGCTCCTTGGCGAGATCGATGACCTTGCAGCTATCGGGCCCGCGATTGATGAGATCTCCCACGAGCACGAGACGATCCTCCTTGGCAAGGTCGAGGCGGGAAAGCAGTTCCGCGAATTCCGCGTGGCAGCCGTGTATGTCGCCTACGGCGAAGAGTCTCCCGTTCATGCAGCGGGAAAGTGCTAGCGTCCGCCCGGAGCGGGAGTAAACAAGAAAGCCTATGGATTTGCACCTGCAGCCGCTTGCGACGACCTGTTTCGTATCGGGAGAGCCTTTCACCGAGGGTGCTCGCGTCGCCAGCTTCCTCGTGCGCAGCGGTCCCAATCTGGAAATCGTGCGCTACGATGTGCTGGAGCCGCACGTCGCCGACTTGAAGGTCGAGGGGCAACTCGCGTGCCGCTGGGTGCATCCCTTCAAGCCGCGCAAGAGCGGCGAAAATCCCGACAAGGCGCTCAAGCTCACCTCCGAGGCGCTCTTTGTGACTCTCGCCGACCCGGCCACCGAGCCTACGCCCGAAAATACCCGCCTCGTGCAGTTCCTCGCGCTCATGTTGGAGCGGAAAAAGATCCTCAAGCCGCGGGGCCGGAGCAAGGATGGCGCGCGCAATCTCTACGAGCACGCGAAGTCGAAACAGATGTTTGAGGTCCCCGCGGGCGAGCTCACCCCCGAGTTTTTCATCGCCGTGCAGGAGCAGCTGAGCGTGCTCGTCGGCACCCCAAAATCCGCCGCCAAGCCCGCCGCTGCCGAGCAGCCGGCGCCCGCCGTCGAGCCGGAGGCTGGCGCAGAGCCGGCCCAGGCGGAGCCTCCCGCCGGCGAAGAGCCGCCGTCAGCGCAAGGCAGCGGTGGCGGCACGGCGGCGGCGTGACTGCGGACCAGTCGTGGCCGGGATCTCCGTTGGCCGATGGCGGCGCACGACGGCGGAGGCCGGGCCGCTTGTGGGCGTCTTGACGCTGCGAGTGCGGGAGGATGATTTTTTCTGCATGGGTCGTTTCCAGGGTCGCCAGGTTTCCGCTCCCTTGGGCGGTGGCGCGATCTCCGGCAGTCGCGACCGCTCGGTCGCAAACGGGGCGACCGCCAGCTCACCCAGCATCCGCATCAGTGCGGCGGCGTTGAGCGGCGCGCGCGTGTTCAGGTCGTTGTTGAAGTACACATAGCAAGGGAAGCCGCGCCGGGCCGCCTTCGCCAGCTGCTCGGCCCACGGGCGCAGTTCATCGTCGGTGTAGTCGTGATACGCGCCATCCTTCAGGCCGTGGAAGCGCAGATAGACGAAATCCCCGGTGATGGCGTGATCCTGCGGCATCTTGAGGGAGCTGATCCACACCGTGGCGACGCGGCGCTCGCGCAGGAGCGCGAGGGTGCGCTCATCCAGCCACGACGGATGGCGAAACTCCACCGCGTGCGCGTGGCGCTTGGGGAGTTTTTTGAGAAACGCGGCGAGCCGGCGCTCGTTTTCCGCGTTCTTTGGAAACGACGGAGGCAGTTGCCAGAGGATTGGCCCCGTGCGCTCCGCCAGCGGTCGCAGCCGGGCGAAGTACTTTCGCAGTCCCGCACCGGTATCGCTCAGGCGCTTGATGTGGGTGAGGAAGCGGCTGCCTTTGATGGCAAAGATGAAACCCTGCGGGGAACGCTCACGCCAGCCGCCGACCATTTTTAGCGAAGGCAGCCGGTAGAAGGTGGCGTTGATTTCGACGGTGGGAAAGTGGCGCGTGTAGTAGGCGAATTCGTCCTTCTTCGGCCAGCCTTTGGGATAAAAGTGTCCGGCCCACTCCTTGTAAACCCAGCCGCTCGTGCCGACCCATACACCGCCCTTTTTCATGGGCAGATGGACAGGGCGGGGCGGATTGGGTTCTTGCGCTTACTTCCGCACGGGCACGCCGTGGGTCGAGAGGTAGTCCTTCACCTGCGAGATCTTGAAGGTGCCGAAGTGGAAGAGGCTGGCGGCGAGGACGGCGCTGGCGCGGCCTTCGTCGAGGACGTCGGCGAAGTGCTGGAGGGTGCCGGCGCCGCCGCTGGCGATGACGGGAACGGAGACGGCGTCGCTCACGGCGCGGGTGAGGGGGCAGTCGTAGCCTGCCTGGGTGCCATCGGCATCCATGCTGGTGAGGAGGATCTCGCCGGCGCCGAGGGCGACGGCGCGCTCGGCCCAGGCGACGGCGTTGAGCTCGGTGGGATTGCGGCCGCCGTGCGTGTAGACGCGCCAGGATTTGCCGTCGGGCTCGCGCTTGGCGTCGATCGCGACGACGATGCACTGTGCGCCAAAGCGATCGGAGGCGGCCTGGATGAGGCTCGGGTCTTTGATCGCAGCGGTGTTGAGGGAGACTTTGTCTGCGCCGCTCTTGAGCATTTTCTCGATGTCGGCCACGGTACGGAGCCCGCCGCCGACGGTGAGGGGCATGAAGCACTGCTCGGCAGTCGCGGCGACGACCTCGTGCATGATCCCGCGATTGTCGCTCGAGGCGGTGATATCGAGGAAGACGAGTTCGTCGGCTCCTTGCGCGTCGTAGGCCTTGGCGGCTTCGACGGGGTCGCCTGCATCGCGGAGCTGCTGAAACTTTACGCCTTTGACCACACGGCCGGCGTTGACGTCGAGACAGGGAATGATTCGGCGCGAGAGCATCGGCTGAAATTACGATTTGGGATTTACGAATTACGACGGAAAAAAAGAACGGCGGCTTACAGCCGCCGTCTCGTAAATCTCAAATCTGAACTCGTGCTTTCTCAGGTATCCATGTGCGCCATGTCGGGCTCGAAGTTTACCGCGAGGCGGTAGACGTGGCCGGGGCGCATGATGAGGGGGTGATCGCGCACGAGGTTTTGCAGGTAGTGGATCTTGCCGTAGTTCGTGCGGTAGGTGGGATCGGCGCTGACGACCTCGGTCTCCTGCCAGACGGCCTGGAAGTCATCCTTGGCCACGGTGCAGCGGTGGCCTTGCGGGCCAAGGGCGAGGGCGCCGGTGACGTGGTACTTCGAGTGCGGCGCAGCGATGGCGAGGGTGTAGCGGAATTTATCCAGCGTGACCTGCTGCTTCACGGTGTAGGCAAACTCGACGCCGATCTTATTGCCCGAGAAGTTCCACTGGACCTTCACGGAGCCGAGGCCCTTGACGAGCTCTTCCTTCAGGTTGATCAGCTCAGGCTGCTCATAGCGGAAGTAGAAGCTGTTGCGCAGGCCGAGGCCGGTGACGCAGTTCTTGCCGTAGAAGGCGGGGAGGGTGACCTGCTCGCCGAAGGTGAGCTCGGGGAGCATGATCGGCAGGTAGACATTGTTCGGCCAGTCGAAGATGCCGGGGCAATGCGGGAAGGCGAGGGAGTCGCTGGTGAGGGTGGAGCCCGAGCTGATGAGCGGGATCTGCATGTGCAGACCGCTTTCGGCGTCGCGATAGAGGAAGAGGCCCTGCTCCTTGCGGTTGGACTTGTCGAAGATGACGAAGCGGCCGCTGGTCTTGGGGGGCTCGATCTTGGGCGCGCCGGCAGGCATCTGCACGGTCTTGGCGAGGCGGGACCACTGGCAGAGGTAGCGCGCGGCGTCGAAGTTGGCCATGCGCGTGGTGTGGTGGCCGTAGGCGGTGCGCTCCTCATCGCGGAGATCGAGGTAGCCATGCTCCTGGTCGAGATAGGTCTCGTAGAAGAACATGAAGAGGCGGCGCAGAATATCGTAGTACTTGATCTTCTGGTCGTCGGCGATCCAGCCATCGCGGAGGCCTTGGAGGATGAGGCTGATGCAGTGCATCTGGCCGTAGGCGCCGGCGGCGCGACCGAAGGCCCAGCCGAGACCGTCCTGACGGACGAGGTCTGGCATCATCTTGATGTACTTCTCGGCGTAGGTGCGGAGGGTGGGCAGCTTGCGATCGCGGACGCCGCTGTTGGCGTGGAGCTGCAGGGCCGAGCGGGTGAAGACGAAGGTCATCACGCCGTAGAGGTTGAAATTACCGCCGAGGCCGGTGGTGGAG
Source organism: uncultured Opitutus sp. (assembly GCA_964480585.1). Lineage (GTDB taxonomy): Bacteria > Verrucomicrobiota > Verrucomicrobiia > Opitutales > Opitutaceae > ER46. The sequence goes on along the minus strand of CAYZPV010000021.1, from coordinate 82,847 downwards.
TCGTCGAAGAAGCCGGCGGAGCTTGTCTGGTTGATGCGGTCGACCATGCGCTCGATGAGGCGCGAGGTCTCATCCTTCTTGGAGAGGCCGAGGGAGAAGCGGGCGACGGCCTTGGCGATGTTGAAGGCCTGCCAGTGGTTATCGTAGTCGCTGCGGTGGAGGAGCGACTTGTCGATGCGCTGCTGGGTCTCCTCGACGAGGCGCTCCCAGACGGGGTTGCGCTCCTTGGAGGGGCCGAAGGCGAGGAGGCCGAGCGCGGCGTAGGCGAGGCCGTTTTCCGCGGCAGGCTCGGTGAACATCTGGGCCGTGATGCAGCGCGCTGCCAGGTCGATCAGGTCGTGGCCTTTGAGCGTGGTCTCGCCCGTGGCACGATAGAATTCTCCGAGGGTGAAGGCGACGTGGCCCGGTTCGTCGGGACGGGACTGCTCACCGTTGACGGGAAGCAGCGTGCCGTCGGCTTGGATAGAATCCAAATTGTGGCCCAACATCGAACGGGCCATATCGAGACATTGCTCGGAAAAACTATGCATGAATGGGTTTGCTATGAACTGAAGCGAGACCGGCTAGCGGCTAAAAGAACGTAAGTTATCTCAGGAGAGTTGCGGCGTGAGCAAGAGGGAAGTTCCGGCCAGACGAATCAACGAGCGATGAGTTTCAGGAACTCGGCGTTGGTTTTCGTCTTGGAGAGACGGGCGATCATGGTGTCGGTAGCCTCTTCGATCTTCTGTTGCACGAGGGCGCGGCGGAAGAAATGGATGCCTTCGAGGGTCTTGGCATCGATGAGGAGCTCTTCCTTGCGGGTGCCGGAGGCGGCGATGTTGATGGCGGGCCAGAGGCGCATTTCGGCGCTCTTGCGATCGAGGACGAGCTCCATGTTGCCGGTGCCCTTGAATTCCTGAAAGATCACGTCGTCCATGCGGCTGCCGGTCTCGACGAGGACGCTGGCGATGATGGTGAGCGAGCCGGCCTCTTCGGTGCGGCGGGCAGATGCAAACAGCTGGCGGGGTTTCTCGAGGGCGCGGACATCGAGGCCGCCGGTGCCGGTGCGGCCGGAATTGCGGGCGGTGTTGTGGGCGCGGGAGAGGCGGGTGATCGAGTCGACGAAGAGGACGACATCGCGGCCGATCTCGACGAGGCGCTTGGCGCGCTCGATGCACAGATCGGCGATGCGGACGTGATTTTCGACCTGCTCGTCGTTGGAGGAGGCCCAGATCTCGGCGGCAGGCACGCTGCGTTTGAAGTCGGTGACTTCCTCGGGGCGCTCGTCGATGAGGAGGATCATGACGTGGCACTCGGGATTATTCTCCAGGACGCCGAGCGCCATGTCGCGGAGGAGGGTGGTCTTGCCGGTGCGGGGCGGAGCGACGACGAGGCCGCGCGTGCCTTTGCCGATGGGGCAGAAGAGATCGACGGCGCGAGTGGTCATGCGGCCATCCTTCATTTCCATCTTGAGGTGCTGATTGGGCGAGATGGTGGTGAGGGTGGTAAACTCGAATTTACCGCGGCGATCTTCGAGGGGCACGCTGTCGACCGTCTCGATGAAGCGCATCTTGGGATTGGGGAAGCGGCCATCGGGCGGAAAGGCGGTGCCGCCGATCATGGAGCCGCTGCGCAGCTTGAAGCGGCGGATGAGCTCTTTGGGGACGAAGGGGTCGCTGGGGCGGCGCTTGCCGCCGCGGCCGATATCGATGAGCTGGCCGTTGCCGCCGCGCTGGAGATCGATGTCGAGCACGCCTTCGACACGGATCGTGTTTTCGACGGGCGCGGGCGCGGGGGCGGAAGCGCTGGCCTGGGCCGCGGGGGCGGGATTAGGCGTCGCAGCGGCTTGTTCCGAGGCGGCGGCAGTCGAGTCCGGGGAGGCGGACGCAGATTTCTTTTCCATACAATGAGGTTGAGGGCAGACAGTCCCGCTTGACGCTTGAAACTCTAGGCGGGATAAGAGCCGCGATTTCGCGTCCATTAACCCTAAATCAGACACACACGTGCCAGATCAGACGATTACCTCAGTGTCCCGGGAGTCCCGGAAATTCAGGCCTTCGGCCGAGTTCAAAGCCCAAGCTAATCTTGGGAGTGATGCCGCTTACAAAAGGCTCTACGCGGAATCTGTCAACTCCCCAGAAAAATTCTGGGACAAGCAAGCCAAGGAGCTTATTGTGTGGCGGAAGCCGTACAAGAAGGTCCTCGAGTGGAAGCCGCCCCATGCGAAGTGGTTTGTGGGAGGCAAGTTGAACGTCTCGGAGAACTGCATCGACCGCCATCTCGGCACGCACCGGGAAAACAAGGCGGCGCTGATCTTTGAGGGTGAGCCGGGCGATGTCCGCACGATCACGTACAAGCAGCTGCATTTCCACGTTTGCCGATGGGCCAACGCTTTTAACAACATGGGGATCGGCGAGGGGGACCGCGTGGCGATCTACATGCCGATGATCCCGGAGGCGGTGATCGCGATGCTGGCGTGCGCTCGGGTGGGGGCGATCCACACGGTGGTCTTCGGCGGCTTCAGCCCCGAGGCGCTGAAGGACCGCATCAACGACTGCAAGGCGAAGCTGGTGATCACGGCCGATGGCGGCTGGCGCCGGGGCAAGGTGATCGAGCTCAAGGCCAACGTCGACAAGGCGGTGGAAAATACGCCGACGGTGCAGACGGTGCTGGTGGTGAAGCGGTGCGGCAACCCGATCAACATGGTCGAGGGCCGCGATGTATGGTGGAAAGAGGCCTGGGAGGGCGCGCCGAACACGCACAAGGCGAAGGCCTTCGACTCGGAGCACCCGCTCTTTATCCTCTATACTTCGGGCTCCACGGGCAAACCAAAGGGCGTGCTGCACACGAGCGCCGGCTACCTGCTGGGCTGCAAACTGAGTTCGCACTACATTTTCGACCTCAAGGAAAATGACCGCTACTTCTGCTCCGCCGATATCGGCTGGATCACGGGGCATAGCTATGTGGTGTACGGCCTGCTCTCGAATGGAGCGACCGTCTTCCTGTACGAGGGTGCGCCGAATCAGCCGGAGCCCGATCGCTTCTGGCAGATGATCGACCGCCACGGGATCACCATCCTGTACACGGCGCCGACGGCGATCCGCGCCTTCATGCGCTGGGGCGACAACTATGTGCTGCGCCACCGGCTGGACTCGCTGCGTCTGCTGGGCTCGGTGGGCGAGCCGATCAATCCCGAGGCTTGGATGTGGTACCACACGATGATCGGCAAGAAGAAGTGCCCGATCGTGGACACGTGGTGGCAGACGGAGACGGGCTCGATCATGATCGCGCCGATCCCGGGCGTGACGCCGACCAAGCCCGGCTCCGGCACGCGGCCTTTCTTCGGCGTGGTGCCGAAGGTGGTCGACGACAAGGGCCACGAGGTGCCGCGCGACAGCGGCGGCAAGCTCATCATCACGCAGCCGTGGCCCTCAATGCTCCGCACGCTGTGGGGCGACGACGAGCGCTACGTGCGCCAGTACTTCAGCGAGTTTCCGGGCCGGCCGGACATCTACTTCACGGGCGATGGCGCCCGCCAGGACAAGGATGGCTACTTCTGGATCGTGGGGCGCATCGACGATGTGCTCAATGTCTCCGGCCACCGCATCGGCACCGCCGAGGTGGAGAGCGCGCTGGTGTCGCACCCGGCCGTGGCGGAAGCCGCTGCGGTGGGCCGCCCGGACGAACTCAAGGGCCAGGCGCTGGTGGTCTTTGTGACCGTGAAGAGCGGCGTGGAGGCCAATGAGGCGCTGAAGGAGGCGCTGCGCGCACACGTGGGCAAGGAGATCGGCTCACTCGCAAAGCCGGACTCGATCCGCTTTGCGGCGGGCCTGCCAAAGACCCGCTCGGGCAAGATCATGCGCCGCATCCTGAAGGATATCGCCGCCGGCGGCGAGGTGAAGGGCGACACGTCGACGCTGGAGGACTTCAGCGTGGTCACGGCGCTGCAAGCCGAGGAATAAGCAGGGTGGGGCGGCTCGGCCGCCCGCCCCGGTGGCTGCCGACCCCGCGCGTGAGCGCGGGGTGGGTGAGCGACAACCAGATGCGAATCGGGGCGGGTCTTGCGACCCGCCCTTTGTTTTTCCCATTGCTGCGCTCGTAACGTTGCCCCTTCACTGGCGTCCTCCTCTTCATGCCGCTCGCGCACCCCAGTCGCCGCAGCTTAGCATACACCCTGATCGAGTTGCTCACGGTCATAGCCGTGGTGGGTGTGCTTGCCGCATTTTCGATCGGTGCAGTGCGGGGCTCGCGGGAGCGGGCCAATGTCTCGCGCGCCCGCGCCGACCTCGCCGCCCTTAGTTCGGCACTCGAACAATTTAAACGCCACTACGGCGACTATCCCCAGCTGGGGGAGTTTGGACAGGCCGCGGCGACTCCGACCGGGCAGAGTGCCACTTTGCCAAATGGGAGCGGACCGGGCATCAACACCGCGCAGGCCAAACTTTTCAACTGTCTCACGGGCGTGTGGGGGCCACGGGCTTTCACCGCGGCGGATCGCCAGAATGGCCCCAATTTTCTGCCGCCCCAATTTGCCGATGCAGTGAAATATATCAACGGGTCGCTCACCAACCAGTATAATGTGCCCACGGGCAATCCACCGGCCAAGGTAGAGCAAAACGTCTCGTTGATCGATCCGTGGGGGCGCCGCTATATCTATTACTACAAAAACGCGCGCACGCCCAACAACTGGCAGGCTACGGGCTACGTGCTCTACTCGGCCGGCAAACACGTGGCGGCCAATGGAACGCAGACGGTTCCGATCAATACTGGCACGGGCCTCCTGCTGCCGTCCCAAACCGCCGAGATGGCGGATAACATCTACGCATCGCCCTAGCATCCGCCCCATGCACGCTCCAGCTCCGCGCCGCGCCCGACTCCGTGGTTTCACACTCATCGAGATCCTCTCGGTGATCGCGATACTTGGCATCCTTGCCGCCATCCTGATCCCCACTTCAAGCAGCGCGCGCAACTCGGCCAAACGCGCCAAGACCCGCGGCCAGTTTGCGCAATGGGGCGCGGCGATCGAATCCTTTCGCACCGAGTACGGCTCCTATCCAACCTTCGAGACCGCCGGCGCGAATGCCAACAAGGTGAACGGGAATACCCAAGGGAATGGAAATCTCGCGCAGGTACACCGCTTTTACGAGACGCTCACCGGCACGCGTCGCGACGGCCAGGCCTTGCCCACGACCACGACCGGCACGCCGCCGCCCCCGCAGGCGCAGAACAGCCGGCGCATCCAATTCATCACCTTCACCGAAGCCGACATGGTGCCAGCCGTCACGAACGACGCCACGCTGACCAGCAAGCGCGGCCTGATCCGCGACTCCTTCGACTCGACGGATATCGCGGTGCTGATGGATCGGAATCAAGACGGCGCGATCAAGGTCGGCGCGGCTGCCAACGCGGGCGATGGCATCAACACGCTGCCTCAGGTAAGCCCGCCTGATAACACCAGCGTGCGACTCGCTCCCAGCAATAGCGGCACCGCTCCTGATTTTCCTGCTGCCGCCCAGGGCGGGGTGCGCGCGGGTGTGATCTTCTATTCCGCAGCGCCCGGCGCTCGCGCGGGTGACACCACCGGCCTGATCATGAGCTGGAAATGAGACCGTATTCGAAAAACGGATTCACGCTGGTGGAGACGCTCATCGTCGTCGGCGTGATGGTCGTTTTGGCGGGGGTTGCAGCGATCGCCCTCAGTGGTCGCAGCAGCCAGGGGGCGGCATTGGCGAGTGCGCAGTCCGTCGTCGCCGGCCTCGTGAGCACCACTCGCTCGCAGGCTGCGGTGTATCAGGTAAGGGCGCGGCTTCTGGTTTACGCACAGCGACCGACCGGCTCGGGCACAATCGAGGCCAATCGCTACTTGCGAGCGCTGCAGGTCGTGCGCGAGACAGACCTCGATAGCAATGTGTGGGTCGCGGTGGGCGACCCCGTGATGCTCCCCATGCCGATTTGCGTGGTGCCGCCCGCGCCAGTGGCCCGAGACCACCTCGCGGCAGGGGTGAACTGGAGCACGGATACAGTAAATGGCCCGACCTCGTCGCTGGCTACTCCTACCATCAATATGAGCTACCGAGGCCAGGCCGGCTCGCCGCAGTTGCAGTATTTCGGGTCGACCGGCCAGGCTCGGCCCGTGTACTACATAGAGTTCGGGCCGAGCGGCACGGTAACGGTGCCAGCGAGCGGGCCGATCAAGATCGCCCTTAGTCCCGCTATCGTGAGCGGCGGAGCCGTGCCGACCTTTACCAATAACGCGACCGTGCGCGGCGTCTCAATTCGCAGGACGACGGGAGCGATGTCGATGGTCAATGAGGCCACGGGATTCTGAGTCATGAGCGGCCTTGGATATTCGAGTCAGCCCGTGCCGCGCGCCGGTTTTTCACTCATCGAGGTGATCGCAGCGGTGGCTTTATTCGCCATCGGCATGGTGGGAGCGCTGGCACTTTTCGCACCGGTGACCAAATCGGTCGCCAACGTAGGGGAGGTGGAGGCGGCGGCGCGCGTGGCCGATGCGGTGCGGGCGAGGTTACAGGCAATGCCCTTCGACGACGCGCGCGCTCTGGTACAAGATCCCGGGGCCGTGCGCACGAAGGATGCAGATCCGGCCTACAATCCCAACAATGGAGCGCGGTATCCGGGCGTGCTCTTCGGGAAGCTGAGCGGCGAGGTCGGCGTCTATCAAGCTGCGGGGCAGGGGAGGGCGGCTGGATGGTACACGGGCAATACCACGGGGACTGCGAATCCCACGCAGATGCCCGATGGAGACAAGTTTTTCGAAATCGATCTCATTCGCACCACGGAGCTCACGCCGGCCGCGGCCGATGGGACTGCTCCACTGATCGCCTACTCGATCCGCCTGCGCTGGCCTGCCTTTCTGCCGGTGCCGGGCAGTTCTACCAATGCAGGCACGCAAGTGGGCGCGGGCTCAGGAGGCACAGTGACCATCGACAGCAGCAAGAAGCAGGTGATGTTTTTTGCCGGAGCGCTTTCGCGATGATCAAGACGATCTCCCAACGGCACCCGGGCCGCCGTGGCTTCACGCTTGTTGAGCTACTCGTGGCTGCGACAATCACGGCGGCCATCGCGGGCTTCATCGCGGTGATCGTGCGCACGGTTTCCGGCAATTTTTCGCGGGCAGGCGGCCGACTGGCCGCTGACGCGCAGGCCCGCCGCGTGCTCGACCAACTCCAAACCGATCTGCAAGGCGCCATCTACCGTGACGATGGCAACCTATGGATGGCGATCGATGTGCTGGACCGCACCAATAACTCGGGACTGTGGGTAGAGGCCGGCCGAAATGCCAAGCCCCAGGGTGGACTCTCGCTAGACCTGGCCGCCACTCGTACGGAGGTGCCGGCGATCGATCGGGGCAAGTTGGAACACGCCCGCCATGGCAAGGCTGGCATGTGGCTCCGGTTCTTTACCACAGGGCGCGCAGTCACCAATGCCGCGGGCAATACGGTGACGGTGCCTGCGGCTCCCACGGCCGTCGCTTACCAGATCATCCGGCGCCCCGCATCGACCAATCCCACCAATACCAATGCCGCATACCTGCTGCATCGTGCGGAGGTGCGGCCCACCACGGCTCGCATCGGCACGACGGACCGCCCAGGCTCGTTGGAAACGGGCTTCAACCTCTCCGCCGCAGGATATGTGGGCACCAGCACCTCCAACAACACCGGCGCGACCACGGGCGACCCGCGCAGCATCCTGGCACCGGGCAGCAACACCGGGGCCTCGCGCAACCACGATGCGGTGATCGCAGATCACGTGGTGGATCTTGGGCTGCGTTGCTATGTGTATGATGCGACACGGCCTGGAGGACTGCGTCTCGTGTACCCCACCAATGCCTCCGGGGCGCTCGGCGGCACCGCGACTACCAACTACCGGCCAACGCTGCCTCCCGCGATGCCTGCCGACCAATGGGGCACGAGCAGGCCTTTCCCCGATGTGATCGATGTCGCTGTGCGCATCCTCACCGAAGAAGGGGCGGCGCAGATCGCCAACATAGAGAGGGTGCAGACGCCCGTGCTGCAGATCCCGCAGAAGTATAACAACAACGCGGCGCAGTGGTGGTGGGGCGTGGCGCAGGAGAATTCGCGCGTCTACACCCGTCGCATTGTGATCAACGCGAAGCCCCTCTGATATTCGCCGTGGCCCTCCGAGTCCCATCGCTCCGCTCCTTCCAGTCGAACCGCGGGTTCGCACTGCTGATCACGCTCACGATGCTCGCTTTCATCGTGCTGATGTTGGTGGGTCTGGCCGCGTACACGCGCGTGGAAACTTCCGTCGCCGGCAACACGCAGCGGCAGGCGCAGGCGCGGGAGAATGCGCTGCTCGCGCTCACTGTCGCAGTCGGACAACTCCAGAAGTATGCTGGAGTAGATACCGCCATTACCGCCACCGCCGAGGGCTTTGGGGGCAGGGATGGGACGCGGCACTACACGGGCGTGTGGCCGAGCACGTATGTGCCGCCGCCGTTACCCTCTGAACCAGATGTGCCGGCAGTCGCGCCGACCCCTGAGATTCCGCTCACTTGGCTCGTGAGCGGGAATGAGTTTACCAAGCCCGACACGAGCGAAAATGCCGCTGCCGGATCAGTGGTGCCCGACCCACTGGTGAAGACTCCGGCGCAGCCTGGCACAGGGCTGGCGGTGCTGGTGGGATCGAGATCAACGGCCACGAATAGCACTCGCAACGACCGTTGGGTCGAGGCACCGCTCGTGGACCTCACCGCGAACGGCGTGCCGGGTACATCCGCCACTGCTCCCACTGTGATTGGCCGATACGCTTGGTGGGTGGGTGATCAGGGCGTAAAAGCGCCGGTGGCGGTGCCGCTGCCAGAGAATTCTGTCAGCCATCAGTTCGCGCAAGGAGGGCCGGGTGTAAGTGCAAATGGAACGGTAGTCTTCGATGCATGGGACGGAGCCAACCCGGGCTTTGTCGACACCGGACGTATCGGAAGTTTTGCTCAACTGGCGTTTCTTCGCGCCAATGGGTCCACCCAACTCGTCGGGCCTGCCTCGCTCCGGCAGAATTTTCACGTGTGGAATCCCAACAACTATGCGGTGCTAGCCGACACCAAGCGTGGCGGCCTGCGGCAGGATCTTTCGCTCGATCCCGGTATGCTGGGCGAAACCTTCAAAGCATGGACGAACTTTTCTAACTACATGGAGCCGCCGCAGCCTGCTGTGCCGCTGGATCCCGATGCACCCCCGCCCACGACGCCGGTTTACAGCGGGCCGACGATTTTCCCTGACTACGAAGAAGGCATCACACTCCGGCGACGTTACTGGATGGTGCCTCGTCAGTTTTCTGATGGTGTCGCTCATTCGGTGGCTCCCGTGTTGAGCTTCTTCGGTATCAGTTTCAGTGTGCGTGAAGCGGCAGGCAATCCAGGGGAACTCGAGCTAGCTGCACGTTGCGGCGTAGGCCTCTGGAACCCGTACACGAGTGCGCTCCTGCCAGAAAATCTCAAGGTGGAGATCAGGGGACTCCCCGATATCGCGGTGCAACATTCAAGCTTGCCGTTGCCGATCACGCTTAACCCCACGGCTACCCTCTCAGGGGGAAATAGTACCACGCTCACATTTGCGCTGCCTTGGGTGAATGCCGAAGGCGTGCCAGACACGCATTCCTGGCTTCCAGGGCGCGTGTACAACTGGGCGTCGGTGGGAAACAATGCGCTGCCGGCGAACGGGAACGAGATGGCTTTCCATCAACCGGACCTGACGGCCCAGAGCGGGACATTCGATATCACGCGCGCTACGGGTATCCCCTTTCCGACGGCAGCAGGGAGTTCCTCGGCGCCCACGCGTTCATGTTCTCTCGTGAATCCAGGTCCGGTGGTACTGACAATCCGGGTGCTGCGCGCTTCCGACGATGCAGTATTGGGGGAGTACACCTCGCCGCCTTTCGATTTTTCCTCTCCTTCGACGCCGCTGGATCTCCCCGATGGCAGCATGGATTTCGGGTTCGTCTTCAGGCTGCCCGACCTCACCGACGGGATCGCGACTGGCGCGCCAACTCGCTGGTTGACTACCGCAGGGCTCGATCCTCGGGAAAGCGTGTTCCCTTCCAGCGGGTTTACCTACCTCGCGGACAATCTGGCCACTTCCTATGGCGGGCCTGGTATCTACGGGTTTAATGCGGTGTCGACGAACCGGCTCTTGGAGCGCGAGGCCACGGCGCAAACCTTCGATAAAGATGCGCCGGTCTTTGAGCTTCCGCGCACAGCTTTTCTGTCCGTAGGGGGACTGCAGCATCTTCAGATCCCAGGCGAGCGACCGTTTGCCATAGGGAATCCCTGGGGCTCGCTAGCCCAGATAAAGGGAATGACCGTGAATTCGCTCTTTGATCGCTACTTCTTCTCGGGGCTTACCGACGGCACCGTGCCCGCTACAACGCCACAAGACGACATCCTGCTGCCAAATTTTCTGCTCAAGCCCTTGCGTAAGGCGGACCATAGCAAAGTCACTGCGGATGACATGCGGCGCACTTACAGTGTGCCCAATGCGGACCCGGCGCTGCCCAACGATCCTAGCCCGGCCGCTTCCCGCTCCTCCAAATTTTTTCTCCAAAGTGCGGCCTTCAACCTCAACTCGACGAATCCTGCTGCCTGGGCGTCTGTGCTGAGTGCGATGCGCATTCCTGGAGGGCGTGGACTCAACTACCTGAACGCCGCCGAAACTACCGGAACCGCAGCGGACAGTGAGACTCTGCTATTGGCCTCGTCGGCGCCTCACTATTTTCGCTTTGCACAGTCTGCAGCGGAGACGTTTCAGACTGCGTCGGACCCAGCGGCGGCACGCACCTCTTTCTTTCGCAAAGGCGTGCGATCGCTTTCATCCGACGAAATCGGAGTGCTGGCAAACGCGATAGCTACCCGCATCAAGAATAAGCATGGTGCCACGGACGGCACGGGAGGACCCTTTCGGTCGATCGAAGAGTTCCTCGCTCCATTTGGAAACATCGTCGACGCCGATGGGAATACGCTTCTGCTATCGAGCGTCCTCGATGGTGCGATCGCGGACTCTGGCCTGAATTCCGGCATCCCTGAGTTTAGCTCCCAGTGGCTGACGCAGGCGGATATCATGTCCGCGCTGGCGCCGACGCTGTTTCCGCGCTCCGATACGTTTGTCATCCGCACCTATGGCGAGGCGCTCAATCCGGTGACGGGCGCCACCGAGGGGCGTGCGTGGTGCGAGGCGATCGTGCAGCGGCTGCCCGAGTATTTTGCCGATCCGGCGACGTACCCGCCGGAGACGCTGGCAAGCGCGTTTGAGCCGGTGCCCGATCCCAACACGCCCGACGTGGTGCCCGAGGCGACCGAGGCGCAGACGCTCAACAAGGCGCTGGGCCGCCGCTTCAAGGTGGTCTCTTTCCGATGGCTCACGCGGGCGGATATCTGACGCGCCGGGAGGCGGTGGGGGCACTGCTGGCGGCGGCAGGGATGGCCGCGCTGCCAATGCGGGGGCGGGCGGCGAGTGCGCAGGCCGGAGCGGGGGTGCGTTTTACGGTGTTTGCAGCGCGGCCGATCGCCGATCTGGCGTACGTGCCGCGGCCGGGGGCGGCGGTGGCAAAGTTGCAATTCTACCCGACGGCGCGCTCGCCGCGCTACGAGTACCGCGGGGCGATGCCGCTGCGCATCGTGGAGGCGGCGACGGGCACGGTGGTGGCGGAAGCGACGCTGCCGGCTGATCTACGGGAGGCGCTGCTGCTTTTTTCCCTGCGAGAGGGAGTGGGGAGCGCGACGTCGCCGGGGGCGGGGAAGGGGGCGGTGTTGCGCTATCAGGTATCGGTGCTCGATGACAGTGCGGCGCGGCATCCGGCGGGTGCGCTGTCGATACTCAATCTGAGCGGCTGGCGGCTTGAGGGCTCCGCGGGCAAGCGGGCGCTCGCGGTGGAGGCGGGTCTCGGGCCTACGCTCCCGCTGGGGGGCGCGGAAACGGCGATCGCACTGAGTACGACCATCAAGGGGCGGGCATACACGGCCTACCGCTCTACGGTGAAGCTGCGGGGGCGACAGCGCGCGCTATTGGTGCTACTGCCGCCTTTCCAGGCGGGTGGCGTGGAGGCGCAGTCGCGGCTGCTGGTGGATGAGCCGGGGCGTTGACGCCGCTGGGGGAAGCTGGCGCGCGGGTGGGGGCAACCGCAACGGGGCAGGAAGAAAGCCGGGAGGGGCCGACCTACTTGGCCGCGGCATCGCGCTGCTTTTTCTGCGCGAGGAGCCGGGCTTCGTATTCGTTTACAGGGGGGTGGCCTTGGGCGTACCACCACTGCGCGATCAGGCTGAGGTAGCCCCCCTGGGTTTCTTCAATCAAATTGGCGCGTTCCACGATGATCCCGTACAGGTTGTCGGGTACGCGGGCGTTGATTTGTTTTTTCTGACCCATGATGAGGTGAACAAACGAGGCTGGGCCGAGGTGTCATCACCAGCACAATTTTGCTAGGCATGTGTAGCTATCGTGCAACGCCTAGTACTGGCAACTCACTGGCCTGTTGGGAATAAGGGAGACGACGAATGAGACACCAGAGGCGGGGGAGGGTTCGCGAGGTGGGGTGAAAACCTACTGCCGCGAAGCGGAGCCGGGGGGCGACAGGCGGAGGTGCGCGGCCGCGAACTTGGGGGGAGCAGGGGATCGCCGAGGGGACGAAACGGGGTGGGGGGAATCCCGGGGCCTGAAACAGGCGGTGGAGGTGGTGCCAGAGGCCGGGATTGAACCGGCGACCAAAGGCTTATGAGTCCTCTGCTCTACCACTGAGCTACTCTGGCAATCCTTTGAAACTCGCTCCGGAATCGGAACGAGGGGCGATAGTGCGACCGTGAAACGGCTCGCCGCAAGCAAATTTGACGCGACTGCGTGCGCGTGGTTCCGAGGCCAGCGGGAGCGCCTCGCGGGGCCGCCAGAGGCCCCGCCGCGAGTGCGGGGCCGGTGGCTCCTCCGGGGCTCACGATCGGCCGACGGCGGGGGTGGCGCGGCGGATGCGGAGCTGACGCTCGCCGCCGGGCGTGGACCAATTGACGACGTCGCCGACGCGGTAGCCGAGAAGTGCCGTGCCGATGGGGGCGAGGATGGAGAGTCGGCGCTCCTCGATACGGGCACGCTCGGGGAGGGTGAGCGTGTACGTCTCGATCTCGCCGGTGGCGAGATCCTCGTACTCGACGGTCGAGTCGAGCGCGACGACATCGGAGGGGAGCGCGGGGGGGTCGACGACGAGGGCGCGATCGAGCTCTTCGCGTAGTTTGTGCTGCGAGCGGGAGGCGCTGCCGGGAGCGATGCTGGCGAGGAGCAGGCGGAGCTTGGTGTAGTCTTCGCGGGAGAGGTGGATGGGAGCGAGGGTCATGATAGGAGGTATTTTGGAGGGAGGGTTTAGACGAGGGCGGGGGAGGCGACGGCGACGGGCAGGCTCTCGGCCGAGGTGGCAAAGTGCTGGCACGTCATGCGGCCGGTATGGATGAGGATATGGTTGGGAAAGGGGGCGCCGGCTTGGCGCCCGGGATTGAGAAAGAGCGTCGAGTCGGTCTGCTCGCGCCAGTGGAGCGGGCTATGGATGTGGCCCGAGAGGACGAGGCGAGGGGCGTGCCGGCGCACCGGTGCGACGAGATCGGGATCGCCGTGATCGATGCCGTCGCGCCGGGTGGCGACGAGGGTGCGGCTGGGCGGCGCGTGGACGACCCAGATGTCGGCCTCGCCGCCCTTGGGCTTGGTGGTGCAGCCGATGTTGAGGAGGGTGACGCCCTCGAGGGTGACGCGCTGGCCGTCGGCCCAGACGTGGGGATTTACGAGGTCGCGGAGCCAGTAGGCGGGCAGCCAGCGCTCGGTCTCGGCATCCCACTCGAGGTCGTGATTGCCGCTGCAGAGGGCGAGGGGGCGAGGGTAGTCGTTGAGCCAGTCGGAGACCCAGGCGATCTGCCGGCGGTGCGGAGTGGGGCTGGAGAGATCGAGCAAGTCGCCCGACATCACGAGGAGATCGTGCGCCGGGGCGTGATGCAGCAACCAGTCAAACCAGCGCTGATTGAAGTGAAAGTCGGAGACGTGAAGAATGGTCATGGCGTGTGGCTGGAAGGGCGTCCGCGTGCGTGCCAAGAGCGGCAGGGCGGGGCCGGATGGAAACGTGAGGGCCGCGCTGGGCGGCAGAGAGAAGCAGGCACGAAGGCGCCGGCGGAGGGGTGGGGTGGAGTCGGCCCGGTGCCGCAGTCTAGACCGGGTAAGGGGCGTGAAAACGCTCCGACCGGCTAGCCCGCGACGCCGGGCTGCGCGGGACAGATCGACAACGCAACGCCCACCGCCAGGTGCTGGCGGGCGCAGAAAGCGAGTTTCTGTTGCGTGTTTATAATCACTACGCCGAACCAGTGCGCGCGAGCGCGAGCTTGTCAAGCGCGACCGGGCGAAAAAGGGGGAAGTGGCGGCGTATCCAAATAAAAGATACGATCAAAACGTCGGTCGGCCATTGACAATGGCATGGGGCATGCGCTTGGTGCGGCTGCCACCCACTTGACCCCATGAACCCGCACGCCGCACCGTTTACGTCCTCGCCGAGAGGACTGGCCATCTGCCCGGAGTATCCGGCGCGGCGGGCGGTGTCGCATCGCTGAGCGCTTCTGCGCCAGGCGCGCGACGCTCCTCGCGACGGCGCCAGTCAGTCCGGATAGCTCGGGGATCGCGCATCGTCCGCGACGCCCCCATCCCGCCCGCGGCCGGCAAGCGACTGCGGGCATGCTTCAACCCGCGCCTCCGGGCGCAAAAAAACGAAAGGACTCAGCAATGATCAAGCAACGTCAGTTTGGCCGCACGGGCCTCCGGCTCTCGGAACTCTGCCTGGGCACGCTTAATTTCGGTTGGAAGACCGACGAGAAGACTGCGGCCGCAATCCTGGATGTCTACCACGCGGCGGAGGGGCGCTTCATCCAGGCGACCAGTCACACGCCCGAGCCTGGGCTCGCCTCGGCGGCGGGCTCAGTGTCGGAAGAGATCGTCGGCCGCTGGTGGACCCTGCGGGGCCATCGTCGCCACGATCTCTTTCTCGCGACAAGGATACTCGTGCGGCGCATGGCGCGCGATGACGCGGCATTTGCCCAACAGGTGAAGGATGCAGTGCGGCGATCGCTCCGGCGGCTGCAGACGCACTACCTCGACCTGGTGATCTTCGAGTGGGACGCGGGGCTCGTGCCACTGCGGGGCACCTTGGAGGCTTTCAACGGGCTCGTGCGCGCGGGGCTGGCGCGCTACGTGGGAGCGGGTAACTTCCCGGTGTGGCGGGTCGCCGATGCGCTGGGGCGAGCGTACCTGCGCAATCATGGGCGTTTCGAGGCGATGCAGGCGGACTACTCGCTGCTGACGCGCGCGCGCTTCGAGCCGGAAGCGATGGCCTTGGCGCAGGAGCAGCGACTCGCGTTTCTCGCGCGCTCGCCGCTGGCTGGCGGTTATCTGGCCCGGGCGGAGCCTGCGACCGCGCTCAATACGGCGCACCGCGAGTGGGCTGCCGCGCGCTTTGGCAATGGCTACGGCGACATGGCGCGCACTGCGGTGGCAAATGTGGCGGCGCGGCATGGGGTATCGGTCGCGCAGGTGGCGCTCGCCTGGGTGTTGCACAATCCGGCGGTCACGTCGGCCGTGATCGGTGTGCGCTCCGTGGCCCAACTGGGGGAGCTCGTGCAGGGCTCGGCACTGGGGCTGACGCCGGCCGATCTCGAGCTGCTTGATGCGGCGACGGCTGTGGAGGAGGTGCGCGTGGTCGCGCCGAGCGCGCGCCACGTCGGCGGGCAGCAGAGCCCGTTGCTGCTGCAAACCTGATGGAAAAAGGCCCGCTCCGAGATGGAGCGGGCCTTGTTGCGCTTGGGAGGCGCGATGCTTACCGGTCGAAGGAGTGGATCACAGGCTCATTCGTGCGGCGGGGCGGGAGGTCGATGCGGAGGAGCCGCGCACCCGTCGCGGATGAAGCTGCGATCGAGTACTCGGAGCCGGCGGCGACGAGGAGCACGCCCTCGGGATCGAGGATCGTGCTCACTTCGCCGGTGCGCACCGTAGCCTGGCCATCGAGGACAACGAGGAGCTGCTCGCTGGCGTCGCGCCGATCATGGGCGCTTATCTCGTCGCCGGCGGCGAGTGAGAGCAAGGCGCAGGTGACGCCGGCCTTGGCAAGCAAGGTCTTGGCGCGGACGGAAGGGGCGAGGGGTGGAAGGGAGGTGACTTCGGGAATCATGATGAGATCGAATACTGTAGAGAGGTGGATGGAATCGGCCGTGCGGCCGTGGCTCCGCCCACGCACCCGCGTGGGCGAAATGATGAAGCGCCGGCGCGGAAGCGCGACGCGCGGGAAGAGGGGGTTTACCGAGCTCGAGGCTGGATTGAACGAGCCGCGCGCAGGCGGCTCAGCCGACGAGCCCGGAGAGCGTGGGGCAGACTGCGCGCAGCACGACTCCGAATTCCAAGGAGTAGTTGGTCATGATATTCATGAGCGAAATCGAGTGCGTCGGAATCATACTCACTCTGCGTAAAAGTGCAAACGCACGACAGGGTATAGATCGCCATCGATGTGTACGCCGCTCACCGCTGTGAGGTCTGGCCATGTGATCCTGCTGCCCCGCATTGCCGGGCCCACCACCGACCGCCGGCGCGACGCCGGCGAATTTGCGCTGCGCAACCTGCGGGCATACACCGCAGGGCTGCCGCTGGAAGCGGTGATCCAGCCGGCGGACTACGACCGTGTCGCATAGGAAACGGGAGCGCGGTTGGCCTGCCGCTCTGGGCGCACTGTCCCCCGGTGCGCCGGGAATGGGGCCTACTTTGCCAGCGAATCGACCTGGAAGGCTTCGATGCGCAGATGGCTGCGCACCGTGCGAAAGGCAAACCACCCGCTGGTGAGCGGCGTGGGATCTTTGTAGGAAAAGATGCGCTCGCCATCGCGCCAGTACTCCGCGACGCCCTCGCGGGCGACGATGCGGATCTTCACCGGCACGCCTCGCTGCATCAGGTACGCTGGGCCGCCAAGATCGTGCTCGGGAAGGAGCGGGCGCGCGGCTGTGCCATCGTAGCGGCGAAAGCGAGTGGTGGAGTTGTTGTTTGCCGCGTAGCCGACGTAGTAGGTCAGCAGCGAATCGTAATCGGCAAATTTCCCACTGCGGGCGAACGGCGCGAGGTACGGCGGGCCGGCTCCGCGCGAGTCATTGGCCATCCAGAAACAGTTGAGGTCCGACACGCGAT
The DNA here is from genome assembly GCA_964480585.1 of uncultured Opitutus sp. Lineage (GTDB taxonomy): Bacteria > Verrucomicrobiota > Verrucomicrobiia > Opitutales > Opitutaceae > ER46. Next base: position 65,661 of record CAYZPV010000021.1, on the reverse strand, counting down.
CACTCGGCCTCTCCCCACCCAGCATGGTGGCGGTGAAACTGATCGCCACCGGCGCTGAAAGCTTCGGCCGATACCAGACGGTGCAGCCAGCGACGTCCCGGATCGTGAGTGAGCCGGGGGCAAACTCCACGGTGCCTCCCTTCATCTGCTCGACCGCCCACTCGGCAGGATCAAAGCCGGCGGCGCGCAGCGCGCCGGTGAAAAGGATGAGGAGAGCGAGGCGCAGCAAATTCACGGCTCGGTGCTTGGTCGGGCCCATAGTTTGTTGATGAGCGCGATCACTATCGCGGAGGAAATCACGAAGATACCGGTCAGCAACCAGGCGGCGGAAGTGCGTCCGTAGAGAAAGTTGCCGATCGCGAAAAGCGAAGACCAGATCGCCGCGCAGCCGCAGAGCCAGCCGAGCGCGGCTTTCCCGAGGTGATCGGAGGGGGACACGGGCGCCTGTGCGAGGCCGGCAGCCGCGCGTATTCTAGCCCAGCCAGGCCCGGCGGGGCGCACTTTTTTATAGAAGGCGATCAGCCGGTCGTCGCTTGTCGGAGCAGAGACAAAGGCGACGACCATCCAGCAAAGAGTCGTGAAGGCCACGGAATAGATAACGGTGTGCGCAAAAGGCAGGCCATGGCCGCTCTTGTTGAGGATGAAAAAGAAGATCGAAACGGTAAAGGAGCTGATCATCGCCGCGACTTCGCACCAGGCATTGATGCGCCACCAAAACCAGCGGAGGAGATAGAGCAGGCCGGTGCCTGCGCCGATGGAAATAAGGATCTCGAAAGCCTCCTGCGCCGAGTTGAGGATGGTGCTGAGGAGCGCCGCTGCGATGTAGAGGCCGATCGTGCAGAGTCGGCCGGCGGAAACATAGTGTTGCTCGCTGGCGTCGCGCTTGACGAAGCGGCGGTAAAAATCGTGCACAAGGTACGACGCACCCCAGTTGAGATGCGTAAGGATGGTAGAGGAGTTGGCGGCGATCAGTCCGCCCACCATGAGGCCGACGAAGCCGACTGGCATGAATTTCAACATCGCGGGAAAAGCGCTGTCGTGCCCGATCAGCTGCGGGTCTGCGGCGGGGAAGGCGGCTTGGATATCCTTGAGCTCGGGGAATATGATGATCGAGCAGAGTGCGGTGATGATCCACGGCCAAGGGCGCAGCACGTAGTGCGCGAGATTAAAGAAGAGGGTGCCGCCGAGAGCGTCTTTTTCCGACTTGGAGGCGAGCATGCGCTGGGCGATATAGCTGCCGCCGCCGGGTTCGGAGCCTGGGTACCAGTTGGCCCACCAACCGATGGCGATCGGCACGATGAAGATCATGAGGGCTAGATCGGTGAGCGCGAAGTTGGGCATGATATCGAGGAGCGGCTGGCCGCGGCCATCGATGGGCGAGAGCACGGGCTGGCCGCCCGCTTGGAAATTCACCTGCTGAGGGCCGAGCCTTGCGATCAGCTGATGGAGGCCGGCGAGGGCGCTGTCGCCCACCCCGGTGTGGCGGGCGACTTCCTTGAGGCTGAAGTACGCCGCCGCGATCACGGCCGTCATCTTGATGAAGAACTGGATCATATCGATCACCAGCACGCCCCACAGGCCGGAGTGCGCGGCAAAGGCGACATTGAGCACACCGCAGATCAGGATCGTTTGCCACGGAGGCATGCCGAAGAGGATGTTGGCGATCTTGCAGGCCGCGAGCGTCACCATCGCCATGATGAAGCTGTTGAAAAAGAGGCCGAGGTACAGGGCCCGGAAGCCGCGCACCACCGAGGCTGCCTTGCCGGAATAGCGCAGTTCGTAGAACTCGAGGTCCGTCATCACGCCGGAACGGCGCCACAGGTGAGCGAAGAAAAACACCGTCGAAATGCCTGTCAGCACAAAGGCCCACCACTGCCAGTTGCCCGCCACGCCGTACTGGCGGACTTGTTGGGTGACCCAGTTTGGGGTGTCGCTGCTGAAGGTCGTGGCCACCATCGAGAGGCCGGCCAGCCACCAAGGCACGGAACGGCCGGAGGCGAAGAACTCCGAGGTGTCCTTGCTTGCCCGCTTGCCAAAGAAGAGCGCGGGGATGAAGCAGACGAAAAGGGTGAGCGCGACGATCAGCCAGTCGAGGAGGAGAAGCTTCATGGGAAGGCGGCGTTTTTTATCGTGGTGTAGGCGGGCGGTGGCGAGCGGCAACACAGCAAAGCATGCGCCGTGAGGCGGGGAGAAAGTTCGCGCCCGGCGTGGTTGAGCGCTTGCGTTTTTCCTCGGTGGTACTAGCCCCAGCCCTACATGCCCCCTGCCGACCCCGAGACCGTGCGCTGGTTTGAGGCGGAGGTGCGCCCGCACGAATCGGAGTTGCGGGCCTATCTCCGGGCTCATTTTCCCCAGCACGGCGATATCGACGACCTTATCCAAGAGACGTATGCCCGGCTCTTGCAGGCGCGGGAGCAGGCGGCGGTACGCGCGCCCAAGGCCTACCTCTTTGCGACCGCGCGCAATGCGGCGTACGATTTCTTTCGCCGACGGAAGATTGTCGCGATCGATGGCATAGCAGAAATCGAGAGTCTGTCCGTCTTGGAAGATAAGCCCGGTGTCGCCGAGGCGATCTGCCATGACCAAGAACTCCAACTTCTCGCCGAAGCCATCCAGAGCCTGCCGGAGCGTTGCCGCCGCGTCGTCACGCTGCGCAAGCTACACGGCCTGTCGCACCGTGAGATCGCCGCGCAGCTTGGCATCGCTGAAAATACGGTGAACGCCCAAATCGCCATCGGTGTGCTGCGCCTGCGCGACTGGCTCCGGGCGCGCGGAGTAGGGGAGGATCTGCCATGATGCCGGCCCCCGATGGCGCCACGCCGCTCGAGGCGATCGAGGCAGCCGCAGCGTCGTGGCTCAGCTTGCGCGATCGCGGGATGTCGCCGGAAGAGACGGCGGCGTTTCTCCGCTGGTTGCAGTCGGATCCACGGCATTCCGAGGTCTTTGCCGAGCTGGATCGCGTCTGGCAGCGCTTCAATCGTCTCCACGGCGCGGCGCCGGCGGCCGGGCTGGATGCCGATGCGCTCGCGCCAAGGCCGAGGCCCCGGCGGCGCGTGATGCCGCTCTGGGTGGGAGCGGCGGCAGCCATCCTCGTGATGGCTGTGGCGCTTTCCGGGCTCGCACGCGGGCCCAGGCACACGGCGGAGACGGAGGTCGGCGCGTTTCGCCGCATCGACCTGCCCGATGGATCGGTCGCGCAGCTCAATACCGATTCCGCCCTCGATGTTGCCTTTACGGAGATGGAGCGGCGCGTGCGCATCGTGCGGGGGGAGGTGTTTTTCACGGTGGCGAAGGATCCCGCCAAGCCCTTCCTCGTCGTCGCGGGGCCGGTGGTGGTACGCGCGGTGGGCACCGCCTTCAATGTGAGGCATCGCGAGGAGGGGGTGGAGGTGCTCGTCACCGAGGGCCGGGTGGCCGTAGCTTCCGCACCTGAGCAGGCCCGCGTAGCGGCCGCTATTTCTCAGGCAGGCCCCGAACTCGCAGCGGGCGAGCGCACCGTGGTCGCGGTGTCTCGCGGGCTAAAGGTAACGCCCGTGGCACCCACGGCTCCCGTGGTGGAGCGTGTTTCCCCTCCGGCCATGCAGCGAGCACTTGCCTGGCAGGAGCGGCGGCTGGAGTTCGATGCGATGCCGCTGGCGGAGGTCGTCCGTGAGTTCAATCGCTACAATCGGACTCAGCTCGTCATCGATGATGTCGCACTGGGGGCGCGGCGCTTTAGTGGAGCTTTCCGAGCCGACGGGCAGGAATCGTTTGTCCGCCTGCTCGAGACCGATTTCGGCGTGCGTGTCGAGCGGCGGGGCCGGGACCTCCTTTTGCATCCGGAGCGCTGAGTGCCGCCGGAGTTGACACCAGCGCCGTGACGACGATCGGCCTCGCCTATGTTTGCTCGGTGGTAAGCCGGGCGATTTTGGCGGCACGAAATTATTTCGCTAAGCTGATAGTAGTTTTGAGAGAGCGGACCGTCTGCCCTGTGCGCGCCTTTTTTCCGGGCGCACCTAACCCCTCTGGCATGACCCCGCACGTACCCCACCGTCGCGCTGCGCGCGACCGTCTCTCCCACTCGACCCGGGCCGCCGTCCGCGCTGTCCTTGGCATGGGCTTTATCCTACCCTCGGCCCACGCGGCTGATGCCGCACGCCGCGCTTTTGAGATCCCTGCGGGAGAGGCCGCAGTGACACTCAAGCTCTTTGCCTCACAGTCCAACGAGCAGCTTCTTTTTTCCCCCGATGATGTACGGGGCGTGAAGACTCAGGCTGTGCGCGGCGATCTGCCGCCTCTCGCCGCGCTCGAGATCATGCTCACGCAGACGACGCTTCGCGCCCGGCAGGATGGCGATACCCGGGCGATCGCCGTGACCCTGCGCCCTTCGCCCAAGCCAGCGGCCTCGCAGCCGGCCAAAAGCAAAAACCTCCTCGCGGTCCTCGGCGCCTGGCTCGCCCTCTCGACGGCGCCGGTGCACGCTGCCAATGCCGCGGAGGGCGCGGCGGGTGGGGCGGCGGTCTCCGGCCGCGTGCAAAACGTCGTCACCGGCCAGTATCTCAACAATGCGCGCGTGACGGTGCGGGGCACCGGGATCGTGGTCTTCACCGATCAATCGGGCACCTATCGGCTCCCGCAGGTGCCGCCGGGTAAGGTGGTGCTCGATATTTTCTACACCGGCTTGGATCCTCAGGAGGTCACGCTCGATGTCGTCGCCGGCCAGGCCGCCACGCGCGATGTGGATCTCACAAGCACCACGCGCTATGGCAAGGAGGGCGTGGTGCAGCTCGATTCCTTCACGGTCTCGACTTCGCGCGAAACCGATGGCCAGGCGATCGCGGTCAACGAGCAACGCTTCGCCGCCAATGTGAAAAACGTCGTCGCCGCCGATCTCATGGGGGACGTGATGGATGGCAACGTCGGCGAGTTTCTGAAGTTTCTCCCTGGCATCACTGCCGACTACGATAATGAGGACGGCTCCACGATCGCGTATATCTCAGTGCGCGGGCTCTCGCCGGGCATGACCTCGATCATGACGGATGGTGCGCAGATGGCCAGCACTTCGACGACTTTCGGAGATTCCCGGCAATTTTCGTTCAACAGCACATCGATCAACAATATTGCCCGTGTGGAGGTGACGAAAGTCCCCACGCCCGCCAATCCCGCGGACTCGTTGGCTGGCTCGGTGAACATGATCAGCAAGAGTGCGTTTGAGCGAAAGAGCGCGCAGTTCCGCTACAATGTGATGCTCACCGGCAACAACGAGAACCTCGTGCTCGGCAAGGATGCGCACACGACGGACAAGGAAATCTTCAAGATCCTCCCTGCGGCAAATTTCGATTATACACTGCCGATCAATAATCGCCTCGGCCTCGTACTCACTGGGCTCACGAGTCGCCGCTACACCAAGCAGCATCGCTCGACGACCAACTACAGCACGGGCGGTACGTCGACGGGGGCATCGATCGATCGTCCCTATCTGGCCAATTACCAGATGTTCAATTCGCCGCGCGTGATTGCTCGCGACTCCGCCGGCCTCAAGGTCGATTGGCGGGCAACGAAGAATGGCGTGTTCTCCGCGGGCGCGCAGTGGAGCCATTACGAGTCGGAGCGCTATGCGACGCAGTTTACCGTCAATGCCGGCACGACCGGCACCTCATCCATCGCAGGAGGCACGCCGCTCACCTTTGGGCCCGACTTCACCTCCGGCGCCACCGGGCGCGGCAGCGTGACGATGGGAGGGGCGGCCTCGGTGCACCCCGAAATGACGACCAAGGCCGGCAACCTGCGCTACCGCTACGACGACGGCCGCTGGCGCGCGCAGGTATCGTACGACTACTCGCTCGCGACGGGCGGCTATCACGGCACGGAGGCGGGTAACTTCCGCCAGTTTGGCATCACCTCGCGGGTGCCCTTACGCGTGAATTTCCGCGGTACCAGCCCGGTGCGACCGGCCGTGATCGAGATCTTCGACAACAACAACCAGCCGTGGGACATGAATGACCTGCGCAACTACACCCTGAGCACGGCCAACTCCACGCCCCGCGCGACGCGGGATGAGTTTGAAACGCTCTCAGGCAATGTCCGCCGCTCGCTGCCGTTCCTATCGTTTCCCGCGAGCGTCGAACTCGGCACCGCGCGCCGCGATCAGGAGCGCGATATCCGCCGCTATAACATCAACTGGACGTACAACGGGCTCAATGGCGATACCTCGCCCGCGCCGTTTCGCTCGCCGGTCGCCAACAACAAAGATAACTACTACGGGTTTACCGAGTTTCCCCACGTCTCGCCGATCCAGGCTTGGCGTGCGTATGAGGCCAATCCCGCACTGTTCTCCAAGACGCTCGCGCAGCAGGTCGCGGAGGAGACTTTCCGCATCACCAACTCGCTCGCCTTTCAAGAGCGCGTATCCGCGCTGTACTTGCAGGGGGACGCCAGTCTTTTCAAAAGCCGCTTTCGTATCCTCACGGGTGTGCGGTATGAAAAGACCGAGGTCTCTGGAGTGGGGCCGCTCGTCGATCCGGCGGCGGTGTGGGTACGCAATGCCGATGGGAGCTTCGCGCGCAATGCCGCAGGCGCGCGCATCCGCAAGGCCGAGGCTGGCGCCACCAACTCGCTCGAGCAGCTGGCGCTCACGCACAAGGAGCGAGCGGCGTACAACGAGAAGACTTACGACGGCTTCTACCCGAGCGTGCATCTGACGTACAATTTCTCGGAAAACCTTCTCGCCCGCGCGGCCTACGCCAAGACCTACGGCCGGCCCAACCTTTCGGAGATCATCCCCAATACGACGGTCGATGAATTCGACATCGACGATCCCAATGCCATCCAGGGCAACATCACCGTCACCAATCCTGGCCTCAAGCCGTGGAGCGCCGACAACTACGATCTCTCGCTCGAGTACTACACGAACAAGGGAGGACTCTTCACGGTCGGCGTCTTCCAGAAAAATATCCGCAACTTCTTCGGCAGCTCGATCTACATCGCCACGCTTGCGGATACGCAGGCGCTTGGTCTCGACCCGGAGTATGTCAACTGGCGGGTGACGACGCGCGTGAATAGCGGCGATGCCGAAATCCTCGGGGGGGAGGCCAGTGTGCGCCAGTCCCTCGCGCCTTTGGGCGAATGGGGCCGGCACCTGACGGGCTTTATCAACGGCACCAAACTCGATCTCAAGGGATCGAGGATATCGGACTTCTCCGGCTTTGTGCCGGAGACGCTCAACTGGGGCGTCACTTTCAGCCGCAAGCCGATCCAGGTGATGGCCAAGTGGAACTATCGCGGCAAGCAGCGCAACGGCACCAACAACTCTTTCGGGCCCAATGCCTACACGTATCAGGAGCGCCGCACGTCGCTGGATCTCAATATCGAGGTACAGCTCCGCAAGGATATGTTCCTCTTCCTCAATGCGCAAAATGTCTTCAATGCGCCGTATATCACCCAGATCTACGGCTCGCAGACGCCCGACTATGCCAAGCGCAGCTTCACCAATCACAATGGCGTGGGCCTGACTCTCGGCGTCAAGGGCTCCTTCTGATCCCGCCGCAAACCAAGTTTCCCTGTTACTCATGAGTGTCATTCGTCGAGCCATTGGTATTTTTGTCATCTGTGTGCTGTCTCTTTGCGCGCGGGCCGAATCGGTGGACGTGGTCGTCTACGGCGCCACGCCAGGAGGCATCGCTGCCGCCCTGGCTGCGGCCAAGGGAGGCGCGTCGGTGCTGCTGGTGGAGCCTTCGATCCGGATCGGCGGGCTCACCACCAACGGTCTCTCGCACCCTGACTTCAGGGCCTTTGAAGCGCTCAACGGCACGTACTACGACCTCGTGCGGCGCACGCTTGCCTACTACACGCAGCGGTATGGGGCCGATTCGCAGCAAGTGAAGGATACCTTCCGCGGTACGCACGCGGAGCCCAAGGTGGCCATGCTGCTCTATCAGCAGATGCTGGCCGAGTATCCGCGTATCGCGGTGAAGACGCAGTGGACGCTTCTCCATGCGCACACGCGCGGGCCGAGCGGCAATCGCTACGTGCGGGCGGCGCGCTTCAGCGATGCCGCAGGCAAGGTGCACACCTACGAAGGAAAAATCTTTATCGATGGCAGTTACGAGGGCGATCTGATCGCCGCGGCGGATATCGCTTATCGCGTGGGCGTGGAGAGCCGCGACGAGTTTGGAGAGTCGGCAGGACCGGAGGACAGCAGCAGTGACCTGCAAGGCTACAACTTCCGCTTCATCATGACCAACGATCCGGCGAACCGCATCCCGGTAGCAGCGCCCAAAGGCTACCGCCGCGAGCTTTTCCTCGGCCTGCTGGATCTGATCAAGGCGGGCAAGATCAAGCGCGCCTTTGGCGGCTATCGAGACACCGACAATATTGTGAAGGCCCAGATTCCGGTGCTGCCGAATAACAAACGCGACATCAACGATGTCTCCAATGGCCACGTGCGCCTTTCTCTTCCTGGCGAGCAGCTGCTATGGCCGGAAGGCGATGCCGCGACTCGGCAGCGTATCTATGAGGAGCACCTGTTGTGGAATGCGGGCCTGATCTATTTCGCGCAGAATGATCCGGAAGTGCCGGAAGATTTCCGCAAAGCCGCGCTCGAGTGGGGCTGGTGCAAGGATGAGTTTGTCGAGACCGGAGGCATACCGCCCCAACTCTATGTGCGCGAGGCTCGCCGCATGCAGGGGCTGCGCATCTTCACGCAAAACGACACTCGTCATGCGCCGGGCGATGCGCGTGCCATCCTGCACCGCGACGCGATCGCCATCGGCGACTACGGCCACAGCAGCCACGGCGTGCGGCACGAGGGCTCGCGCTTCGGAGGCAAGCGCTACGGCGAGGGCCTGGGGGTCCTATATGCTCCCTATCAGATTCCCTACGGCACGCTCGTGCCGAAGGATGTGCGCAATGTCCTCGCGCCCGTCCCGGCGAGTGCGACACACATCGGTTTCTGCGCGCTCCGCCTGGAGCCCATCTGGTCTTCACTCGGCCAGGCTGCAGGGCATGCCGCTGCGCTGGCGCTGGCGTCAGGCGACAAGGCGGATGTGCGCACCCTCGATGTCGCCAAGCTCCAGAGGCTCCTCCATGCAGACAAGGGGGCGACAATCCTCGTGACGGACGTGCTGCCCGAGCATCCAGACTTTGCCGCGGTGCAGTGGTGGGGTTCGCTGGGCGGCCTGCATGGCCTCGCACCCCGGCCGAGCGGTCGTCTGCTGGGCAAGCAGATCGAGGGGCAGCACTCCGAGGCTTGGCTCAACCACACGGCCGATCTCGAGCGTCCGCTCGATCCGGAGTTGGCTGGACGCTGGCGCGCCCTCGCGCAGCAAAGCGGCATCGATGCCGCCCGCCTTCCCGCCGCAGACGGTCGGTTGACTCGGGGCGCTTGGATTCGCGAAGCGTTTGCGGCGAGCCGCTGATTCAGCGGCTTCGCGGTCGGTCAGGTTTGCGCGGATTCGTCGAGGGCTGTCCTGATTTTTTCGAGCAGCGCTTCGGCAGAGAAGGGCTTGGCGAGCACGTGTGCGATGCCGGCAGCGGCAGCGCGAGCGGCGTCGCCATCGGAGTTGATGCCGCTGGCCGCGATGATGGGCAGCTTGGGATCGATCCGATGGAGCGCACCAGCGAGGGCGATGCCGTCCATGTTGGGCATCATGATATCGGTGACGACGGCTTTCACCCGCTCGCGATTGGTGGCGAAGATGCCGATGGCTTCAGTGCCGTCCTCGGCGACGAGCGTGCGGTAGCCGAAAGCCTCAAGGGTGCTGCTGGTGATGCGGCGTACCGCGATCTCGTCGTCCACGACCAGCACCGTCTCGCCCCGACCGCGCGGGAGGCTCGCGGGGGTGAGGGGGGACGACTCTACCGAGGTCGAGTCGGTGTGCGCTGGCAGGTGCACCCGGAAAGTGCTGCCCTTGCCCGGGCTGCTGTCGACTTCGACAAAGCCGCCGTGGCCGCGCACCAGGCCGAGCACGGTGGAGAGTCCGAGCCCGGTGCCCTTGCCGGGCTCCTTGGTGGTGAAAAAGGGCTCGAAGATCCGGTTAATCAATTCGGGCGGGATGCCCGTGCCCGTATCCTTCACCTCGATCACCACGTAACGGCCGGCTTTCACATCGCGGCGCATGGCGGCGGACTGTGCATCGATGGTAAGATTGCTCGCGCCGACGGTGAGGCGGCCGCCCTCCTGCATGGCGTCGCGGGCGTTGACGCAGAGATTGAGGATGACCTGGTTGAGCTGGGTGGGATCGCCGGAGACCAGCCACAGATCGCGCGGGATGTGGGTGTGAAAGGAGACGTTTTTCGGAAACGTGTTCTGCACGAGCGCGGCGATCTCGCGGATGACATGGCCGAGGTGCACGGCGACCCGCGCGCCCTCGACGCCGCGGGCGAAGGAAAGCACCTGTTTGACGAGGTGGGCGCCGCGCTGGGCGCTGAGGGCGATAGTCTCGATCACCCGCCGGGAGTCGCTGTCGGTGACTTCGCTCCGCAGCAACTCCACGCCCATGACGATCGGCGTGAGAATATTGTTGAGATCGTGGGCGATGCCGCCTGCGAGAGTGCCGATACTCTCCAGTCGCTGAGCGCGCAGAAAACGGTCTTCGAGGGCTTTGCGTTCCGAGATGTCGTTGATGACGGTGATGAAGTACTTGGGCTGGTCGGCTGCGTCACGTAGCAGCGTGGTGACCACGCTCACCCAGTACTGCGACCCATCCTTGCGGCGATAGCGCTTCTCGGCCGCATAGAGCTTGATCTTGCCTTCGAGCAGGGCCCGGCGGGCGTCATCGTTTTCCACTTTGTCTTCCGGGCAGGTGAGCGCCTGAAAAGAAAGCTTCAGCAGCTCGTCGCGGCCGTAGCCGGTGATTTCGCAGAGGCGATCGTTTACACGCAGGAAACTGCCCTCGGGCCCGACGTGGGCGATGCCGACGGCAGCGTGGTCGAACGTCGCGCGGAAGCGCTCTTCGCTATCCCGCAGGCTTTCCTCGATCTGCTGGCGCGCTCGGATATCCTCGCGCAGCGCGCGGTTGGCATCCTCGAGTTGCAGCGTCTTTTCCTCCAGCTTGCGGATGAGTGTCTCGCTGTAGACTTTTAGCAGTGCATTTTCGTCGCCGCCTTGATGCTTGGGAGGAGTAGGGCGGGCGGCGGCTGAGTTGGCCTGCACCTCGCGGATGCGGGCGAGAAAATCATCGGGCTCCGAGGGCTTGAGGATAAAGGCATCGGCCCCGAGGTTGAGGGCGAGGCGCTCATCCTCGGCCTCGGTGTAGGTCGCGGTGTAAACGATGAAGGGTATGCCAGCGAGGCGGACATCGGCTTTCCAGTGTCTGAGCAGCGTGTAGCCATCCATCACGGGCATCAGCAGGTCGGAGATGACGAGCTCGGGCGGGTTGAAGCGCGCGAGCACGAGCGCCTCTGCGCCATGGCGAGCGCTCTCGACCGTGTAACCATGTCCACCCAGGAGAGCCTGAAGGTAGTAGAGGTTTTCCTCTTTGTCGTCGACGATCAGGACTCGAGTCATGGGGTGGTGGGCGCGCTGGGCTCGGGCGAGACGTAGGCGGAGATCTCGGAGATAAACGTGTCGGGGTTGATGGGTTTCTCGATGTACCCGGTGCAACCGGCGGCGAGGGATTTCTCGCGGTCGCCGACCATGGCGTAAGAGGTGACGGCGACGATCGGCGTGGAGCGCAGTTCGTCGATGGCGCGCAGTGCGCGGGCCACCGCGTAGCCATCCATCAACGGTAGCTGGATATCGAGGAGGATGAGCGCCGGGCGAAGACTTTGGGCCAGCGCGATGCCGGTGACGCCGTCGGGCGCGGCCTTCACCGTGTAGCCGTGGTGCTCCAGGAGAAACGTCGCGAGATAGCGGTTTTGCTCGTTATCCTCGATGAGAAGAATGGTGCGATTCATGGCGACGCTGGTTTTCGCAATGGTAGCACGATGGTGAAAACACTGCCCCGGCCCCACTCGCTGGCGACGGAAATCGTACCGCCAAGGAGGATAGCGAGGCGACGGCAGATCGCGAGGCCGAGCCCGGTGCCATCGTGCGTGCGGCTCAGGCCCGTATCGATCTGCCGGAAGGGTTGGAAGAGTTTGGCGAGGTCGGTCGACTTGATGCCGATGCCGGTATCCGTCACCCGCACCTGCACGGCGGGCATGGGCGAATCATCCGGCGCGCGGCGGAAATCGGTAACCAGCGAGGCCTCGAGCGTGACGGTGCCGCGCTCGGTGAATTTCAGCGCGTTGCTCAGGAGATTGAGAAGGATCTGTTCCAATCGCCGGCGGTCGGAGTGCATCGCGCCGAGCGCGGGATCGATGTGATGCCGGAGCTCGATGGGCTTCTTCGCCGCGAGCGGACGGACTGCGGCGAGCACGCGCTCGATGGAGGGCGGCAGTTGAAAAGGCTCGGCCTGCACCTGGAGCTGGCCGGCCTCGATCTTGGAGATATCGAGCACGTCATTGATGAGCTCCAGGAGGTGCCGCGCGCTGTCGCGCACCATGCCGATCTGCTTTTTCTGTTCGGGATTCAGCGGGCCTGCGAGCTGCTGGAGGACGATGCCGGTAAAGCCGATGATGGAATTGAGCGGCGTGCGCAATTCGTGCGACATGGTCGCGAGGAAGGCCGACTTGATCTGATCGGAGGCCTCGGCGCGGGCGACGGCGGCGCGGAGTTGCTCGGTGCGAGCGGCCACTTTCTGCTCCAGCCGATCATGAGCCTCGCGGAGCGCCCGATCGGCTGCGATGCGATCGGTGATATCGTCCATCGTGACGAAGGCGAGCACTCGGTCGTGGCCGTAGCGCACGCTGGCGCCGGAGTAGCTGAATATGCGCTCCCAATCCGAACCAGGGCGCCGCACGCGCACCTCGTAGTCCTGGTAAGTGTCGCCGCGGCGAGCCCGCGCCAGCGGCCACAATTCCGGAGGCAGGGCCGTGCCATCGAGGCGGTGGAGCGTGAAAATCTGCTGGAACTCCCGTTGGCGGCGGCGGCCTTCCTCCAGATCGGCAAAGCCCAGCATGCGCAGGGCAGCATTGTTCCACCTGAGCAAGGAGCCGGAGGGGTCGGCGATGATCAGGCCCTCGGTGAGGTTTTCGACGACGCTCTCGAGGATGGTCTTGGTCTCCTCGAGGGCGGCCTCGGCACGCTTTCGCTCCGAGATGTCGATCGAAAGCACGAAGATGCCTTCGGGTACCGGTTGGACGCGCATGTCGAACCAGCCATGCTCGCCGTCAGGGTACTCGAAGTCTATCTCCTCGTGCAGCGCAATGCGCTCTTCCATGGTGCGGCGCAGCACGGCGAAGGCGGGACTGCGCTCGATGCCAGGCCACGCCTCCGGCATGGTGCGGCCGAGGAGTTCCGAGTTGGGGCGGCGATTGTGGCGGGCTGCGGCGTCGTTGAGATAAAGGTAGCGCCAGTTGAAGTCCATCAGCTGGCAGCCTTCGATGATGCCATCGAGCGTCGAGCGGTACCGCCGCTCGCTTTCGCGCAGAGCCGTTTCGGCGCGGATGCGTTCGCCGATGTCGATGCCGACTCCGACGAGGCACGGACGGCCAGCGTACAGGGTACGAATCCCCGTAAAGTAGTAGGGCGTGGTGGTGCCATCCTTGGCGACGAAGCCAGCCTCCACGCTACCCTGGCCAGTCGTGAAGACTTCTCCGATGCGCGCCTCCACGCGCGCCTTGTCCGGGCCGGAGAAGAAATCCAGCGGGTGGCTGCGGGCGAGCTCCTCGGCGGTGTAGCCGGTGACGTTTGCGAAGTTCGCGTTCCAGCGCAGGAACTTTCCGGTTTCGTCGTAAAAGTAGACTACGCCGGGAAGGCTATCGAGCAAGGCGGCGGAGAAATCGCGCTCCTGCCGTAGCTTCTGCTCCGCGCGCTCGCGCTCGGCATTGCGCGCAAAGTTGTCGAGCGCGAAGGAAAGGTCTTTCGCCGCTTCCTCGAGCAGGGAGATTTCCTTGGTGCGGAAAAAGTGCGGCTCGGTCGCGTAGATGGAAAGCGCGCCATAGGTGCGCCCCTCGCACCGGATGGGAAAAGCTGCCGTGGCGCGAAAGCCGCGGCGCTCCAGCTCAAGCTGCCAGGGCAGGGAGAGGGAATCGTGGCGGAGATCGTTGCAGATCACCGGCCGCTCCGTGCGCAGGGCGGCGCCTGTGGGCCCAGGCTCGTCGGGATGATCGCCTACCGGGATCTTGACGGTGGCGAGGTAGCCTTGGGTATCGCCGCAGGAGGCGACCGGGGCAAGCAAGCCGGAGGCTTCATCGTACCACCCGATCCACGCCAGGTGAAATCCGCCGGCCTCGACGAGCACCGAGCAGGCCTGCTGAAACAGAGCCTCCTGCGTGGAGGTCTGGGCGATCGCGAGGCTTATCTGGTTGAGCGCGGTGTAATACCTTGAGACGCGGGCGAGTTCGCGTTCCCGGATGCGCAGGGCGGTGACATCCTGCGCGATCAACCATACACCGGCGACGCCGTCGGCGGCATCCCGCACGGGGGCGGCGCTGAGTTGGAGATCGACGACGCGCTCGGCGGCGGTACGCCACTGCGTATCGAGATGTCGGATACGCTCTCCAGCGGCGACTTGGGCAATCACGGAGCGCAGTTGCTCTCCGGCGGCAGCAGGCAACAGCGCTGCCAGGGCGGAGCCGGTGACATCTCGCGCCGGCCAGCCGAGGGAGTCCTCGGCGCCACGATTCCAGCTCTGGATCGTACCCGCCAGATCGAGGGCGATGACGGCGTCTTCCGTGCAGTCGAGTATCTCGGCGAGCCGGCGAGCATCGTCGCTCGAGGGAGCGGGGAGCTGGGAGGCGGGCGGCATTGGGGCCTAGAACGGAGAGCGACTTTGCCGGGTCGCCGGCGGCTCCGCGAGCGCTTGGCGAACAGCCTTGAGCAACTCCGCAGCGGAATACGGTTTGGTGAGGAAGCGGCTCACACCGTTGGAGGAGGCCCGCAGCGCTGCGCCATTGGCCGCGAGACCGCTGACCGCGATAAACCGCATCTGGGGGTCGAGCCGGCGGATCGCAAGCATGAGGGTCGAACCATCCATCACAGGCATCATCATATCAGTGATCACGAGAGCGATCCTGCCGCGTTGCTGGGCATACAGATGGATGGCCTGCGCGCCATCCTCCGCGACGAAGACCCCGTAGCCATGCTCCTCGAGGGTGCGACGAGTCACATCGCGGATGGGCGCTTCATCGTCCACGACGAGAATCGTCTCACCCGCGCCACGCGGCGTCTCCTCTTCAGCCTTGGGCTGGGGAGCTTCGACGATCGCGGCCTGTGCCGGAAGGTACACCTTGAAGGTACTTCCCTTGCCCGGCTCGCTGTACACATTGACGAAGCCGCCATGGCCCCGGACGATGCCCATCACCGTGGCAAGGCCCAAGCCCGTGCCCTTGCCAAATTCCTTGGTGGTAAAAAACGGCTCGAAGATGCGGTCGATGACCTCGCGTGTCATGCCGACGCCGCTGTCGCATACCTCGATGACGATGAAGCGCCCGGGCGTGGCGGCGCGATTCATCACCGCGTACTGGCGGTCGACGTCCACGGCGGAGGCGCGCAGGATGAGGCGGCCGCCATTGGGCATGGCATCGCGGGCATTCACGCAGAGGTTGATCAATACCTGCTGAAGTTGCGTGGGATCGGCGGAGATGAGCGGGAGGTCGGTGCCGAGGGAGATGTCGACGGCGATGTTCTTGGGAAACGTCGTCTCCATGATCGCGACGACCTCGCGGATGGCGTGGCGGACATTAAGGACGATCTTTTCGCCCTGGATGCCGCGGGCAAACGATAGCACCTGGCGCACGAGGTTGGCGCCGCGATCGGCGCTGCGACGAATGTTGTCTAGGATGGCGACGTCGCGCGGCGCCAGCACATCCGCCCGGCGGAGCAGATCGACGCCCATCGAGATGGGGGCGAGCAGGTTATTGAGATCGTGGGCGATGCCGCCGGCCAGGGTGCCGATGCTCTCCATCCTCTGGGCGCGGAGAAATTGTTGCTCGAGCTGCTTGCGTTGGGAGATATCGGTATTGATCGCGAGGATGGCCTGCGGGGTACCCGCCTCGTCGCGGACGAGCGTCCAGCGGCCTTCGACGAGGAGCGCCTTACCCTCCTTGTCCCGCTGGGTGATCTCGCCGACCCAGTCGCCCTGCCTGTGCAGGGAGGCGACGGCTTCGTCGTAGAACTTCGGGTCAGCGTAGAGCAGCTCGCGCGCGGAGCGGCCCACCGCCTCGGCCTTGCTCCAGCCGTAGAGGCGCTCGGCGCTGGAATTCCAATAGGTGATACGGTGCTCGAGGTCGCGGACGAGGATGGCATCCTGGGCTTTGTCGAGCAGCGCAGCCTGTTCGCGCAAACGGGCGTCGGTGGCCTGGCGCGAGATTTCGGAGGCGGCACGGGCGGCGAAGATTTTGAGCGTCGAAGCGATGAACTCAGCTTGCTCCAACGGCTGCCTAAACAGCGCAAACACCAAGCCTGCCGGGCGGCCCTCGCCATCCAGCAGCCGGGCCCCGACGAGCGCGTCGATGCCCCACTGGGCGAGGACGGGGAACTGAGGATAGCGGCGTGGGGCATCGCGATCGATGATCCATGCGTCTTCCTTCTTCAGGGCATCGTCGGCAAAGGGACCGAGATCCTGGTCGAAATTGGGCAGCACCTGCCCATCGGCGAGCGCGTAAAGCGTCCTGAGCTGGCCGGGATTGCGGGGCTCGCATTGCGCGACCACCGCGGCGTGGGCCCCGGTGGCGGCGATGAGCCCGCGGGTAAACTCCGGGAAAAACTGCGGGCCGGCGGCAGCGGAGATGGCCCGCGCCATCGTGAGCACCGCTTCGTGAGTGCGACGCCGCTCGGCGCGCTCGCGGAGCGTGACTATGCCGTAGGCAAGGTCGTCTGCGAGATCCTCCAAGAGGTGCAATTCCTCGCTGGGCGGAGTCACGACCTCCGAGAGGTAGAGGGCAAGCAAGCCAAAGGTTTTGGCGCCATGCTTCAGCGGCACGCAGACAAGGCTGCGGAAGCCGCGCTTCAATGCCTCCTGGGTAAACCAGAAGCCGGAGGCGGGATCGGTGAGATCGGGAACAAAAACCGTCTTGCCTCCGTTGAGGCAACGGCCCGCGGGGCCGCGGCTCACGGGATTATCGGGGTGCCAACTGAGCTTGATCGTGGCCAGATATCCCTCCTCGGCGCCCGCATGAGCCTGCGGGGCGACGGTTTTCTCCGCGTCGTTGAGGGCATAGCCCACCCAGGCAAAACGAAACCCTCCTACCTCGACGGCGATTTCGCAGACCGCGCGCAGCAGCTCATGCTCGTTGGTCGCACGGATGAGCGTCTCATTGCAGCGGGTGAGCATGAGGAGGGCGCGGCTGGCACGCGCGGCCTCCTGCTCGATGCGCATGCGGTCGGTGATGTCGCGGAAGTAAACGGCCAGCCCTTGCTCGGAAGGGTAGACGCGCATCGCTAACCAGCGTTGGAGCGGCGCGTAAAAAGCCTCGAACGAGGCTGTCGCCGAAGTCGCGAGCGCCTCGCGGTACTGCTGTTCGAAGGCGGTGCCGAGCGCTTCGGGAAACTCAGCCCACACGGAGCGATCAATCAGCTCCTCGCGGCTGCGGTTCAGCAGGCGCTCGGCTTCGCGGTTGAGGAAGGTGAAGCGCCAATCGCGATCAAGGGTATAGAAGGCGTCGGTGATATTTTCGAGGGTATCGACGAGTCGGACGGCGAGCGCCTTGTTTTCCTCCTCCGCCTTGCGCCGCTCGGTGATATCCTGGCAGGTGCCTGAGGCGCGAAGGGGGTGGCCCTCGGTATCGAAGAAGATTTGCCAACGCTCCTCGAGGACCTTCTCGCTGCCATCAAGTAGGACGATGCGATGCTCGATCCGGCGCGCTTCCGGGGAGGCCAGCGATGACTCAAACGCCTCCGCCACGGCCCGCCGGTCTTCGGGATGGACAAACTCGAGAAAGCTGCGGTGCGTGGGCTGGTACCGCTCGGGGTCGGTGCCGAAGATGTGGTGAGTCTCGAGGGTCCACGAAACTGCCAGGGTGGCGAGATTGGTTT
Organism: uncultured Opitutus sp.; assembly: GCA_964480585.1. Taxonomy (GTDB): domain Bacteria; phylum Verrucomicrobiota; class Verrucomicrobiia; order Opitutales; family Opitutaceae; genus ER46. The sequence goes on along the minus strand of CAYZPV010000021.1, from coordinate 47,663 downwards.
CCCAGCTTCCGATCTTGGCGACGGACTGGGCCTCCATGAGACGGGCTTTTTCGCTTTCGAGATGGGTGGTAAGATCGCGGAGGCGGGCCTCCATCTTCGCTTGCTCGGAGACCTGCCGGCGCAGGCGGATGAGGTTGATCGCGTGGGTGGCGAGGATGCGGAGCGCTCTCCGCTCCGCTTCGGAAAACTGGCGGACCCGGCGATCGATGACGCAGAGGGTGCCTAGCGTCTCGCCTGTTTCCGTCGTGAGAGGGGCCCCGGCGTAGAAGCGAATGTGCGGTTCCCCGGTGACGAGCGGATTGGCGGCGAAGCGGGCGTCGGCGGTCGCATCGGGCACGACGAGGATATCTGCACTGTCGAGCGCATAGGCGCAGAAAGCGGCCTCACGGGGAGTCTCCGAGACGCCGAGGCCGATCTTGGCCTTGAACCACTGGCGTCGCTCGTCGACGAGCGAGACGAGGGCGATGGGCGTGCCGCAAATCTCGGCGGCCAGCGTGGCGAGGTCGTCGAAATCCCGCTCCGGCGGCGTATCGAGCAGGGCGGCTTCGCGGAGAGCGCGGAGTCGCTCGGGTTCGTTGGCTGGCAGCGGTGCGGGCATGAGGGAGAGGGCGCTGCTCAGAGAGGGGCGGCGGGGAATTCGATGCGGACGGTGGTACCGAGCTCGGGGGCGCTGGCAAAGCTGAGCCGCGCCTGGCCCACCGCGACGAGGCGCTGCACGAGCGCGAGGCCGAGTCCAAGGCCCTGCTGCTCGAACTTCCCGCGCTCGAACTGCTGAAACGCGCCGATGCGATCAATCTGCTCCGGCCTCATGCCGCGGCCGCGATCTTCGACGCTGAAGACTCCGGCGGCGTCGAGTTTCACCTGGATTTCCGAGCCGCGGAGCGAGAAACTGCAGGCGTTGTCGACGAGTTCCTCGACGATGATGGCGAGGTCGCTGGGACGGCAGAGCAGGGTGGGAGGGGTGAGCTGGAAACGCAGGTCGGCCTGGCGATCGAGCCGCGTGGCGGCGGAGATCGCGGCGTTTTCGACTATCTCGCGCACGAGCGCGCCAGGAGTCTTTTCCAGAGCACGGGGCTCGGTGGGGGCGGCTTCGATGATGAGCAGGTAGTTGCGCAGTGTATGCTGGAGCCGCCAGCCGCATTTCTCGATCTCGGCGAGCATCTCACGGATCTCTTGCTTGGGGGTGTTCTCGAAGTCCTCCTTGAGGATATTGACGAGCCCGAGGAGACCCGCCAGCGGCGTGAAAAACTCGTGGGGCAGGACCTTGTGCAGATTGGCACGCAGCTCGGCAACGACGCGGTCTTCGACGCGCCAGTGGACGTTGGCCCGCTGGAGCCGGGCGGCGACGCACCGCGTGAGGTCGTCGAAGCCGAAGGGCTTGATGAGAAAGTCGTCGGCGCCGAGCTCCATGCCAGCGCGAGGGGTGGCCTGCGTGGGATTGCCCGTCATGAGGACGACCTGCTTGTGGCATAGCGACGGATCCTCACGGATCGCGCGGAGCACGGAGCGGCCATCGGTGCCGGGCATGTGAATATCAGAGAGGATGAGGTCGGGCAGCTTGCGGCGGGCGAGCTCCAGCCCTTCTTCGCCGCTGCCCGCTGTCACCACCCCATAGCCGGCCTCCTCCAAGGCGAAGCGGTAAGCGTCGAGCACGGCCGAATCGTCGTCGATAATGAGGACGGTTTTCATAGTTGGGCGAGAGGGGATCGCTCGCGGCGCCAGCGACAAGACGGCCAAACCCCAGTGCGCGCAAGCGGTATATTGTTGGGAATAGCTATATTGGCGAAAAAACAGACAGAGTTGCGCGTGGGGGAAATCCGGGTGCTTGCGCTGGGGCGGAACAGGGCTGAGTGTCGGGCTCGTCTCTGTGCAGCAAGCTCCGCAAAAATCCTCCTCCACCGCATCCGATCCGACCTGGGATCCTCGCCGCTGGCTGCCCACCTCGGCCGATGAAGTGCAGGCCCGAGGCTGGGACTACATCGATGTGATCATCGTCTCGGGCGATGCGTATGTCGACCACCCGGCTTTTGGCACGGCAGTGATCGGGCGGCTGATCGAGAGCCAGGGCTTGCGCGTGGCGATCATCGCGCAGCCCAACTGGCGCGACGATCTCCGTGATTTCAAGAAGCTCGGCGCGCCGCGGATGTTTTTCGGCGTCACCTCGGGCTGCATGGACTCGATGGTGAATCGCTACACGGCGGCGAAACGGCTCCGTTCGGAGGATGCCTACACGCCGGGTGGGGAGCATGGCTTTCGGCCGGACTATGCGGTGACGGTCTACACGCAGATACTGAAAAAGCTGTACCCGGAGGTGCCGGTGATGATCGGCGGCATCGAGGCCAGCCTGCGCCGCGTGACGCACTACGATTACTGGTCGGACTCGATCAAGCCCGGCATCCTTGCCGACAGCGGCGCGGACCTGCTCGTCTACGGCATGGGCGAGCTGCCGCTCAAAGAGACGATCCGCCTGCTGAAGAAAGGCGTGCCGTTCTCATCGCTCAAGACGATCGCGCAGACCGCGGTGCTGCTGCCGCCGGGTGCGGTGCCGCCGAAGAATGCAAACTGGGACGACCATGCGCTGCACTCACACGAGGAATGCGTCGCGGACCGCTCGCTGTACGCGACGAATTTCAAGCAGATCGAGACCGAGTCGAACCGCGTGAAAGCGCGCCGGCTGCTCCAACTCACGGGCGACCGCCTGCTGGTGATCAATCCGCCGTTTCCGACGATGACGGAGGAGCAGATCGATGCGAGCTTCGAGCTACCGTACACGCGCCTCCCTCACCCGCGCTACCGGAAGCGCGGGCCGATCCCGGCGTACGAGATGATCAAGCACTCGATCAACATGCACCGCGGCTGCTTCGGCGGATGCAGCTTCTGCACGATTTCGGCGCACCAGGGGAAGTTTGTCGCGAGCCGGAGCAAGGAATCGATCTTGCGCGAGGTGGAGAAGATCAAGGTGATGCCCGACTTCCGCGGCACGATCACCGATGTCGGCGGGCCCTCCGCCAACATGTACAAGATGAAGGGCAAGGAGCAGTGGATCTGCGACGAGTGCGTGCGCCCGAGCTGCATCTGGCCCGATGTGTGCCGCAATCTCGATACCGATCACACGGCGCTCCTCGACATCTACAAATCGGTGCGCGAGACGCCGGGCGTGAAGCACGCCTTCGTGACGAGCGGCATCCGCTACGATCTCTTCCTGCATGAGAAGGGCGCGTCGCCGCAGGCGAAGGCGAGTCACGAGAAGTATGTCAAAGAACTGGTGGCGCACCACGTGTCCGGCCGCCTCAAGGTGGCGCCCGAGCACACGTCGGACGACGTGCTACGCGTGATGCGCAAGCCGTCGTTCAAGTATTTCTACAAGTTCAAAGAGAAGTTCGACGAGGCGAAGGAGGAGTGCGGCAAGGAGCAGTATCAGATCATCCCGTACTTCATCAGCTCGCACCCGGGCTCGAAGCCCTCGGACATGGCGGACGTGGCGATGAAGACCAAGGATCTCGGCTTCAAGCTGGAGCAGGTGCAGGATTTTACGCCGACGCCGATGACGGTCGCGACCGAGATCTACGCGACGGGCGTGCATCCTTACGACCAAAAGCCCGTGCCGACGGCGAAGACGCCCGAGGACAAGCAGGAGCAGCGGAGCTTCTTCTTCTGGTACAAGCCGGAGATGCGGGGCTCGCTGAAGGCGACGATGAATCGGCTCGGCATGCAGGAAGCCGCCGCGCGGCTGCTGGGCGGAGACTCCGGCAAGTTTCAGATGATCGGCGAGAGCGACACGGCGAAGGTGAAACCCGCCGCGCAGCTCGCGGCCGACTCGCTGCACCAGCCGAAGCCGCAAGCGGCCAAGCCCTGGTTTCGGCAAAGCAAGACGGGGCGGAGGTAGTCAGCATCGGCCGCGATCATAGCGCGGCCCGCGACGACTGCCAAGGGGGAGGCGGGAGTTTGATGCCGCCGCGTAGTCGACTTGCGCGACGTAGGTAAGGACTGCCGTCCGGCCACGCTACGCTATCACTTGGCCGCCGGCCACCACTGATAAAGAAACATGTAGACCAGCACGCCGGTGACGCTGACGTAGTACCAGATCGGATACGTCCACTTCGCCCAGGCCTTGTGGCGCTCGATATTGCCCTTGAGCGCGAGGATGAAGGTCTTGGGGACGAGATAGGCGATGGCGATGGCGAGGATGATGTGGGTGAACAGCATCCCGTAATAGATGTGGGCGATCGTCCCCTCGCCGCCGAACTTGGTGTGGACGCCGCGGACGAGGATCTTGTGGGTGACGTAGCCGAACAGAAAGATAGCGGAGACGCCGCCGGCGGAGAGCATGAGCTTCCGATGGCTAAGGATCTTGGCGGCGCGGACGGCGGGGTCGGTGGCGGCTTGCGCGGCTTTGATTTGCGCGAAGGCGATCGTCATCAAGATGGTGGCCGCCGCATTGAGCGCGGCGTTCATGGCGGGGATATCCTGGACGTTCATGGATGGAGAAGGCGGTCGGCGACGAGCGCGCCAAGGACAAGCGGCAGATAGGTGATCGAGACGCGGAAGAGTTTACGGGCGGCGACGTCGCGGCCCTCGGAGCGAAGGAAGACGATGGCGCGCCACAGGAACCATACGCCGCAGAGCGCCGCAAAGATGCCGTAATACTTGGTAGCCAGACCGAGGTAAACGGGCAGCAGGCTGACGAGTACGAGGGCGATGGTATTGACGAGCGACCAGAGTGCGACCTTGCCCCCGGCCTCGTCGCGGACGGGGAGCATGGGGAAGTGGACGGCGGAGTAATCCTTCCGGTACATCCAGGCTACGGCCATGAAGTGGGGGATCTGCCAGAAGTAGAGCACGCCGAAGAGAATCCAGCCAAGTGCGGAGATGCGGCCCTCGGCGGCAGCCCAGCCGATGAGCGGGGGAAACGCGCCGGCGATAGCGCCGATCTCCGTGCTCCACGTCGACCAGCGCTTGGCGGGCGTGTACCAGCAGAGGTAGGAGACGATGGTGGCGAGCGTGAAGAGCATCGCGGGCAGGCCCACCTTGGCGAAAATGAGGAAGAGCGCGCCGATGCACATCAGCATGCCGAGCACGAAGGCGGAGCCCGTGGGAATCTTACCCGAGGGGATGGGGCGATCGGCGGTGCGCTTCATCTGCGCATCGGTGTCGCTCTCCATCCATTGATTGAGGGCTGCGACGCCACCAGCGGCCAGACTGGTGCCGACGAGCAAGAGCCAAAACTTGACCGGATGGGACGGCGGCCGGGCGGCGAAATAGCCGACGACTGTGGTGAGGACGGAGAGCAGGCTCAGCCGCGGCTTGGTGAGTTCGAGATAATCTCGAAAGCGCGCCGGAGCTGCGGCTGGAGTGCTCATGCCTTGGCCGGGGAGGCGGCGGGGGTGCGTTGCAGCGAGTCGCGATGGGCGAACCAGGTGAGCCAGAACGTGACGGCGAGGGTGAGCGCGCCGACGACCACGTGGCCGGTGGTCACCTCGGGCTTGCGGTATGTCCAGATGATCTGAGCACCGAGGAGAATCTGAAGAAAAAGCAGCGCGACGAGGCTGGCAGCGGCGGCGCGCATCGGGGCGGTGGCCCCGCGGTCGCGATGGACGGCCCAGGCAAACGCGACGAGGACGATCGCGAGGACGACGGCCATCACGCGATGGGCGAAATGGATGCCGATGCGGAAATCCCAAGTGGAGGGCAGCAGGTGACCCTCGGGGGTGGAAAAGGGAAAGGTGTGGATCGCGAGCCCAGCGCCATTGTGCCGCATGGTGGCGGCAATCACGAGCTGGGCGATCACGAGCAAGCAAGAGATGATGCCAAGGCGCCGGATCGCCTTGCCAACGGGGACGGACTGCTCGATCCACGCGCGGGAGCAAGAGATGGCGACCGCGATGAGGATGCAGACGTAGAGGTGAGCAAGGATGCCGTGAGGGATGCGCAGGAGCTGGCCGAGAGACATCTCGAACCAAGGGATGTCGATTTCGTTGAGCGTGACGCGCTTGCCGCCGAGGATGCCTTGGATGACGACGATCACGAGCGCCCAGCCGGCGAGGTTGCGGAGCCAGCCGCGCTCTTCGCGCCGCCAGAGCCAAATCACAAGGCCGATGGTAATGAAGCCCATGATCATGCCGGTGAGCCGGTGCGAGTGCTCGGCAAACATGGCGATATCCGTGAGCCACCCCTCGGGGTTGATAGAGCCGTTGGACAGCGGCCAATCGGGAAACGCCATGCCGGCGCCGATACTGGTGGTAAACGCACCGAGCGTGACCAAGAGGAACACCCAGACGCTACCGACAGCCGCAAACACGGCGAGGGCCGGTTTGTGCGAGGACGTGCGAAGAGATGACGAGGCAGTGGCCATTATCTGAGCAAGGGACGAGCAGAAGCGGGGATGCTGTTTGCGGCAAACCCTTTGACAATTTTTTCCTCCCGCGAATCGGTAGGCGTATGATTTCTAATACCGGGCGGCCGCAAACAGGCTCTGCAGGGGCGAAAAGGCGGCGGTTTTTGGCGTCGCTGGCCCTGGCCTGCGGCCTTTTGGGCGGGGGAGCTGGCGTCGGCTGCGCCAAGTCGACGGAGACGGCGAAGGCCGGGGCAAAGGACGAGCGCTACCCCCTGACGGGCGAGATACTGAAGGTCGATAAAGAACGCAAAGTGCTCCATGTGAAGCACGACGAAATCAAGGGCTACATGCCGGCGATGACGATGGAATTTGCCGTGTCGGCCGCGGAGCTCGCGGCCGCGAAGGAAGGGCAACGCATCCGGGCCGAGCTGGTGCCCGTGAAGGAGGGCGACTTTCGACTCGAGAAGATCTGGCCCGACGACAAGGCGACAGCTGACGCGGTGCAAGCGGGGGCCCTGCAACTGAGGCAGGATACGCATACGCGTGGCAAGAATGCCTATCGCGAGATCGGAGAGACGGTGCCGGGCTTTGCGCTGTACGACCAAGAGGGCAAGGTCGTCGACAGCAAGCGGTGGCGCGGCAAGCAGATCATGTTGAACTTTATCTTCACGCGGTGCCCGGTGGCGACGATGTGCCCCGCGGCGACGGCCAAAATGATCAGCGCACAGCGGCTGGCGCGAGAGGCCAAGGTGCCCAATCTGGAGCTCATCTCGATCACGCTGGATCCTGAATACGATACGCCGGGCATCCTGAAGGAGTACGCCGAGGTGCGGGGGATCGACACGAGCAACTTCTCATTTCTAACCGGCCCGGAGACTGCCATCAAGGATCTCCTCACCCAGTTTGGCGTGATTGCGGAATTCAAGGGCGACATCCTGCAACACACGCTTACCACGCTGCTCATCGATGCCGACGGCAAGATCGCGCACCGCTTTGACGGCAGCCCGTGGGAACCCAAGGACTTTGTCGCAAAAATGAAGCGCTCATGAGCACGCATACAGATACCGTCGGCCGACAGCAGTGGCAGCAAGTGGTGTGGATCACGCTGGGGGCGATCGTGGTCTACCTCGGCTTTCGCATCCTGCCGACAGGGACGAATCTGAGTCACATGGATTTCCGCGTGGACCCGAAAGCGGGCAACGCGATCGAGTTTTGCGATCCGCTCAATCCACAGTTTATCCCGGTGATCGCGGCGCGGTCGCCCGTGACAGTCGCGCTCAAGACGGAGGGGATGGCGACGGTGGGCAGTGAGGCGAAGGCGACGATCACGCTCCGCACGAGCAACGGCAAAGCAGTGGCGCCGGAGGACCTACTCGTGACGCATACGCGGCCGCTGCATCTCTTGATTGTCGATCCCTCCCTGACGGACTACCAGCACGTGCATCCGCAGCCGGGGAAGGAGAAGGGCGATTGGACCTTTACGTTTACCCCGCATACGAGCGGGACTTACCGGGTGTTTGCCGATTTCACCCCGGCGGCGACAGCGCGAGGGCTGTACGCGAGCGCGGATCTCGAGGTCGCGGGCGGTGGTGCGAACGCGGGAGTGGGCGCCGCGAAGGCGAAGCCTTACGCCCAGCCGGAGGGTTATCGCTTCGCGCTAGAGACAGCGCAGAAGCCGGCGAAGGCGGGTGAGCCGCTGGATCTGCGGTTTACGATTTCAAAGAACGACGGAGGAGCTGTGCCGATGGAGCTGGTGATGGGCGCGTATGCGCATCTGGTGGCTTTCGACGGGGCGCGGACGGGGTTTGCGCATTTGCATCCCGTCGAGCCGGAGACCACCGCGCCCGACACGAAAAAGCCGACGCTGAACTTCAAACTCACGATCCCGAACGCAGGAAAGTATGTGGTATGGGCGCAGGTGAATCTCGGCGGCGCGGAGACCTTTGTGCCGTTTGAGCTGGCGGTGGAATGAGCGGCGCAGGTGTGGCGGGCTTGCGCGGTGGAGGCCAGTTTAGGCCCGAATAGCCCAGATATAGAGGAGGATTTTGCGGGAATTTTTGACGGCGGGTGCTGAGGTGGGAAGGGGATGCCGGGAGGTCACCTGACGGGGTGGAGTGCATCCCGACTATAGCGGTAATCGGGCGGGCAGGGAAGGGGGTACCGGGAAAACGCGAAGCGGGGGCGGCCTGCTGGATGAGGGGCGGCGGCGGCTGGGCACGGAGGTAGACGTGCACGCAAAGCGTGACGGAGCGGCGGGAACGCCTCACTCTACCCTAGGATGGCGGGCGAAGCCGCTTACTCCACGTTGGCGATCTGTTCGCGGATGCGCTCTAGCTCGTTTTTGAGCTCGATGACGGCGCGGGAGATCGTGAGGTCGTTGGCCTTGGAGCCGATGGTGTTTACCTCGCGGCCGATCTCTTGGAGGAGAAACTCGGATTTGCGGCCGATCTCGGCGTCGGAGCGGAGGAGGGCGCCGAACTGCTGGAAATGGCTGCGGAGGCGGGTGAGCTCTTCGGTGACGTCGCAACGATCGGCGAAGAGGGCGACTTCGCGGAGGACGCGCTCATCCTCGACGTTGAGCTCGAGGCCGGCCTCGCGGAGGCGCTTCATGAGCTGATCGCGGTAGTTGGCGGAGACGCTTGGGGCGCGCTCGGCGATGGCGTTGACGTGCTGGATGAGGAGCTCGGTGCGCTTGATGAAATCGATGAGGAGAGCCTCGCCTTCCTTGGCGCGCATGGCGGCGAAGGCGCGGAGGGCGGTGCCGACAGCCTCCAGGACAACAGGCTGGGCCTCGTCGGCGGCGGGAAACTCATCGGTGCGGCGCTGCGAATTGACCACCTGCCAGAGCAGCTCGGGTGTGGGCTCGAAGGCCACGCCTTGGGCGGCGGCGAAATGGCGGAGTTTTTCGAGCGTGGCGCTGGCAGCGGCCTCATCCCAAAGAGCTTCGGTGCCAGAGGCCTTGCCGGTGACCTCGATGTCGACATGGACCTTGCCGCGCGAGGCATGCTTGCGCACGAGATCGCCGATGGCGGGCTCCATGGGCTCCCACTCATCGGGCAGGCCGATGGTGAGATCGAGGGTCTTGCGATTGACCGAGCTGACTTGGACGGTGAGCGAGAAACGCTCGAGGGAGGACGTCGCGCGGCCGTAGCCGGTCATGCTTTTCATAAGGAGGATAATCCCAAACGCCAACGGTCCAAACGCCAAATAAATCTCATGGAGAGGAAATCACAAATGCCAAAGGTCCAAGTGCCAAATAAATCTCAAACACAGGCATGGTCATTCGAGTTTCTTCACGATGGCGGAGAAGATCAACTTTAGCTCGTGGGCTTCCTGGCGGAGCGTATCGCGGCGTTCGATGGTGGAACTGTCGTCGCCGGTATAGAGCAGGCGTAGCCAGAGCTGGCACTCCTTCGCTTCTTTCCTGGCAGGTGCGAAATTTCATCACGCGGTCTTTGTCTCCGAGTGATTCGTTGGCCTCGATGCAATCGGCGGCGACCGAGCCGGAGGCGCGTACCAACTGCTTTACGTCCTCGATGTTCGAGATGGTACGCGGCAGGCCGCGTACGAATGTACGAACTGTCTCTGCAAAAACCGCCGTCCGCTCTTCAAGGTCCCTGGGATTTCCTGCCATTGAGATTTCTTTGGCGTTTGGACCTTTGGCGTTTGGGATTTCTACAGTTTTACGCCCAGCATCTTCGCGACCTGGTTCACATCCTTGTCGCCGCGGCCGGAGAGGTTGATGACGAGGATCTCGTCTTTTTTCATCTCCTTGGCGCGCTTGAGGCCGTGGACGAGGGCGTGGGTGCTCTCGAGGGCGGGGATGATGCCTTCGGTGCGGGAGAGGAGCTGGAAGGCCTCCATCACTTCGTCGTCGCAGGCGTAAGCGAACTGGATGCGGTTGCGGTCGCGGTAAAAGGCGTGCTCCGGCCCGATGGCGGCGTAGTCGAGGCCGGCGCTCACGGAGTGGGTGAGCTCGATCTGGCCGTCGTCGTTCTGGAGGATGTAGGTCTTGCAGCCCTGGAGGACGCCGAGCTTGCCGCCTTCAAAGCGGGCGGCGTGGTCGCCGCGCTTGATGCCACGCCCGCCGGCTTCGACGCCGACGAGGCGGACATTGGGCTCCTCGAGAAACTCGAAGAAAAAGCCGATGGCATTGGAGCCGCCGCCGACGCAGGCGATCATCTCATCGGGCAGGCGGCCTTCGCGGGCCATGATCTGCTCGCGGACTTCCTGGCCGATCACGCGGTGAAAATCGCGGACCATCATCGGGTAGGGGTGCGAGCCGAGCGCGGAGCCGAGGATGTAGTGCGTGCCGCGAACATTGGTGACCCAGTCGCGCATCGCTTCGTTGATGGCTTCCTTGAGGGTCTTCTGGCCGGCCTCGACACCGCGGACCTCGGCGCCCATGAGGCGCATGCGGAAAACATTGAGGGCCTGACGCTCCATATCGACGGCGCCCATGTAGACGACGCACTCGAAGCCAAACTTGGCGCACACGGCAGCCGTGGCGACGCCGTGCTGGCCGGCACCGGTCTCGGCGATGACGCGCTTCTTGCCCATACGCTTGGCGAGGAGGGCCTGGCCGAGGGCGTTATTGATCTTGTGCGCGCCGGTGTGGAGGAGGTCTTCGCGCTTGAGGTAGATCTTGGCGCCGCCGCAGTGCTGCGTGAGGCGCTCGGCGAAGTAGAGCTGCGTCGGGCGGCCGGCGAACTCCTTCAGATGGTGGCGCAACTCTGCGATAAAGGCCGGATCCTTGCGCGCGGTTTCATAGGCCGCGCCGAGATCGGAGAGCGCGGTCATCAGCGTCTCGGGCACGAAGACGCCGCCGTAGGGGCCGAAGTGGCCGCCAGCATCGGGGAGGGAAAGGCGATCGAGGGGCGCAGGAGCGTTGGCAGAGGCAGACATGAGAGGGGTCAAACGTGAGGCGCAGATGGGCGGGACGCAACCCCGGTGTGGCGGGGCGATGATTACAGTTGATCCGGATTCTTAGCCCACTTCGTAGTGAGATATGGGTTGGTCGCCACGGAACACTACGGTCCAAGATCCGTCGTCCCACTTGGGATAGCTGAAGGTGATCTCCCACTCGTCAGGTGCAGAGAGAAAGGAAATGCTCTCCGGTACGACGATGGGGAGTTCGGCAGGAAAATCAGCTACGCCCAAAAAATCCAGAGCCGCATCCCAATGCTCCAAGAGCCGATCTTTTACTTTTTGGACTCTCTCTTCAGATGGTTCAGCACCGATGGTCCAGTAAAGGTCAATGCATACACCGCGAAAGCGGCCGAGCGTTACGGAGGCTAGGGTTTCGTGGATTTTAGCGATTCCCCAAGGGCTGTTTGTCGTCTGCGGTTTGCGAGTGAATAGCCCCATGGTTTTGATCCGTGCGGACTGGACGCTGCGCGCGAGACAAGCAGGTCTCTCTACGCCGGCGTGCGCAGCGTGCGGATGATGTAGAGGATCACTCCGATGCAGATGCCGGCGTCGGCGATGTTGAAGGTGGGGTAGATGTAGCTGCCGAAGTGCAGGTCGATGAAGTCGATGACGTGGCCGTGGAGCAGGCGGTCGACGAGGTTGCCGACGATGCCGCCGCAGAGGAGGCCGAAGCAGAGCTGGGTAAACTTGTCTTTCAGGCCGAGGGAGTGGCGCCAGAAGTAGATGCCGATAAGGGTGGCAGCGGCGAGGGCGGCGAGGACGACCGGAAAACCTGAGAACATGCTCCACGCTGCGCCGGTATTGCCGACGTGGATGATGTAAAAGAAGCCGGGAATGACCGTGATATCGGTGCCGGGGGCGTGGCTGTGGAAGCGGTCGAAAGGCACCTTCAGGTCGATCCAGATCTTGGTGATCTGATCGAGGACGAAGACGGTGAGGCCGAGGATCCAGAGGAGTTTGTAGGCCTTGAGGCGGGTGCCGAGGCTGGCGGGGCGGCCGGCGCTCGGCCAAGGGGGCATGCTATCCGTCGTGGAGCCCGGAAGGCGGTCGCCTTCCCGGGGCGTGGCGGCGGCGGGACTCGGAGTGGAAGCGGGAGGGGTAGGCTCGGACATGGAGATGGGGACGGCGGCGGTGAGAGAAGCCATCCCCGGAGGAGGGCGGCTTATTCGTCGTCGCCGCTCTCGTCCATGATCTTGCCGCCTTCTTCGCCCATTTCACCGAAGAGGCCGGCTTGGGTGCGGGAGCGGTGGCGGTTGCGCTCGATATCCTTTTGCGCCTCGGCGGAGTAGCGGGTGAAGGGGACGGCGAGGAGGCGCTCCTTGGCGATGGGCTTTTGCGTGATCTCGCAATTGCCGTAGGTGCCATCGTGGATGCGCTTGATGGCGGCCTCGATCTCGGAGAGGGCTTCCTGCTCGTTGGCGACCATGCTGAGGGCGAAGTCGCGGTCGAAGGTATCGGTGCCGGCATCGGCCATGTGCTGGCCGTAGGCGGAGAGATCGCCGGCATCGTCCTTGGCGGAGCGTTTGAGAGTCTCCTCGGAGTGGCGCTCGATGCCTTCGGTGAGGTGGGCACGGAGATCGAGGAGGAGCTTGTAGTAACGCTTGAACTTCTCGGGCACCTCTTTTTCCGCGAGGTCGACGGGCTTGCCCTTCTTGGGGTTGAAGCCGAGGATATCGGCGAGGGAGGCGGCCTTGACGTGCTGCGGCTTGACCTTTTCGGCGGCGGCCAGGGCGGCTGCCTTGGCGGGCTTGGCGCCCGTCTTGGCCGGGAAGGGGGAGGCCGTCTTGGTGGTCACGGTCGACGCGATCGCGCGGGCTTCATCCATGCTGAACGCAATCGGCTTGGAGGCCGCTTTGCGTTTGAGGATGGAGTCGCGGAGGGCGGTTTTCTTGGACGGTTTTTCCATGATGGGAGATGGTTTGGCGGCGTTGACTGCGATGGCGGCTACCTTGCCCTTGGGCGGAGAAGACTTGACCGCGGGGCGCGGGGCCGGTGCCGGAGGCGCTTTTTTTGGTGCTGGCTTGGGCGGTGCGGATTTTTTGGCGGGGGTCTTCTTGTGGGTAGCCATGGGGAGTTGGGGAAAGAACGATTAGGTTTTCAGGGCCTCAGCGCAACGCGGACATACATCCCCGTGTGCGCTGGCCTCGAGTGCCGGCACCCAACGCCAGCAGCGTGGACACCGGACATAGCCCAATTCGCTGCAGGGCTGGACTGAGACCTGCAATTCGCCGCCGGCGGTGGCGACGGGGGCTATGGTGACATGGGAGACGATGAAAAGTTCGGGGAGAAAATCGCGGTGTTTTTCCAACACGCGGACGAGCGGATCGTCGGAGCGGAGCGCGAGGTTGACCGCGGCATCGAGAGATTTGCCGAGCTTGCCGGCGGCTCGATGAGGCTCGATGGCTTCATTGACGAGGGAGCGTACCTTGAGGAGCGCGGCGACGTCGGCCTCGACGGTGACATCGCTCCACGCGGCGGGGGCCACGGGCCAGTCTTCGAGATGGATGGAGGCGCTGCCGTACTCGGCCTTGTTGGCCACGAAGCTCCACGCCTCATCGGCGGTGAAGGTGAGCACAGGCGCGAGGAGCTTCACCAACGAGGTGAAGATGTGGTGGATCGCGGTCTGCGAGGAGCGGCGGAGGGGAGAATCGGTGCCGAGCGTGTAGAGCCGATCCTTCAGGATATCGTGATAGGTAGCCGACAGCGTGACGGAGCAGAACTGATTGCAGAGCTGGTAAACGCGGTGGAACTCATAGGCCTCATAGGCGGCGGTGCACTCGCGGATGAGGGTGGCCGTCTGATGCAGCGCCCAGCGATCGAGCGTGTGCATCCGATCGAGGGGAACGGAGTCGCGCGCGGGATCGAAATCGAAGAGATTGGAGAGCTGGTACCGGAAGGTATTGCGGATGAGGCGATAGGCCTCGGCGACGACATTGAGGATGCTGCTCGCGTTTTTGAGGTCCTTATCGAGATCGGAGACGCGGATATCCTGCCGGAAATCCTGCGAGGCGATCCAGAGGCGGATGACATCGGCGCCGTACTGGGCGACGTAGTTGTCGGATGTCGGGGGCTTCTCGTACTGGCCGGACTTGGAGATCTTCTTGCCATCCTTGCCGACGATGAAGCCGTGGGTGAGGACGGACTTGTAGGGCGCGCCGCCGAAGGCGATGACGCTCGTCCAGAGGGAAGACTGGAACCAGCCGCGATGCTGGTCGCTACCCTCCAGGTAGAGATCGGCGGGCCAGTGGGTGCCGCCCTGGCCATTTCTGAGGGTGGCGGCGTGGGAGCTGCCGGAGTCGATCCACACATCGAGTGTGTCGCGACCGGCGGTGAGCTGGGACGCGGCGGGCCAGCCGGCGGGGAGCGTGACGCCCTCGAGGAGCTGGGCGGCAGTGGCATCGTACCAGTAATTGGTGCCGTGCTGGGCGAACTTATCGGCGACGGCGCGGACGACGCCGGCATCGAGGTAGGCGTTTTTCTTTTCGTCGTAGAAGGCGACGATCGGGACGCCCCAGGAGCGCTGGCGGCTGATGCACCAATCGGGGCGCGACTCGACGGCGCCGCGGATGCGGCTCTCGCCCGAGGCGGGGACCCAGCCTTGCTGCGAGGCAATCTTGGTGATCGCTTCGAGGGCGGTCTGGCGGGGGGCGGGGCCTTTGGTGGCGTTGTCGAGCGAGACAAACCACTGATCGACGGCGCGGAAGATGATGGGGGTCTTGGAGCGCCAGCAATGCGGGTAGCTGTGCGTGTAGCGCTCCTTGGCGAGGAGGGCGCCGACCTCGGCGAGCTTCTTCAGCACGGCGATATTGGCCGGGGAGGTCTTCTTGGCGGCGAGGTCTTCGACAGACTCGAGCGTGGTGAGGCCGACGAGGTCGGCGGGCACGCGGCCATCGTCGAGGTAGCGGCCATCGTCACCGACGGGGCAGTAGATCTCGAGCTTGTAGCGCAGGCCGGTGAGATAATCCTCGGCGCCGTGGCCGGGGGCGGTGTGCACGCAGCCGGTGCCGCTCTCGGTGGTGACGTAGTCGGCGGTGACGACGGGCGAGGCGCGGTCGATAAAGGGGTGGCGGGGCTGGAGGCCCTCCAAGGCGGCACCCTTGACGGTCTGGGCGATGGCGGGCTGGGCCTCGATCTTGGCGGCCTTGAGCACGGAGCCGAGGAGCGCCTCAGCGACGACGATACGCTCGGCGCCGAGGTCGGCGACGACGTAGTCGACCTCAGGATGGACGGCGATCGCGAGATTGGCCGGTATCGTCCAAGGGGTGGTCGTCCAGATGACGACGAAGAGGGGCTTATCCGCGGGCAGGCCGAACTTGGGGGCCTCGGCGGCGGGCACGGCGAACTTCACCCAGATGGAGGGTGAGATATGATCCTTGTACTCGATCTCGGCCTCGGCGAGGGCGGTCTCGAAGGGGATGCTCCAGTAAACGGGCTTCTTGCTGCGGTAGACGAGGCCGTGATCGACGAAGGCGGCGAAGGTGCGGACGATGTCGGCCTCGAAGCGGGGCTCCTTGGTCTTATACTCGTTGGGCCAGTCAGCGAGGACGCCGAGGCGCTTGAACTGGGCAGTCTGCGTCTTGATCCACGACTCGGCAAAGGCGTCGCAGCGGGCGCGCATCTCGGCCGTGGTGAGGGTGAGCTTCTGATCGCGGATCTCGCGGGAGACCTTTTGCTCGATGGGCAGGCCGTGGCAATCCCAGCCGGGGACGTAGGGCGTGCGGAAGCCACGCATCGATTTGTAGCGGTTGATGGTGTCCTTAAGGACCTTGTTCAACGCGGTGCCGATGTGGACGTCGCCATTGGTGAAGGGCGGGCCGTCGTGGAGGACGAAAGCGGGGGCGCCGGCGCGCTTCTGCTGGATGGCGGTGTAGAGGCCGAGCTTCTCCCAGTGGGCGACGCGGCCCGGCTCGCGCTGCGCGAGACCGGCGCGCATCGGAAAGTCGGTTTTAGGAAGCTGGAGCGTATCTTTCAGGTCTTGAGCCATGCCGGTAAAAGGGGCGGGAGGCTATGTCGACCTGAGGGAGAGTCAAGGGGAAGGGGTGGAAGGGCACCGGCTGCGGTTTTAGGATCCGAGGCGGGGGGAAGGGGCCGGGCTTGTCAGGGAGAGGGGCGCTTGCTTCGATCCCGGGAGATGTTTTTCCGGGAAAAGCTACAAATAGCGTTTGGGGTGCTCGGAGTAGGGCTGGTGGCGATGGGAGGGGTCTTTGTCGTGCCACGCGGTGCGCCGGAGGCCCAGCCGATCGCTCCGGTTAACCGTGGGGTGGGCTTTTGGAAGGAAAACCAAGTGGGGCCGGAAATGAAGGGGCGCTATGGCCCGTGGCTGATCGGAGGCGGGGTGGCATCCCTAGGGCTGGCGCTCATGATGCGCCAGCGCTGAAGCGGCGGGGCCTGACTTAGCCAAGGGGGCGGCTTGCGGGGCAAGGAGAGTATCGAGGATACCGATGAAGCGACGGAGATCGAGCGGCTTGGTCAGATGTTCATCCATGCCGGCGGCGAGGCACTTTTCGCGGGTGCCCTTGCTCGTGGTGGCAGTGAGGGCGATGATGGGGGTACGGTGGCCGGCGGGCTCGGTCAGGCGGATGCGTTGGGTGACGAGATAGCCGTCGATATCGGGCATCTGCAAATCCATCAAAATCGCGTCGTAGGCGCGCTCGCCGGCGAGCCGGAGAGCCTCTTCACCATTGGCAGCGAGCTCGGGCTCGAAGCCATTGCGGCGGAGGAAGACCTCCAGCAGGAAGCGATTGGTTTCGAGGTCGTCGACGATGAGAATGCGGGGCGGCCGGGAGCGCACGGGCCGAATCTCGGGCTCGACGCCGAGGGTTTCGGCGGTGAGTGGCGAGGCGACCGGAGAAAAGGGGACGCTGAACGAAAAAATCGAGCCGGAGCCGGCCGTGCTCTCGACCGAGATCTCGCCGCCCATGAGGCGCACGAGGCGGCGGCAGATGGCAAGGCCGAGGCCCGTGCCGCCGAACCGGCGGGTCGTCGAGCTATCGGCCTGGACGAACATCTGAAAAAGATTGGCGAGCTTCTCCTCGGGGATACCGATGCCGGTATCGCTGACACGGACATTGACGAGGCCGTGCGGGGCCTGGCCGCCGGGAGGCGCCCAGTTGAGATAGATGGTGACCGAGCCGTGGGCGGTAAACTTGATCGCGTTGCCGATAAGGTTGACGAGGATCTGGCGGAAGCGCATCGGATCGCCGGTGACGAGCAGCGGCCCAGCGATCTGCGCTTCGAAACGCAGGTCGAGCTGCTTTTGGGCGGCCTGGGGACCGAAGAGGCGGAGCACTTCCTGGGCGACCTCGACGGGGGAGAAGGGCAGCCGCTCCAAGGCGAGGCGGCCCTCCTCGATCTTGGTGAGATCGAGGATATCGTCGATGAGCCCGCTGAGGCGACGACCCTCGCTCGTGATGGTGGAGACGTAGCCGCGCTGGGCCTCATCGAGCCGGCTCTCGGCGAGCAAATGAGCAAAGCCGATAACGGCATTGAGCGGGGTGCGAATCTCGTGGCTCATCACCGCGAGGAAATCACCCTTGGCGCGGGAGGCATTGTCGGCGGCGAGCCTGGCCTGCTGGAACTGCTGCTCCACATCCGCGTGCGCGCGGACCTGGGCACGAAGCAGCGCGATGCGCACCGTGCACGAGAGCAATACGGCGATGGGAGCGGCCGCACCGAGCAGGAGCAGGGCGCGGACGGCCGCAAGGTGCTCGGGCGAGGCGAAGCGCGAAGCGAGCAAGGGGGCCGTCTCCGCGAGCACGCCGCCGCAGATCGCGATCAAGACAGGGCTCGCAAACTCGGCCGCCGAAAGATCGCGCCACGCGCGGCGCTTCACCAGGTAGCGCCTGCTCGCGACGCATGCGGCCACGGTGCCGATCACGAGCGCAAGAGCATCGAGTCGGAGGGCGACGAGCGTGCGAAAAAATTCTGAAACGAACGTCATCGGGGTGATTCTGGCCCCCGAAGATGAGGCGCACCGTTTTCTCGGTGCAAAATATGCTTCTACTTAATCACCCGCGTAGAGTACGCAGGGAATAGCACCTGGAGCTAGGTGTTAACCAGCTGGTTACCTGCGTAGTGCCCTCACCGGGCTCACCCCAGGGGCGAGGCCCTCACTGGGCCTGCCGCGCGACTTTGCGGGTGAACGGCTGCTCGCCGACCGGCAGGGCGAGGAGATCGTAATCCTCGTAGCCAGTAATCTGCACCTGAGCAAACTCGCCGACGGGCACGGTGATCGGCACGTACACGCGACCATCGATATCGGGGGCATCGGCCTCGCCGCGCGCGACGCCGGGCTCCTCGACGAGGACCTTGAGCGTGCGACCGACGTAGCTCTCGCTCACCTGGGCGGCGATCTCCTTCTGGAGCTTCATCACGCGGTGCCAGCGGGCTTCCTTGAGCTTCTTCGGGAGCTGCTCCTCCATCTTGGCGGCGCGCGTGCCCTCCTCCTGGGAGTAGCGGAAAACGCCGAGGCGCTCGAACTTGGTCTCCTGGATGAACTCGCAGAGCTCGTCGACGTCGGCCTCTGTCTCGCCGGGGAAGCCGACAATGAATGTGGTGCGGATGGCGATGCCGGGGATGCCGGAACGGATGCGTTTGATCAGATCGCGGATATACTGCGACGAGGTCTCGCGCTGCATGCGACCGAGCATGTGGTCGCTGATGTGCTGGAGTGGGATATCGATGTAGCGGGCGACCTTGGGGCACTCGGCGATGGTGCGGATGAGTTCATCGCTCCAGTGGGCCGGGTGCGTGTAAAGGAGGCGGATCCAGAAATCGCCCTCGATCGCATTGAGCTGGCGGAGGAGGGTGGTGAGGGCGGTGCCGCGCGAGGAATCGACAGGGGTGCGGGGATTGGGCCGCTGCTCCCACGTATCCATGCCGAAGAAAGTGGTGTCCTGGGAGATCAGGTTGATCTCCTTCACTCCTTCCTTCACGAGCTGGCGGGCCTCGGCGACGACGCTCTCGACGGTACGGCTGCGATGGCGACCGCGGATCTGCGGGATGATGCAGAAGGTGCAGGGGTGGTTGCAGCCCTCGGCGATCTTGATGTAAGCAAAATGTTTGGGGGTGAGTCGGAAGCGCGGCGTATTGTAATCCGGGATGTACGTCGAGCGGCCCTCGATAAAGACCGGCGGCGCCTCCTCGGCGGTGCGGTCCTTGGCGTAGATCTCGTTGATGATCGGCGCGACCTTCGTGACCTGATCGAGGCCAATGAAGGCATCGACCTCATCGTGTAACTCGGACTTCAGATCCTTGGAGAAGCGCTGCGACATGCAGCCGGCGACGATGAGCTTCTGATTCTTGCGGCGCTTTTTCATCCCGCGGTTCTGGTGGACCTCGAGGATGTGGCTAATAGACTCCTCCTTGGAGGAATCGATGAACGAGCACGTATTGACGATGACGACGTCGGCCTTTTCCGCCTCGGGGATGACGGACATGCCTGCCTGATGCAGGTGACCGACCATAATCTCGCTATCGACGAGATTCTTGGCGCAACCGAGCGAGATGAGACTGACTTTGATCATGCGGAAAGACGGGCGGGCCGGGAGCGTGCGGGCGTTTGGCCAAAAAGCAAAACGGCGGTCATAGGACCGCCGCCATCAAAGGGAAGCGAAGGTAAAAAACCTTACTTCTTCTTGGCCGTCGTCTTGGCGGCTTCCTTCTTACGCTTGAGGTAAGCGGCGCGGCGTTTGCGTTTGATGTACTTGTTGAGTTGTTGGCCCATGGTATTGGTGAGAGTGAACGGTTTTTCTTTCAGAGTGAGCGAGGGGAGTCAAGCGCTCGGAGGGCGGGGTGCCTCGGACAATCAGATGGCGATGAGCGCCTATCGTATAGATTGCGGTGATGGCTCAATCGGGCTTTGGGCGGGACACCCACGCACGGAGGGAGCGTAGCACGTGGCACAGCGATGGCGTAGCGTGCCGCATCCGGCGCGGGGGGAGAGCTGGGGCCGCCGCAACGGGCTGGAGGCGATGCCGGGAACAGAGCGAACGAATATGATCGAAGGCGCGCTGGCGTAGGTGGTGATTGTCGAAGGGGTCCTGCGCGGGCGACTCTCTCGTGTCGCGGGACAATGTGGAACGCGTTGCGCGATTTGACGAGTGGCGCACGGGCCGCGCTGGCGCGGGCCGTCGTCGCAACGCAGTCGGGACCGGCGATCGCGTATGCGGCGGCGAGCGGCAGGCCATGTTTGGTCAATCTCGCACTGGTGGCCTAAATCGCGCTCAATATCTATCTCGGCCTCGGGGTGATGAAAATATTGCCCGAGGACTGGCGACTTGGCGTGCACAGCTACTGGGTGGGCACGGTGGTAAACCTCTTCTTTGTACTCCTGGCGTACGTGTGCTCGCTGGCGTGGCCCAATCGGAGACGGGAGATGGTGGGATTGACAGTGTGGACGGCGCACGAACGTGCGAAATAGGGCTACGAGGCGCCTCGGCGAAGAATTCTAGTAGACAAGAGGGAGTTTGGCAGGCAGACCCACGCGAAACCCCGTTGTCGTGAGCACCCCGCCGACAGAGCAGCTAACCTTCAATGACCAGTCGCGCTGGTTTGCAGAGGAAGTATTGCCGCACGAGCAGCCCCTGCGCTCGTATCTGCGGCAGTCGCTGCCTACCCTGGCGGATGTAGACGATCTCGTGCAGGATTGTTTCGCGCGCATGATGCGGGCCAAGACTACGGGGACGGTGCGCTCGCCGAAGCCGCTGCTTTTTGCAATCGCGCGCAATGCGGTGCGGGACTTCATCCAGCGCAAAGGGCGAGCGGAACTGGTGCCCATCGCGGAGAATTTCGATGACTTTCCCGTCCTCGCAGCTGACGGAGATGTGGTGGAGTCGGTCTGCCGAAGGCAGGAGATCGCGCTGCTGACCGAGGCGATCCAGTCGCTGCCCGACCGGTGCCGGGAAGTCTTGTTGCTGCGCAAGATCAAGGGGCTGCCGCAGAAGGAGATCGCCGAACTCCTCGGGATCGCTGAGCACACGGTGGAGGCGCTGGCTGCCAAGGGGACGCGACGGTGCGCCGACTATCTTCGCGCGCAGGGGGCGATGCGCCGATGAACACAGACTCTTCAAGGGCCGATAAGGTGAAAGGCGCGGCTTCGACGCCGGGCGGCCTGCGGATCGCGCAGGAAGCAGCGGAATGGGTAGCGCGCAATGACCGCGGGCTGAACGAAGCGGAGCGCAGAGAACTCATGGCGTGGAGGCGGGCCAATCCGCTGCATGAAGCGGAGTGGGCCCGCATCGAGCGGACTTGGAGCAAATTAGACGAACTGGCACGTGTGCCTGCACTCGACGTGCTGGCCGATGCCGTCATCGCAAGCGCGCAAGCGCGGCGACGGCGGCAGCGCCGAGCTGGCTGGTGGTTGACTACTTCACTGGCGGCAGCAGCTGCGCTGGCCGTGGCGTTCTTTCAGCCGCGCACCGCGCCGAGCGTGCCCTTCGCGGGAACGCTTTCGCAAAATGTCCATGTGATCGAGAGCACCCTCACACGCCAGCTCCTGCCCGATGGCTCGGCGGCGGAACTGAACGGCGCGAGCCGCGTCGAGGTGGAGTACACCGCGACGGAGCGCCGAGTACGCCTGACGGAGGGTGAGGCCCATTTCGTCGTGCTGCCCGATGCGGGGCGTCCCTTTTATGTGACGGCCGGCCCCGTGACGGTGAGAGCTGTCGGCACGGCCTTCAATGTGCGGCTCGATCCCGAGCGTGTCGAAGTGCTGGTGACGCACGGCAAGGTGAAGCTCGAGCGTGCCGACCCGGCGCCAGCAGAGGCGCCGACGGAAGTCGTGCCGGCAATGGTACAAGGCCAGCGGGCCTCCGTGTCGCGATCGGAAGCGACGGCGCTACCGGTCGAAGTGGCGGAGGTGGCCAGGCCGGAGATCGAGGAGGCGCTCGGCTGGCAGAGCACCCGGCTGGTCTTCAACAACACCCCGCTCTCGGAGGTGGTCGAGGGCTTCAATCGGTACAATCGCCGCAAGCTAAAGCTCGGCAATGTTCAAGTAGGCTCACGTCCAATATCCGGGGTATTCCGCGCCGATAACTTAGATGCGTTTGTGAGACTGCTCCCTTCCCTGGTCGATGTGAAAGCCGAGCAGCGCACGCCGTCGGAAACGGTTTTGCTACCCATACTTTAATGGGGGCGTGGGGGAGGGATGCCCGATCGCGAAAAAGATCACTTTTTCGTAACGGAAATCCCGCGTGGCGCAGTCTTGAGGGGTGAACCCAACCCCGATGGTCTGCCGTTTCTATTTTTATTTGTGCCTGTGTCTGTCCGGATGCGGCGCGCTGCTCACTGCGGCCGAAGCATCGCGGCGGAAGTTTGACCTCCCTGCTGGGATGGCTGAAGAAACACTGAGGATTTTCGCCAAACAGGCGGGCGGGCAGTTTGTCTTTTCCTCGGAGAAGGTCGCCGGAGTGAGGACGCGCAGCGTCACAGGGCAATATACAAAGCAGGAGGCGCTGGAGCGCATGCTGGCGGGCACGGGCTTGCGCGCGGTACGCGACGAGGAGACAGGTGCGCTGACGATCGATCGGGGTGAGTCGACCGATGCGGAGAAGGAAAAGGAGACTCGCAAGCCAAAGGCGACATCTCGCTTGTCACAGCAAATTTTCGACCGCCGTAACGGAAATGCCACCCAATCCGGTCTTGCAACCGGGACGCCGTGATGGGCGGCCCTCTTTTTAGAAAACCCCGATGAACTCCAAGCAACCTCGTCCGATCCGTATTAGCCAAGCCTGGCGCCATCTGTGGCTGCTGGCCTGCGTCTTCGGCAGCGCATGCCTGATGCGCGCCGCCGAGCCCTTAGTGCGCAATTTCGATCTTCCGGCGGGTCCAGCGGAGACGACGCTCAAGCGTTTCGCCGAGCAGGCGGGCGATCAATTCGTGTTTTCCGCCGAGAAGGTCGCCGGCGCGCAGACCTCGGCCGTGAAAGGCCAGCTCACCGCCCGTGTGGCCCTCGAGCGGATGCTCGCGGGCTCCGAATTGCGGGTGGTGCAGGACGAGCGCACTGGCGCCCTGACTGTGGATCGCGCAGCTGCGGTGCGTGGCGCGGGCACGGGAGTCATCACGGGACGTGTCTTCAACAAGTCCAATGGTAACTATGTGGGCAATGCTCGCGTGGCGATCGAAGCGCAGCAGCTTGAAACGTTTACGGACGAATTTGGCTACTTCACGCTCTCGCGAGTGGCAGCGGGTGAGGCAGCGGTGCGAGCCTCGTTTACCGGACTCCCCGCACAGACGCAGACCGTGCGCGTCACCGCGGGCCAACGCGCAGAGGTGACGCTGAACCTGCAAGCTGACAGCGGCGGGAGCGATACGACGATCGTCCTCGATGCCTTCAGGGTGGCTTCGCAGCGAGACATGGCGGCATCGGATATCGCGGTCAACGAGCAGCGTTTTTCCGCTGAGATCAAGAATGTCGTCTCGACGGACTCATTCGCGGACATCGCAGATGGAAACGTAGGCGAGTTTGCCAAGTACCTTCCGGGTGTGACCTTGAATCGCAGCGGCAGCGATGGCCTGAATATGTCGCTCGGTGGCGTGCCGCCGAGCGGCACACCGATTCTGATGGACGGCCTCGGCATCGCCAGCGCCGCCTCATCCAACACGGAGCGCACGGTGGAGTTTGAAAATATTTCGGTGGGCAGCATGTCGCGCGTGGAAGTGACGCGGTCGCCTGCACCGGATTCCCCCGCGAGCGCGATCGGTGGCTCAGTGAATCTCGTGAGTCGCAACGCATTTGAGCGCTCAAAGCCCTTTTACTCGATCAAGGGCTATACGACCTTTCGCGCGGAAGACTTCAGCTGGGACAAGCAACCCGGACCCTTCCAACACGCGGAGAGCACGTATCGACCCAACCTCGAACTGACGGCGGTGGTGCCAGTGAACCGCAATTTCGGTTTCACTTTCAGCGGCCTTGCCGCGCGCACGCTCAACAATGGGCCGGGCGTGACCCAGGATTGGGTGCCTAATGTGGTGGCGCAATCGACCAATTTCCCCGCGACTTCCCCGGCACAGCCTTACCTGGTACGGCATCGCATCCAAGAGCGCCCCAAAATCACGGAGCGCAACTCCTTGAGCGTGGGTGCGGACTGGCGGGTATCTCCGCAGGATGTGCTCACGTTTGGATTTCAGTACTCTTACTTCACGGCAGAGTTCTGGGTGCGGCAGCTGCACTTCGATACCGGCCGGGTGGCCTCATTTGGCCCCACATTTACGCAAGGGGCCGCAGGCGCCGGATTCATGCAGATTCTGACGGACGCGCGTGAGAAAAACAACACGGGCTGGGCTCCGAGCTTCCGCTGGAAACATACAGGACCCGTCTGGCAGTGGAACTTGGGTGGCGCCTATTCCGCGGCTTCAAACAATTACTCAAACGAGGGCTACTTTCTCGGAAACAATGCTTTCTACCGAAATCTCACCGTGCGCTTCGACCAGCTCAATGGGGAATTCCCTGAGAACGTGACGGTGACAGATGCGGCGGGACAGCCGGCCAACATCTACGATCTCAATAACTACCGGCTCGAGACGGTCTCCGGACAAAACTACAACAGTGAGGCGATCGTGCGCTCGGCATACGTGAATGCGAAGCGCGATCTCGGTTTTTCGATTCCGTTTACCATCAAGAGCGGCTTCGACCTGCGCTCCGAACACCGGGATATCCGGCGGCCCAATTACACTATGAATGTCACGGGTCGCGACAATCTGCCGCGCACCGTGGACGATAGCCCGGCGCAATGGTTTGACCCCAGCTATTCGCAGCGCGATCTGCTGACCGGCCCGCGGATGCAGTGGTTTGACTTGGATAAAGTGGGCGGCGAGTACCGAGCCAATCCCGCCTATTTCCCGATGACGGACGCGCAGACGGTAAATGCGTATCGCTCGGGCATCACGACTTCGCAGGCGATCACGGAGACGATCCTGGCACCGTACGTCCGGTTTGACGCCAAACTGATGAACGGCCGCCTGCAGTTCATGGGTGGCGTGCGCTACGAGCACACCAACGACAAGGGACAGGGACCTTTGATCGATCCTCTGGCAATCTATCGGCGCAATGCCGCAGGCCAGATCGAGCGCGACGCCCAGGGCCGCCCCATCGTGGCTGCGCCGCTGGCAACGCTGGCGGGTTCGCAACTCGCGTACAAAGAGCGCCAAGCCGTAGTCGACAAGAGCTATGACGGCTATTTCCCGAGCCTCACCGCATCCTACATGATCCGGGAGAATTTGATTGCGCGTCTTTCTTACGGCCGCTCGATCAATCGCCCGAACTTTGGCGATATCCTGCCTTCGATGAACCTGCCCGATCCGGAAGGCACGGGCCGCACGATCACGCTGACCAATCCCAGCCTGAAGCCGTGGATCGCAGACAGCTACGGCGCGGCGCTAGAGTACTATTTCCATGAGCCGTCGACCGGCGTGCTCTCCACGCGAGTATACCGGCGGGATATCAAGGATTTCTTCGGCACCTCGGTGGTGCCGGCGACCAACGATCTGCTGGAACCGTATGGGATCGATCCCGCGATCTATGGAGAGGCTCAGGGCTACTTTGTGAGCACCGATGTAAATGTCGGCTCGGCTCGCGTCTCGGGCGCGGAGTTCGACTACCGCCAGAATCTCACCTTCCTGCCGAAGTGGGCCCAGGGGCTTACGGTGTTTGCCAACCTTACCCTCCAACACCTCGAAGGCTCCGAGATGGCGAATTTCCGCGGTTTTGTGAGCAAGACGACCAACTGGGGTGTGACTTACAACAAGCGCCGTTTCTCGGTGCGGCTAGCGGTAAATCTGCGCGGTCTCGAAAAGCGCGAGCAAGTCACTGTCGCGGGCTCCGAATCCGGCACCTTCATCTATATCCTGCCTCGCAACAGCGCTGACTTCTCGGCCGAGTACCGCTTCACACGCAACCTCTCGCTCTATGTCGCGGGCCGAAACGTGAACAAGGAAGTCGACCAGACTGCGCGCTATGGCCCAAATACGCCGCGCGATCGCATCATCACCAACAGCGTGCACTATGGCGCGACTTGGTCGGTCGGTCTGAAGGGCACGTTCTAAACCCAAAGCCATACGTCGCTTTCGTCGCACGCCATCTCATGAATCGCCGCACCTTCGTTTCCTGCACCGCGACGGCCGCCGTCGGCGGTGTCGCGCTGCCTTCACTTTTCGCCGCCGCCAATCCCACGACGGCGAAAGAGTCGTTCTTCAGCCGATTCCCCGTTTGCACCGATTTCGAGGCGAAGGTGCCGGTGGTGCGCGTGGCGACGGGACGGATCATTCATCGCTTCTTCGATACCTCGCCGATCAGCCCTTCGGGCCGCTACATGGGATTGTTTCGCCTGCCCAATGAGACGCGTCCACCGCAGCCGGGGGAAGCGGGCGAGGTCGTGGTGGTCGACCTACAGACAGGGAAGGAGCGTGTCGTCGCCGATACGTGCGGCTGGGAAACTCAGATGGGCGCCAATGTGCAGTGGGGCGCGACGGATGCGGACTTGTTTTACAACGATGTGGACGTCTCGACGTGGACGCCCTTTGCGGTGCAACTCGATCCCGCCACGGGCAAGCGCCGCAAGATCGACGGGACGGTCTTCACCGTCTCGCCCGACGGGAAGTATCTGACGTCGTACAATCTCATCGCCTCGCGCCGCATCCAGGTCGGCTACGGCGTGGTGATCCCCGAGGATAAGACGCGGCGCAATGTAGGCCCGGTGAGCGACGATGGCCTCTTTCTCACGGAGATCGCGACGGGCAAGACAAAGATGATAGCCTCGATCCGGGATATCTACGAGCGAGCGACGCCGAAGCTCGAGGTGCCCAATGCCGAGCGCTGCGAATTCTATTGTTTTCAGATCCGCTGGAATCCGCAGGGCACGCGGGTGATGGCGTTTCTCCGCTGGCACGATCCCGCGGCGGCTAAGGGCGGCCCGCGTCGCCTCACGCTGGTGACGATGAAGCCCGATGGATCCGATATCCGCCTCGCGGTGACGCCCCAGCAGTATGCTCGCGGCGGCCACCACCCGATGTGGGCGCCCAATGGCGAAGACATCACGATCAATCTCAACATCCGCGACGGTACCAAAGACCTCGACCTCGTGAGCGTGCGCTACGATGGGAGCAATCTCCGCTCGGTCCATCCGATCGGCTCCGGCCATCCCTCGATGCACGCGAAGCGTCCCTTTATCATCACCGATGCGTACCCGCGCGAGCCGGTGACGCGCGGCGACGGCTCCGCGCCGCTGCGCCTCATCGATCTGCGGACCAAGACGGAAGTGGCGCTCGCGCAGGTGGAGCTGACCCGCAGCGACGCGGCCAAGCTGACTTCGGAGCATCGCGTCGACGCTCATCCGGTATGGGACCCGACTGGTCGCTACATCGTCTTCAACGGCGTCTACAACGACACCCGCTCCGTCTTCGTCGCCGATGTCGGCGAGTATCTCGAAAAAGCGATGCGCTCCGCCTGAGCTTACTCGCAGTCTTTCTTAAACCCGCATCCAGACTCGCATGAATCGTCGTAACTTTCTTCGAACTTCCGCCACAGCCGCCGCCGGCGCCGCACTCTTGCCCTCACTGTTTGCGCAG
Organism: uncultured Opitutus sp.; assembly: GCA_964480585.1. Classification (GTDB taxonomy): domain Bacteria; phylum Verrucomicrobiota; class Verrucomicrobiia; order Opitutales; family Opitutaceae; genus ER46. The sequence continues at coordinate 19,837 of CAYZPV010000021.1, read as the reverse complement.
GCCGCCAAAGCCGGGCGCGCACCGCGCATCCTTTTACGTAGTTCGTGGCAGAGTGTGAACATCGGCGACATCGGACATACCCCGGGCGCTCTGAGCCTGATCGAAAAACATTTCCCCGAGGCCGAAGTAACGCTCTGGCCAGGGAATCTGGGCCACGGCTCGCGCGACCTGCTCACAAAGGGATATCCTCGATTGAAGATCGCCGAGGGCAGTGTAAAAGATGGCAAGCCTACCACTCCTGCGCTCACGAAGGCGTGGGAGGAGACGGATCTTTACTTGAGCGGCTCAGGCTCGGGCTTTCCGGCGAGCGACCAGGCGGTCGCCTTTCAGAAGGCCACGGGCAAGCCCGTGGGCGTGTTTGGGGTGAGCACCGATCCGATCTCCGGGTTTGGCGGGGATCGTGACCCTGAGGGAGGCACACTCAAGAGCATCCGGGAGCGAGCGATGAAGCTCCCACCGACGCATCTCAACGAGAGTTATCGCTATATCATGGATCGGGCCGCCTTCTTTTTCGCGCGCGACACGATCTCGCGCGATTATTTGAAGGCGCAGGGCGTGAAGTGCCCGATCGTCGAGTTTGGTCCCGATGCCCAACTCGGCATGCACCTCCGCGATGATGCCAAGGGCTATGCCTGGCTCAAGGCCAACGGACTCGAGGAAGGAAAGTTCATCAGCGTCATCCCGCGCCTGCGCTACACGCCCTACTACAAGATTCGCAACAGCAAGCCCAACGAGACCGACAGGGCAAAGGATGCGATCAACGACCGAACGACGGAGCAGGACCACGCCAAGCTGCGGGATATGATGACGCGCTACATCAAGGCGACAGGAAACAAGGTGATGGTCTGCGCCGAGATGACTTACCAAGTCGAGATGGGCAAGGAGGTGCTCGTCGATCCGCTGCCGGCAGAAATCAAGCGTAACGTGGTATGGCGCGATACCTACTGGCTGCCCGACGAGGCCGCCTCCATCTACTCCAAGGCGCAGTGCGTGGTGAGCGTGGAGTGCCATTCGCCGCTAATTTCGCTGCACGTCGGAACTCCGACCTTCTACGTGCGCCAGCCGACGGATACCTGCAAAGGGCAGATGTATCGAGATTTTGGCGCTGGGGACTGGTTTTTCGAAGTCGATGAGACCAACGGCCCCGAATTGTGGGCACGTCTGGAGGCGATCCACCGTAATCCAAAGGCGGCCAAAGAAAGAGTGAAAGCGATCATGGCCACTGTAAATGCCCGGCAGAAAATCATGTGCGACGCGGCGCGAGCAGCCTGCAGGGCTTAATCGACTCAGACCGGCGGTTGGCGGCGCACCGAAACCACCGCTGCCCCTGAAATTTTCAAAGAAAAACGCAAAATCCCAGAGTTGCGCGAGAGGGCGGGCCGGGCAGATTTCAAGCGTGGCTTTCCCGTTACCCCGGCAGGTTCTTGGCTTCATCGCGCTCACTGCTGTGAGTGCGGTAGCGGCGCCGCCGGACTACGGGCGAGATGTGCGACCGATATTGGCAGAGAATTGTTTTCAGTGTCATGGGCAGGACGCTGGGACCCGTGAAGGCAAGCTGCGGCTGGATACCCGTGAGGGCCAGCGGAAGCCTGGAGTGATCGTGCCGGGCAAGCCAGACGAGAGCGAGTTGATCGCGCGCATCCTCTCTCCTCACGACGACGAACGTATGCCGCCCGCGGAGTCACCTCGCAGGCTCAGCTCCGAGCAGAAAGAGACACTTAAGCGCTGGGTGCAGGAAGGCGCGCCTTTTGCTGAACATTGGGCTTTCTCGCCGCCGCAGCGTCCTGCTCTCCCTGAGGTGAAGCAGCATTCCTGGGTGCGCTCGCCGATAGATCGCTTCATCCTCGCGCGCATCGAGGCAGAGGGGCTCGCGCCATCGCCCGACGCCGATCGAGATCGTTGGCTGCGCCGGGTGAGCTTGGATCTCACGGGCCTGCCACCCACGCCCGAAGAAAGCGCGGCGTTTGCGGCAGACAAATCCCCGCAGGCTTACGAAAGGGTCGTCGATCGTCTGCTGGCTTCGTCGCGCTACGGTGAGCGGATGGCCGCGGAATGGCTCGATATCGCGCGCTACGCCGATACGCACGGCTACCAGATGGATCGCCCGCGTGCGATGTGGCCGTATCGCGACTGGGTGATCGCGGCTTTTAACCGCAATCTTCCCTACGATCAATTCATCACCGAGCAGCTTGCAGGAGACTTGCTCGCGAATGCGACACGCGAGCAGCGGCTCGCCACGGCCTTCAACCGCCTGCATGCGCAGAATGAAGAGGGCGGCATCGTGGATGAGGAGTACCGAGTGGCCTACGTAAACGACCGCGTGGCGACTTACGGCACCGCCGTGCTGGGAATGACGTTCGACTGTGCTCGATGCCACGATCACAAGTTTGACCCCATCTCGCAGCGCGATGTGTACGCACTCAGTGCGTTTTTCCAAAACATAGATGAGGCGGGCGCTATCTCGTACAAGGGCTTCTCCGATATCATGCCGCCGCCGGTGCTGAAGCTGCCGACGCCTGCGGAGGAGATCGCGCTCGCGAAACATCTCGAAGAAATCGCGCGACATGAGCGAGAGGTGACGAGCGCGAGAGAGAAAGCGCTCGGGAGTTTTACCCAGTGGCTGGCAGGGCGAGGGCCGCGGCCGCCCGTGCCTGCGCCAGCGGTGGCTGTCGATTTCGATACGATCGATGCTGGCGGTACTACGGGGGCCAAGAGCGTGCTCGCAGCCACCATCGCCGAGGGCGTGCGCGGCGGGGCGGCTTTGCTCGGTGGTGATGATGGCTACGAAGTAGACGCGCCGGTATTTACGCGTGGGGACGCCTTTTCTTTCAGCCTTTGGGTGATGCCGGGGCAAAAGGCGGAGCGAGCGACGGTGTTTCATCGCAGCATGGCTTACACCGATGCCGGCAGCCGAGGTTACGAACTGGTGTTGGAGCGAGGACGGGCGGCTTTTGCGCTGCACCGACACTGGCCGGGCAGCTCCCTCAAGGTCGTGTCGCTGGCCGAGCTGCCGCTCGATGTCTGGACGCATGTGACGCTCACTTACGATGGATCCAGCCGCGCGGCTGGCGCACGGATCTATCTCAATGGCGTAGCCGAGCCGGTGGAAGTTGTGCGCGATAAGCTCGCTGGCGATATCACCTACGACCGGCCGAAACAGCCGCCGCTCCTGATCGGTCATCGCATGCGCGACAGCGGCTTTAAGGGCGGTCGAATTGACGAATTCCGTGTTTTCACACGCGAACTTTCGGAACTTGAGGTGGCCGAGCTCGCGGGGCGGGACGACTTTTCTCAGGCATGGAAAACGCCGGAAACGCGGATCACTCCCCAGCAGCGCGCCGCACTCAAAGCCCATTATGCATATACGGCCGATGCGGGCGTACGTGCTGCGCTTGAGCGCCTCGCCGCCGCGCGGCGCGCGTGGGTGGCTGCCTATGACCGCGTGCAGGAAGTGATGGTCATGGAGGAGCTACCGCAGCCGCGGCCTGCTTATGTATTGAAGCGGGGCAACTACGATCAACCAGGCGAGCCGGTGAATGCGGGTATTCCTGGAATATTCGCGGCCCTGCGGGCGGATGCGCCGCACAATCGTCTTGGTCTCGCCCAATGGTCGACCGACCCGGCTAATCCACTCACGGCGCGAGTGGCGGTGAATCGCCTCTGGCAATTGTTGTTTGAACGGGGATTGGTCGAGACATCCGATAACTTTGGCCTTACGGGCACGATGCCGTCGCACCCCGAATTACTGGATTGGCTGGCGGTGGAGTTTGTCGCGCGCAAATGGGATATGAAAGCTATGCTGCGTGAACTCGTGCTTTCCTCCACCTATCGCCAGTCCTCGCGAGTCACGCCGGAGCTGCGGGGACGCGATCCGCAGAATCTCCTGCTCGCCCGCGCTCCTGCGCGCCGTCTCACAGCTGAGATGCTGCGCGATCAGGCTCTTGCGGTGGCTGGTTTGCTTGTCGAAAAAGTGGGCGGGCCGCCTGTAAAACCCTACCAGCCCCCAGGCCTTTGGGAAGAGATCGCCATGGGCAAGCCCAAGTACGAGCAAGGCAAGGGCGAGGATCTGCACCGCCGCAGTCTTTATACCTTTCTGAAGCGAACGGTGCCTCCGCCGTCGATGATTACTTTCGATGCCACGGATCGCTCCAACTGCACTGTGCGCAGGCAAGCGACGAGCACGCCGCTGCAGTCCCTCGCACTGCTCAATGATGTGCAATTGGTGGAAGCGGCGCGCTTCATTGGAGCGCGAATGTTGCGCGAGGGTGGAGAGACGACTGTGAGCCAGATGGCCTTTGGTTTCCGCCTCGTCACGGGACGCGCACCGACAGGAGCAGAGGTCGCGGTGATGGAGGCCGGGTTGGCGGAGCAGGAAGCTCTCTTTGCGGCCATGCCGGAGGGCGCGGAGAAACTGCTCGCGCTCGGCGAGGCGAGACTAACGGGCCCCACGCTACCACCGGCGAGACTTGCGGCAGCCACCGTGATCGCAAGCGCGTTGCTCAATCATGATGAGGCCGTGATGCGGCGGTGATCGGCATTTTCTCTGCATTCACACATGTTTTGCGACCATCTGAACATCGGCATGACGCGGCGGGACTTCTTTGGGAAGTTTGCGCTTGGGCTTGGCGGCATGGCGCTGGCACAGCTGATGCCTCGCTCATTGAGCGCGACGCCGGGTGGGTTGCTTGCGCGGCCGCACTTTGCGCCGCGAGCCAAGCGGATCATCTATCTCTTCATGGCAGGAGGGCCTTCGCAGCTCGACCTTTTCGATCACAAGCCGCTTTTGCAGCAGCGCAACGGACAGGATCTTCCCGAGAGTGTAAGGATGGGGCAGCGGCTTACCGGCATGTCTGCCAACCAAGCTCAGTTTCCCATGGCAGGAGCGCAGTTCGAGTTTTCGCGGCACGGCCAGTCGGGCGCTTGGGTGAGCGAGCTGATGCCTTGGACAGGGAGGATCGTAGATGAGTTGTGCTTCGTGCGCTCGATGCATACGCCGCACATCAATCACGACCCCGCGATCACGTTTTTCCAAACTGGCCACCAGCTTCCGGGCCGCCCCAGCATGGGTTCTTGGGTGAGCTACGGTCTCGGAAGCGAGAATCAGAATCTTCCTGGTTTCATCGTGCTCATTTCCAAGGATCGCATAGACCAGCCGCTGTACGCGCGGCTATGGGGCAATGGATTTCTGCCGAGCACGTACCAAGGTGTGCAGTTCAGGGCCGGCGCCGAGCCGGTGCTTTACCTCCGCGATCCGCAGGGATTGTCGGCGGCAGGCCGTCGCAGGATGCTAGACCGTCTCGCGGAGTTGCACGCGCAGCAGTATGCTGAGTTGGGCGATCCAGAGATATCGGCTCGTGTGGCGCAGTACGAGATGGCGTATAGAATGCAGACGAGTGTGCCGGAGGTGGCCGATCTATCGAAAGAATCCGAAGCGACATTCGAGCTCTACGGCGATGAGGCGCGTAATCCCGGCAGTTTCGCTGCCAATTGCCTGCTCGCGCGCCGACTGGCCGAGCGGGACGTGCGATTTATCCAGCTCTATCATCCTGGTTGGGATCACCACGGGGCGCTGCCCAAGGGCATCCGTAGACAGGCGGCCGACGTCGATCGAGCGAGCTATGCGCTCGTGACCGATCTGAAGCAGCGAGGACTACTCGATGACACTCTCGTCGTCTGGGGCGGGGAGTTTGGCCGCACCAATTATTCGCAGGGCCAGCTCACACGCGACAACTATGGCCGCGACCACCATCCGCGTTGCTTTACGATCTGGATGGCTGGCGGAGGAGTGAAGCGCGGCCTAGTCTACGGAGCGACTGACGACTTCGGCTACAATGTCGTGGAGAATCCCGTCGATGTCCACGATTTGCAGGCTACGATCCTGCACCTGCTCGGGATCGACCATGAGCGGCTCACTTTCAAGACACAGGGACGCAATTTCCGCCTAACCGACGTGCATGGGCGCGTGGTGAAGGACGTGATTGCCTGAGCTGCAATGGGCACCTAGCGTCGGTGACGATGAAAATCCGTGCCCCTTTTATCGCGCTTACCCTGGCTGCGCTAGCTGCGCCGCTCTTCGCGGCTGAGCCCAATACCCTCACCGCAAAGGAAAAAGCGGAAGGATGGAAACTCCTATTCGATGGCAAATCGCTGGATGGCTGGCGCGGCTACAAAACCGAGCAGATTGGCGCGCCTTGGAAGGTGCAAGATGGCACACTCACGCTGACTGCGGCGAAAGCCGGCGACCTGGTGACAAAGGAAGCATTTGCCGACTTCGAGCTGAGCTTCGAATGGAAGATCTCTGCCGCTGGCAATAGCGGCGTAATCTACCGCTCAGGGCTCGGGGAATCCGCGAGCTTTCGCACTGGGCCGGAATATCAGGTGCTGGATAATATTGCGGCCAAAGACAACAAGCTCGGCAATCACCTCGCAGGCTCCCTTTACGATATCGGCAATGAAGCTCCGCGCGATCTCGTCAAGGTCGTCGGAGAATGGAATCAGTCGCGCCTCATCGTGAAGGGCTGGAAAGTAGAGCACTGGCTGAATGGCAAGATGGTCATCGCTCTGGATCTTTCGTCTCCGGAAGGCAAAGCGGCCATCGCGGTAAGCAAATTCAAAGACTGGCCCAAGTTTGCCTCACTTACCAAGGGGCACATCGCACTTCAGGACCATGGCGACGTGGTGAGCTATCGTTCGCTGAAGATCCGAGAGTTGAAGTAAGGGACTCGAGTTTCTTTTCCCATAGCACGGTCTTGGCTAGACGCACGGACCGTGCTCTTTGAAAATAGGGTATTGAGCAGGGATCGCGGAATGGTCACGTGCGCTGCTGTCGCGCAGCGAATTCAAATTATGCGAGCGGCTCCCCGCCAGAGACTTTGTCGTCATCTCTCCGCCAGTGGTAGATGAGAGGGAGTTTGGTACGCTCGAGCTGCTTGAAGAGCGCTGTATCGGCCCGTTTGGGTAGTTCCAATTCGGCGAGCCCGGTGGCATCGCAGTTGAGCCACCGTGCGTAGGGCTTGAAGTGCTCCGGACGTCCGATGATCCTAGAGTAGTTTTCAGATAGCGCGCCGGGAGAACTATTCTTGTCGAGAGCTAGAAAACAATAAGGCAGGCTGCGCAGATCGATACCCGCCCGCTGGCCAAACTTTACCCACTCGGAGTTGGCGAAGATTTCCGAAGGCGGAGGGGCGAAGAAGTGGCACCAGTGCCGTGCGTTTTCCTCGACAAACATCGGACAGCCGAGGGCGTGCGTACAGGGCGCAATCAGCCGGAAAGTATCGCGTAGTTCGTCGCGAATCCGGCCAAGCTTGCGGCTGACCTGATGGGTGCCAGCTTCGACCCAGAGCACGGCGCTGGCTCGCGAAATGAGCGCGCGGAGCTGAGCCTCCGCCTCGGGAGGCAGCTCATTGAGGACGTGGCTGATTACCAGGAGGCCAATGGGATTATCCGAGTTTAAGATGCCGGGAGAGGCCTGCGCCACAGATAACCGGGGAAACGCGACCTGCGCCGCGTTGGCGGCATAGTCACAGGCGAGGGGCGAGTGATCCCACACCGTGAGTGAGTCGAAATTTGCAGGCCCGAAAAATTCGATGACCTTGCGCGCAGCGATGCCACTGCCGCAGCCCCAGTCGAAAACGTGCCGACAAGCGGGGCGGTAGCCGCGCAGCTTTAGCTCGCGAAGGACGTGGTCCCATTTCCAACCAATGCGCTCTCCGTAGGTGAAGTCGTAAGAGGCAAGGTCCGAAGGAGCCAGCCAGTACGGCTCCTTGGAAGCGGCGGCCTGGAGGAAGCGCTGGCGAAGCCGATCGAGCGCAGACCAATCGAGATCATTCCAAGTCATGTGGCGAGGGTGATGCTCAAGTGCTCCGCAAGCTTTTGCCGCCGGATGCCGTAAAAGGCCGCGAAGGCGCGGGCGCGGTCTATGGCCCCGGGGTCGGCGGTGGGTGTCTTGATGGCGGCGATCATCAGGTTCTTGGCGGTGTGCTCGGTCGAGATGAACTCGAAAACCTTGGTGCGATAGCCCGCGCATTCGAGGAGCTGGGCACGGAGCGCATCGGTGACGAACTCAGCCTGCCGCTCCTGGAAAATACCGTGACGCAGGGCGGAAGCCAGAACCGGCGGCGCCGTGAGCTGGCGCCTCAACTCCTTCTGGCAGCAGGGGGCGACGACAAGGAGCTGTGCGCCCGCTGCGATGCCAGTGGCGAGTGCGTCGTCGGTGGCGGTGTCGCAGGCGTGGAGCGCGATCAGCACATCGCAGTCACCTGGTGGGAGCGGGGTCGCGGCGATAGAGCCGGGAATAAACGCAAGGCGGTCGGCGAGGCCGTTTTCGCGAGCGATGCGATTGCAGAGGTCGACGAGCTCGGGGCGGAGCTCGATGCCGCGCACGGTCGCGCGTGCGCCCAGCACATCGGCGAGCGCGAAGGTGAGGTAGCCCTTGCCGCTGCCCATGTCTGCAACTTTGAGCGGTGAGGCGGCGTCGGGAAACGCCTCGCTAATCAAATGGGTGAGCAGTTCGGCAAACTTCTGAATCTGGCGGAGCTTGTCCGCCATGCCTTCGCGGGGCTGCCCCCGCTCATTGACCACGCCGAGCGCGCGCAGCCACGGCGCGCCAGCAGGGATAAGATGGTCCTTCACGCGATCGTTACGTGCCGTGACGGGGCGCGCTTGTGACGCAGGGGCGGCGGTCACTCGGAGCCGGCCTGGCTCCGACTCGTACTGTGCAGACTGCGTGGTGGTGAAGAGATGGGCGTCGAGGAAATCGCGGCCTAGTAGATCCACGATGGTATCGTAGCCGGCGGAGGGCATGAGATTCTTGGTCACATCGCGGGTGGCATGCCGCCAGAGGAAGGCGAGGTGCTGACCTGTCTTGAGCGAGACCGGACGGATGAAGATGTTGTGCAGGGTCGCATCAGCGCCGCGGTACTTGCCTAGCGTGAGCTTGCTGAGGGTACCTTCCGTGAGGGAGGTACGTAGTAGCGCGAGGAAGCGATCTCTAGCGGTCGGTTGCGGCATCGGATGGCCGCAAGAAGGCGCAAAAGGGGAAAAAAGGGAAGTCCTGCCTATCGGAGCGAGACGGGCGGCAGGTAGTAGTCGATAGGTGTGCGGCGCCACCAATGCCCGGTGGCCCTCCGTGTGGCCGCGTCGGTGAAGTGATATTCATAGCGGACTATGCGGATGTGGCGGGGCGGCTCGGTAGGAAACGGATTGTGCGAGAACAACGCGAGGACCCCGGGAGTGCCACGCAGGAGGTGTTCACAGATCCCTAGCACCCATTGGTTGTGCTGGGGTGAGCCGAGCGCAGCAAACCAGAGCTGCCAGTCGAGTCTGGGCTGGTGCGGAGCTATCCACGTAGGCCTCCGATCCAGCGCCCCAGGTTTGTGCGGCAGTTCGTAGGCTTGCCAGTTGCGTGCGTCGACGCTGCCTTCGAAGACCAACTCCGGCCGCGGGTTGGTCATATTGGCAAAAAGCCCGTAGTTATTGAGCGAGCGGAAGGGTGACACGATATGCGCAACGGCTGGCGTACCGGGCAGTGGCCCCAGGCTATGGAATATGAGGGGGAGTGCCTGGGTGACTGTGTAAACGAATGCGGTGCTGGCGAAGACCGAAGCGGCAATTCCCTGCCAATAGGGCAACGGCACAGCGGGACGAGAAGCGAGCCTCGTCGAGAGGCGCGCGAGAAACCCATCGTCGAGGCATAGCAAGCACAGAGCGATGGAGAGGATGTTGAAGAACGTATAATTGCCTGTGAGCGCGATGGCGATCATCAGCGCGATGAGGAGCAGTGCGGCATTGTGCCGGATTCCTCGAGGGGCAAAGACGCAAAAAGGCACGAGCAGCTCGATGACAAACATCGCCACGCAAGAAGCGCGGTGCCACCACAAAGGAAGTTGATGGGCATGCCAGCCAAGCCAAGTCGGCAGGGGCTGTGTTTCATAGTGAAACGTGAGGGCGGAGAGATCGCGCCAAGTGGAGTCGCCGCTTGCGAGTTTTACGAAACCGGCAAGAAACATGAGGCGAAACAGCAGCCACCACAGCAGCAGGCGGGCAAAGCGCGGTGGGTGATGCGGACGCCAGAGCGGCAGCCATCGCCATGGCGCGAAAAAGACTGCGAGCAAGGTCGTCTCAAGCAGCAGGACGTCCCATTGGAAATGATAGAAGATCTGACCCGCGTAGTTGAGCGATAGATACAGAGCCCAGAGCAGGCCGAGGCAGAGTGCGGGCGCGATTCCAACGAAGAGAAGCAGCGATAGAGCTACGCCGCACGCGCAGAGGATGGGCAGGGCGGCTTCGGCACCAAACACCCAGCACACCGACGGCATCTGGGCGTAGACCTTGGTTCCATGGTGTGCTTCCAGCGCGGCGAAGTAAGGCCCGGCGGGCAGCAATCCTCTAGGCCCGACGAGGCCCGAGAGCTGCACCCAGAACGAGACGAACGCAGCAAGGTGGACAAGGGCGAGAAGCCGAAGAAAAAGCCAGGCCGACGCGGTGAAATGATTTGGCGTCGCGGGGGAAGCTGACGTGGCATCGCTCATGCCCGATGGTGCGATGCCGTACGAGCGCCAGGCTTATGGCTTAGGCAGGAATTCCGTGGTGACGGTGCTCTCCGCGGAGACTTTACCCTTGGCCAAAAGGCCGATCTCTTCGAGTTGCCTGATTTGAGTGGCGAACCGCGTGGGGTCCAGTCTCCCGATCTTGGCTGGCCCGCCGTCGGCGTCGCGCCCGGTGACGAGCTTTTCGTCGATGATCATCTTGCGCGAAAACATCATGAAGGCGTCGGTGTTCTTATCGTTGGCCTTCTTCATTGCCGCGTGTGCGGGCGAGGGATCGCCCTCGATATAATCGCGCCAGCCCCGGATGTAGGCGGCGGTAAAAGCGCGAAGCGCGGCGGGATTTTCCCGGGCAAATTTTTTATTGGTGACCAGCACTGCGTAGGTGCGAAAACCCGCATCCCACGTGGAGAGGAAGCGTGGCATTTTTCCGCCGGCCTCGACGATGTGGTACGGCTCGGCGATGTAGTAGCCCTGTTGCAAGGCCTCCTTGTTGGAAAGGAACGCGGCGACGGAGAAGTTCTGCGCGACGACGTTTACCTTCAGATTGTATCGTTTCTTGAGGTACTCGAGAAACGGCCAAGCCGGGCGAGCTATGATGGTCTTGCCTTGGAGGTCTTCGAATTTGCGGACAGGGCTGTCAGCGTGCACAAGGATGCCGGATGGATCATCCTGAAATACCGCGGCAAACTGCACAAACGGCAGCCCTTCCGCTTGCTGCTGAAGCGTGCTGACCTGATCGGCCTGGGCTATATCCGCGCGACCTGTGGCCACGCTGGGCAGTACTTGCGCGCCAGGACCTCCAGGGATGAGCGTGACATCGAGGCCGGCGTCGCGAAAGTAACCCTTGGCCTGCGCTTGGTAAAAGCCGCCATGCTCGGGCTCCGCAACCCAGTCGAGCTGCACAGTGATCTTGGTCGCGGCTGAGGCGAGAGAGGCCGCGAGGAAAAGGAAAATGAGGAGGCGCATGTGGAGAGGTAGAATTAGCGATCGGTGCGTTCGTAGGAGTCGTGCCACTTATGGAGCGCGAGCCAGGCGAGCGCGAGGATGATGGCGTTGAAGAGGAAGCCAAGTACGCACGTCACGAAGGCCGTGGCGAAGAGCGCGGGATATTTGGCCTGAGAGGAAAAAATGATCGCTGCGAATCCCAAGCCACCACCATCGCCGGCGGAAGAGCCGGCGTTCATATCAGCGACCACCGCCCCTATGGGGGAAAGTGTGGCGGCGATCCGCAATCCGGTAAAGAAGTAGGGCAAAGCTGCCGGCACGCGCAGAAAGAAGAGCTGCTGAAACACGGAGGCGCGGTACGAAGCGAAGAGTTCCACCAGGTTGCGATCTACTGAAATGAGACCTTGAGTGATATTGACCACCAAGGGGAAGAAGGCGATGGCGAAGGTGAGCAACGCCACTGAGTTGAGGCCAGCTCCAGCCCATATCACCGCGATGGGAGCGAGTACGGGTAGCGGAGTGAGCTGAAGCGCCATCAGATAAGGGTAGAGACTTAGGCGCACAAGCGGCGAAAGCGATAGAAGGAGCGCCATTGAAAAGCTGAACACGAGGGCGAGCCCAAAGCCGAGGATGGCACCGATTGACGTATTCCATGCGGCCCGTGCGAGGTAGGGCCCCTGTTCAATAAGCGCGGCCAGAATCGCATGCGGGGTGGGCAGTAGGAAGCGACGCTCTTCCGCGACAAAAAAATGAATAGTGTACCATACGGCGATGAGCAGCGCACCCGTGAGGGCAGGGAAGACTATCTTTGCGAGACGGCTGGACATAGCGCTTCAGGGGGCGGAGATCTCTACCGACCGGAGCGCGCGGGAAACTGCGGCGACAAGCTCTTGAAAGGGGCGCGAGAGGCGTGTTTCGTTGGTTCGGGGATAGGGCAAGGGTACGCTAAACTCTGTATGAATGCGACCAGGCCGGGCCGACATCACGAAAATCCGGTTGGAGAGAAACACGGCCTCCGCCACCGAGTGTGTGACGAAGAACGTTGTCCACGCCGATTGCTCGCGGATGGCGAGGAGTTCTTCATTTAAATGCTCGCGCGTCATTTCGTCCAGAGCTCCAAAGGGCTCATCGAGCAGGAGCAGCCTCGGGCGCAATGCGAGAGCGCGAGCGATGGAGACGCGCATCTTTTGACCACCGGATAGCTGACGCGGGAAGGCTGAAGCTCGGTCAGGCAAGCGTACAAGCTCAAGCACGCGCTTTCTGATCGTCTCGCGTTCGGCTGCCGGTATGCCACGCAAGCGCAGCGGGGTCTCAACGTTTCCGGCGACGGTGAGCCAAGGAAGGAGCGTTGGCTCCTGAAAAACAAAGGCGAGGTCGGCGGCGGCTGCCTCAGGGGTGCGGCCATCGATACCGATTTGCCCTGCAGTGGCCGGACTGAGGCCGGAGAGCAGGCGAAGCAGGGTGGATTTGCCACATCCGCTCGGGCCGATGAGGGAGATGAAGTCGCATGGCTGGGCCACGAACGAGATCCCTTCGAGCACGTGCGGACCATCGCCAAAGTTCTTGGCAACCCCGCGAAACTCGACTGTCGGCGAAGCAGGCATGCACCACCTGAGTGGTCGGTGCGGGGGCGGAGTGTCGAGAGGGAAAAGCGCGGGAGACGCTGCCCCTATGCGCTAGGGCAGGGGCTCTTAGCATGGTCTTCGGCCTAGTTTTTCCCGAGCAGGCCGCGCCTTGCCATCCAATCGGCAGCCCGCGCGGGCCATGTAGTGACGGGCTGCTCGGCGACGTAGCGTAGGCCGTAGCCGTGCCCGCCGACATCATAGGTGTGCACTTCGGCGGGCACATTGGCCTTCTTGAACTCGGCGGCGAGCAGAAGCGCGTTCTGCACCGGGATGCCATCGTCGAAAGCATGAACGAAAAAGACCGGAGGGGCATCCTGGGGGACTTTTACTCCCGGGCGCAGCTCCGACTGACCGCGTTCCACGAAATAGGCGGCGTAGATAAGTAACGCGAAATCCGGGCGGCATGAGACTTGATCGACCGAGTCAAACGGTGGGTAGCTGCGCTGTTTGAACTCCAGCGCGGCCATGCCCGCCGCCGCCCCCCCAGCACTGAAGCCGAGGACGCCTATGCGCTTGGGATCGATACCCCACTCACCGGACTTGCTGCGGACGAGGCTGATCGCACGCTGCGTATCCTGCAACGCTGCGAGATGGCGGCTTTTTGGATCGCGAGCGGGCACCCGGTATTTAAGCACGATACCTGTGACTCCGATGGAATTGAGCCACTCGGCGACTTCTGTGCCCTCAAGGTCGTAGGCGAGGATATTAAAGCCGCCGCCAGGGCAGATGACTACGGCCGCGCCCGTATCCTTGTCCTTGGCGGGGCGGTATATGGCGAGCTGAGGTGTCGACACATTGCCCAGCTTGATGATGCGGCGACCAGCGATGAGCTTGTCGCTGTCCTTGGTTTGATCAGCCTCTTTGGGAAGTTCCTTGTGCTCTCCGGGCGGCTTGGTCGCCCAGACGTCTAGCACAGTCGGGGCGGCGAATACGGGCGAAGCGGCGAGGCAAAAACAAAATAGGACGGATCGGATCATGGGGAAAGGGCGAGCCGAAGCTTTGTGCCTGGTCGGGCGCAGAGCGACGCTATTTTAAATCGGCTGCCGTGATGTGCTGGACAGGCCGGCGATGGCGCGAGAAATTGGGATATCACGAAACCCCGTCAGCTCAGCGCATGAAACTTCCCCAGCTCGTCACCATAGGATTCTTCAGTTTGGCCTCGCTCGCGCTCTGCAGTTTGGCGAGTGCGGCGCCGACTGGCTGGATTCCTCTTTTCGACGGCAAGAAAATCGACAACTGGGTGATAAAAGGAGGCACCGCCAAGTTTCATGTCGAGGAGGGGGTGATCGTGGGGACGACGGTGGATAAGAGCAAGAATACCTTCCTCTGCACACCGCGTGACTACGGAGACTTCGAGATCGTGCTCAAAGTCAAATGCGACAAGGAACTCAACTCCGGCATCCAAATTCGCAGCCACGTCTACGCGAAACCCACTCCACAAGCCTCCAAGCAGAACCGGATACGGGAGGCTGGCGAGGTCTACGGCTACCAGTGCGAGATCACCACGGCCGATAAATGCGTAGCAGGGAATTTCTGGGATGAGGGCCGCTGGACTAAATGGCACGACGATCTTTCCAAAAAACCCGGCGCATGCACTGCCTTCAAGGATGGCGAGTGGAACGAGTATCGAATCGTCGCGCAGGGAGAGCGCATCCGCTCGTGGGTGAATGGGGTGGCGTGCGCAGATTTTCGCGATTCGCTCGATGCGAGCGGATTCATTGGCTTGCAGGTGCACAGCATCCCCGCCGGAAAAGGGCCCTACCGAGTGCAGTGGAAGGATATCAAAATCCGAGAGCTCAAGGCAGGCGAGGTAGTGAACTGATTTCCCCATGACTAACTCCCTTCGACTATCTGCTCTTCTACGCATAGCTGTGTTCGGCTGTGCGCTCCTGGGCCAGGCCGCGCTGCATGCGGCTAGCGCTTCCGGCGATGCCTTCATCGGCCGCTGGGCGCTTACTTTACCCAACGCCGCTGGCTGGCTGGAAGTGAAAAAAGAAAACGGCTGGATCGATGGTTCACTCCTCTGGGGTGGAGGCAGTGTGCTGCCCGTCGCTCATGTGGTGATTGCCAATGATACGCTCACCGTCACCGTCATCCAAAGCGAGGTGCAGCGAAAAAATGCGAAGGGTGAAGTGCTGCGCAAGCAGACGCTCGTCTCGACGCTCGTCGCTAAAATCGAAGGTGAGACTTTGAAGGGGAAGCGCACCAACGCGCGCAACAACGGCAGCGGCTTCGATGTCATCGAATTTACCGGGAAACGTATTCCTGCGCTGCCCGCCAAGCCGGACCTGACAAAAGTGAAGTTCGGCGAACCGATCGCGTTGCTCAATGGCAAGGACCTCACAGGCTGGAAGGTAAAGGAGACGACCATGCCCAACGCGTGGTCGATCGAAAATGGCCTGCTGGTAAACCGCCCACCCAAGGAGGAGCCCGGTAAGCCCAAGATCCGCACGGCCAATCTCCGTACCGATCGCGAGTTCGAAGACTTCAATTTGAAGCTCGAAGTAAACGTGCCGCAGGGGAGCAATAGCGGCGTTTACCTCCGCGGCATCTACGAGATCCAGGTCATGGACTCTTATGGCAAACCGCTCGACTCGCATCACATGGGCGCGCTCTACAGCCGCATCGTGCCGTCGGCCAATGCGGAAAAGCCGGCAGGAGAGTGGCAGACGATGGATATAACCTTGGTCGATCGCCACGTGACGGTCGTACTCAATGGAAAGAAGATCATCGACAATCACCCTGCGCTCGGTTGCACCGGCGGCGCGCTTTGGTCAGATGAGTTTCGTCCCGGTCCGCTCTACCTTCAGGGCGATCATGGCCCCGTATCTTACCGCAATATCGTGCTCCGGCCGGTGGTGAAATAAGCAGCCAAGCGTAAGTTTGCCATCTCATAGGCGGGCTCTTTGGGGCTCGCCTTCTTCACTTATGGCTGGTGCGTTCGTCGTAAGGACGCTTGCCGAGGAGTGGCGAGGCTCGGGATGCGCATCGGCACGGACTTTCGGCTCTGACACCACCTTAACCATGCAAGCAATCACCCGGCGGGAATTTGTCGGCAGAGCGGCAAGCGCGGCGATGGCGGGTGCCTTGGGGCAGTGCGCCATCGCTCGTGCCGCCCAAGCAGGCGGGGTCTACAAGCCCCGATATGTACTTGCCACGAGCCTCTACGGCACACTGCCCATCTCCGAGATCGTCGACCAAGTCGCAGCAATTGGTTGCGAGGGCTTGGACGTGTGGGCGGGTCGATGGGGCAACCAGCGCGAACAGATCGAGGCCCTCGGGTACGAAGCCTTTTCGAGGCTCTTGGCACAACGGCGTACTCGAGTGTGCTGCTATACGTGCATGGATACCGGCATGACGAGCGCGGCTGAGGCGCCGCTCCGTGCTATGCGCAAGCTTGGCGGAGAAACGGTGGTCGCTATGTTGAGTGGAACCGGCGGCGATAAAAGCAAAAAGGGGGCTGACCTGCGGCAGGCCGTGAAGGCGCACGTCGAGAAATTGAAGCCGATCATGTCGATCGCGGATGAAGCGGGGGCACAACTCGCAATCGAAAATCACTCCGGCAGCGTACTTGCCACGCGTGATGCTATACTGTGGCTGCTCGACACAATTCCGGAGCCACACGGGCTAGCGCTGGCACCTTATCATTTGCCGCAGGAATCAGAGGCTTTGGGACGGCTGGTCGCAGACCTCGGGGATCGGCTGAAATATTTCTACGCGTGGCAGCATGGGGACGGCAGCGGCGACATCCCGCCGCTCCGACAGCGTAGACAATTGCCCGGAGTCGGCCCACTCGACTTCAAACCGATGCTCGCGGCACTCAAGCGCACGCGCTTCGCAGGGTGGTTTTCCATATTCATGCATCCTACGCCACGCGGTGCGCCCGTGCATCCGACGCTCGCAGAGACGACGCGCGAGTTGCGGCGCGCGCATGCGTATATCGAGAGCGAACTGGAAAAGGTGTGAGATCTACTAGCCTTCTACTTAAAGAGCGTGCGCTCGCACATCGGCTCTGTCACAGCTGCCATTTTTAGCCCCATGAAACTGCCCCCGTTTATCTTGCTTGCATCGCTCTTGCTGGTGCCATCCGCCCAAGCGGCAGATGCGCGGAAGGCCGGCCCCGAAAACAAGGCCAAGAGTAAGCGCCATGCTGACATTCTGGCAGCTGCGGCGAAGCCTTCGCAGATCATCACGTACAAGCGCGTGGGTGATCGTGAGTTGAAGCTTCATGTATTTCTGCCCGCGGGGTGGAAGCCATCTGATAAGCGTGCGTCCTTTGTCACCATCCACGGAGGCGGGTGGGGTGGCGGCGATGCGCGTCGGATGTACGGCTTTGCCGACGATTTTGCGAAGCGCGGCCTGGTAGGAATCAGCGTGGAGTATCGCCTGCTAAAGGCAGGCAGTGGCGTGACGGTCTTTGACTGTGTGCAGGATGGTCGGTCGGCGATTCGCTACGTGCGAGCGCATGCGACCGATCTTGGCATCGATCCCGCAAAAATCGTGGCAAATGGCGGCTCTGCGGGCGGGCATGTAGCTGTAGCCACCGCGCTCTTTTCACAATTCGACGATCCCAAGGAAGATCGGAGCATTTCCGCTAGGCCCGACGCTCTTGTACTTTATTTCCCAGTGATCGATACCTCGAAAGACGGTTATGGTCAGGCGAAAATCGGTGAGCGGTGGCAAGAGCTGTCTCCGGTGCACAACGTCCGCCCTGGGTTGCCGCCGACGCTCGTCTTCCATGGCACTGGTGACACGGTAACCCCTTTCAAGGGCGCAGAATTATTTCTGGCTGCGATGAAAAGGGCGGGCAATCGCTGCGAACTCGATGTAAATCAAGGCGGCGTGCATGGCTACCTGATGACCACGCGGGAGCTTTACGAGGATACCCTCACGAAGACGGAGCAGTTTCTCCGCGAGGTCGGCATGATCGAGGCCAAGCCCTGAAATTTTCATCGGACCGGGCTGGAGATTTCACGCGCCGCTTGAACGTTGGCGGGAAAAGGCAATTATGCGACGCACCCCTCGTCGTTGTACCCCCGCATGTCCTTCTGTCGTTTTCTTATGCTCAGCGCGGCCGGAACGTTCGGTCTCGGCGCTGCTGAGCAGCGCTTGAGCTTCAATCGCGATATCCGACCTATCCTGTCGGAAAACTGTTTTCACTGCCACGGCCCGGACAAAGATCGGCGCGAAGCCGACTTACGGCTAGATCAACGCGAGGCGGCGATCGAGGCGCTGGCGATTGCGCCCGGCCGGCCGGAAGAGAGTGACCTAATCAAGCGGATCTTTTCATCGGATGCCGATGAGCAGATGCCGCCTCCGAGCTCAAATCGCCATCTCACTGCCGACCAAAAAGGATTGCTCGAACGCTGGATCAAGGAAGGTGCGGAATACCAACCGCACTGGGCCTTTGTTGCACTGGCAAGGCCAGAAGTGCCTCCGGGCGCGGCCAATCCCATCGATGCCTTCATAGGCGCCACGCTTCGCAGAGAGGGACTAGTATCAGCCAAGGAGGCTGAGCGGCGCACGCTGATCCGTCGCTTAAGCTTCGATCTTACCGGACTTCCGCCCGAGCCAAGGGAAGTGGATGAGTTTGTAGCAAGCAGCGATCCGCTGGCCTATGAAAAGCTCGTCCAACACTACCTTCGCTCGCCCCACTATGGAGAGCGAATGGCGGTGCCGTGGCTCGACCTCGTGCGATATGCAGATACCATCGGATTTCATAACGATGTCGCCATCAAGGTTTGGCCGTATCGCGACTACGTTATCGAGGCATTTAACAAGAACCTGCCTTTCGATCAATTTGTCCGAGAGCAGCTCGCCGGCGATCTGCTGCCGGGCTCCACGATCCAGCAGCGGATCGGCTCCGGATACAATCGGCTACATCGCATCAGCGGTGAGGGCGGTATTCAAGACAAGGAGTACCTCGCCAAATATGCTGCGGATCGCGTGCGCACGACCGCTACGGTGTTTATGGGTGTGACGATGGCATGCGCCGAGTGCCACGATCACAAATTTGATCCAATCACGATCAAGGATTTCTACAGTATGGCGGCGATCTTCTCAGATCTGCACGAGAAGGGGGCCTACAATCTTTTTGGCGGTTTCACGCGGGAGAACCTCTCTGAGGAGATGATTTTCGAATCGGCGGAGCAGAAGCAGAAAATAGAGGCCTACGATGCCGAGATCGCGCAGCTGAAGAAAGAAATCGCGGAGATCGAAGACGGGGAATTGGCGTCGGGGCGTAAAGTTTGGGAGGCGAGGATGTTGGAGTTGGACGGGCAGGGGAGGCTGGAGTGGAAAGTGCAGAGGCCGCAAGTAGTGCGATCACCACTCGGCACCCCTCTGGCAATCGAAGAAGACAACTCGATAACGCCTAGCGGACGTAATCCCTCTGCGGATACCTACGAAGTGATCATCGCCGCCGCCCTGAATGAGGTGACGGCGATTCGATTGGAGCCGATATCGGATCCGCGATTCCAGGGCGATGAAGTGGCGCGAGCCGGAGCCACCTTTCATATCGGCGAAATAGAAGTGTTGGGAGCGAGGGATGATACCGTCGACCCGACGCCGCTACGGGTTGCAAAAGTACGCTCCGCAGGCGCCACTGAGCTTGGCCACCCCGCCTCAGCGGCGATCGATGGTGACCTTGGCACGACAGTGGCCTTTCTGCGGAAACGTGGTGGCGGCCTTTCGCTGGTACTCGCGGATCCTTGGCGAGGA
>CAYZPV010000020.1:0-104639 GCA_964480585.1 uncultured Opitutus sp. | reverse complement strand
AAAACGGCACCGGATGTATGGGTGTCCCGGGACTTTGATTTTCGGGGGGGGGGAGGCGGCGCACCGCGGCGGCTGGGCCGAGTGGCGGGGCGGGGGGCGAGGTTTCGAGCAGATTCGTAGCATAAGAGGCTTGCGACTGCCGACGGACGGGAGCCAAGTCTTGCGCAATCCGCGAGATGCGGACATGTTTTCAGCCTAACCCGCACCCGTTTTTCCCATGAAACTGATCGTCGCCATCATCAAGCCGTTCAAGCTGGAGGAAGTGAAGGAGTCGCTCGCTGCCGCAGGCATCGAGGGCATGACCGTCACCGAGGTGAAAGGCTTTGGCCGACAGAAGGGCCACACCGAGATTTATCGCGGGAGCGAGTACACCGTGGACTTCCTGCCCAAGGTGAAGCTCGAGATCGCGGTGGCCGACGAAGTCGCGGCCAAGGCGATCGACGCCATCCAGAAAGCGGCAAAGACGGGCAAGATCGGCGACGGCAAGGTCTTCGTGCTGCCGCTGGAAGAAGTCATCCGCATCCGCACGGACGAGCGCGGCGACGCGGCGATCTGAGGAGCCGATTACAGGGTAACTAATCTGAGAATCAATTTTCTGCCATGAAACTGATCATTGCCATCATCAAGCCATTCAAGCTGGAGGACGTGAAGGCCGCGCTGCACGAGGCGGGCGTCGAAGGTATGACGGTGACAGATGTGAAGGGTTTTGGCCGGCAGAAGGGTCACACCGAGATCTATCGGGGGAGCGAGTACACGGTGGATTTCCTGCCCAAGATCAAACTCGAGATCGCGGTGGCCGACGAGACCGTGGCAAAGGCAATCGATGCGATCGTGAAGGGCGCGAAGACAGGTAAGATTGGCGATGGAAAGATCTTCGTCGTGCCACTGGAGGAGACGGTGCGCATCCGCACGGGCGAGCGCAGCGAGGCAGCGATCTGAGCAGGGAGCTCGAGGCGGGGCGGCTGAGGATACTCGTAGGCGGGGGTGATGCCCCCGCCTTTTTTTATTGTCGGCTGGGAAGGCGAGGGAGTGGCGGAGCCAGGATCTGGGGCTAGGCGCCCGAGGGGGCAGTGCCGCGACGAAGCAGGAAGGCAGGTATCCGGACTCGCCTGGGACCGCCGGTTTTGAGCCGGGCTGGAAAGCGATGACGGGATTCTTCCGGACCGCTTTATCGAGGTAGAAGACACACTCCTCCAAGTACGAAAATGGAGGATGAAGGCGGTTGGCATGAGTGGTGCTAATCGGTGCGTGCGATGTTTCGCCGCAGAAGCGTCGTGTTTCACCAAGGCTGGCCGACTCGTGTGCCAGTCTCCGGGGAAACGGCTGGTCTCCTTCAACCCACTAACACACTCGCGCATGATCTGTTCACGCCTCCAGAAAACACTCGCGTTCCTCGCCCTGTTCACAGGGTTGGGTCTTGCAACGCTGTTCGCCCAAGCACCTGCGCCGGCCGCCGCACCGGCACCGGCCGCGCCCAAAGATCCCACGCTCGAGCAGCGTGTGGCCGATATCGAGGCCTACATGAATAACGGTGCGCGCACGCCCGATGTGGCTTCGAAGGTCGCCGGTCCCGGCCCGGGCCACAATGCGTGGCAGATGGTCAGCACGGCGCTCGTGATCTTCATGACGATGCCCGGCCTGGCCCTCTTCTACGGCGGCCTCGTGCGCAAGAAGAATGTCCTTTCCGTGCTCGCGCAGTGCATGGGCATCGCGGGTCTGGTGGCCTTGCTCTGGTGGGCGTGCGGCTACTCGCTGGCCTTCTCGGGCGGCAACGCAATCATCGGCGACCTGCAAGCCAAGTTCCTGAACGGCGTCGAGCCGGGCAAGGTGGGCGCGGGCTACCACTGGATCTCGGACGCGATGTGGGCGATGTTCCAGCTCTCTTTCGCGATCATCACTCCGGCGCTGATCGTCGGTGCGATCGCCGAGCGCATGAAGTTTATCTCGGTCCTCCTCTTCGTGACGATCTGGATGTTTGTCGTCTACTTTCCCTTCGCCCACATGGTCTGGGCCACGAACGGTCTGATGTGCGGCCCGCTCAATGCGAACGCTGCGATCAAGGCGATCGACTTTGCCGGCGGCACGGTGGTGCACATGACCTCGGGCTGGTCGGCCCTGGTGCTCTGCTTGATCCTCGGCAAGCGCGTCGGCTTTGGCAAGGAGCACATGGCTCCCCACTCGATGGTGCTCTGCATGGTCGGCACTGGTATGCTCTGGGTGGGTTGGTACGGCTTCAACGCGGGCTCCGCGCTCGGCGCCGATGCGATCGCTTCCAACGCCTTTGCGACCACCACGCTGGCTGCGGCTATCGCGGGTTTCACGTGGGGTGTCGTGGAGTGGATCGTGAAGGGCAAGCCCTCGGTCCTCGGTTTCTGCTCGGGCATCGTCGCGGGTCTGGTCGTGATCACGCCTGGCGCGGGCTTTGTCTCGATGTCCTCCTCGGTCATCATCGGCATCCTGGCGGGCATCGTGCCCTTCATCGCCTGCGCTTACCTGAAGAAGGCGCTGGGCTACGATGATGCGCTCGACACCTTCGGCGTCCATGGCGTGGGCGGCACGATGGGTGCCATCCTCACCGGTGTCTTTGCCGATCCGGCCGTCAACGGCGTGCTCGGCGACAGCGGCATGAAGCTGATGGACGGCCTGCTGATGAACCAGCTGAAGGCGGTCGGTCTCACCATCGTCTGGAGCGTGGTCGCCACGGCGATCATCGCTTACATCGTCAAGGCCATCGTCGGCCTCCGTCCGACGGAGGAGGTCGAGCGCCAAGGCCTCGACGTCAACGAACACGGCGAAGAAGGCTACGTTTAATCTCAACCTCAACCCAGGCTACATCACATGAAACTTATCATCGCGATCATCAAGCCGTTCAAACTTGAGGAAGTGAAAGAAGCCCTCGCCGCCGCCGGCATCGAAGGCATGACCGTCACTGAAGTGAAAGGCTTTGGCCGACAGAAGGGCCATACGGAAATCTATCGTGGCAGCGAGTACACGGTGGACTTCCTCCCGAAGGTGAAGATCGAAGTCGCGGTAGGCGACGAGACGGCGGGCAAGGCGGTCGATACGATCGTCAAGGCCGCCAAGACCGGCAAAATCGGCGACGGCAAAGTCTTCGTGCTGCCGCTCGACGAAGTCGTGCGCATCCGCACGGACGAGCGCGGCGAGTCCGCGGTCTAAGACGGCGGGCAATCGGTCAACAGCTGTCGACTGACAACACTACAACCTTAACCGCCGGGCCTTTCGGGGCCCGGCGGTTTTGTTTTTGCAGGAGGATGGAGCGCGACGGCTGCCCGTGCGCGGGTAGCGGCGGCGCTATTTCGCCGGGACCGGCTCCCTGGCGAGGAGGGGCTCGCCGTAGGGGAGATCGTCGGGGAGGGGAACGAACTCGCGGATGCGGTTCCAGAGCTGGGTGAAGTCCTTGTTCACATCGCCGGAGAGGCAGTCGGTGATTTCTCCCTGGGCGTCGGGGTACTTCATGATGACCTCGCGGAAGGAGAACTTGGGGTCGTAGAAGGCGTAGACGAGTTTACGCATGTTTTCGACGCCCTGGCGCATTTGCTCGCCGTACTGCTTGAAGCGAGCGGGGGAGAGATCGCCGGCGAGCAGGCCCTGATGGATCACCTCGCCGACGAGGTGGCCGCTCTTGAGGGCAAGCATAACGCCGCTGCTGAAAACGGGGTCGAGGAAGGCGAAGGCATCGCCGACGAGCACAAGGCCGGGCGAAGCGCAGTAGCGGGAGTGGCGCGAGTACTCGCTCATGATGAAGTACTCGCCGGTACCTTGGCCGACAGAGAGACGATCCTTGATCCAGGAGTTTTGCTCGACCTCACGGTGGAAGATATCCTTGGGATCGCGGAAGCCATCGCGCGTGAGGTATTTGCCCTCCGCGACGATGCCGACGCTGGTCATGCCGCGGTGCTGGGGGATGTGCCAAAACCAGCCCTTGTCGGGGACGTAGCCGACGGTGGTATCGCCCTCGTCGATGCCCTCGCCGCGCTTGGAGTCCTTATAGTAAGTCCAGACGGCGATCTTATTGAGGTAGGGATCGCGCATGCGCCAGCCATTGCGATTGGAGGTGAAGGCTTCCTTGCCGCTGCAGTCGAGGGTGATGGGAGCGCGGACCTCGTAGGTCTGCCCCGTCTTCTTGTCGGTGGCCTCGACGCCGACGACGGTGTCGCCCTCCATCAAGAGCTTGTTGACGACCGTCTCTTCGCGGACTTCGGCGCCCTTTTCGCGGGCGTTGTCCATGAGCATCTGATCGAACTCAGAGCGGAGCACCTGCCACGTCTGGGCGATGGTCTCACGGTCGTAGCGATTGAAGAAGTAAAAGGGCTGGGAGCGGCGTCCATCGGGGGAGACGAACGTGACAGAGTATTTCTTGATGAAGGCGGAAGCCTTCATCTTGGGGATCATGCCGATGCGCTTCAGCGGCTCGAAGGTGAAGGGGATGAGTGACTCGCCGATGTGGTAGCGGGGGAACTTTTCGCGCTCGAGGACGAGCACGCGGTGCCCGTATTCACCGAGGATCGCGGCGGCACAGGAGCCGGAGGGGCCGCCACCGATGATGATGGCGTCGTACTGAGTGGAGGAGGGGGATACCATGACGAAAAAGCGAGAAGGGGGGTTGCCGGGGAAGACGAAGCTCCAGCCCGGAAGGTCGCGTGAGAATATAAGGAGACGTTTCTACTGGACGCATGCTCTAGGCCGGGCGCAAGCGGGCTTTTATGCCGGCCTGGGCGTGGAAGAGCAGAAACCCGAGGCCAGCGCCGAAGCCGAGGCCGTGGCCAGCACCGTAAAGCAAAGCCGCCAAAGGATCGCGCGCGCCGCGAGCGGCCTTGGCGACCTCGTAGAGATAGCCTCCCAAGTAGTAGCCAGCCGAGTGCAGCACGACGAGCGCGAGGAGGAGCAGAAAGAAGCCATCCCGCCGCCCGAAAGCCCGCAGGACGAGCCACGTGACAAGAGCGAGGCCGACGACCGAGCCCCAGAGGTCGGCCTGGTATTTGCCGGCGAGGCCAAACCAAAACGCGCAGTACGAAGCTGCATAGGCGACGAAGGCGAATGCGAACAGGCCGGCGAAGCGCGCCGTGACACCCTGCCCGATAACAAGCCGGCCGAGCACTAGACCGCCCAAGCAGAGATAGACTGCGGCGATAGCGGCCCACATGCCTCCGCCGCGCATGAGCCTGAGCGCCCAAATCGAGTATGCGGCGACGCTGACCAGGGCCAGCCCGAGCGCGCCGTAGACGATGGAAAACGAGAGCGAGGGGATGCGTGGGGCCTGGCTCGCGGGATCAGTCGCGCGGGACATGACCTGATCGGGGGTGAGGCCGAAAAAGCGCATGGGGTGGGGCGGGGTAAGCGGTTGAAGGGACTAGCGCGGTGAGGGAGGTGAGGATACGCGCCATGCAGCGATGCCGAGCACTGCGACGATGGCGGAGAGGATATAAAAGATGGTGGCATAGGAGCCAGTCCACGCGTGGCATTTGGCGAGGACGAGCGGGCCGACGGCGGAGGCGATGACCGTGAGCATTTGAGCGGTGCCTTGGATGCGGCCGAGGTGCGCGCGGCCGAAGAGCTTGGGCCACGCGGTGAAAAAGAGCACGATCACGAAGCCCCCGGCGATGCCCATCACGATGGAGAAGAGATCCACATGCCACACGGCCGTAAGGGAGGGAAGGCCCAGAAGCGCGAGCGCCAGCAGGCCCATCGCGAGCGCCATAAGGTGACTCAAGCGCCACTTGGTAGCGAGCCAGCCCCCGAGAAAGTTGCCGACGAGCGATGTCATCGCGGTGATCACGAGGCTGCGGTAGTAGATACCCGGCGGAAAGCCGCGCTCGGTGAGGATGGACTCGTTGAAGAGGCCGATGCCGGAGGCCAGCAGGTTGTAGAGCGAGCTCGAGAGGGCGAAGACCCAGAAGAGCGGCGAGCGCAGCGCCTGACCCCACGTCGCGCTCGTGAGGCTATCGCCGGGGGCCGTCGCGGCGGGGGAGGATTCGCCGGAGGCTGCGAGCTCAGCATCGCGCGGGGCGGGCCGAGCGAGCAACCAGCCGACCGGAGCGAGGACGAAGACGAGCGCCCAGCCGAGCGCGCCCCAGGAGAAGCGCCAGCCGTGTGAACTCACGAGCGCTCCCATGATGGGAAAAGCTGCCATAAACCCGATGCTCAACGCGATGGAGTAGATGGCCATCGCGAAGCTGAGCCGCCGGGCGAACCAGTGGCCCGGCATCGTGAGGCTGACGACGGACAAGGCATTTTGCCCGAGCCCACGGGAGAGCACGAGCAGGCCGAACATGAGCGTGAGGCCGGCCGCGCGGCTCATGGCGATCACCACGGCGCCGAGGAGAAGCGCGACGACCGTGAGCAGGGTGCGGGCGCCGAACTGATCCAGCAAGCGGCCGGTGACGAGGGCGAAGAGCGAGCCGAGCAGGGTAGCCCAGAGATTCCACTCGGCGTAGGTGACGCGATCGAGCTGGAGATCTTTGAGGAGGGGCTCCGTGATGAGCCCAAGGCCCTGGGTGCGGCCCGGGAGGGTGCCGACCATGGCGAGCGCAGCGAGGGCGACGGTAACCCAACCGTAATAAAACGAGGACGGGCGGCTAGCAGTGCCAGGTAGCGGTAGATCGGCGGAACGAGTCATACTAGGGAAGGACCGGAGGCGGGGACTGGCCGAGGACTGGGGACCAGGAACGCGGGGGCACAAGCGAAGGCGAGCGGGCCCAAAGGGCAAGGGGGCTTATGGGGAAGGCGTGGTTTTGGCGAATCGAGGGGGAGTGGATTTTTAAGTCTTGGTTCCATTTCGTGCCATCCACTCTCGACAGCGGAGGACGTTGGCTCTTTTCATGCAGGAGTCGCGAGGTCGAACGATACCCCTGCCTCGCAGCAACGTCTTGCCGACCATGAAGACCCACCCCCGCGTACCCTCCAAGCGAACCTTCTTGAGCGCCTTTGCGCTCGCCCTGCTGGCATCTAGCGCTGCCGCCGCCGACTGGCCTAACTGGCGCGGGCCCAATGGGGATGGCACTACGCCGGCAAAGAATCTGCCTGAGTCGTGGTCGACCGAGAAAAACGTGAAATGGAAAGTAGAGATGCCGGCGTGGAGCGGCTCCTCTCCGATGGTGTGGGGCGACAAGATATTTCTGAATACGCCATCGAAAGAGGAGACGAAGCCGGCCGAGCCCGCGCCAGCGCCGGCCGCGGAAGCGGTGCCCGGCAAGAAGAAGCGCCCTGCCCCAGGCATGAGCCGCGGCCTCGGGATGACTGGCCCGGGCGGGCAAGATATCCTCCTGATGTGCCTGGATCGCAAGACGGGCAAGGAGCTGTGGCGGCAAAAGTACGACCAAGGCAACGAGATCAAGATGAAGCAGAACATGTCGTCGCCCACGCCGGTGACGGATGGGAAGCATGTTTGGGTGACCTCGGGCAATGGGATGATCGCCTGCTTCGATTTTGCCGGAAACAAGAAATGGAGCTTCAACATCCCGGAGCATTACAAGGCGATCGGCATCTCGTTCGGCTACGGCTCATCGCCGCTGCTACTGGACGGGAAGCTGATCTTCCAAGTGCTGCAAGGGACGGTAAGGCGGGAGCTGGCACCGCATGAGCCCTCGTACGTCTTTGCGCTGAATGCCGCGGATGGGAAGCCTCTCTGGAAAGTCGTCCGCCCGACCGAGGCCAAGCATGAGACGCCTGATTCCTATACCACGCCCACGGTGGTGACTGTGGAGGGCAAGAAGCAGATCGTGATCTCCGGCGGCGGGTACGTGACCGGGCATGATCCCGAAACCGGCGCGGAAATCTGGCGGGGCGGCGGGCTAAACCCCAATGATGCGGGGAACTATCGCGTGATCTCTTCGCCGCTTGTGAAGGGCGACATGATCTACGCACCCTCACGCCAGCAGCCGCTTATCGCTTTCAAGGCTGGCGGCAAAGGCGACATCACCGACAAAGCCGTATGGAAATGGACGGCCAAAGGCGGCCCAGATGTGCCCACGCCGGTGAGTGACGGGGAGCGTTTCTACATGGTCGACGATCAGGGCGGCATCATCGCGCTCAATGCGAAGACCGGCGAGGTGGTTTATGGCCCCGAACACACGCAGATCGGCCGAGTCAGTTCGTCGCCAATCATAGCCGATGGAAAAATCTACTTCGTGAGCGAGACGGGTGAGACGGCCGTGGTGGAGGCCGGGCCGAAGTACCGCCTCATCGCGACCAATAAACTCGACGGCACGTACACGCTCTCGACGCCGGCCTTTGTCGACGGAGAGATCATCCTCCGGACCGGAACGCACCTCTACTGCATCGCGAAACTGTAAGCACAACGAAGGCTGACTATGAAAACGAAGACGTCGGTCGGTGGGGCGGCATGGGCGGCGGCGCTGTTTATTGGCGCAGGCGCGCTCAGCTGGGCGGGGGAATGGTCGCAGATCGCAGGCCCGAGCTACGATCGGAAAACGGCGGAGACCGTGCCGGCCAGCTGGGCCGGGGCACCCAAGCGCGTCTGGGACTTTCCCGCAGGCGGGGGGTTCGGCACCGTGGTCACGGGGGGCACGGGTGCCTATCTTGTGATAGGCGAGGGAGGGCAGGAAGTGGCGGTGGCGCTCGATCGCAAGACAGGGAAAGAGCGCTGGCGTGCGCCGATGGCTCGGATGAACTATGCCAACGGCGGAGACCGTGGCGCGCCCGGAAACACGGGCGGAGACGGTCCGCGCGTGACCCCGGCCTACGCTGACGGGCGCGTCTTCGTGCTGGACGGCAAGTTTGTGCTATGGGCCTTCGATGCGATGTCGGGCTCGGTGCTTTGGAAGCACGACCTGGTCGCGCAATTTGGCGGGCGGGAACTGCACTGGGGCAATGCGGCCTCTCCGCTCGTAGTGGGCGACCGGGTGTATGTGGCAGGCGGCGGGAACAAGCAGAGCTTTCTCGCATTTGCGGCAGCCTCGGGCGACGTGATCTGGAAGAGCGGGAGCGATCGCCAGACGTATACGACGCCGATACTGGCCAACATTCACGGGAAGGAGCAGATCCTCTTCATGGTGGAACGCGGTGTCGTCTCAGTCGATCCGGCCGACGGGAAAGAGCTCTGGGACTATCCCTTCCCGTATCGGACCGCGACGGCGGCGTCTCCGGTGGTGTGGGGTGACATCGTGAATTGCAGCGCCGGGTATGGAGTGGGCGGTGGCGCATGCCGGGTAAAGCGCACTGGGGAGAAGTGGAGCGTGGACGAAATCTGGCGCAGCCCGGGCAATCGGGATACGGCGGCGCACTGGAGCACTGCGGTGGTGGTCGACGGGTATCTTTACGGCCACTACGGCCATGGCGAGTATGGGCGCGCGGCCTTCAAGTGCATCGATATCCGCACGGGCAAGGTGCAATGGGAGCAGGCGGGATTTGGCCCCGGGCAGACGATCCTCGCAGGTGGAAAGCTCCTGGTGACGAGCGACGCCGGCCGACTGGTGATGATCGAGCCAAACAAGGATCGCTACCAGGAGATCGCGACGGCGAAGCCCATCGATGGGAAGGTGTGGGCGAGCCTCGCACTCAGCGAAGGCCAGGTCTTCATGCGCAGCACGACCAGGGCCGTGTGCCTGAGTTGGTAGCCGACGGATCTTGGCGGAGCGGAGCGAACGGGCCGCGCGAGGTAGAGCGGCCCGCTACTTCCGCAGCGAACTAAAGTGAGGCGGGCAGCGGCTGCGCCACCTCCAGAATCGCGCCGCGATCCGCGCTGGAGACCATGCTGGCGTAGCGGGCGAGATAGCCGTGGCCCAGATCCTTCCGGGGTTGCCGCCAGCGGGTGCGGCGCTGGGCGAGCTCGGCGTCGTCGACGAGGAGGCGAAGATGGCGGGCGGGTATATCGATCTCGATGAGGTCGCCAGGTTGGACGAGCGCGATGGGGCCACCGGCCGCAGCCTCGGGAGACACGTGGCCGATGGCGCCGCCGCGCGTGGCGCCGGAGAAGCGGCCATCGGTGATGAGCGCGACTGAATCACCGAGGCCGCGGCCAGCGAGGGCGGCGGTGGGCGCGAGCATCTCCTGCATGCCAGGGCCGCCGCGCGGACCTTCGTAGCGAATCACAACGACATCGCCGGGATGCACCTTGCCGACGAGGATGCCAATGCGGGCGGACTCTTCGGACTCGAAGATCACGGCCGGGCCACGGAAAGTCATCATCGCGGGTGCGACACCAGCGGCCTTCACGACGGCACCGTCGGGCGCGAGATTGCCGAAGAGGAGCGCAAGGCCACCCCGACTGGAATAGGGGTCGTCGACGGAGCGGATGACGGTGGCATCTCGCACCGAGGCCTCCGCGATGGTCTCGCCGAGGGTGCGGCCGCTCACGGTGAGGGCGTCGAGAGACAGGAGGCCAGGGCGGGCGCCAAGCGCCTTGAGGATGGCGGAAATGCCGCCGGCGCGGTCGATGTCCTGCATGTGGTGAGGACCGGAAGGCGCTACCTTGCAGAGGTGAGGAGTGCGGTCGGAAATGGCGTTGATGTGATCGAGCTTAATCTCGATGCCGGCCTCGCGGGCGATGGCGAGGGTGTGCAGGATGGTATTGGAGGAGCCGCCCATCGCCATATCGAGGGCGAGGGCATTGTCGAAGGCGGCGCGCGTGAGCAGGTCGGAGGGGCGGATGTTTCTCCGCACAAGATCGACGATGGCGCGCCCGGCGGCAGCGAAGAGGGCGTCGCGTGCGGGATCGGTGGCGAGGATCGAGCCATTGCCGGGGAGAGCAAGGCCGAGAGCCTCGCAGAGACAATTCATCGAATTGGCGGTGAACATGCCGGAGCACGAGCCACACGAGGGGCAGGCGTGACGCTCAATCTCGTCGAGCTGCGACTCGGTGATGGCGTGGCGCGAGAGCTGGCCGACGGCCTCGAAGACCGAGGCGAGGTCGAGCGCCTTGCCGGTGGACGGATTTTTCCCGGCGAGCATGGGGCCGCCGGAAACGAAGACGGCAGGAATGTTCACGCGCGCGGCGGCCATCATCATGCCGGGGACGATCTTGTCGCAATTGGGGATGCACACGACGCCGTCGAAGCAGTGGGCGCGCAGCATGGTCTCGATCGAATCGGCGATGAGTTCGCGAGAGGCCAACGAGTATTTCATGCCGCCGTGACCCATGGCGATGCCGTCATCGACCCCGATGGTATTGAACTCGAAGGGCACGCCGCCCGCGGCGCGGATGGCCGCGCGGACCTTGCGGCCCACGACATCGAGGTGGGCGTGGCCGGGGATGATCTGCACGAAGGAATTGGCGACGGCGATGAAGGGCTTGTCCCAATCGGCATCGGACTGGATCGCGCCGGTGGCGCGGAGGAGGCTGCGGTGAGGAGCGCGGAGAGTGCCGCGCTTGATGGTGTCGCTGATGGCCATGCCCAAGAATAGGGCAGGCAGGCACATAACAAAACTACCCTTTAGGGCGGATTGTGATACCATTTCGGTATGGACTATTCCTTGCGCGAACTGGAGTGCTTCACGGCGGTAGCAGAGGAGCTGTCGTTTACACGCGCGGCGCGGAAGCTGAATCTGGCGCAGCCGCCGCTATCGCGGCATGTGCGCGCACTGGAGGAGAAGCTGGGGGCGGCGCTCTTCCAGCGGGGCCCTCGCCGCGTGGCGCTCACGGCGGCAGGGGCGGTCTTTTACGAGGAGACGCGGACGGTGCTGCCCCAACTGAGGCGGGCGGGAGAGGTGACACGGCGCTTTGCGGCGGGCGAAACGACGACGCTGCGGCTCGGCTTTGTCAGCGCGGTGTTGAGCCCGGAACTGGTGGAGACACTGCGCCGTTTTCGCGCGCAGTATCCGCAGGTGCAGCTCGCGGTGCAGGATGGCTCGCCGGCGGAGCTGCTGAGCGGTCTGCGGCGGGGCACGCTGGATGGCGGCTTCGTGGGGCTGAGGCCGCTGGAGCGGACGGACGGAATCCAGTTTGTGTCTTGGCGAAGGGAGCCGCTGGCGGCGTTTGTGCCCTTCGGGCATCGATTGGCCAAGCGCAGGGGGCTGGCGCTGGGCGAGCTCGCGGGCGAAGCGCTGGTGGCGGTATCGACAGAGGGAGCCCCGGCATTTGCGGCGTATCTGCGCGAGGTGTGCGGCGCGGCGGGCTTTCGCCCAAGAATCGTCGTGGAGTCGGCGCGGGCGCAGGCGGTGGCTGTGATGGTGGCGGCGGGTGAAGGAATAGCGCTGCTGCCCCAGTCCCTGTCGCGAGTGGTAGGGGCGGCGGCGGCTGTCGTACCACTCGAGAAGGCACCAACGATCACGCATGTTTTTGCACGCGCGGCGGGCACGCCGTCGGCCGCGATGAAGGCGTGGCTCGGAGTGCTCGCGGAGTGAGCGGGCTGAACCGGGTGCGTAGTCGGGTGCGCAAAAACCACACGCGCCCGGCGATTGCAATTTTGACTCACGGCGGCGAAGCATCCTGATCGACGCCTACCCCTTTACCCCGCCATGAGAACTACGATCCCCGTTACGATCCGACGACTCGGCCTTGCCGGGATCGTCGTGCTGGTCGCGAGCCTGAGCTGTGTCGGAGCCGAGAAAGCGCAGAAAACTCCGGGCAAGGCCGCGAAGTCGCCGGAGCGCTGGGAAGCAACCATCAGGAAATTCGAGGCCGACGATGCCGCCAAACCGCCGGCCAAGGGGGGCATCGTGCTGGTGGGAGGCTCCAATGCACGACGCTGGACGGATGTGGCGGACTACTTTCCCGGCGAGGTGGTGCTCAATCGGGGCTTTGGGGGAGCGCGGCTTTCGGAGGTGGTCCACTATTGGGATCGACTCGTGAAGCCCTACGCGCCGAAGACGATCATCCTCAACGCGGGCGGCAACGATCTCACTGGCGGCGGCACTCCCGAGGAACTACTGGCCAACTGCAAAGCCTTCATGGCCAAGACGCGCGCCGCGCTGCCGCAGGCGCGCGTCTACTATATCGCAATCCCTCCGGTGATGCGTACGGCGAAGTCGCCGGAGGCGCTGGCCGGGGTAAAAAAGGTCAATGACATGCTGGCGGCCTACGCGGAGAAGGATGCCCAGCTGGAGTTTATCGATATCTTCCCGGCCTTCCTCGGGGCGGATGGCAAGCCCAAGGCCGAGATGTACGTGGAAGATGGCACGCACTTTACCCCGAAGGGCTATGCGGCGGTGGCGGCGCTGCTCAGGGAGCGGATGACTACCGGGAAATAGGACGGTGCAAAGGCGCGGGTGCGCAACGATTCGAACAAATGGCGCGTGCGGGAGGGTGCGGCAGGTTTGAAATCAGGAGCGTTTTCGTGCGTCTTCACAGATAGTTCAACCGAGTTACCCCATGCCCCAAACGCAGCCTTATCAGATGAATCGTCGGTTCTTTCTACGCGCGGCGGGCATCACGCTGGCGTTGCCTTTGCTGGAATCGCTGTCGACGCGAGTGCTGGGATCGGGGCTTGCGGTGGGCAGCCAGGCAGGGGCGGCGATCGGAGCCAAGCGGCCGACGCGCATGGTGTGCATCGGCAACATGCTGGGTTTTTATCAGCCCGAGTTCTTTCCAAAAAATGCAGGCAAGGACTACGACTTGCCGATGTTGATGCAGCCGCTGGCGCCGGTGCGCAGCGACTTCACGGTCTACTCGGGGCTCGATCACGGAGTGAAGGGCGGACACTTTGCGATCCACTCCTTTCTGAGTGGTGTGCGGCAAGTCGATGCCAAGGGTATGCCCGAGGGCAATATCTCACTCGACCAGCGTGCGGCAGAGACGGTGGGCGGCGTGACGCGGTTCCCTTCACTGACGATCGGTTCGGAGGATGGCTTGCATGGCGGCTGCATGATGTGCTGGACGCGCAGCGGCACGCGGGTGCCGCCGATCCCGGGGCCGAAAGAACTTTTCCGCACGCTCTTCATCAGCGAGAGCGCGAGCGACAAGGCGCGGGTGGCGGATCGCTTCCACCTGCACGGCTCGATCCTCGACGCGGTGAACGGCGACGCCAAGTCGCTCGGCAAGCATCTCGACTCGCGCGATCGGGAGAAACTCGACGAGTACTTCACGTCGGTCCGCGATGTGGAGAAGCAGATGGAGCTGGGCAAGCGCTGGGCCAATGTGCCGAAGCCGAAGCCGGGCATGGCGGAGCCGGAGAACACCGACTTCGTCTCCGATCTGCCGGTGCTTTACGATCTTATCGCGCTCGCCCTGCAGACTGACTCGACGCGGATCGCGACACTCGAGATCGCGGGCGGCTTCGAGTCGAAGGCCTTTGGCCTGCGGAAGGATTACCACGCGCTTTCGCACCACGGGCAAGTGCAGGAAAACATCGATGGACTGCTCAAGCTGGAGAAATACCAGATGGAGCAATTCGCGCGCTTCATCGCCAAGCTAAAATCGCTGGAGGACGGCGATGGCCGACTGCTCGATCATACGATGGTGCTCTTCGGGTCGGGCATGGGCAACGCCAACGCACACACCAACAGCAATCTACCGATGATCCTCGCAGGCGGCGGCTACCGGCACGGCGAGCACAGGGTATTTCCCGCCAAAGGCGCGGGGCGCGTGCCGCTTTCGAATCTCTATCTCAGCATGCTCCAGCGCTTCGGGGTGGAGGCCAATCGCTTCGGCCTCAGCACAGGCACGATGCGCGATCTGGAGCGGGCGTGAAGGCGTGCATGAGGAAGGGACGCGCTTTCCTATACGCGCGGAGAGCATTCGCGATGCTAGCGCTTTGGGTAGCAGCAGGTACGACCCCTGCAGCCGAATCCAAACCGCTCGCGGCAGCGACGGAGAGGACGGTCCGCGAATTTTTTTCCAAGTACTGCCAGGATTGCCACGGCGCGGAGAAGCAAAAGGGCGAGCGACGTTTCGATCAGCTCGCCCTGCCGGTGTCGCATCCTGACACGGTGTTGGAACTGCAGGATGCGATCGACCAGCTCAATCTCGGCGAGATGCCGCCCGCCGATGCGAAGCAGCGGCCAGCGGAGGGAGAGACGCGCAAGATCGTCGCAGTCCTGACGCAACTCGTGAAGGAGGGGCACGCCACACTTGCGAGCACCGGAGGCCGCACGGTGTTGCGAAGGCTCAACAAGCGAGAGTATATCAACTCCGTCGGCGATCTCTTCGGGATCGAGATGACGATGTTTGACCCGACGACCAAGTTCCCGCGCGACCAGGTGGTGCAGCATATGGACAACATAGGCGATGCGCTAAAGACCTCCGGGTACCTGCTCGCGCAGTACATCGATGCAGCGGATAGCGTGGTGGAAAAGGCGTTTGAACAGACGGTGCGTCCGAGAGAGCAGCGCTGGAATTTCAACAAGGATTTTCGCCAGCAGCCCGAACTGCGCTATTCGCACGGCAAGGTGCACAACTACGCGTACATGGGCCTGTACGAGACGATCACTTCGGACAAGCACGAGGGGGCGTACGGACCGCTGCTCAATTTTGCACAGGGTGTGCCGGCATCGGGCTTATATGAGATACGAGTGAAGGCGGAAGCGAAGTTCCGCAAGAATGTGTACGCCCCCAATTTTTTTGGCACCGATCCCACCGAGCCATTCCTGCTCGGGATCGTGGCTGGAAACGCCAAGGCCGGCCCACTGCACCTGCCGCAACCGATCGAGCCCGAGCTGGCAGATCCTGTGCCGGTGAAAGACGATGTACAGGAGTGGTACACCTTTCGCGTGTGGCTCGACAAAGGATTTACGCCGCGCTTTGTGTTTCCCAACGGCATGCTAGATGTGCGCGGCGCGTACAACCGCACGCTCCGCGTCTACAACAAGCTCTTTCCGGAGGAGACGCGCAAGACGACGGGCATCGTTGAGGCGCGAGTGGTCATCATGCGCCACGGTCAACTCCCACACCTACGCATCCACGAGGTGGATATACGAGGGCCGCTAGTCGGAGCGTGGCCGACGGCGGGCTATCAGACGGTGCTGGGCGGGAAGCCGTTTGAGGCGGAGCGCACCCGCGAGCTGCTGACGGCGTTTGCGACGCGTGCCTACCGCCGGCCAGCAACGGATGAAGAGGTCGAGCGATTGATGGGCGTGGTGGATGCGCGCAAGAAAGAGGGACGAGACGACTTCGGCGCATTCAAGGATGGCCTCAAGGCAGCGCTGTGTTCGCCGGCTTTCATTTACCTGTCGGAGCCGGCCGAAAAGGCGGCCGAGTCGGAGACGAGGCTATCGGCCCACGCGCTGGCGTCGCGACTTTCATATTTCCTCTGGTCGACGACCCCGGATGCGGAGCTGCGCCGGCTCGCCGATTCCGGGGAGTTGCTGCAAGAGGAGGTCTTGGTGGGGCAGGCTCGGCGCCTGCTTGCGAGCCCGCGGGCTACGGCCTTCATCCATGGATTTCTGGATGCCTGGCTCAATCTGCGCGCGCTGGGCGACATGCCGCCGGATCGTGGCGAGTTTCGAAAATACTACGCGCAAAATCTCCAGACCGCAATGAAGACGGAGACGCGACTCTTCATGGCTGACCTTATCGCGCGCAACGAAAGCGTGCTGCGTTTTGTGGATGCCGACTACACCTTTGCCAACCGCGCACTGGCGAAACTCTACGGGGAAGATAACGCGATCGATCCAGCGCGGGCGCATGAATTTCAACGCATCGCCTTTTCCTCGACCCAGCGCGGCGGCCTGCTCGGGCAGGGCAGCGTGCTGACGGTGAGCGCCAACGGTATCGAGACCTCGCCGGTGATTCGTGGGGTGTGGGTGCTGGAGAATATCCTCGGCACGCCGCCCGCGCCGCCGCCGGACAATGTGCCGCCGATCGATCCCGATATCCGGGGGGCCAAGTCGATGCGTGAACTTCTCGCGAAGCACCGAGACAACCCCGGCTGCTACGAGTGTCACCGAAAGATTGACGAGCTCGGCTTCGCGCTGGAGAGCTTCGACCCGATCGGCGCCGCGCGCAGGACCTACGATAAAGGCATCAAGATCGATACCTCAGGCGAGCTCCCGAGCGGTCGACGCTTTGCCGACGTGGCCGAGCTCAAGAAGGCGCTGCTGGAGCGCAAGGAGCCGTTTGCTCGGATGCTCGCCGAGCGGCTGCTCACTTATGCCTGCGGCCGTCGCATCGAGGGCCTCGACCGTCCCGCGATCGACAAGATCGTGGCGAGTGTGGCGAAGGACGACTACCGGATGCGCGATCTCATCGAGGCGGTGGTGACGAGCCCGACATTTCGATCGAAGTAACGATTTTACCATGAAGTACCCCCGTCTCGTCCGTGGAGCGTTCCTGTTGCTCGTGCTGTGCACCGGCCTCACACGGGCGGCTGCGACCGCGAAGCCCAACATCCTCTTCGTCCTCTCCGACGATCATAGCTATCCCTTTCTGAGCTGCTATGGGGATACCAACGTGAAGACGCCAGCGCTCGACCGGCTGGCCGCCGAGGGCATGAAATTCCACCGCTTCTTCACTGTGGCACCGCAGTGCGTGCCGTCGCGGGCAGGATATCTCACGGGCCGCTCCGCGGTGGCGGCGAGGATGACGCGCTTCTCGTCGCCGCTGCCGAAGGATGAGGTGACGTTCCTCGAGCTGTTGCGGGAGCAAGGTGACTACTACACGGGTGTTGCAGGTCGCAGCTACCACCTCGATGGCTCTGCGCGCGCCGCGGGCACGGGCGCGGGCGAAATCATGCAGAAGCATGAGATGCGGACCTTCAGCAAACGGGTGGACTACCTCCGGACGGGCTCCGATACGGAGGCGATCAACCAAGTGAAGGAGTTTCTTGGGCAAAAGCCGGCGGGGAAGCCCTTCGCACTATGGCTCAATTTCAGCGATCCGCATCATCCCTGGAACGCGGATGCGGCCCTCCGGCCCGATCCCGCAGCGCTCAAGCTTCCGGCGCACTACCCCGACGTGCCCGGGATGCGGGAGCAGCTTGCGGACTATTGCGCGGAGGTGAATCGCGTCGACCGCGCCATGCAGGCAGTGCTCGATATCCTGGCGGAAAAGGGGTACGCACAAAACACGCTCGTGATCTTCGCGGGAGACAACGGGGCGGCGCTGCCGCACGGCAAGGGCTCGTTGTATGATCCGGGCGCGAATGTACCATTTGTGATTCGCTGGCCTGGAATCGTGAAAGCGGGCGGCGAGTCTCGCGCGCTGCTGAGCGGCGAGGATGTCGCGCCGACGTTGCTGGCGGCGGCAGGGATTGCGCCCGCTCCGAAGATGAGCGGCGTCAGCTTTATAGGCCTGCTAAAGGGAGAGGCTCACACGCCGCGCAAGCATGTCTTTGTCGAGCGCGGGCCGCACGGCTCGGCACCGGTAACGGTGGAGATGAGGAGCAGCGGCTACGACCTCTCGCGCAGCGTGCGCAGCGATCGCTACAAGTTCATCTATAACTGCACGCCATGGATTCCCTATTCGCCGGTGGATTCGGCGGGGGGAGCGGCATGGCGGGATATCTCGGCGGCCAACGCCGCCGGGAAGCTGAGCGCCGGACTGAGCGCGACGTATTTCAAGAACCCGCGCCCGGTGTACGAACTCTACGATCTCGAAAGCGACCCCTCGGAACTGCGCAACCTGAGCGGCGACCCCAAGCTCTGGCCCATCGAGCGCGAGCTACGTCTAGCCCTCGCGGAGAAGATGATCGTCGATTTCGACTATCTGCCGCTTCCCGCGCTCGGCGATGAAGACACCTCGGCTGCAACGAAAGGATCCGGCAAGAAGGGCGGGAAAA
Organism: uncultured Opitutus sp.; assembly: GCA_964480585.1. Classification (GTDB taxonomy): domain Bacteria; phylum Verrucomicrobiota; class Verrucomicrobiia; order Opitutales; family Opitutaceae; genus ER46. The sequence goes on along the minus strand of CAYZPV010000020.1, from coordinate 86,010 downwards.
AGAAGGGCGAGGAATGAGCGGACGCTTCATACTCACCGCGTTGGCCTGCCTGTTGTGGACCTCGAGCGCCTTCGCGGCAGATACGCGAAAGTCGGCCAAGTCGCAGGACCCCATGGCACGCAATGCCGCGATCAAGTGGAGCAATCCGCCCAAGCCCGGCCAGACTCTCCCTCCGGGGGTGACACACCGCACGTTTTTCAGCGAGGCGCTCCAGCAGGAAGTGGGCTACTGCATCTATCTGCCGGCTGGCTACGAAGCTGAGGAGGCGCGGCGTTACCCGGTGATCTACAACCTGCATGGCGCAGGCGGCAACGAGCTGCATAGTTTTGTCGCGGTACAGGCACTCCACGAAGGCATCGTTGCCGGGCGCTGGCAGCCTGCGATCATGGTGCTGCCGAATGGTGGCAGCCACACGTTTTACAAGGACTCGGCGGATGGAAAATACCCCGCCGAGACGCTGATCATCCGTGAGCTGATCCCCCACATCGATGCCATGTATCGCACGATCGCCACGCGTGGCGGCCGGGCGATCGAAGGCTTTTCGATGGGTGGGCGGGGCTCCACCCGGCTCGCGATGAAGTACCCGGAGCTCTTCTGCTCGCTGCACAACCAGGCAGGCAATGTCCCGCACACGGCAGAGCTATACGACCCGACGAAGCCCACTCAGTATCCTAATAGCTATCTGGGAAACGAGAAAGCGCGCTTTGAGGAGAACGATGCGTATCTCTTGCTGAAGAAGAATCTACCGGCGATCAAAGGCGGGCTGCGCATTTTGATCACGTGCGGCACGCGGGATGACGGACATCTGCCGACGGTGCGCGACTACCATGCTGCGCTCGTTGCCGCAGGAGTCGATCACACCTATCTCGAAGTCGAAGGGCTCGCGCATGAGCACGACAAACTGGTGAAGATGTATGCGACTACGTGGTATGACTACCATATGGAGTCGTTTCGACGGGCGGCAGGGAAGTAAGCGAGTCCCGGTGAGGGGATGATGAACGGCTCGCGATGGCGGGCGAATCCTTCAGCCCGTCGTTTGGAGGCGCCGCGCCCTCATCTAAGCAAATGGGCTTTATTTTTCCGTCTCGGCGAGGAGCTTTACCAATTCGTGGCGCCAGAGACGAGGGATGCTGTGGGTGCCGTGGCCGCGGGCCTGATCATCGTAGGGGAGCATGACGAAGCGGCCGCGAGGGATGCGCTTGATCTCGCGCTCGATGATGGCGAGCTCGGGAGGGTTGATGAGGTCGTCGGCGGAATTGATGGCAACGAGGGCGGCTTTGATTTTCCCGAGTTGGGGGCCGGGATCGAAATCAAAGGAGGACTCGACGGCGTAGAGGATATCGTTGGCATCGCTGCGCTCGATATAGCTGGCGACGAAGGAATCCAGCACTTCGTCGGACTTTTCGAGAGTAGGCATGGCGCGCTGGCGCTGGAGGGGGTTGTTGCTAATGAAGAAGGCGACCTGCGCCGCGGTGCGGAGCGACTGTGGTTGGGCGGCATAGTTGCCATCGAGCCACTCGGGATCGCCGCGGATGGCGTCGATAATGATGCGGCGCCAGACACGGTTGCGGCCAGAAACCTGCGTAGGCAAACTGCCGAGAGGCAGGAGGGCGTCCATATAGTCCGGATACATCTCGCCCCAGAGCCAGACGTGCATACCGCCCATCGAGGTGCCCATCACCAGCCGCAGGTGCTGGACTTCCAAGTGCTCCGTGAGGAGGCGATAGGTGGCCTTGATCATGTCGCGATAGCCGTAGGCGGGAAAACGAGCGCGCAGGCCGTCGCTCGGCTTGCTGGAGTCGCCATGCCCAATGCAGTCGGGCATGATGAGGTAGTATTTCGAGGTATCGAGTGGAAGGCCGTCGAGGTAGAGATCGCGCACGAAGTCGCGGCCGAGGAACTGCTCGCCCGAGCCGGTAGTGCCGTGGATCATGAGCACGGCATTGCGAATGACTCCGGAGGCATCGCGTCGAGGTTCGCCGAGAGTGCGATAGGCGAGTTTCAGCTCAGGGAGCTTTTCGCCGGAGTTGAATGCGAAGTCGCGGAGCGTGAACGAGCCTTCACGATAAACCGGCTGGTACTGCGCAGCGGGAGTGGGCGAGGCCGAGGGTGCCGGGGTGGCCAGGGACTTGGGCGCTTCCCTGGCACAGCCCAAAAGCGGCAAGGCGACCCAAGTGGCGATAAGGGCAAAGAAGCGAGAGCGCCGCATGCAGGCTACCGTAGCGTAACACGGCGCTTTTACCAGCCGCGGTTGCGGCTTGGGCCAGGCGATGGCGGCCTACTGTCTGCGAGGAAACAGCGGTCGAGTGGCCCAAGCCACCCCTAGGGTGATGGTGCAGCCGATCAGCGTAAACCATGGCCAGAAAACCGCGCCGCCAAAGGTCGCCATCCACCAATCCTTGGTCGCGGGCAGCGTCGCAGGCCAGTAGATGAGGTTCATAAAGACGACGGAGACGATCATACCGGCCATCACAGGACCTGGACCGATGCCGCGCCCAAAGATCGCGAGAAAAAGGGCGGCCAGCAGTGCGCCGCTGGTGAGGCCACGGAGCGAGAAGGCGGCATTGAGCACAAACTCGACCTCGCGCGTGAGCCAGGCGGTGAAGATCAGGGCACCGGCCCAGAAAATGGTGGAGTGCTTGCTGAAACGGAGGAAAAACGCCTCGTCGCGGCTCTTCACTGCGGGTTTGAGGAAGTCCATCGTAGACACCGAGGCCAGCGCCGAGATTGCAGAGCTGATCGAGGACATCGCCGCCGAGAGGATCGCGACGATAAGGAATCCGCGCATCACGTGCGGCACCTCCGTCATCATGAATATGGGGAAAATGAAGTCGTTGGAGCCGATGCCGGGACTGCGCTCGGGCAGGGGGATCTGCATAGGATGGCTTTGGTAGAAAACCCAGAGCATCACACCTACGAGCAGGAAAATGAGGAAAAGGGGAAAAATGAGGACGGCGCTGAAAATGAGCGATTTTCTCCCTTCACTCACATTCTTAGCCGAGAGCACACGCTGCACGATGAGTTGATCGGCACCGTGGCTCGACATCACCATGACAGTGCCACCGATGACGCCCATCCAGATATTGAAGGGCGCGGCCCAGGAGAGGTCGGTATTCAACCATACCAGCTTTCCGGCTTCGGAGGCTTTGGCGATCGCCGCGCTCCAGCCGCCGTCGATCAAGGTGGGGATGTAGAATAGGGCATAGAGACCACCGAGGACGAAGAGCAGCATTTGCACGGCATCCGTCCAGACGACGGCTTTGACCCCACCGATGTACGTGTAGATGAGGGAGAGAACGACGAAGAGCAGAATCGCGCCCAAGATGGGATCGACTAGACCGCCGATGCTGCAGATCGCGTCACCCAGCATGAGCCGAACAGGGATGCAGGCGACGTAGACGCGCACGCCGGCGGACATCGTCTCAAGCAAAAGGAAGAACGCTCCCGCCAGCCGCCGCGGGCTCTTGCCGAGGTGGTTTTCCAGCATCTGGTAGGGCGAGTAGATCTCGCCCTTCATGTAGTGCGGCACCATCACGATTGCGAGGATGATGCGGGCGATCACGTAGCCGACGATCATCTGGATGAAGAGGATGTTGCCGCCATAGGCGATGGCAGGAACTCCGATGATCGTGAGGGCGCTGGTCTCGGTAGCGACGATGGAGGCGCCGATGCCCCACCATGGGATATTGCGCCCGCCGAGGAAATAATCGCGGGTGTTTTGCTGGTCTCGGCCAAACCAGACACCTAGCGCGATGACCGCGACAAGGTAGAAAATGATGACGAACCAGTCGGCTGCGTTGAAATATCCGGGCATGGTAAAGGGATGGGTGGGCGCAGAAACCGCCGCCATCGACGGCAAACGGGGTAAAATAGGCGAGGAGAAACATGCACGCCTGAATATGCGAGGACGGCGCTGGCATCGTGGCCCGGGAATCGCTAAGACCCATGATATGCAACGACGTGGTATGGCAGATAGGGTCCGCTGGGTATGGTTGAGCGTGCTGATGTGCTGCTTGGCGCTAGCTCCTGCGCACGCGGCGGAGGCCGGCGCTTTCAAGCGGGTGCCGCTGGGGAAAGCGGTGTTGTCGCTGCCGGCGGACTGGACGTCGCTGGGCGGGGAGGTGCCGGTGTGGATCCACCTGCATGGCGCGATCGATGTGGTCGAGCGTGAGTTTGACGCGATCGGAGCGCCGGGAGTACTGGTAACACTGACGCTACCCGGCCTATCGAAGGTGTACGCGGAGCATTTTGCGCCGACTGAGGTATTTGAAGCGCTGCTGCGCGAGGTGCAGACCGCTTTGCGAACCAGGTCCAAAGAGCATGAGTGGACGGTCGGGCGCGTGGTCGTCTCCTCGTTTAGCGCAGGCTTTGGCGGTGTGAGGGAGCTGCTGAAGCAGCCGGAGGCGTTTGCGCGCATCGGCGGATTGGTAATGGCGGACTCCATTTATTGCGGCTACGTGGATGGGCGGCGGGTCGACCCCGAACTGATGGCAGGGTTTCTGAAATTTGCCCGGGCGGCGGTGGATGGAAAAAAGCGGATGGTGGTATCGCACAGCGCGCAGGTGCCAGAGGGGTATGCGAGCACGACGGAGACGGCCGACTACCTCCTGCGTGAAATAGGGGGCTCGCGGAGCACAGTCGAAGAGCCCACGCCGTGGCGGGGCGGCCTGATGCCAACGAGCGAGTTTTCGCGGGGCTCGCTGGAGGTACTGGGTTTTGCCGGCACCGATGCGGAGGCGCACATGCTGCATCTGCGGGTCATCGGTGTGCTGCTCGAGCGCGCGGCGCCGCTGGTGCCAAAGCCGGCGCGCTCGGTGGCGGAACTCCAAGGGCAGATCGGCAAGCATATCGGGCAGGCGCGTTTCGCGGGGGCGCTTTGGGGAGTGAAGATCGCCTCCGTCGCCACGGGGAAAGTGCTCTTCGAGACGCATGCCGACCGGCTGCTCAGTCCAGCATCCAACTCCAAGCTCTATACGGGCGCGCTGGCGCTCGATCGGCTGGGCGGTGACTATCGGATCGTGACGCCGATCTTCGCGACGGCCAAACCCGGAGCCGATGGCACGCTGCGCGGCGACGTGATCGTGAGCGGACGCGGCGACCCGAGCTGGAATTCGGGTTCGGCTCGCAAGAAATTTGACGAAGTGATCGAGCCCTTTGCCGCGACAATTGCAGGTGCAGGGGTGAAGCGCGTGACCGGTGATCTCGTGGCCGATGCCACCTTCTTCCGGGGAGGACCCTCGGGCGCAGGCTGGAGCACCGGCGATCTGAACGATTACTATGGGGCGGAGATATCCGCGATCTCGCTCGAGGACAACTATGTGGATATGCGCATCACGCCCGGTGCGAAAGAAGGCGATCCGGCGCAGGTCGCCTTTGTGCAACCGCATAGCGGTTTGACGCTGGATAATCGCGTAGTGACCACGGCGGCGGGTCGTACCCGGAGGATCGTAGTACGGAGGCTCATCGGTGAATCCGTGGTACATCTTTTTGGAGAAATGCCGCTCAATGCCGCGCCTGCGATCGAAGAGGCCACGGTGCCGCGGCCGGCGCAGTGGTTTGCCGCCGCGCTGAAGGCCGCGCTGGAGAAGCGCGGCATCGTCGTCGAGGGCAAGGCGCGCAGCGTCTACTGGCCCGACGCGCAGGCGGAGGGCAGCGTGAAGCTGGGCGATCTCCTATCGCCTCAGATGAGCGAGCTCGTGGCGGGCTTTATGAAGCCTTCGCAGAATCTGCAGACCGACCTGATCTTCGGCTATATCGGCGAAAAGGGGCGTCCTGACGATGCGCCGATGTGGCGAACCTCGGAGGATCTCGGAGTGGCGGCGCTGCGGGATTTCTTGCGGGAAAACAATCTGCATGCAGATGACGTGCGCTTCGACGAAGGCTCGGGGCTCTCGCGCAATAACCTCACGTCGGCGCGCGCGCTGGTGGCGCTATTGAGCTTCATGGCGAAACACCGGGAGGCAGAGGCGTTTCGCGCCTCCCTGCCCATCGCGGGGGTGGACGGGACGCTGCGCCGGCGGATGAAGGCGACTCCGGCCGAGGGCAACCTTAGGGCCAAGACAGGGACGCTACGCTGGGCGAACTCCATCTCCGGCTACGTGATGACGGCCGCAGGCGAGGAGTTGGTCTTCAGTGTGATGCTCAATCGCGCGGTGATGCCGGCGGGCCGTAGCGCGCGCGAGGATATCGATGCGATCGGCGAGATGCTGGCGCGGTTTTCGGGGAAAAGCGAGTAGGGGCAGAGGAGCACCCCTTTACAGGCCGCTGATGATGGTGCGGGCGACTGATTGTATGATCTTGGTGTCTTTCGAGTTTTTTTCGGTGAAGGTCACCAGGACGAACTTAGCACCGGTGGGCAGCTCGATATAGGCAGCGTCGTGGCGGGCCTGACTAGTCCAGCCCGCTTTGGACCAAAGTTTGGAGCCGGTGGGCAGCGCTGGGCCGGTGAAACTGGCCTGGTCGTCGGGATCGGTGCTCTTGTTTACGAGGTCGCGGTGAAGGAGCGCCATCATCTGACTGCTGCGGGCGGGCGTGACGCACTTGCCGGTGGCGATATCGACCAAGAGGCGCGCAGTCGCGTCGGTGGTCAGCATGTTACGACGCGGCTCCAGGAGGCGGACGGCCTGCGATTCGCGGCCGTAGGGACCATCGCTCCAGGGTTTTTTGTGAGCGAGAACGCCGGTGTAGCCGAGCGAGACGAAGTAGTCAGTGACTGCATTGCGCCGCTCGAACCAGACGCGAAGATCGGGCTCACGCAGCTCGGGGCCGCTCGTGGTGCCGGTGAGAAGATCGATGACGTAGTGGGTCGCGTCGTTGGAGGAATCGACGATCATGTCGCGAAGAGCCCGCTGCAGCTCCGGGGTATCGACGAGCTTGCCGTCTTCCATCCAGCGATGGGCGGCGGCGAGGAAGAAGAGTTTGATGACGCTGGCGGGATAGATCATCGAGTCGCCGCGAACGCCGGCTTGCTGCGGATGCGCGGGATCGCGAAGGTCGACGAGGGTGATGGCCAGCAAATCAGAGCGGAGCCCGGAATGTGCCCCAACGGCTTCGCGAGCAGCTCGCTCGACGAGGGACTTCAAGTCGGCGGCGGGCGCGGTGTGACAAGCGGAGAGGATCAGGCCAAGGCAGAGAAGGAGGCGCATGGGAGCAAACAGGTTGGATGAAAGTGGGCGGGGGAGGGAGCACTTTCGGACATGGCGAGGACGGAGAAGTTATCCAGAATCAGTGGGAGCGAGGGCAGGGTAAGTGAACAGCAGGAAGTGCGTGGCATTGACGACGAAATGAGTGAGAATCGAGGCCTCGATACGGTAGCCGCTACGGAGGTATGCCCAGCCGTAGCCCACGCCGGCGAGCAGCGAGAGCAGCACGTAGACGGGGCCGCCTGCGGCATGGGCCAGGCCGAAAAGCGCGGCGGCGACCGAGAGGGCGAGCCAGGCGCCGTATGGTTTTTCCTGCCAGCGGGCAGCGAGGCGGCGTTGCAGAAAACCGCGAAAAAGCGCTTCCTCTGCGACACAGGTGAAGCAGAGGTTTGCCCAGAGAAACCAGCCTGTGGCCTCGGGAAATTTGGGGGCAAAGCGAACGTAGCCGAGAAGCAGCGAGCACCCTAGCAGGACGGCGACCGTGGCGAGTACGGCAGGAGCAGCCAGACGGAACATCTCCCGCCAGTCAGGCCAGCGGGTGATGCGAGGGTGAAGAAACGCGAGCAGCAACAGGCCGAGCGAAGCCTTGTCGAAATTGAAGTGAAGGCGGAAGGGCAGGGCATCGGGGGTAAAGCGCACTGCGGAGAGTATGCGGGGATTGTTGAAGCCCGGCGCCCAATGCAACATCAGCGTGGCCGCAGCGACGGCTAGCGCCATGCTGGCAGCGAGTGGCAGCCACCACGGGTGCTCTGCATGCATAGCGGTGAGGATCAGCGCGAGCCCCGCGAGGCTGACAATGCCCATGGGCTCCACAATCCGGGTGATCAATCCCGCGGCGATAGCTGCGACGAACAGAGCAAGCCATGCCACCCGCGACAAAGGCCGGCCAGAAGGCAGCCAGAGCGCGAGGATAGCCAAGGTGAGCAGTGCAAACGCGACAAGCACGGCGGCAGCGTGCGGAACGAACTCAGGCAGGCAATGCGGCAAAATCGACTCGCGCCGAGAGCGAAAAAATGGGCCATTTGTCGCATGACGACTTTGGCGCGGTGGATGGTGGCGGGTGCAGCGATCATGGCGACGAGCGCGGGCTGGGGCGCAGAGTCCGCGCCAGCGCTGCGGAAGGTGCGCGATTTCGTGTTATACGAGGACGCCAAGTACTACGCAGCGTTCCCTTCGGTGGTCAGGCGGGCGGACGGCGAATTGATCGTGGCGTTTCGCCGCGCACCGGCGCGCCGCGCTCTCGGCGAGAAAGGGGAGTCGCATGTCGATCCCAACAGTTATCTCGTGGGGATGCGCTCGCGCGATGCTGGAGTCTCGTGGTCGGAGCAACCGGAACTGATCTACGCGCATGCGCTCGGTGGCTCGCAGGATCCGTGTCTGCTCCAACTGCGTGATGGCACGCTGCTCTGTGCGAGTTACGGCTGGTCGTTTGTGAAACCGGAGACGGTCGCGGGGTTGAAGGAGCCTTATTTTCAAAACAAGCCGGGCGTGATTTTCCTAGGCGGCTATCTCGTGCGCTCCGTAGACGCGGGAAAGACTTGGGAGGGGCCGATCTATCCGCCGCACATCGCGCCCGAGGTGAATCACGACGTCTACAAGCAACCGGTGCCGGCGTACAATCGCGGCGCGCTCTACGAAGGACGCGATGGACGCATCTTTTGGGTGGTGGCAGCAACGGACCGCACGAAGCCGACGCGCAAGCAATCGAACCATTTGCTCATTTCTGAGGACAAGGGCACCACGTGGCGGTACTCCGCGCCGGTGGCAGTCGATGAGAAAGTGACCTTCAACGAAGCTTCGGCCTACGAGACGCCGAAGGGGGATATCGTGGCTTTCCTGCGAACGGCGGGCTACGACGATCACGCTTGCATCGCCCGCTCGACGGATGGTGGAAAAAGCTTTCAGCCTTGGCAGAGCACGGGCTGGAAAGGCCATCCTCTGCAGGCGATACGTCTGGCCGATGAGCGTGTGCTGCTGGTTTACGGCTATCGGCACAAACCGTACGGCATCCGCGCGCGCGTGCTCAATCCCGAGTGCACCGACTTTGCGACTGCGCCTGAGGTCATTTTGCGCGATGATGGCGGCACGACGGACCTAGGCTATCCCTGGGCGGTGGCGCTCGACGAGAAGCGCGTGCTCGTGGTGTACTATTTCAACAAGGCCGATGGGCCACGGCACATCGCGGGGACGCTGCTCGAAGTGATGCGCTAATGCAAAAGGCCGCCCGGGCGGGCGGCCTTCGCGAAAAGCGGAGGGCAGTACGCTCAGTTGGTGATATCGTGCGTGGTGCTTTGGTCGCGGATCGGGATGTAGACCTCGTACCACTCCTTCTGGGCATCGCTGTCTTTGTACTTGGCCAGCGCTTCCCGGCTAGCGAACTCCATCACAAAGGCGTGGGTGCGCTTCTTCTCCTTCACCTCGCTGGGGTTTTGGACGTTGAACGAGTTGACCCACACGCGCGTGATGCCGGGGTACTTCGAGGGAAGGGCCTTCACGCCGTCGAGAGCCTTCTGAATCTGGGCTTCGGTAGTGCCATCCTTCCACTTGACCGTCACAACGTGGATGACCGTCTTGGGCATGACTTCAGCGGAGGCCGCCGACGCTTTCTTTGCCTTCTTCTTCTCCTCTTGCGCGGAGACTTGGGAGGCACCCGCAAAAGCGAGGCTGGCGATAAGGAGGTAGGGGATCAGTTTTTTCATAAGCGGTGTGTATTCTGAGAGGGGGCGTGGCAGCCTCTATCGGATGCCGAGCAGACTAGGGCGGGGTTGGGAATGGATTCCGGGAGGCAGGCTTGTCAATGGGCTTGCGATTACAAAACTGGCGCGAAATTCCCATGAGCCTCTTCTGCCTTCGCTTGGTGTGTGCTGCGTTGTGGCTATCGCTGACGGCGGGAGTCGCCCGGGCGGCAGAGCCCTTTTTCTTCATTCAGCTCAGTGATCCGCAATTGGGCATGTTCACCGCTGACAGGGATTTCGCCCAAGACGCGGCTAACTTCGAGTTTGCCGTGGTGGCGGTCAACCGGCTGAAGCCAGCGTTTGTGGTGATCACGGGCGATCTGGTGAACAAGCCGGGCGACGCCGCTCAGATCGCTGAGTACCGCCGGATCGTAAGCAGGATAGATCGCAACATCCCGGTGTACAACGTGGCTGGAAATCATGACGTGGAGAATGCGCCCACTCCGGAGAGCGTTGCGGCCTACGAGAAGCTCTTCGGGCCGGCGCACTACACGTTTCGCCACGGTGGCCTGACAGGCATCGTCCTCAATTCCAGCCTGATCCACTCACCGCAAAAGGCAGGGGAGCAGCTCGCGGAGCAGGATCGCTGGCTGCGCGAGGAATTAAAGACAGCGCGCGCGGAGAATCCGAGGCACCTCGTGGTCTTCCAGCATCATCCATGGTTTCTTAAAACTGCGAACGAGCCGGACGAGTACTTCAACATTCCGACACCGCGCCGGGCTGCACATCTTGCGCTTTTTCGTGAGTTTGGCGTGCGTTACCTATTCTGCGGCCACTATCACCGCAATGCCGAGGCCAAGGACGGAGACATCGAAGCCGTAACGAGCGGACCGGTAGGCAAGCCCCTCGGCAACGGGCGCTCCGGTATCCGCGTGGCAATCGTGCGCGACGACCGGATCGACCACCGCTACTACGAGCTGAGCGAGTTGCCGACAAAGATCGAGCTGGCGCAGCCGACCCAGAAGAAAAAGAAATGACGCAGGCGGAGGTCTCACCACCAAGCCGCGCGCAGCACTAAAACCTTCCGAGCAATTTGCCCGCCCGCGGGTGCGCCGGGCGTGGTGCCATCGACCGACCGACTATAATTCGGGCTCGGACTCGATCAGCTGCTTAACCGCGACTTTGGTGGTGCGCTGGATCTCGATCTCGACGACCCGACGGTCGATGCGCTTTTGCTCAACCTCCTTGGCGAGGTCGAAGACCGCGGTTTCCTTGGCCACCTTTTCCTGTCGCAGGAGGGTGAGCTGGCCGTGGAGGTGATCGAGCTCGCGGGCAAGCTGCTCGATGTGAGCGCGGTGAGTGGCAGTATCCCTGTCGACGGCGGATAACGCGATCTCCTGCTCGCGGCGGCGAGCGCCTTCGCGGGCACGCTCCTGCTCCTCGCGGAGCCGGGCGCGCTCGCCGCTGGCGCGGAGCGTCTGATCTTTCAGGGCCTCGCGACGCTCGGCGGCGGCCTGCTCGAGCGCGGCGCGCTCGGCTGCGACACTCTGGATGCGAGTTTCGTGATCGCGCCGGGCGACCCGTTCGAAGAGAGAAAAGCCGAGCAGCAACACGCACGGCGCTATGAGGTAGACTTTGCTCATGACGACGGGGTCAGCCGTTGCGAGCCGGGACGAGCGCAGGGGGCGGCGGAGTCCGACGCTGGGGGGAGGAAGGGCGATCGAGCCGTTCGAGGAGACGGTGGAGCGAAGCACGATTCTCCTCGGCGAGGTCTATGTACTGAGAGAGGAAGGCCTGCTCGTCCTTGAGTTCACGCTCGCGATCGAGGGTGCGGGCTACGGCGGTCTGCAATGCGCCGATCTCGGCTTTGAGCTGATCTAGGCGCTGGCGCAGCTTGCGCTCCTCGTTGGCGGCAAAAGAGCGACGTTGCTCGGCCTCGGCGCGGGCCTCGCGGAGGGCAGCTTCCTCGGCGGCTTTGGCTGCAAGCTCCAGGTGCCGCTGGTTGCGGGCAGCCAGGGCGGCGGCCTGGGCTTTTTCTCTGGCGGCCTGCTCCTCCCGCAACCGAGCCTCGCGGGCAGCCTCGGCTTGGCGTTTTTCGTCTGCTATCCGGGCTTGGTAGCGGCGTTGGCAGTGCCAGTAGTATCCGGCGAAAACAGCCACAGCGAGAAGCGGAGCGACGAGGTAGACCTTGTTCATGCGGGGCGGGGATATCGTGACAACGCACGTCGAGGGGAATCCTTAGCGAGAAAACGCCGGAAAACTGGAATAGGGTAATTGCCTTGGCTGAGCCGATCGGCGCGGGCAGGATGCCGGACTTTACCCCGATGAAGAAATATCTATTGGGTCTGGCATTTCTCGCCGGTGTGCTGGCGGCCAAGGCTGACCGCATCGTGCTGGTGGCCGGCGGCATGGAGGAGCGCGTAGGTGTGGCCGCGCCGCAGGCGAGATTATACGAGCCCTTTGGAGCCGAGTTCGATGGAGCGGGCAATCTCTACATCATTGAGATGGCTGCCGGAAACCGACTCTTGAGGGTGGACGGACGGGGCATGCTGGCGCATGTGGCTGGTAGCCGGTCCGCAGGAGACGGTGGCGATGGCGGCCCAGCGCTCGAGGCTAAGTTCAACGGACCGCATAATCTCGCGGTGCTGCCCGACGGAAACGTGCTCATCGGCGATACTTGGAACGGGCGGGTAAGGCACGTCGACATGGCGAAGGGGGTCGTGCACTCGCTGCCTGGATTTGGAGTCGCGCGCGACAAGGCGCGGGCTTCAGGGCCCTACTGCATCACGTTGACGCCCGATGGCGGGACACTGCTGGTGGCCGACTTGCGGCGAGTGCATGCGATCGACTTAAAGACTGCCCAGTCACGAGTGCTGGCGGGCAATGGCGAGAAAGGTATCCCCGACGATGGCGCGCTCGCGATCGAGGCCCCCCTCGTCGATCCCAGGGCTGCGGTGCAGGACCGAAAGGGCAATCTCTACATCCTCGAGCGCAATGGCCATGCGCTGCGCGTAGTCGATCGTGCCGGGAAGATTCGCACCGTCGTGAATGTATCGGGCAAGAAAGGCGCCAGCGGCGATGGTGGCGACGCGCGGGAAGCGCTGATGAACGGCCCCAAGCACCTCTGCATCGATCTTGGTGACAATGTGATCATCGCCGATGCCGAGAACAACGTGGTGCGGAAATACGAGCCCGCAACGGGCAGGATCGTGCGTGTGGCCGGCACGGGGAAGAAGGGCTCCGCAGGTCTAGGGGCTGCGCCGGAGCAGTGCGAACTCGCGCGTCCGCATGGCGTGACGGTGCATCGCGACGGGACGCTTTACATCACGGACAGCTACAATGATCGGATTCTCAAGATCGTGAAGTAGCACCTAATACTCCGGAGGGTGAGAAATCACGAAAGGAAACCGGGGCAACAGCCCCGGTTTCCTTTCGTGAATCGCCTGAGTTTCACCAGTCGCGGTTAAAGCGCGGCGAGCGCAGCTTCGGCGTCGGGCGGGCTCCACCAGACTTGCTTGCCGAGATCGGCGGTGAGCACACGGGCGGCGTTGTAGCCGCAGAGACCGGTGACGTTGCCACCTGGGTGAGTAGAGCCGCCGCACAGATAGAGCCCCGGAATCGGGGTGCGGTAGGTGCCTGCGCCGGGGAACGGGCGATTCCAGCCGATTTGCTGGTTGGCGAATGATCCGATCAGCAGGTCTCCGCCGCGCATATTGGGGAAATTGCGCTCGGTATCGAGGGGCGAGCGAGTGTACCAATCCAGGACGCAGTCTTTAAGGTTGGGCGCGAGTTCGGTCCACTTGGCGAGCATGGCGCGGCCATGGGCGTCGCGCTCGGAGTCCCAGTTGCGGGGATCGCCCTTGAGGGCATAGGGGAGCTTTTCCCAAAGAAAAGCCGTGTGTTTGCCAGCGGGCGCCTGCGACGGATCGAAAACGCTTGGCGTCGATCCCCAGGCGACGGTACCCGGTATCTCGCCACGTTGATGAGCGGATACGATATCGGGAAACTGGCCGAAGCGCTCGAGGCCGACGATGAACATCAGTGCTTTGTCGAGCTCCGGCCGATTGGCGGAGGCCCGCCAGCGGGGTGGTTCGGACAGGGCGACATTCAGGGCAAAGAGCGGGGCGATGAGATTATATTCAAACTTGGTGGCACGGGCGCGGATCTCCTCGGGCAGAGCGCTCGGAGGGAGGAGATCGAGGAAGGTCTGCTGAGGATTGAGGCCGGAAGCGACCACACTGGCATCGAGCCGCTCGCCGCTGGCCAGCTGGATGCCGGCGGCGCGCCCGCCCTTCATCGCGATCTGGCTCAGCTCGACGCCACAGCGGATTTCGCCGCCGTGCTCTTCGATGTCGGCGACGAGACCCTTGGCAAGCTGGCCAGAGCCACCGACACACATCTGGGCCTTGGTCGGAGAGGCGAGGAGGGCTGGGATGGCGTGGCCGAACCCAGGCAAGCGAAGATCGACCTCGCGGAGGCCATTGAAGAACAGGAGGCCGGCGCGGATGGCCTCGTGCTCAAACTCGCGCGTAACGAACTCCAGCGGCGAGAGCGCGGAGACCTCGAGCAGGCGGCGGCCGAGGGCGCTGCGTTCGAGGAGCGCGCGACGGCGGGCTGGCTCGATGGGCGGGCATTGCGACTCGGGAATGATGATCTTCTCCACGATCGGGCGAAACTCCACCGCCCAACGCTTGAGCGTATCCGCATCCTTTCGGGAAAACTCGGCAAACGAAGCTACCGTACGATCCAGCTCAGTCCACCACTCGAGCGCACGGCCATCGGCCAAGTGCATGGCGACGTTAAGCTCGGGTTGGAGATACTTCACCCCATGACGCGCGAGCTCCAAGTCGCGGTACCACGGCATGAGCGTGATCGCGCGGTGGAAGAAGGAGTGTGGATGGTGGATGAAGCCGGGTAGCCGGGGGTTCTCAACCGTGCGGAGGCCGCCGCCGGGCTCAGGTGCGCGATCCAGCGAAAGCGTGCGGAGGCCGGAGCGGGCGAGATAAGCTTGGAGGACGAGGGCATTGTGCCCCGCGCCGAGGAGGATGACGTCGTACGAAGCGGACATGGATGAAGCGGGCGGATGTTATGAGCGTTTGATGACGAGTCGGGTTGGGGTGCGGGGTGGAAGCGTGAGCGAGAGGGTGCGGCTTAGGTTGGTCAGGTTGAGCTCGCCGGAGGCGAGGGCGGAGCCGTCGGCGGTAGTGAGCGTCCAGGCGTAGCGGCCTGGCTCGAGGAGCAGGAGGCTGGCGGAGAGGGCGCGGGGGTGAGCCCCGAAGTGGAAGAGTTCCCCGGAGAAGCGGTCCCTACGGTTTTCCGTCACGAGGGCGGCAAACTCGCGGGGGACGGTGTGCCAGCGGACTCCATTCAGCGGATACGTCTCGGCGGCGCCGGGGTCGCCGGTGACGGTCGAGTAAAGGAGGGCGTGATCAACGCGCGCGAGCGTACTGCGCGGCCAGCCATGCGGATATGTGAGGACGCGGTCGGTGTAGCGCACCTCCTCGGTAAACATCGGCCAATTGTGACTCAGGGTGCGGGCGAGATCCGAGAGTTGCGCGGTAAGTTTGTCTGAGGATTGACCGAGGATGCGGCTGACATAGCCGTTGGCGTCGGCCACGAGGATATCGTCGAAGCGGTGGTCGCCGGTAAGCTGGCGCCACTTGGCGAGCGCGTCATTGATCACGCGGGGAAGATTGCGGCCTGTCCAAGCGATACTGCCGGGCAGGCCATCAGGATCCCCTGCCTTGAGATGGGCCCGACGAAGCTCCGCCATCTGGATCAGCGGCGAGACAAAGGCGCGATCGCCGGTCTGTGCATATGCTTGCAGGAGGGCCGCTGTCATGGCGCGTGCGGGGTAGGCAGGCCACGAGTAGACGCTCTCCATGGGGTCGTTTCCGAGATCGGGAGCAAACCAGCCCCGAGTCGGGCTGCCGGGCAGGCCCGTAGGCCAGCGCAAGGCGGAGGGCACGACGCCGGCTGGCTTGCCATTGGCGGCGCCGGCGGCGGCCTCAGCCCAGGTGCGGAGCCAGCGGGTGAGCGCTGCGCCGAGTCTCGGATCTTGAGTCCGCTGCCAAAGGAGGAGCGCGGGCTGGAGCACTCGGGTGTGATAGCCGGTATCGTAGGCGCGCGCGGTATCGGAGCCGAGCCGCTGGTGGTTGAAATCGATGTGCTTGAATTGAAGCTGACCTTGCTCGTTTATGCCCCACCAAACCTCCTCGGAGAGTGTCACCAATTGTTGGATACGCGAGGTCCATTCTTGCGTCGGGCCGAGGGCGTGCAGCATCGGGGTGAGCGTGTCGGCTGTCTCCTCGGCGGTGTGCTCCACATCGGTGAGCTGGCTGGTATAGCCGGCGGCAAGGGCGGGGCGGGCGAGGTTGCCGCGGGCGAGCTTTTCCTGTGCGGCGTTGACGACAGGATCGTCGAACCCGATCAGGATTGCCGCCCACCAGCGCCACATTTCGACGTCGTCGCCCCACTTGCCTCCAAACTCGCCGTTGGGGATCTGCCGCTCGGCGATCCACCAGCGGATGATGGCGTGGAGTTGCTCGAGCGCACGGCGCTGATGATTGGCCCAGGCTGGCGCGAGATCGTCGACTGGAGAAAGGTTGGGTGCGGGGATGTTTTCTCCCAGATAGATGCTTAGGGCCGTGTTTTCCGGGAAGGCCTTACTCGCTAGCCGGAAGCAGCGTTCGGCCTCGGAGACGAAGCGGGCTTTGTTGGCCGGGTTGCCGCCAATGCCTGAGTATTCAAGCATGCACCAGACGAGGAAGCGGCCGCGGTAGAGCGCCCAGAGAGGGTAAAGTGGCGAATCGATCCGCGGGGGAGTGGGGAAGGCGGGGGTGAACTTTTCTGTGTCCTTGTCGAAAAAATCGTGGAGAAAGCGGTGGTGCTCCTTCGCGGCGGCACCACGCGCGAGGTCGGCGATGGCACGATCGCGGCCCTCGACCCATGCGGCGACAACGGGAAGCAACGCAGCCGCCTCGGCGCGCGTGGCGGCGTCTATGCTGGGGGAGCTTGCGAGCTTACGCAGGCAGGCCAGGCGCGCGGCATCGGACTGCGCATTGCCGGCAGCGACTATCTGCTGAACGGTGGATTCCGTAGCAGCGCTTTCCCCGACCAGGAGAGAGAGGCTGAGGAACAGCGAAACAGAGGCTCGGCGGAGAGCACGGACGATCTCCGCGCCTCTGCGCAAGGCGGCAGGCGTGAGATGACTGTGGGCGGGCTGCGAGCGAGACATCGATAAAAAGAAAGAGGGACGGGCGGGTGCGCCCGTCCCTTTTGACTCACAGGACGGGGCGGAGCCTCGTCCTGCTGAACTAAACCGTACTTAGAAGCGGAAGCGGACGCCGGCGGCGCCGTTCCAACCGCTATACTCAAGCTCCTCGGGGCGGTTGGGCGTGGTGTTGTACCAGCGCTTGAGCTCCTCGCCGAGATTCTTGCCTTCGACGAACACCGTGAAGTTGCGATTGATACGATAGGAGACCTGTGCGTCCCAGCGAGTCGCGTCGTTGTTTGTCACCTGGCCGGCGAGGCCGCCGACTTCGCGTACGAACTCATCGATGTAGTTCATAGCGACACGGGCGGTGAAGCCGTACTTTTCCCAGTACACCTGCGCATTGTAGACGCGTTTGGGCTGGAGTGGGATAAAATCCTCCGTGCGAGTGCCAGATGCGCCGGTGACGACGTTGTAAGTCGGGAAGGTGGACTCGCCGTCGATGAAGGTGGCATTCAGGCTGAATCCAAAGCCATCGAACGGCGCCGGCAGGCGGGCGAGCGACTGAGTCCAGGTGAGCTCGGTACCGGTGACCTCTTGCTTGCCGCCATTTTTGTTCTCATAGAGGGCAACGATGATCGGCGGGCGGGACTGCGTGGTAACGCTCTTGTAGATGAAGTCCTTGATATCCTTCTTGAAGAGCGACACGGAGAGGGAGCCGGTCGGCTGGAAGTACCACTCGAGGGAGACGTCGTAGTTGGCCGACTTCTGCGCCTTCAGGTTGGGATTGCCACGGAAGACTTTGGCGAGGGCGCCACTGTCGAGATTGAGAACACCTTCGGGGTCGAGCGAGGATTCGTAGGGGATGAGGTCGCCGTAGTCAGGGCGGGTCATCGTATTGGTCCAGGCGGCGCGCAGCACGAGATCGCGGTTGAAGCGATAGTTGAAGAGCATCGACGGGAAGAGGTTGTCGTACGACGAACTGCCGTTGGCCCGCGTGGCGGGGGTGGGGCGGTAGGTGTAATCGACCTCGGTCTTTTCAAAGCGAAGACCCGCGATCGCCTGAAGCTTCCCGAACTGCGCGGTGCCCATGCCGTAGGCGGAAGTGATGTCCTCCGAGGCAGTGTAGCGCGAAATCGCAACGATGGTGGATTCGTCGGTATTGCTCAGGGTGTAGCTGCCGGGATTGGCCGTGATGGGAGCGAAGACGGAATCGATGCTCGGGAAGGGCCCGAGCGTGGGCTTGCGGCCCTCGAAGAGGCCACGGGGCTCGCGCGTGGTGGCAAATGCGCTTTGGAGCGGGGCGGTGCCATTGGCGACGTAGTCGTCGAGCGAGCCATCGAGTTCGCGGTCCTTGCCGCGGAACTTGGCGCCCACTTTCCAAGTGACGGGCGTGGCGGCGATCTTCTGGTTAAACTCGTAGTCGAGCTTGGCCACCATATCCTCGTCGATGCCCTTCACGTTTTGAAAGCGAAGCTGATTGAGCGACATATCCTGCGTGCGGAAGAGGGCGTTTTCTCCAGTCGTGCGCTGGGTGATGGTGATCACCGGGTACTGCGGATCGGCGCGATCGACAGTCCAATCATAGGTGCGTCGGAGGGCCGAGGAGCCAGTCTCGAACTGGTAGCGGCGGGAGCGGGCATCCATCTCAGCCTCGCCGTAGTTGGCCTCATAGAAGAGGGTGCCATCGCCGATCTTCGTCTTGCCGCCGATGGCGATACGATCGTTGGTGCGCTCCGTGGTGGTGTCGTCGAGGCGGCGGGTGATGCGGACTTCGGCACCGGTGGCGCGCAGATCGGTGGAGGTGGCGGCGAAGGCGGCGAAACCGCGCTCGCGGAGGCGGTAGCGCATGGAGTCGGTATCGGAGCCGTTGTGGAAGAGCTTCAGGTAGAACTGAGAGGGGCTATTGGTGGGGCGCAGATCGAAGTTTATGCTGCCACCGAGGCTTTCCTTGGTGCTCTCGCGATAGCGGTTGTCCCATTCGGAGATCGCTTGGTTGGTGATGCCGGGGATGGTATTGACCGGAGCGACGGACTTGTCGAAGTACGCGATCTCGTAGTCGTTCTGGCCGTATTTCTCTTTCGAATACGAGAGGGTGGCGGTGACACCCAAGGTGCGAGCTTGGTTGACGACGTCACTGTAGTTGAAGCTGCCGGCCCAGCCATCATCCTCGAGGAGACTATTGTAGCGATACTCGGCGCGGCCGTTGATGGTGCGGCTCGGAAGGTCGAAAGCGCTGCGGGTAACCAGGTTGACCTGCCCGCCGAAGGCATCGGCATCGCGGTCGGCCGGGAGCGCCTTGATGACTTCGATGCTAGCGATCATGTCCGAGGGGATCGTGCTAAGGTCGACGGCACGAGTCTCCTGGCCCGCGGTGGTGAAGACGCCATCCGGAGCTGGGAAGCTGACGTGAGAGCCATCGAGCGTGATGGAGTTGAACTTGGCTTCGGCGCCACGGATAGAGGCAAAGGCGGAGCGGCCATCGGTGACCACCGTCACGCCGGCGAGGCGGGCAAGGGCGTCGCCGACGGTGTTGTCGGGAAGGTTGCCGATGGCGTCGGAGGAGATGACGTTCATCACGGTATTGGCCGTGCGTTGCTGGTTGATCGCGCGTGACTGCCCTTCGCGGACAGACTCGACGGTGACCGCTTGCAGCACGACGACGTCGGTCTCGCTCAGATCGACGACGACATTGGCGGGTGTGCCGGAGGAGACGGTGACGGGGATCGTCTTGGTCTTGCGCCCGAGATAGCTGATTTCGAGCGTCTGGGCACCGGCCGGGACGTCTGCGATGGTGAACGAGCCGTCGCGCGCGGCGGAGGTGGTCTGGCCAGTACCGACGACGCGAACCTCGGCGCCTAGCAAGTAGGTGCCAGTGGTTTTGTCGCTAACGGTGCCGGTGATCGCGCCGGTGCTCTGGGCAAAGACCGAGGTCACCGCAGTCAGGGCGGCGACGAAGGCGATACGACAGAACAACCAGACAGTAGGACGAACTGCTGATGTAGTTTTCATTCGGTTTGGCGGTAAACTGAGCCGCTTGGTTATTTCACTCGACGAAGGGGACGCCAAGTGAAGCGGGAACACTGTCACATTCACGCTGCATATTTACGCGGCGCAAGCAGGAACCGATTGGTTACTTAAGATCGTTTTTACCCTTAACAGTCCGCTCAGGAAAATTCGCTCCGGATGAGTGGGCGGGCGACGTGGTGACACTTCGATGGCTTATCCAGTCACCTGCGATTGACTGGACTTCGCGGTCGGGGTGGGTGCTTCGAAGCGCGCGCCGTGACCTCGTGGAGGGGAAGCGATCTTCTCCCAAGTCGCGGATGTAGACCTTGCTGCGGATGGGGCGGACTGTCCATCGCGACGCGCACTATTCATGAATAAATCCTAGCAACGCAGGGCAGGGCATGTTCGTCTGGCGGCTCGTCGGCCCCCCTCGCCGTCGCATCACACCATGTCCCTACCTCCTCGTCGCTGGTTTCTCTACGGTATCGTGGCCCTCGTCTTTGGCGTGGGCGTGTGGTATTTTGGTTTCCGTACCGCGCCGGCCCCCGCGGGTCGCAGCCAGAGCTTCAGCTATAAGATGCGCAACAGCAACACCGCTGTGCCCGTGCGTGCGGTAGTGGCGCAGAAAAAAGATCTGGAGGTCTACTTGCGGGCCATCGGCACCGTCGTGCCGCTCAATACCGTGACAGTGCGATCACGGGTGGAGGGACAGCTTTTGAGCATTTCTTTCCAGGAGGGGCAACAGGTGGACAAAGGTCAGGTGCTCGCGGAAGTCGACCCTCTCCCTTATCGCATCCGCCTGTCGCAGGTGGAGGCTCAGCTCAGGCAGAATGAATCTCAGCTCCGAACGGCGAAGTCGGATTTGGAGCGATTCAAGCAGCTGAGCGAACAGAAGTTGATTTCTCCTCAGCAGCTCGAGTCGCAGCAAGCGCTAGTCGCCGAGCGGGAGGCTGCCTCTGCCGCCGATCGCGCTCAGGTAGAAGACGCTCGCCGTCAACTCGCCTACACCAAGATCGAGGCTCCTATCTCCGGCCGGCTCGGCCTGCGCCAAGTGGACGTCGGCAATATGATCAAGCCGGGTGACGCGAATGGCTTGGTCGTCCTCACTCAGACACGCCCGATCGCGGTCACGTTTACTGTGCCGGAGATCGATCTTCAGAAAGTCGTTGGCCCGATTCGCGGTGGTGAGAGCTTGCTGGTCGAAGCCTGGGATCGCAGTGAGCAGACGATGTTGGCGAGCGGCGCCCTCAAGACGGTCGATAACCAGATCGATCTGGCGACGGGCACGCTGAAGCTGAAGGCGGAGTTTCCCAACGCCGACGATAAATTATTTCCCAACCAGTTTGTGAATATCCGCCTGAGAGTGCAGACGATCAAGGATGCGGTCGTCATCCCTTCGGCCGCGGTGCAATATGGTTCGCGCGGCACTTATGCCTATCTCGTGAGTGAGCAAACGACCGCCTTGGTGCGAGACATCGTGCTCGGGCCTTCCGATGGCGAATGGCAGTCCATCACGAAGGGTCTCGCGGTGGGTGATCGCGTCATCCTCGAGGGCCTTGATCGTCTAAGAGAGGGTAGGGCGCTCACGCTTGTAGATACGCCTGCGCCCAAGCAGCTCTCTAACGAGGAAATGGCAAAGAGGGCCGCCGAGAAGGGTGACAAGAAGGGCAAAAAGAAGCAGACATGAGTCCTTCACGGATATTTATCCTGCGGCCGGTCGCCACCGCGCTGCTGATGATCGCGCTGCTGCTCTCGGGCGTGCTGGCCTACCGCCTGCTCCCGGTCGCGGCACTGCCGCAGGTCGACTTCCCAACAATCCAGATTTTCACTTTTTATCCGGGAGCTAGCCCGAATGTGATGACGAGCTCGGTGACGGCTCCCTTGGAGCGTCGCTTCGGCCAAATCCCGGGACTCAATCAGATGTCGTCGACCAGCTCGGCCGGCGCATCCGTGATCACGCTGCAATTTTCTCTCGAGGTATCGCTCGGCGTCGCGGAGCAGGAGGTGCAGGCCGCGATCAACGCCGCTGATAATCTGCTGCCCAACGATCTGCCGGTGCCGCCCGTCTACCGCAAGGTCAACCCGGCCGATACCCCTATCATGACGCTAGCCGTCACCTCGGGCACGATGCCGCTGCCGCGCGTGCATGATCTAGTCGATACGCGCATCGCTCAGAAGCTGGCACAGATCCCGGGTGTGGGCATGGTGAGTCTCGCAGGTGGCCAGCGCCCTGCCGTGCGCGTGCAGGTAAACCCGGGTGAGCTTGCTGCGCGTGGGCTCAATCTCTCCGATGTCCGCGCGGCCATCGCCGCCGCAAGCGTCAATGGGCCCAAGGGTAGCTTCGATGGCCCCATCCGTACAGTGTTGATGGACGCCAACGACCAGCTCCGTTCCGTAGAGGAGTATCGTGATCTTATTGTTGCGTGGCGAGATGGCGCGCCGCTGCGCCTGGGCGAAGTCGCGACGATCGAGAATGCGGCGGAGGACCGTCGACTAGCCGCTTGGGCCGATCAACTCCCGGCCGTGCTGGTCAATATCCAGCGCCAGCCTGGCGCAAACGTGATCGAAGTCGTCGATCGTGTGCGAGCCATGCTGCCGCAGCTAGCCGCCAACCTGCCTGCCGCGGCTGAGCTGACGATCCTCACCGATCGCACGCAGAGCATACGCTCCGCGGTGCGCTCCGTGCAGCACGAACTCGTTTTTGCCGTGGGCCTAGTGGTGTTGGTGACATTCCTTTTCCTGCGTAGTTTTGCTGCGACGATCATCCCCAGTATCGCGGTGCCGCTCTCGTTGATTGGCACCTTTGGCGTGATGTATCTCGCTGGCTACTCACTCAATATTCTTACGTTGATGGCCCTCACCATCGCGACTGGCTTCGTCGTAGACGATGCGATCGTGATGGTGGAGAATATCGCGAGATACCGAGAGCAAGGGTACTCGCCCATGGATGCAGCGCTGAAGGGTGCGTCGCAGATCGGCTTTACGCTCGTCTCGCTCACGGTGTCGCTTATCGCCGTGCTGATTCCGCTGCTTTTCATGGGTGGCGTCGTGGGACGGCTCTTCCATGAGTTTGCGATTACCTTAGCGGTTTCGATCGCGATTTCGCTGATCGTATCGCTGACGCTGACTCCCATGATGTGCGCTCGCATGCTCAGGGACGGCGATGGCCATCATGAAGGCAAACCTGGCTTCCTAGATGGTGTGATCGCCTGGTATGGACGCATGCTTGACTGGGTGCTGAAGCACCAGACCGCTACGCTGCTGGTGACGATCGGCACGCTCGCGCTCACCGCGATCTTGTACCTCTTGGTCCCGAAGGGCTTCTTCCCCGTACAGGACAATGCTGCGATCCAGGCGGTCACGGAGGCGCCGCAGTCGATCTCTTTCTCCGCCATGTCGGAGCGCCAACAGGCATTGGCGGAGGTCATCCTTAAGGAGGAAGGGGTCGTGAGTCTCTCTTCTTTCATCGGCGTAGACGGCACCAATGCCACGCTCAACAGCGGGCGCATGCTGATAAATCTCGCGCCGCATGCGGATCGCAAGCGCTCGGCCGATCAAATAATCGAGAGCTTGCGACAACGAGCGCGCGAGGTGGAGGGCATCACGCTTTACATGCAGCCGGTGCAGGAGCTCACCATCGAGGATCGCGTGAGTCGCACGCAATTTCAGTTTACGCTCACCACGCCCGACGAGGAATTGCTCCACGAGTGGGTGCCTAAACTGGTGGGTCATCTCCAGGACTTGCCGGAGCTTTCGGATGTGGCGAGCGATCTTCAGAACCGCGGTCTCCAGGCTTACCTCGAGATAGATCGGGATGCGGCGAGTCGCCTCGGTATCACGATCGCCGACATCGACGAGACGCTTTATAGCGCCTTCGGTCAGCGGCAGGTCTCCACGCTCTTCACGCAGGCGAGCCAGTACCGCGTGGTGCTGGAAGTCGATCCGCGGCTGGCTAAGGGGCCCGAGGCACTCACGAGCGTCTTCGTCAACACTCGGGGCGGCCGCCCTGTGCCACTCTCCAGCATCGCAAAGGTGTCGGAGCGACCGGCTACGCTGCTCATCAACCACGTCGGCCAATTTCCGGCAGTGACCATCTCCTTCAACCTCGGGGCCAACGCTTCTCTGGGCGACGCAGTCTCGGCGATCGAGCGAGCGGCTTTGGATTTGGAGATTCCGCAGGCGATCGAGATGCGTTTCCAAGGTGCCGCTCATGCGTTCCGCGACTCGCTCTCCAGCACTCTTTTCCTCGTGCTGGCAGCGGTGGTGACGATGTACATCGTGCTGGGAGTGCTTTATGAGAGCGCGATCCATCCGATCACGATTCTCTCCACGCTGCCTTCGGCCACGCTGGGCGCTCTGCTGGCGCTTTGGCTCACCGATCAGCCGCTGGATATGATAGCGATCATAGGTATCGTGCTGCTCATCGGTCTGGTGAAGAAGAACGGCATCATGATGGTCGACTTTGCTCTGGAAGCGGCGCGCACCGAGGGTCTTGGGCCGCGCGAGGCCATCAAGCAGGCGGCGCTTCTGCGTTTCCGCCCGATCTTGATGACTACGCTTGCTGCGCTCTTCGGCGCACTACCGTTGATGTTGGCTAGCGGATCTGGCGCGGAACTACGTCAGCCGCTCGGTCTCACGATGGTGGGAGGCTTGCTCGTGAGCCAGGTGCTCACGCTATTCACGACGCCGGTGGTGTATCTCTTCTTCGATAAGCTGGGCCAGGGTGCACGCGCACGCCGGGCCAAGCCTGCCTCCTCCGTCGGCAATCCCGTCCAACACGCTGGATGAATCTCTCCCGTCCATTTGTCCGTCGTCCCGTGGCGAGTTGCTTGATCGCAGTCGCTCTGGTGCTGGCAGGTGTGCTCGCTTACCGGCTGCTGCCAGTGGCGCCTCTGCCGGAAGTGGATTTTCCTGCGATACGAGTGAGCGCGTCCCTCCCGGGAGCCAGCCCGGAGACGGTCGCATCCAGTGTAGCCGCGCCTCTAGAACGTGCGCTTGGAGCCATCGCGGGCGTTACCAATATCTATTCGGACAGCCGGCAGGGCAATACGAGCATCACGCTCGAGTTTGCCATGAATCGCGACATCAACGCGGCCGCGCGCGACGTGCAGGCCGCAATCAATGCCGCGCGCGGGCAACTACCCGCCGGCATGCCGGGAAATCCGACTTTCCGTAAAGTAAATCCGTCGCAGGCGCCGATCATGTCGCTCGCCCTTAGTTCGCCCAATCTTGCACCGGGCGTGCTGTATGATGTCGCCTCGACGATCCTGGCCCAGAAGATCGCGCAAATACGCGGAGTCGGTGAGGTATCGGTGGGGGGCAGCTCGCTGCCGGCCGTGCGGGTACAGCTCAATCCGCATGCGCTTTCGCACTACGGCATCGCACTCGATGAAGTGCGGCGCGCGATTGGAGCGGCCAATTCGATGCGGCCCCGGGGCACTATCGACAATGACGAGCGGCAATGGCAGGTGCAGGTCAGCGGCCAGCTCCGCAAAGCGGAGGAGTATAAATCGCTCGTCATCCGCTATCGCGATGGATCGGCGGTGCGGCTTGGCGATGTCGGAAAGGTGACCGACTCGGTGGAAGATCGCTACAGCGCCGGATTTCACAACGACCGGCCGGCAGTGCTGCTGATGATCTCGCGCCAGCCAGGCGCTAACATCATCGAGACGATCGACTCGATCTACGAACAGCTTCCCTCGCTGCGCGCGCTCCTGCCCGCTGATGCCGACCTTGCCGTGGTGATGGATCGCTCTCCTGGCATCCGAGCCACGCTGCATGAATCGCAGCGCACTCTGGTGATAGCCGCGGGCTTGGTGATGTTGGTCGTGTTCCTCTTCCTGGGCGATTTTCGGGCAGCCATTGTCCCGTGTCTTGCGATCCCGGTCGCAGTGATCGGCACCTTTGGGGTGATGTATCTATATGGGTTCTCGCTTAATAATCTCTCGCTGATGGCGTTGATCGTCGCTGCCGGTCTCGTGGTCGATGACGCGATCGTCGTCTTGGAGAATATCTCCCGCCACATGGAGCGAGGCCTATCGCCTTTTCGAGCGGCGATGAAAGGCTCGGGCGAGGTGGGTTTTACGCTGCTAGCGATGACGCTTTCTCTGGTGGCGGTCTTTGTATCTATCCTTTTCATGGGCGGCCTCGTGGAGCGACTTTTCCGCGAGTTTTCAATCACCCTCGCGGCGGCGATGCTTGTTTCGCTCGTGGTCTCGCTGACGCTCACGCCCAGTCTTTGCGCGCGTCTGCTCGCGCGACGCAAGGCTGAGCGCACGGGCGGAGGACTTGCCGGCTTAACTGAGCGCGCGTTTAACTCCGTGAAAGGCGTGTACGCGAGGTCCCTTGATTGGGTGCTCGGGCACGCTACGCTCATGTTGATCGTGCTGCTCGGCACGATCGCGCTGAACGTAGCGATGTATATCACTATTCCGAAGGGATTTCTCCCTTCGCAGGATACGGGCCAGCTCATGGGCTTTGCCCGCGGGGATGATGGATTCTCGTATCAGGTCATGCAGCCTAAGATCGAAATCTACCGGAAGCTGATCATGGCCGATCCGGCTGTGCAGGATGTCATTGGCCAATCCGGTGGCACCAGCGGCCTGAGTAATTCGCGCATGATGATCCGGCTCAAGCCGCTCAGTGAACGCAAAGTCTCGGCCACCGACGTAGCCAATCGCCTCCGCCTCAACGCACCTCCTGTCGCCGGGGGCTCCGTCTTCATGATGGTTTCCCAAGATCTGGATGCGCCGCGCATGTCCGACAGCGGTTCTTACGACATCAATCTCATGGCGGCCGATCTGAAGCTCTTGAAGGAGTGGATGCCGAAGGTTTCGGAGGCGATGCGTGAACTTCCGGAGTTGGTTGATGTGGATACCCCACGCGAAGGCGGCACGCAGCGGCTGTCGCTCTCCATCGATCGCGAGGCAGCGCGTCGCCTCGGTGTCGACATGCAGCTCATCAGCAGCGTGCTCAACAACTCATTTAGCCAGCGCCAAGTCGCCACGCTTTACGACCGCCTCAATCAATACCGTGTGGTCATGGAATTGGAGCCGCAGTACACGTCCGACCCCATGGTCCTCGATAAGGTGCAGGTCGTCGCTGCGGATGGCTCCCGGGTGCCGCTTTCCTCGTTTGCGCAGTACGCCTATTCGCTGGCCGACGATCGGGTACGGCACCGCAGCCAGTTTGCTGCCGAAAATATCGGGTTCGGTCTGGCCGAGGGTGTCTCGCTTGAGCAGGCGCTTGTGGCAATCGACGCGGCGATGGCCAAAATCATGCTACCTACGGAGATCATACGGCAACTGGGCGGCTCTGCCGGCTCGTTTCAGTCGAGCCAGCAAAATCAGCCTTTGCTGATCCTTGGGGTGCTGGTCGCCGTATACCTGGTCTTGGGGGTGCTTTATGAGAGCCTCATTCATCCCCTCACGATCCTTTCCACGCTGCCCTCGGCCGGCCTCGGGGCGCTGCTTGCGCTGCGACTGACGGGCACGGAGTTTACGCTCATCGCGTTGCTGGGGTTATTCCTCTTGATCGGCATCGTGATGAAGAACGCGATCCTTATGATCGACTTCGCGATCGCAGTGGAGCGTCGCGAGGGACTTTCGACCAAGGCGGCTATTTTCGAAGCTGCTCAGCTTCGGCTCCGTCCTATCCTGATGACGAACTTTGCCGCCCTGCTGGGCGCGTTGCCCTTGGTGCTTGCGACTGGCGAAGGCGTGGAGATGCGCCGGCCGCTCGGTCTAGCGATCGTCGGCGGTCTCGTCGTCAGCCAGCTACTCACGCTCTACACGGTGCCGGTCGTCTATCTTTGGCTGGATCGCGTGCGCTTGAGGTTTGCGCGAAAGCGTGATGCTGCACCCGTCGGCGAGCCGCGCACGGCCTGAGTCGGGAGAGCGAGGCAATCGCCGGGTCTACGCAGATCACACTCGCTTGCCTCCTATTGCGTCGGAGCGGCAAGCGGGTGATAGGCGGGATACTCAAGCTAGACTAGGGAGCGGATCGCGTAGCCCGCGCAGAGCCGCTGGGGGCGTGTGGCGTCGGAGCAAGCTTGCCGCGTGTCAGGGTCAGCTTTTCCGCGATCTTGGCAGCGGCCTTCTCGTTGCGATCGAGCAACCAGCGACTCCGGGTCGAAGCCGGCAGAGCTTGGAGCTCATCGCGCATCCGCGCGAGCATATGAGCGGAGCGTTCTAGATGAACGATCGTTTGCTGGGGGGAAGCTCGCAGTGCTCGCGCCATGACTGAGGCGACGCTGGAGAGCGGAAAGAGGGTGGGCAAGTGCCCCGCGGAAAGCAGCGAGCGTGGTAGCGATGGGTCAGTCTCTTACGCCCCAAAATAGTGGGGCATGTATCCAGACGGTCACTTCACTTCTGGAGCGGTCACTTCGGGTGTCGCGCGCCCCGGTGGGAGTTCCATAATCTTCACGTTGCGAAAATGGATTTCCGCCCCTTCGGATTCCAGGCAAAGGTAGCCTTTCTTGACCGACGATTTGCTGATACCGTTTACAAACTTTCCGTTGACGGAGAGTTTTATCACCCCGTCGACGCAGACCACAATATAGGTATTCCACTCTCCGCGCGGGAGGCAGCGATTTTCGAACGACATGCTGCGTGTGCCGCGGGGATTGTCGGGCACGGTGGTGAGCCCGTTGGCGCCGAAGAGCTCGCCATGCACGTAAGCGATGGGGCGAGGTTTGCCGTCCTTGTCGGGATTTAACTTGGGCCAGTCTAGTTCGAGCATCTGGACCTCGCAGCCCTTTGGCAACTGCTTGCCTGCCGGGACGGTACCTTCGCTCCAGACGAAGACGCCAGAGTTTCCTCCCGGCTCCATATGCCGCCATTCGATGTGCAGAATGAAGTTCTCATATTGTCGGTCGGAACGCATCACGCCAATGGGCTTACCTTTGCAAATCAGCATCCCATCTCGTACACTCCAAGTATCCGGCGCCGTGTTCACGTTTACCCAGCCGCTCAGATCCTTGCCATTGAAGAGGTCGCGAAAGACGGGTATCTCTGCCGCGGCGAGCGATCCCAGTAACAAGTGCGTGCAAAGCAGGAGCGGGGCTAGTTTCATAGGGGAGACGGTGCGAAGAGCTTCACAACGCTGTGGATTTGGAACGAGCCTAAACCGCTTGCGAAAATTGAGACCTGCCGCGGCAGTCTTCGTCGAGTGAGGCGACCTGGCACCCAGAGGAGACCAGCTCGAGCGCCTTGAGCGAGGCGCTTTCATTCGTCTGATCCATTTTCTGCTACCCCATGAAAACCCTTTCCGTGTTTGTCGCCGCCCTTGCCCTGCTCGCGCCCGCTAGTGCGCTCTCCGCAGACCCGGCCGACGCAGTTGCCAAGGTGAAGGCCTCCAAGCGCACATTTCCCAAGACGATCGATCTTTCGAATGATACCTCTCGCCACGTAATCGTCGCGCAGGGAACAGAAAAGATCTATCAAGGACATCCCACTACGGTGCTGCTTCCCGATGGGAAGACGATCTACTGTGTATGGACAATCAACCATGGGGGCCCGGCGGGCCCGATGAAGCGCAGTAACGATGGGGGAAGGACATGGAGCGACTTGCTGCCCGTCCCCGATAGCTGGCACAAGACGCGAAACTGCCCGACTATCTGGCGGCTCACCGATCCGCAAGGAGTGCCTCGGCTCGTCGTCTATGCGGGTGAGGGGCCGGATAAGATGATGCATCAGTCTCACTCGCTTGACGACGGCAGGACCTGGACCGAGATGCAGAGCCTCGGCCTCGAAGGTGTAATGCCATTCTGCACCATCGTACCAATCGAAAGCGGAAGGAAACTGCTCGGACTCACGAATATCCGTCGCCCGGGAGAGCAGATCGAAAAGCGATCGAATGTGATCGCAATGAGCACTTCCGAGGACGGCGGGCTCTCATGGGCACCGTGGCGGGTGATTCTCGATCTGCCTGGACTCAAGCCGTGTGAGCCGTGGCTGCTACGATCGCCGGACGGGAAGCAACTTCTCGCACTGCTGCGCGAAAACGAAAAACGCGAGGCGCTGTATATCACCTCCGACGACGAGGGGCGCACGTGGTCGAATGAAAAGAGACTGCCCCCCGGCTTATTCGGTGACCGGCACGCCGCGGTGACACTGCCCGATGGCCGGATCGTCGTCTGCATGCGCGATACTGGCGGCATGTACGGCAGCCCTACGTCCACGCACTTCGTCGCCTGGGTCGGGCGCTATGAAGACATCGTCAATGGTCGCGATGGCCAATACCGAGTTAAGCTCCTGCACAGCTACAAGGGCGGTGACAATGGCTACCCGGGCGTGGAATTGCTGCCGGATGGCACCATCGTCGCCACGACATATATCAAGTACCGCGAAGGGCCTGAAAAGAATTCGGTGGTGAGCGTACGCTTCAAAGTTTCGGAGACCGACCAGATTGCCGCTCGCCTCCCCTAAGGGTATCGCCGCAGGCGATCGGTGGGAGCAAAGTTCGCGCCCTCGAGCAGTGCGCCAGGAGACTGGTGCATTAATCGGTTCCCGCAAGGGACCAGAATAAACAAGTCGGAAGCCAGTTCCATTCAGATTCCATCGCTCGAGCGATGGCTCGCGCTGGCGTTTGCCAGGCTCGCAAACCCCCTTTTAACCCCCCATGAATCCTGTCCTCACCCTCAACGGGCTATTACGCTTCGTCTGTCTTTCGCTGGCGTTTGCGCTGGCTGGTGTCTCGCATGCTCAAACCGGCGGTGTGATCGAGGGACGGGTATTTAATGCAGTGACGGGCTTGGCGCTCGCTAACGCACGAGTGACACTGGTTGGCGGCGACCGCGAGGTGCTCACTGACGAGGGTGGCTTCTATCGACTGGCAGGAGTGCCCGCCGGTGAAGCACGTGTGAACGTCTCCTACATCGGCTTCAAGGGGCAGATGCTTACCATACCTGTGTCTGGCGGGACTGTTGCACAGCGCGATGTGGAACTGGGGCTGGCCGAAGCAAAAGACGAGACGGTGCAACTCTCGGAGTTCAAAGTCGTGGTGGAGCGGGAGATGAGTGCGCAGGCTATCGCGATGAACGAGCAGCGCTACGCTGCCAACATCAAGAATGTCGTGGCCATCGACGAGTACGGCGATCGCGGCGACGAGAATATCGGCGAGTTCCTTCGCTTCCTCCCCGGAGTCGCGCTCAATGACTCCGGGCAGGTGCCAAACGAGGTGACGCTTCGCGGATTTCCGGCGCAGACCTCCGGCATCACGATTGACGGCGGAGATGTGATGGGCGCGCGTGGCGGGGATACTCGTGCTCTTTCGCTGCTTGAGGTGCCTATGAGCAATATCTCGCGTGTCGAGGTCACCAAGGTTCCTACGCCTGACATGCCGGCGAGCGGTCTCGGAGGCTCACTGAATATCATCAGCAAGAGCGGCTTCGAGTCCCGCAAGCCGGCTTTCAGCTATCAGGTGTATCAGATTTTCCACGACCGGACGGGCATCACTTGGGATGGTGGCGAGCGTAACCACGTGGACAAGCTCAGCCCCAAGTACCAACAGCCCTCGTTCAGCTTCAGTTACCTACATCCCGTGAATAAGGACTTGGCGATCACCGTTGGTGGCTCCCGTACCTGGCGACTCAAACCGATGGAGCGTGGAGATGACTCCGATGAAACGGCAAATTGGAATCTCGTCGCTGGCGTACTGCGCGACAGCGACTGGCAGAGCTTGGCGCAGATCCTGAAGACCTGGTCAGTGCAGGCTGGCGTGGAGTACCGCCTGTCCTCTAAAGACTCCCTCTCCGCGAGCTTCCAGTACCGCGAGTCCGACAGCTACATTACGCGTAGTATTTTTTCGGCGACGTACGGAGCCGGTGTGACGGGCGATTCCACGTTTGTGCAGGGTGCATCCACCGGAGTCGGCAGCGTGTCGCAGGGTGAGGGCAACAATCAGGACATACTCACTCAGACGAGTCAGGGTAGTCTCAAGTACAAGCGCCGCGATGACGGCTGGCGTCTGGATGCCGCGGTCGACTGGTCGCTCGCTGAATCGCAGTGGCTCGATATCGAGAAGGGGCATTTCAATACCACCCCGGCGAGCATCGCCAATCTAATCCTCCGCGGCGACGATTTCCCTCGCTCCAGTGGCGTGCTCCCGCGGCGTTATACCGCCGTTTCTCGTGCAGGCACGCCGGTCGATATCTTCGACGGAGGCAATTACTCCATCAACTCCGGCACTTCGCAGCAAAACGACTACAACGCCGAGCGTTATGCCGCGCGCCTTGATTTCACCAAGGAATTCTCCTGGAGCGTGCCTGTAGCGCTCAAGGTTGGCACCAAGGTCGATCGCATGGAACGGGACAACCGCCGCTTCCTCAAAACCTACAATTTTCGCCCGGGCGGCTCGGCTGACGCCACGGCTCGCCTCGCTTCGCGCTTCGATGTTTTCGACGACGCATACAATGACAACGCGCCCACGATCTACGGCCAGCCGATGCGCTGGATCAGCGGGGCGAAACTCTATCAGCTCTACCAGAGCCAGCCCAACCTCTTCATCCTCGATGAACCCCTTGCGCACCAAAATCTCGTAGCCAACTCTCGCTATCTTGTCGAAACGATCTCCGCCGGATATCTCCGTGGCGACGTGCGTCTCTTCAAGAATCGCCTCTGGCTGGTCGGTGGGGTCCGCTATGAGAAAACCGAGGATGAAGGACGTGGACCGCGAAACGACCCTTCGGCACAATATCAAAAAGATGCCAGCGGCCGGGTGGTCGATGGCAATCCCTCGCAATCGGGGGTGCAGCCGATCTTTCTCAGCAGTGATCTTCTGGTCCGCGCCCGCCAGCGCTACGTCGAGCGCGGCACCGAAGCTCAGCGTGATTACGACGGTCTCTATCCCAGTCTAAATGCGTCGTACAGCATTTCGGATCAGTTGGTCGTCCGCGCCGCTTACGCACGCACGATCGGGCGCCCCAATGTCAGCGCGGTGGTGCCCAGCGCTACCTTTACGGAGCCCACCGTGGCCACGCCGACAATAACCGTCACAAATCCCGGGCTCAAACCTTGGACTGCAGATAGCTACGACCTTACAGTGGAGTCGTATCATTTGAAGGATGGCTTTGGGTCTATTGGCGTCTTTCAGAAAAACATAAGTGACTTCTTTGGCTCGGTGCGCACGCAGGCGACCGCGGAGTTGTTGGAGGAGTATGGATTGCCGGCCGATCCAGCGTATCTGGCGTACGAGGTAGCGACCACAAATAACGTGGGCGATGCGAAGATCACAGGCGTAGAGTTTAGCTATCGGCAGTCGCTGACGTTTCTGCCGCGCTGGGCCCGAGGGTTCCAAGTATTCTTCAATGGCACGCGGATGGATCTCAGCGGCAGCACGACAGCCGACTTCACGGGGTTCAATCCCAGCAGTTACGCAGGCGGGATCAATTTCATCCGTCCGCGTTACTTCATAAAGATCACCTGCACTCATCAAGGTGAGACACGTCGTGGCGCGGTCGCGGCCAATGTGGCGAATGGAATACCGGCGGGTACCTTCAACTATCAAAATGAACGTACTCGCTGGAGCATTAGCGCGCAGTACACGCTCTCCAAACGCTTTGCACTGTACGGCTCGATGACGGACATCGACGGCGGTTTCAACCCCGCGACTCTTCGCTACGGACCGGGCACGCCCGAATACGCCAAAATCCAGCGCTACCAGGAACTCGGCTCAACGATCATGCTTGGCATCAAAGGCAGCTTTTAAACGAGCGAGAGGAGCGCCTTGCGCTCGCGGGACCTTCGTAGGTGCCGCTTTTACGTCACTGCCGCCAGCGAGCCACCGGCGATAAACTTGGGTTCTATGCGATGGATCGCATGGCCGCCGGCGTCGCCGTCAAAACAAAGTTGGACCTGTAAGAGCAGGCGCTTGGCAAATGTCTTCGGATTGCACGAGTAGCGGGCAGGGGAGGGCTTTAGGTAGGCGAGAAACGTATCGTCGTCGCGACTGACGAGCGATACGCGTCCTGGCACGCGCAGACCACGCTCCCCGAGAAATGCGACCGTAGTCAGATAAAAGGCTGATTGAGCGACGAGCACCGCTGTTGGCGGCACTGCCAGGTTGAAGAGTGAGTTGAGCGCCCGGTAAGCGCCGTCGACCGTGCCATCGTGCCGTATGACGACCGCTTGTGCGTCGGCGTGGCGCGAGCAACGCACACCCTCCTCAAAGCCTCGCTCACTCTCGATATCGCCCGCGCGCGACGAGCGCTTGCTGAGAAGTGCGACTTTGCGGTGGCCGAGCCGGAGCATTTCTCCAGCCGCATGCCGGCACACCGCGAAGTGATCGAGGTCCACGCTCGGCAGCGGCAGCCCATGGTGCGCGGAGCCTGCGACGACGCAGGGTATGCTGCAATCGTGAAACCAGCGTTGATGGTGCTCGTTGGAGTGGGCGAGCACCCAGCAGGACTGGGGGTTTTGCGTCACTAGACGCGCGAGGGCTTTCTCTGGCCGACTGCTGAAGAAGCGGTGGCCGGAGAAAGAGGTCAGGCGTACGCCCTTCTCGAAAAGGAGAGTGCGCAGCTCATCAACCCATAGCGCCGTGTAGGGGCGTAGATGCTCCAACGTCTCGGGCGTGATCAACCCCACGGAGCGCTCGTGGGCGGGCTCGGTTTTATGCGGGCGGGAGGCGGCTAGGATTTTGTGACCGAAGCCGCGCTGTGTCTCAATGCTTCCATCCCGATGGAGCTGGGCAAGGGCCTTGCGCAGCGTCTTGCGACTGGTCTGTAGTGTCTGTGTCAGCGTACGTTCTCCAGGCAACCACTCTCCCCAAGTGCCTTTGGCGATCTCCGCAGTCAGCCGCTGTGCGACTTGGGTGGAAAGCGATTGATAACGTGCACGCGAGTCGATCATGAGGGTCACGAAAGAAACCACATCCTGTCGAGTTGGCTCTCTGCAGCCAGCTTTGCCGGTGGTACCCTCTGGATACCGGTAGTCCGAGGTTGGCGGGATGGCTAGCGGGCTCTTCGCTCTGCACCCGCTCAATCTATACGGCATGACCCATTCCCTGCCCCCCAACCGAGCCTTGGCGAGACTTCGCGCTGGAGAGCTCGCCAAGATGTACGTCACTGGCAACTTCGCGACGCCGCGTCATATCGATTTCATCTGCCGCTCCGGGCAGTTCGACGTGCTGTGGCTCGACCTCGAGCACTTCGACTTGCCGACGCAGGACCTCGCTGTGCTCAATCTTGTCGCCAGGGCGGCTCCGGTGACCACGCTCGCGCGCTTCAAGGCGACCGATTACCAGACTGTCATGCGCGTGCTCGAGACTGGTGTAGGTGGCATAATGTGCTCGATGGTAGATACAGCCGAGGAGGCGCGTCAGATCGTGCAATGGGCCAAGTTCAACAATCCCAAGCCTGATCCTGGAGAGGCGATTGGCCTTCGCGGCTGGAATGGAGGCAACATCGATGCGGCCTATGCCACGATACCGGCTCTTGAGTACATCCGTCATCAGAACACGCAGACGATGATTGTTGCGCAAATCGAGACCGAGACGGCAGTGCGCAACGCCGCCGACATCGCCGCGATCCCCGGCGTCGACGGACTTTTTTTCGGCCCGGGGGACTATTCGGTGGCGATGGGCTATCCTGGCCAGATCGATCACGAGCTCGTGCGTGCAGGCATGGCCCGTGTCGCCGAAGCCGCCAAGGGTGCCGGGAAGTGGTGGGGTACCGTCGCTGTCGGCTCAGATATGTGTAGTCGAGCTTATGGGCTTGGCGCGCGGTTGCTGTGCGGTGGCGGCGACGTAAAAGTGATGCAGCTCGGCCTGCGCGAGTTGGTAAAGACTTTCACCAGCGTGGAGGCCCCCGGTGCGGCCAGCGCTGCGCCTGCTGCACGCAGCACCTACTGAGACTCTCATGGATATTTTGCACTCGGATGTAGCCGTGATCGGCGGTGGAGTCGGCGGCTGTGCTGCGGCGCTCGCGCTCGCAGAAGCGGGCCGAAGCGTGATAATGACAGAGGAGTTTGCTTGGATCGGGGGACAGCTCACGTCGCAGGCTGTGCCGCCGGATGAGCACGGCTGGATCGAGAAATTCGGCTGCACGCGGAACTACCGGCGCTACCGCGAGGGCGTGCGTGCGTACTACCGAGAGCACTACCCGCTGCTGCCCAAGCATCGCGATGACCCGAAGCTCAATCCCGGCAATGGCTGGGTCTCGCCGCTCTGCCACGAGCCGCGCGTCGCGCTCGCGGTGATCGAGGCGATGCTCGCGAGATATGTTTCGAGCGGACGCATTCGCATCTTGCGCCAGTGCAGGCCGGTTGCTGCCAAGGCCGAGGGCATGAGTCGGGTAGGCGCGGTCGTCGTGCGCGACTTGGGCACAGGCAGTGAGACCGAACTGCGGGCTAAATACTTCCTCGATGCGACGGAGAATGGCGATCTGTTGCCGATCGCAGGCGTCGAGTATGTCACCGGCGCCGAGTCGCGAGCCGATACGGGAGAGGCAAACGCGCCGGAGAAGGCCGCGCCGCAGAACGTGCAGGCATTCTCGGTCTGCTTCGTGCTCGAGGAACGCGCGGGTGAACACCACGTCATCCCCAAACCCGCTCGCTACGATTTCTGGCGCAACTATGTGCCGAAGCTTACGCCACCTTGGCCGGGTCCGCTGCTCGGTTGGGCAGGGCTCAATCCGCGCACGATGCAGCGGATGAAGTACAATTTCGATCCGCACCGCGAAAAGCCGGCGCTGTTCTCAGGCCTCTGGGCTTTCCGCCGCATCATCGATCGCGCGCAGTTCGAGCCTGGCGCTTATCAGAGCGACGTGTGCCTCGTGAACTGGCCTATGATCGACTACATGGAGGGCGACATCCTCACCTGCGACGATGCGACGCGTGCCGCGCGCATCGCCGACGCCAAGGAACTCAGCCTCTCCAAGGTCTACTGGCTCCAGACCGAGGCTCCGCGCCCCGAGGGCGGCCATGGGTGGCCGGGACTGCGCTTGCGCGGCGACCTACTCGGTACGAGCGACGGTCTCGCTATGGCGCCGTATATCCGCGAGTCGCGGCGCATCCGTGCGCTCAAGACGATCGTGGAGCGCGATGTCTCGGAGGTCTTCCGGCCCGGCGAGAAGCTTGCCGAGCGCTACGAGGACTCCGTGGGCATCGGCTACTACCGCATCGATCTTCATCCCTCGACCGGCGGCGATAACTACATCGATGTGCCGTCGTTGCCTTTCCGGATCCCGCTGGGCGCGATGATTCCCGTGCGGGTGGACAACGTGCTGCCCGCAGCGAAAAACATCGGCACGACACACATCACCAATGGCTGCTACCGCCTGCATCCGGTAGAGTGGAATATCGGCGAGGCCGCCGGTGCGCTCGCAGCGTGGTGTCTGGCCCAGGACGAGACTCCACGTGCGGTTCATGCGAGTCGCGAAAAGAGGAAAGCCTTTCAGTCGCACCTCGAAGCGCGCGGCGTCGAACTCGCGTGGCCGGAAGATCTCGTGCTCGAAGACGGCGATCCGCATGCGCACGCGCGATGAGGTCTCGCCAAACGTGACCGCCTGGTGCGCGTGAGCCGGACGCTAGAACCCCCAAATCCTCGCATCAACCCATGTCCGCCGTCATTCGCAGATGTCCTGTCTTCACCTCCATACTTGCGCTGCTGACCTGCGTAGGTGCGGCGCAGGCGGCCGAGTTTCATCGCGATTCGCTCGCGGTGCTCGATTCCGCCAAAGTACGCGTGTCGCCGGTCGGCTATCCAGGGCTAAACAATCCCAACCCCAAGGGCTGGTACTACAAATGTGCCAACGTGGTGCTAGCGAAGGATGGCTCGCTCGTGGCGTGCTGGCAGGCTTCGGATAGCCACACGTCGCTTACGAGCTATCTCATCGTGGCGCGCTCGCGTGACGCCGGGCGCACGTGGGGGGAGTATCAGGCGATCTCGCACGCCAATGTCTGGGAGCATCACGCGATCTGGGTCGTGCCCCAGATGAGCGTGCTGAGGGATGGGCGGATCGTGATCGTGGTGGATCGCGGCCATCGCACACCGAGCTTGAACTTCCCCATGCTCAGCGACTGGCAGAAGCCGGGGCGCGGGATGTGGAACTGGGTTTTTTGGAGCTCCGACAATGGTGCGACGTGGACCAAGGGTGAGAAAATCGACGACGTCGGCGGTGAGCCGGGCTATGTGATCGAGATGTCCGACGGCACGCTCGCCTACACCCGCACCTCCTCTAAAAAGACCGATCAGCTCAAGAATCCGCCGGAGCCGTGGAACGACATTTACTATCGCAACGAAATCGTCTTCTCCGACGACGCAGGTAAGACGTGGGGACGCAAAGCCTGGCTTGCTGACAGCCCCTTCCATGGCGACTGCGAAGTCGGGCTGGCGGAGCTCTCACCCGGGCGCCTGCTTGCGGTGAGCCGCATTGGTCTTGGCAATGGCCGCTTCGGCCATCCGAGCCGCATCCTCTTCAGCGAAGACTCCGGCAAGACCTGGCCGCGCGCTGAGCTTGCGCCATTTTATGGGCAGCGCGTGCACGTAAGAAAGCTGCAGTCGGGGAGACTGCTCGCGACATATCGCAATGTCTGGGGCACGCCCGGCACTCGTGCGCTGGTGCTGGATCCGCAGCGCGCGACGGGATTTCAACCTACGTCGTACATTCTCGACGAGACTCGTTGTGCTCTCACGAGTGAGGCGCTTACTCTCCGTACCGAACGAGGGAGGCGAGGGGCGGTCGAGTTTAACTTCTATCCGGCGCAGGATGATCGCTCGCGCGTCGAGATCGAGGCCACGCTCAAAATCGATGCCACCGAAAAGCAGGGCGTGGCGATCAGCGCGGGCTGCTGGGTACGTTTCGAAACGAAGCGCGTTTCGCTCGGGGATCGGCCGGCGACGGGTTTTGCTTTTGATACGAGCGGCTGGCACACCTACCGGATCGTGCGCGAAAACGGCGAAATCACGATCTATGCCGACGGCGTCGAGAAGCTGCGTGCGAGGATGGATGATGTATGGGTGCGGCAGGTCCGCATCGGCAACCGCTCGGTGCCGCGTGCGGGAGACTCGTACTCCGAAAACAAGAGCGTGAGCCACTGGCGCGCGCTTGCCGTGAAGGTGAAGAATGATGCGCGCGACTACTCCATCGACTGGCATTGGACGCCTGCCAAGGGCTACCCGGATCAATTTCGCCGCGACCACGTCGTGGTCCTCGACTACGCCAGCCCGGCAGACGGCGGCTACAGCTCGTGGACGCAGATGCCCGATGGCGGCATTGTGATCCTCGACTATACGACGGCCAGTCTCGAGGGATTTTCTTCGATCGGCTCGAAGGCTGATATGCAGATCCGAGCCTACCTCGTGAAGGAGAGCGATCTCACGCGATGAGACGGATGGCATTCATCGCAGCTGTGGGAGCATCGTGCATGATCGCGCAACCGGCGAGGCCAGGTGCGGCGCAGGTGCAGATAACCAGCTGGAAACAGGTGGATGATATACCCGATGCGCTGGGCCGAAAGGGCATGTACGGTGGCGTGACGGGAGGCTACATCCTGCTCGCCGGTGGATCGAATTTTCCAAGGCCGCAACGCGCCGGTGGGAAGAAGACATTTTACTTCGATGTCTTTCTGCGCGAGTGGCCGCTCGGTGCAGAGCGCCCGTGGCGCACGGCCAAGTATCGCCTCCC
This sequence comes from uncultured Opitutus sp., assembly GCA_964480585.1. Lineage (GTDB taxonomy): Bacteria > Verrucomicrobiota > Verrucomicrobiia > Opitutales > Opitutaceae > ER46. Next base: position 46,347 of record CAYZPV010000020.1, on the reverse strand, counting down.
GACCCGGCTCGGTGAGGGCGCTACTGTCTCGACGCCCCGGGGCGTCGCCTGCCTAGGTGGGCACGATGGTGTCACGGCGGTGCAGGATGCGTTTCTGTTGCGCGTCGAGGAAGGACAGGTGAAGCGAGTTGAGCTGCCCGGGCTGCCGCTGCCTGTGGCCAATGCGACTGCGGTGTTTTTCGCAGGTGCGCTTTACGTGGCGGGTGGTGAAGGTCGGTCGGGGGGGCTCGGGACTTTCTGGAAGCTCGATCTCACGCGTAGTGAAGCGGGATGGGAGACACTCCCTCCATGGCCGGGCAAACCGCGCTTTGGCTGTATTCTCTCCGTGGTGATGCTGGCGGATGGGCCGCGAATTGTTTTAGCGGGCGGTTTGCCCGGTCCGGCAAAGAGCCAGGACGACTATCTGCGGGACGTCGCCATTTACACGCCCGCGACCCAGAGTTGGAGGAGTGGGGCGACGATGCCGCGTGGCGCGGTGCTGGGCTCGGCGGTATCGCTGGGCGGCAGCCAGATGCTCGTACTCGGTGGCTCCGATGGGCACGACTTCGCGCAGATGAAGGCGCTCGGTGAGCGCTACCGTATCCCTAGCGATCTCTTGGTGTACGATGCCGCGAAGGATCGCTGGTTCACAGCGGGTACCATGCCGCTCGGCGTGGTGGGAGCGACGGTCGTAGATCTCGGCGGTCGCTGGCTGGTGGCGGGTGGAGAGTATTCGCCGGGCATGCGAACGCCCCGGGTGTTCGCGCTGGAGGCCCGCCAGCCATGAGTCTCGGGTGGCTCTTCGAACCGCGCTGGCGTGCGGTGTGGTTTCTCATGCTGGCGGCCGGGCTCAACTTCGGCGACCGCTCCGCGATGTCGGCGGTGTTGTCGGTCGTCAAAGAGGATTTCGCCCTCACGGATGTGAGGGTCTCGCTGATCGGCACGATCTTCCTGTGGAGCTATGCCCTAGGCTCCCTTTTCGCCGGGTCCGTGAGCGACCGACTCTCCCGGAGCAAGGTGGTGATCTGGAGTCTCGTGGCATGGAGTGTGGTGACGGGCTTGGTCGGCCTGGCAAAGGGTTATCCCATGCTCCTCGCGCTGCGAGTTGGGTTGGGCCTCTCGGAGTGCCTTTTCCTACCGGCGGCGATCGCGCTGATCGCCACCTATCACCCGGGGCCGACGCGCGCTCGAGCCATGAGCTTTATCACTGTCGGGACAAATACCGGCATGGTGATCGGTGGCAGTCTGGCGGGATACTTCGCCGACCATCATGGCTGGCGCTCGGGCTTCTGGGTCCTCGGGCTAGCGGGCATCGCGCTGGCATTCTTCTCTCGGTGGATGTTGCCGGCGACTCCAGTCCACGTCGAAGTCCCGAAGCAACGGGCAAACTGGATCGATGCATTCAAGTACGTGGTGCGCGTGCGCTCTTACTGGGTGCTTGTGGGGGAATCGATGCTCTCCGGTCTAGGCATGTGGATATTTTTCACCTGGTTGCCCACGTATTTCAGGGAGACCTACGGTATGTCTTTGCGCGATGCGGGGTTTGCGGGTACCTTCATGCTTCAGGTTTCCGTCGTGCTGGGTGTGGTCGTGGGCGGCTGGATTTCAGATCGTGTCGCGGGAGATGCGCCGCATCGGCGCATGCTGCTGTACGGGTGCTTCTACATCGTGGGGGCCCCGTGCCTCCTGCTATTTCTGGGCAAGCCTAGCTTCATGGTGGTGGCGGTGGGGATCTCGGTGTTCTCCTTCATGCGCGGGCTCGCGCAGTCCAACGACCACCCCACACAATGCGAGATCGTGCCGCCGCAGTTTCGTGCCACTGGCCTGGGCATCATGAATGCCGTCGCGACAGCGATGGGTGGGTGTGGCGTACTGCTGGCGGGCTATTTTAAAGCGCACTTTGGGCTCGGGGCGATATTCGCGACGATCTCGGTGTGTTTCCTTGCGGCGGCCGCGCTGCTGCTGACGGGCTATCGCTTTCTGCTGCGTGAGGATATTGCCCGGGCGCAGGCGAGCGGTGTGATGAAAGCAGATTGATTGCAGTCGGGCTTGTCGGCGCTCAAGCGAGCCGTTACGTCCAACGCCCGATGAACGAGCAAGCCAAGCCTGAGGAGCCTACAATTCGCGTGCTGCGCGAAGGGGATATCCCCTTCGCCATGGAAGTGAAGAACCTGGCAGGCTGGAACCAGACGGCGCGAGACTGGAGCGGCTACCTCCACTACGAGCCTGAGGGGTGCTTTGTCGCCGAGGTTGCCGGCCGCAAGGCCGGCACGGCGACGACCATCGGCTATGGCGACCGCTTCGGCTGGATCGGCATGGTGCTGGTGCATCCCGAGTCGCGGCGCGGGGGGATCGGCACCAAACTCTTGCGCAAGGGCATCGCTTACCTGCAAGAGCGCGGTGTGCGCTGCGTGAAACTCGATGCGACCGCGATGGGCCGTAAGGTTTACGTCCCGATGGGCTTTGTCGATGAGTATGAGCTTTCCCGATACGAGGGCGATGCTCCGGCCTCGGTGGAAGCCACGAGTGCCGCAGTGCAATTTATGACGGAGCGTGACTTGCCGGAACTCGTGGCTTTCGACGCGCCCATCTTCGGCGCGGAGCGTCCGGCGGTGCTGCGCTCGATGAGCCAGCGCAATCCCGAGTTCTGCTTCGTTCGCCGTGACGCAGGTCGGATCACAGGGTATCTGATAGCCCGGCACGGGCAGAGCGCGGTGCAGGTGGGTCCCTGGCTCGCGCGCGATGAGGTGGGTGCGGATGAGCTTTGGCGCGCCTTCTTGCGGCGTGTGCCAGGGCAGCGGGTGTTTGTGGATGTGCCCCATCCCAACGCCTCGGCGCTCGCGCTGGTGCAAAGCTCAGGCTTCACCGTGCAACGCGGGTTTTCGCGGATGTATTTGGGTGAAAATAGCTGGCCGGGCGAGCCGACCTGCGTGTTTGGCACGAGCAGCGCGGAAAAAGGGTGAGCTTCAGAACCGTCCTCGCACACCGATCGTCCATGCCGCGCCGTAGCGGTTGATGGAGCGCAAGAGGCCAGGTTCGTTGGAATAAACCGCGATGGGTGAATTGAGAATGTTGCGGCCGGATATGGTGATCTCGTAACGGGGGCTGAGCTTATAGCCGCCGCTGAAATCGAACATGATTCGCTCGTACTGCCACAGCTCTTCAGTGGCAGTCTCGGAATTGAAGCGGGCGGCGGACCAGGTGGTGCGTAGCTGAGCGTTGAATTTGTGGTTGCCGTACCGAATCCCCCCATTGGCAGACTTTGGCACATGCTCAGCGACCCGCGCGTCGGCGCGAGTGCGGGTGAGCGAGCCAAATACGCTAAAGCCTCGGAAGGCGCGTGGGAGAAATACGAGTTGCTGGCTGTACTCGATCTCGACGCCGTCGATCCGGCGACGCTCGTCGGAATTGCCGTTGCGGAGAAATGTGTATCCGGCGTACTCCGGATCGTCGGCGTAACCGGCCTCCGCGGCAGTGATGCTTTGGTTGCGCTCGCCCATGTTTTCGACGAAAAGGCGAAAGCCCGAGACGCTGATCGTGCCGGCGGGCTCGAGAAAGTATTGGAGGCTGGCGAAGTATTTGTCTGAGGTTTCTGGTTTGAGCGTGGGATTGGGCACGCGGATCGTCTGGGCGGCGTCGTTGATCTCGATGACTCCGGCAAGTGCCCCGTAGCCTGGGCGCGCGATGGATTGGCTGCCCGCCACCTGCACGTTGAGATTGCGGGTGATTGCCCACCGCGTGCCGCCGCTGAGGAAGGTATTGTCGTAGTCGCCGTACTTGCTGGAGCGCTTGCCGTAGCGATACTGATAGTCGATGAAAGGAAGGGTGCCCGGTGTGTAGCCTGCTGCCTGGACAACGGAGGAAGGCACCAGATCGATGGATCGACCGATGGTGCGTGTGCGTTCCTGGCGCACGCCAAGATTAAAGCGAAGATCGCGCCAGCGGGAGTTGGCCTCCACGTAGGCGGCGTCGATCTGTTCCTTCACAGACCGCGAGCTGTAGTTTTGGTTGATATGGTTCTGGAGCAGGTTCGGCGTGAAGTGAGTAGGATTGGCTTTGAAAAGATCGGCCGTCGTGTACGGGTCCGTGAGCGGTATCCCTAGTGTGGATACGTTTCCACCTACCTTGGGGTCGTACGGATAGCGGGTGACCGTCGGTAGTACCGTCGTCGGAGCGATCATGCTGCCCGCGGCTCCGACGTAGGTATACTGGAGGGCGCCATTCTTCTCGAGGTCGTAGACCGATAGTTTGGATTTCAGGCCCGCGCCCAACTGGATCGGGAGACCTAGGACTGTGAAAGTCTTCTTTGCGTCGAGGTACCCGATCCAGAGTTGATTGCGCGCGGCCTGCGGAGTGGCATTGGCGTTGTTGGTAAATGCGTCGGCACGATTGAAGCTCTGGGGGTCGTTCCAAGGCAGGCCGGAAAGCTGGGTGAGATTCCAATCGCCTTCGCGTAAGCCGCTGCGCTGCGCCCGCCAGCTCATACGGGTGATGCGGCTGGTGACAGCTTGGAAGTATCCCTCGGAAAGCTGCTCGTAGGCGGTGCGGCTGCGGGAGTAGCCGCCGCTGGCAGTAAGGTTGAAGTCACCCTGCTTGTACTCGACCTTGGGGATGTAGGTGATGGTGTCGTTGACCTTGTTGCGTCGGCTGGTGGTGAACTGCACGCGCGTGTTGGCATTGGCCGTCGCACTGGCCGTGATATCGGTGAGGGTGGAGCCCGCGGTGATCTGGGCGGGGTTGACGATGAAAGAAAGCGCACGGTTGTTGGTGCCATCGTCGAAGTTGGAACCTGAGGTTCGCAGCGAGAGCGAGAGGCGCGGCGAGAGCTTGTAGTCCGTGGTAAGATTGAAAGACGCACGGTTGGAGAGCTTGGGCGCGTCGCGGAAGGCGATGGTGGTGATCAGCGGGCGGCCGGGCGTGGCGTAGTTGAAAGTATGGGTGACGCCAGACTGCTCGGTCGCGACGGTATTGGCACCGAGGGTGAGTTGGACGCCGAAGCGCTGCTTGAACGACTCCGCGTAGGTGAAGATGAAGCCCGGGCGGATCTTGTAGTCGTCCCCCTCATAAGGCCCCGGCGTCTTCTTAAGGCTCCAAGAGTACTCGTTGCCCGTGATGCTGAGGGTGGCGGTGATCTCCCGGCCCTTGCGATCGAAGGCGCTACGGCTGCGCATGTTGATGCGGCCGGCTGGCGAGTCGGCATCCATGCTCGCGGTGGTGGTCTTGCTGAGCTCGATAGCCTCGATGCCATTGATCGAGGCCTGCTCGAACTCGAACTGCCGGGTGTCGCCGCCGAAGGTCGCGGAAGGCGCGCTCGCCATCGTCATGCCATCGACGCTCACGCTCGCGTAGCGCGGATCGAGGCCACTGATGCGGGCGGAGCGCGCATCGGAATCGACGTAGTCCATGACGACCCCGGGGAGGTACTTGATGAATTCGCCGACAGTGCCGCCGGTGAGGTCGCCGAAGTTATCGGAAGCGACCACGCTTTTGAAGTTTACGGCGGCGCGTTGCTCCATGATGGCCTTGGCATTGCCCTCGCGCTCGCTGGAGACGACGAATTCCGTGAGTTTCACCACGGCGCCTGGCGCCGCTGGCGTGGCGCCAGGCAGGTAGACGGAGCCCCTGAGTTCGAAGTCGCGCGTGGCAGGCATCCCGGCGGTCACGTTGAGTTGCGCCGTCGACGTTTCGTAGCCGGTATACATCACGGAGACAGTGACAGCGCCAGCGGGCACGCCAGTGATGGTGTAGGTGCCATCGTCGGCGGAGTAGGTGACCAAATGGGTGCCCGGGATCGATACTTCCGCGTTGCGCACGTATTCTTGCGTTGCGGGGTTGTAGATCCGACCAGTGATGCTTCCGGTGGAAGTTTGAGCGACCGCGGGCAAAGTGTTTGCCAGCAACAAACCCAAAAGGGCAGCGCGTAGGAGGCGCGACGGGTGGACGCGCCAAGGCCGGGACGGGGTATGCATAAAGGGGGGGGCGCCGGGGTGGGCGGGGGGCTTATTTATTCTCTCGGTGCCTGCCCGGATGGCGAGGGCTCTTTTGCCCGATGCAGTGCGAATCGTTGAGCGCGTAGAATCGGGTTGTGATCGGGGAAATCCTGCGTAGCAATTCTGCGCTGGTCAGCGCCTAATGGTCAGTTAGAGGATGAGTCCTCGTCATGGAGAACTCAGCCCACCCAGAGATCGTGCAACGGCTGGCGGCATTGCTGCCCAAGGGCCGCGTGCTGGAAGGCCCGGGGCCGTTGGCGGCGTACGAGAGCGATGGATTGACGGCTTTTCAGAGCAAGGCCGTCGCTGTCGTCGCCCCGGAAACCCAGGATGAGGTGGTGGCGGTGGTGCGCTTTTGCCACGCGGAGAAGCTGCCTTTTGTCGCGCGCGGGAGTGGCACAAGCCTGTCGGGCGGCTCTACGCCTTGCGCCGGCGGTATCGTTATCACGCTCAACCGGCTCAACCGCATCCTGCGCGTGGATCCGGAGCGTCGGATCGCCGTAGTTGAGCCGGGTACTATCAATCTCGCAGTCACGGCGGCCGCGCAGGTATACGGGCTGCACTATGCCCCAGACCCTTCTAGCCAATCGATCTGCACCATCGGCGGCAATGTGGCCTTCAATGCGGGCGGAGCACACTGCCTCAAATATGGCATGACGTCCAATCATGTGCTCGGCGTGAAGGCCGTGCTCGCCACGGGGGAAGTCGTGACCTTTGGCGGTGAGAGCCGCGAGCAGATCGGCCCCGATTGGACGGGACTTTTCGTTGGCAACGAAGGTCTCTTTGGCATAGCGCTCGAACTTACTTTGCAGCTGCTCCCGCGTGCGGAGACGTTCTATACCGTACTCGCTGGCTATCGTACGCTGGAAGAAGCGGGCGACGCTGTCGCGGCTGTTGTCGCAAGTGGGCTCCTGCCCGGCGCGATCGAGATCATGGATGCACTCGCGCTCGAAGCGGCGACGGCGGCGGTGCACGCTGACTACCCGCCGGGCTGCGCGGCGGTGCTGATCGTGGAACTCGAAGGGCCGCGCGAAGTCGTCGCGGCCGACAGGGTCCGGCTCGGGGAGATCCTCGCCGCCAGCAAACCGGTAGAGGTGCGCCCGGCGCGCGATACCGCTGAGCGACTCGCGATCTGGAAGGGCCGCAAGAGCGCTTTCAGCGCGGTGGGTCGGCTTTCGCCCGACTTCATTGTGCAGGATGGCGTGGTGCCGCGGCGCAAACTTGGCGAGGCACTGCGCAAGATCAGCACCTGGTCGCGCGAGATGAATGTGCGCTGCGCCAATGTCTTTCACGCCGGCGACGGCAACCTGCATCCGCTTATCCTCTATGACGGGCGTGAGACGGGCGCTTTTCAGCGCGCCGAGGCGCTTGCGGGCAAAATCCTTCGTATGTGCGTCGAGATGGGAGGCTCCATCACGGGCGAGCACGGTGTGGGCATGGAAAAGCGCGATTACCTGCCGGAGATGTTCAACGCGGAGGAGATCGCTTGCCTCAAGCGGCTGCGCGCTGCTTTCGACCCCCTGGGCATCGCCAATCCGGGTAAGATGTTTCCCGTCGACGGAGCCCCCTCGCTCGCGCAGCACGGGCTGCATCCACTCGAAAAAGCAGGCGTCATCTCGCGCGAATGAACATGAAGGAGACACGTTGATATGGTGGCGCTCACCTCGGTGCAGGAACCGGTGACTGTGGATCAACTGGCGGAAGCGGTGCGGGCCGCCGCGCGCGTGGTGGTGGTGGGAGCGGGCACGAAGAGCCGCCTCACACAAGTCGGGCCTGAGTTTGCCCGGATTTCGACTGCGCGGCTGCGCGGGATCATCGACTACGAACCGAGCGAATTCACCTTTACCGCTCTCGCCGGCACTCCAATCAAGGAGATCGCTGCGGCGCTTGCGGAGCGCGGACAGTATTTGCCGTTCGATCCGATGCTCGGCGATTCGGGCGCTACCCTTGGCGGCACGGTGGCCGCGGGTATGAGCGGACCGGGGCGGATTCGTTTCGGGTCGCTGCGAGACTTCATCCTCGGCGTGAAATTCGTCGACGGCGAGGGGCGCGTGCTGCGACTCGGCGGTCGCGTGGTGAAGAACGCGGCAGGCTTCGATGTGCCCAAGTTTTTTGTCGGCGGCCTGGGTCGCTTTGGCGCGATGGGCGAGATCACCTTTAAGGTCTTCCCTCGCCCAACCACGCTGAAGACCCTGCGGCTCGACGCGAAGGACGGGGCGGCCAAGGCGAAGATCTTTTCCGAGGCGGCACGTGCGCGCTGGGAACTCGACGCGCTAGATGCCGCGCTCGAAGAGCCGGCGGTCTATGCGCGGATCGGCGGGCCCGCCGAGGCGCTCGATGCGCTGATAGCGGAGATTCTTGCACGCTTTCCGGGGCAGATCATGACGCCCGGCGAGGGCAGCTATCTCTGGCAGAGTGTGGTTGGCTGCCGCTGGGCTCACTCGGGCGGCACGCTGGCGAAGGTGGCGCTGACCCCACCAGATGTTCCAGCCTTCGCAGATGCTGTGCGGACGCAGACTGGGGTGCGCGGCTGGATCAGTGCGGGCGGTTATGTCGGCTACATTTCCACCCCTGCGGGCACGGTCCTGCCCGCCCTCCGGTGGGCCGGCATGACGCTGCGCGGCGATGGCGCGCTGTGGCTCGGGCCTCAGCAGGACTACAAGGTCATGAGCGCGGTCAAGGCGGCGCTCGATCCGCAGGGGCGTTTCCCAGGCCTCAACGACTGATACTTTCGATGCTCCACGCGATCAAAACGGAACAGCACGGGCCGCTCGGCGAGCCGATGGCGCACGCGGTGCAGACCTGCGTGCATTGCGGCTTCTGCCTTGCGGCCTGCCCTACCTATCAGGAGCTCGGGCAGGAGATGGATACGCCGCGCGGACGTATCATGCTGATGAAGCAGGTGCTCGAGGGCGTGATACCCGCCGAGTCGGCCAAGGAGCACATCGATCGGTGTCTCGGCTGTCTCGCGTGCGAGCCGGCCTGCCCGAGCGGCGTTCCCTATCGCGATCTCATCAGCCCATACCGCGCTCAGGTGCAGGAAAAGCTGCCGCGCTCCACCGGCGAGAAATGGCGTCGCTGGCTGGCGGCCAAGACGATCCCGTATCCCTCGCGCTTCCGTTTGGCTCTGGCTGGCGCCAAGGTGGGCCGCGCGATGGAGGGGCTGGTGCCCTCGGCGTTGCGCCCGATGCTCTCACTCGCGCCCAAGAGCGTGCCGCCCGCGGCGTCACTGCCGAAGGTCGCGCCTGCCAAGGGTGAGCGTCGCGCCCGCGTGGCGCTGCTCGCGGGGTGCGCGCAGCAGGTGCTGGAGCCCGATATCAATCTCGCGACGATCGACGTCCTTACGCGCAATGGTGTCGAGGTTATCGTGCCCGAGGCGCAGGGCTGCTGCGGCGGTCTCGCCTGGCATACAGGCGATATCGAGGCGGCGCGCAGCTTTGCGCGGCAAAACATGGACGCCTTTCCGGCCGACGTGGATGCGATTCTCACCAACGCCGCAGGCTGCGGCTCGGCGATGCATGAGTACCACCTCGTGCTGCGCGGTACGCCCGACGAGGCGCGCGCTGAGGCTTTTCGCAAGCGCGTGGTGGATGTGAGCGTGTTTCTTGCGCGACTCGGGTTGCGCGAGAAACCGGCCGGGTGGACTACTTCACGTCCGGTCGCTTATCACGACGCCTGTCATCTCGCCAATGCGCAGGGCGTCCGCGTGCAGCCGCGCGACCTCTTGCGCTCGATTCCCGGCGTGGAGTTGCGCGAAATTGCCAATGGCCATCTCTGCTGCGGCAGCGCGGGCACCTACAATCTCGACCAGCCAGCTATCGCCGACTCGCTGGGCAAACAGAAGGCGCAGGCGGCAATTGCCACTGGCGCGGAAGTCGTAGCGACGGGCAACATCGGCTGCCTCACGCAAGTGAAGACTCATCTCGGGCGGCTGGGCTCGCCCGTGCGCGTCCAACACACCATGCAGGTTTTGCGCGACGCCTATGGCGCGAGTTCTTGAGTGATGGTGCGACTTGCTGGTGCTGATAGCCATACTGCCGGGCTATGCCGGCGTTTGTTGGATTGCGTTGGTTAGAGCCTTGCTGGAAGGGTAAGGAATGAAGGCTTTGATGATTCTTCGCGGTATGGTGACGGGTCTAGTGCTGCTGCTTGGGGCTGCTGCATTTGCGGCGCAGGCAGGCGAACCCGCGGTGATCGCCGTGCTAAAGGCGGACAAAGCTCGGCTCGCCGCCATGGTGGCGGGCGATGGCGCTGCATTGGCCGGGCTGCTCTCCGATCAGCTCCAATTTGTCCACTCCGACGGTCGCGTGGAATCGAAGGCAGACTACGTTAAAAACATGACGGCGGGCGACACCGAGTACAAGGACGCCAAGACCTCGGAAGTCGAGACGATGCAGGTCTCCCAAGACGTGGTGGTGGTGATCGGTGCCCAGGAGATGCGCAAGCGCCTCGGTAAGAACTGGTCGAAAATCAATCTTCGCTACCTTGCAGTCTACCGGCACGAGGGCGGAGAGTGGAAGATGATTGCTTGGCAGTCAGCGCGGCCGACAGGTAATAGCGCCGTGCCGAAGAAATAAATCCCAAGGGCCAAAGGTCCAAACGCCGGAGGAATCTAAAATCTCAATCGCCTTCTGAGGGGGGCTGGTAGCGATTGAGAATTCTTCTTTTTCGGTGCTGGGGTGTGGGGAGTTTTTATTTGGGGATCATCCCCGGCCACACGTAGGCCTGAAGCATCACTAGCACGCCCACGAGGATGGCCAGCGCGATGCTGTGCCAGAAGACCGCGCGGAGAATCGTGCCGGCAGTCGGGCTTTCCGGGTGCCCGCCTGTCGCGACGCTAGCGACGACGATGCTCTGGGCGTCGATCATCTTGCCCATCACACCGCCGGAGCTGTTGGCCGCGCAGGTGAGGATGGGGGAGAGCCCGAGTTGCTCGGCTGTCACCTTTTGCAGATTGCCGAAAAGGACGTTGGAGGAGGTATCGCTGCCGGTGAGCGCCACGCCGAGCCAGCCGATGATCGGCGAGAAGAAGGGGAACCACCACCCTGTCGCGGCCATGGCTAGGCCCATGGTCGTGTCGGTGCCGCTATAGCGTGTGGTAAATCCTAAGGCCAGCATCACAGCTATCGTAAGCAGTGAGATACGCACCCGCATCAGTGTTTGGCCGTAGATCTTCAGCGTCTGCTTCATGCTCACACCGAGCAGGGCGGCGGCGAGCAGGCCCGCGAGCAGGAGCGCGGTGCCGGTGGCGGAGAGCAGATTGAGCGTGAAGATCGCGTTCTCCGGCTCGGGATGCGGGGCGACGGGGGGGACTTTTTCCACGGCCTTGTGCAGGAAGGGCACTTCAAACTTGGGGGCGTACCAAGCGTTGAGTTGATTTTTCACGAACGGCATGCCCCAGGCGAAGACAAAGACAGTGAGGCAGAGCCAGGGAATCCATGCTTTCCACGCGGGGCCGGTCGCAGTCGCACCGCTGGTCGCGGGGGTCGCGGCGGCGGGGTTGGCCTGCACTTGCGCCGGCTGCCAGAAGCGCATCAGGATCACCACGGCAAACATCGCGACCGCCGCGCTCACGATATCGACCAACCAAGGTCCGTGGAAATTGGATACGAGAAATTGCATGATGCCAAAGGTGCCTCCAGCCACGAGACATGCGGGCCAGACCTGCACCATCCCGCGCCAGCCTACCTGGGCGGCGACGAGCCAGAAAGGCACGATAAGCGAGAAAAATGGAAGCTGCCGTCCGACCATCGCGGAGAGCTGCAGCACATCGAGACCCGTGAGCGGGGCCATCGTCGTGAGCGGTATGCCCAGCGAGCCAAAGGCGACTGGCGCGGTATTGCCGATCAGCGCCAGCTTGGCGGCCTCGAGGGGTTTGAAGCCGAGGCCAATCATCAACGCGCCGCTGATTGCCACCGGCGCGCCAAAGCCCGCCGCGCCCTCAATGAAAGCGCCGAAGCAGAATGCGAGGAGGATCGCCTGGATGCGGCGGTCGCCCGAGACCCCGGCGATCTGCTTCTGCAGTACGCCAAACTGGCCGGTGTCGACGGAGAGCTGGTAGATGAAGATCGCGTTAAGGATCAGCCAGCCGATCGGTAGTAGGCCAAACGCCGCGCCGTAGCCCGCCGAGGCGAGCGCCAGCTTGGTCGGCATCCCAAATATGAAGATCGCCGTCGCCAGCGCCACCACGAGCGCGATGATCGCCGCGACGTGCGCGCGCACGTGCCAGAAAGCGAGGAGGCCGAGCAGTACCACGACCGGGATGGAGGCGATGAGCGCGGAGGTGCCGATGCCGCCAACGGGGGCGTAGTTTTGGGACCAGGCAAGGAAATGCATGCGGAAGGGGAGGGGTTGGCGTCTCGGGTCCGAGGTAAGGCGAAACGCTCGACGCTGGAGGTCCGCCGAGTGAAGAGGTCGGCAGAGAAACGCCAAACCCAAAAGCGGGATCAAGCGGCAAACTTTCGTGCGAGGCCTGCGCCTCGTTCTGGCGGGGGCGTTGCTCGCTACGTCTTTAACTGCCCGCTGCCGATATCATCGGCACTGGGCGCGCGGTCCGGTCGGCTGCGCCACCCGGCTTATTGTAACATACAATTCCGCTCAGGCGATGGTCTGGATAACTCCGGTGCTGTTCAAGAAGCGGCTGCTATAGTCCCTGCGTATCCACCAGCCAGATCAGCGCTGCGAGCGCTGCGGCGCCGAGTTGGAGTTCGCGCGGGTTTACCTTGTCGAGCGAGTCTGCGGTGGTGTGGTGGATGTCGAAGTAGCGTGGGGAGTCGGGCGTGAGGCCGGCGACGGGGATGCCTTGCACAAGGAGCGGGCCGACGTCGGCGCCGCCGGTGCCTTTGCGAAAGGAGGTGATGCCGTAGGGCTCGAAGAGCGCGCTCCACTTGGCGGCGGCGCGGAGATGGGCGTCGCCCTGCGTGCTGCCAAGATTGAAGCCGCGGGGCAGGAAGCCGCCGTTGTCGGTCTCTACGGCAAGGACGTGTTTTTCCTGCTTCGTCTTCACGGCGGTCGAGTATGCGGTGGAACCGCGGAGGCCGTTTTCCTCGTTGGTAAAGAGCACGCAGCGTAGCGTGTGCCGGGGTTGGATACCGAGGGCGCGGAAGAGGCGGAGAACCTCGATGGATTGCACGACGCCGGAGCCGTTGTCGTGCGCGCCGGGCGCGATGTCCCATGAATCAAGGTGGCCTCCCACGAGGATGATGCGATCAGGAAACTCGCTGCCCTTGATCTCACCGATCACATTGTGCGACGGAGCATCGGGGAGCCATTGCGAGTGGAGCTTCATGCCGATGCGTACGCGGCCGTCGGTCTTCTTGGCGAGAGCGATGGCTGCGCTAAGCTTCTCCGCAGCTACGGTGGAGATTGCAGCAGCGGGGATCTTTTTCCCGTCGGCGGGAAAGGTCGTGCCGCCCGTGTGCGGGAAGTCGTCGAGGGCATGCGTCATCGAGCGCACGATCGCGCCGACGGCGCCATACCGGGCGGCGGTCGCGGGCCCGCGGCTGCGCTGGTCGACTGCGAGGCGGTAGGCTTCGCTGCCGAGGACGACAGTGGGGTCCATTGGGCGGTTGAAGAAGACGATTTTCCCTTCGATATTGCTTGCGCCGAGCGTTACGACCTCGTCGAGCGACTTCACCTCCACGACCTCGGCCATCACGCCGCCGGCGCCCGAGCCGGGAGAACCGCCGAGCGCCAGTGCCGCGAGAGGCGCGGCCTCGCCGGCGGAGGTCATCATGACGACGCTTTCCTTGGCGCCGCGGTCCCAGTGCGGGACCATCACGTCTTGCTTATAGACGCGGTCAAGGCCCAGGTCGTTGAGCGTCGCCTCGGCCCAGACGATCGCGTCGGCGAGATTCTTGGTGCCAGAGAGGCGGCCGGGGTACCGGGTGACCAGCGTGCGGAGATTTTCGTAGGATTGGCCGCGAGCGAGCGCTTCGTCGAAGAGGCGCTTGAGTATCTGCGCCTCCGGCGACGACGCAGCAGCGGCGGCGGGCGATTGCGCCGCAAAGGGGCGAGGGCAGAGGAAAAGCGCGCTGGCGAGCGCAATGAAAGGGATGACTCGGCGCATAGGCATGAGGATTTGTCGCCGACGACTGGACGCAAGCGAGGTTTGTGAGCAACGTCCTCTACATGAACTATCACCGCCTCGCGCCCGGAGCTTTCGCTGGCGCGCTCACCACCGTTTTTGCCACCGCCAGTCTGCTCACGGCCAAGCCTGATACGCGAGTGCGCACCGAGATACCCGCCCAATATCGCTGGGATTTTACCGCGATCTACGCTGACTGGCTGGCGTGGGATCTCGCGATAAAGGACATGGAGACAAAGATGGATGCCTTTGCCTCCATGAAGGGCACCCTTAAGACTGCCGATGCCGTGCTCAAGGCCTACCAGGCATTCGACGAGATTGGAATGCTCCAATACAAAGTCTACCGATACCCCCAACTCCAGCGTGATGTGGAGATGAAGAATCAGGAAATAGCGGGAAAATTCCAGCGCGTCGGCGCGATCTTCGCCAAGTTCGGCACGGCTACCGCGTGGTTTACGCCAGAAATGCTCACGATCCCGCAGGCGACGATGGAGAAATGGCTCGCGGAAAATCCCAAGCTCGCACCGTACAGATTCGGCATCATGGAGAACTACCGCCAGCAGGCGCATGTGCTCGATGAAAAGGGCGAAAGGCTCCTGTCGTTTGCCACCCGCTTCAACCAGACTCCGACGCAGATATTCCAGGAACTGAGCACGAGCGACATCAAGTTCCCCCAAGTCACGCTCTCGGATGGCAAGGAGGTAACGCTTTCGCCCGGCACCTACCAGTCGATCCTTGCGACCAACTATGTGCAGGCCGACCGCGGCAAAGCCTTCGAAGCCTTTCTCAAGACTTACGCCGCCACCTCCAACACCTATGCGGCGATTTACAACAGCGTGATGCAGCGCGGCTGGTTCTCCGCGCAAGCGCGCAACTACTCGACTACCCTGGAGGCCGCACTCGACGGCAACAACATCCCCGAGGCCGTCGTCACCACGCTCGTGGATACGGTGCGTGCCGGCACCGCGCCTCTCCAGCGGTACGTGAAACTCCGCAAGAAGCTCCTCGGTCTCTCCGAGTACCACTTGTACGATGGTCAGATTCCGATCTACAAGACCGACCGGACCTACCCGTACGATACCTCCAAGGATATCGTGATCGCCTCGGTCGCGCCGCTTGGCGAGGAGTACATCTCGCGCTACAAAAAGTTCGTCTCCGGTGGCCGCATCGACGTGTACGAAAACGATGGCAAGCGCAGCGGCGCCTACAATGCCGGCGTGTACGGCGTCGGTCCGTATCTGCTCCTCAACTACAACGACACGATGGACGCGATCTTCACCTTTGCCCACGAGGCGGGTCACGCGATGCACACCGTGCTGTCGTACGAGACGCAGCCCTTCGCCACGGCGGACTACACGATCTTCGTGGCGGAGGTGGCCTCGACGATCAATGAGCGCTTCCTCCTGCAAAAGATGCTGGCGGAGACCACCGATCCCAAGCAGCGCTTTTTGCTCATCCAGCATTCGGTCGACGCTATCCTGCAGACCTTCTACACCCAGGTGCTCTTCGCCAATTTCGAGCTCAAGGCGCACAAGCTCGTCGAAGAGGGCAAGCCCGTGACCGCCGAAGTGCTTAACAGTCTCTACCTAGAGCTGCTCAAGACATACTACGGTGACGCCGCGACGATCGACGATCTCTACAAGTACACTTGGACGCGCATCCCGCACTTCTACAACTCGCCGTACTACGTCTACCAATACGCGACATGCTTCGCCTCCTCGGCCAAGCTTTTCAAGGACATGACGACTGGCAGCGACGCCGATAAGAAAGCAGCGACTGAGCGGTATCTGACCCTCCTAAAGAGCGGCGGTAACGACCACCCGATGGAGCAGCTCAAGAAGGCCGGCGTCGACCTCACCAGGCGCGAGACTGTGCAGGCGGTGATCGACCAGCTGGATGAGCTAGTGTCTCTTTTGGAGAAGGAAGCGGAGAAGGTGAAGTGAACTCGAGGCAGCCCTGCCCGTGCCGGCAGGGCTGAGCGTGTAGCGGACATTCTTCCCGCCCCAGCCGGGGTGGACTAATCCGCTAAAACCACTTCTTTTTCTTGAGGTACCAGTACATCAAACCTGTTGTGATCAGCATCACCCCGACTGCGTAAGGGTAGCCGTTTTTCAACTCAGGCATCGTTTCGAAGTTCATCCCAAACCACGTCCCCACCACCATTACGGGGATGGTAATCGCGGTGAGAGCGGTGAGAAATTTGATGCCCTCATTCGCCTCGAACGCCGCCTTGTTGAGGTAGATATCAAATGCCATCAGCAATCGCTCGTGATACCCCGCCACGGTATCTTCAAGTCTCACGAGGTTGTCGCGCAGGTCGCGGAAGTAGGGGAGTAGTTTCGCGCGGACGAGCTTGCTGTCGCCACGTGCGAGGCGGTCGATCACGTCACGCTGCGGTCTGACGATCGTGCGTAGGCGGGTGAAGTCGTTGCGGACGTGCAGCAGTTCTCCGACGAGAGTCTTTTGCACCGATTCCTTCGCGAGCACATGCTCCTCCAATTCTTCGAGCTCAGCGTGCAGCTCATGCACCACGGGCACGTAGAGATCGACCATCAAGTCGATCAAGGTGTGGGCTATGCGGTCGGGGCCGCGCGGCCCGACGCCCAAGTTTTTGCTGTAGCGATCCATCAGCGTCGCCACGGAGCGGAGCGGTGCGGTGTGAAAGGTCACTAGGTAATCTTTGCCCAGAAAAAAATCGAGTTCCGTGGAGTTGAACTTCTCCGTTCGCGTGAAGTCGACCGCATGTGTAACGATGAAGAGGTAGTCCTCATAGTCTTCCACCTTGGGCAGCGAGTTGGGCTGGACGCAGTCCTCGATCGCGAGCGGGTGAAACTGGAAAACGCCCTCTAGGATGTTTTTGATTTCCTCGGGCGTAGGGTTGTCGAGATCCACCCATAGCAGGAGGCCTTTGTCGGAGCGCACGAGACGGAGTGCTTCGAGTTCGAGGTCCTGGCCGACGAGCTTGCCGTCGCTGAAGATGAACGAGCGGATCATTCGTCACGGAGCGTGGCGGGCCGGGCGGCACGCGTCGAGCCGGGAGAGGCGCGACGCGAAAAGGTGACGTCATTCCGCTGCATCGAGCACCGGTACAGAGAAAATCGAGTCGCGCCCTCCGCGACAGCGTGTTTGTTTGGGACCATGGCTACGCCAGGCTCCTTCAAACTCGATCAGCTCCAACGCCCCCGCCGCCTCCGCCGCACGCCCAGCGTGCGCGCCATGGTGGAGGAGACGGTGCTCCGGCCTGCTGACTTCATAGCTCCGCTCTTCGTGGTGGAGGGCAAGGCTCCCCCGGATGAGATCAAGTCTATGCCCGGAGTTTTTCGCCTCAATGTCGCGGATCTCGTGAAGGAGTGCCGAGCCCTCCACAAACTCGGCGTGCCCGCCGTGGCGCTCTTTCCCAAGCTAGATCCCAAGCTCAAAGACGATGAGGGCACGCAAGCGCTCGATGAGGATACGCTCGTGCTCCGCGCCGTCCGCGCCGTGAAAAAGGCGCTCCCTGAGCTTACTGTCATCACCGATGTCGCGCTCGACCCTTATACCTCGCACGGTCACGACGGCGTACTTACGTCTGCACGCGACGACGTCGAAAACGACCGCACCGTAGGCCTGCTCGCGCAGATGGCTGTGCTTCAGGCCCGCGCGGGAGTCGATCTCGTGGCACCCAGCGACATGATGGATGGCCGCGTGGCTGCGATCCGCCGTGCGCTCGATGCGGCAGGCTACACGGGCACAGGCATCCTCGCCTATTCCGCGAAATACAATTCTGCCTATTACGGTCCCTTCCGCGATGCGGTGGGCAGTGCTCAAGCCGCCGGCACGCGACTGCTCAGCAAGGCGACCTACCAGATGAATCCCGCCAATCGCCGCGAAGCCATCGCGGAAGTCCTGCTCGACGATGCGGAAGGCGCGGATATCCTGATGGTGAAACCTGCCGGCATGTACCTCGATATCATTCGCGAGGTGCGCGACGCCACGCGCAAGCCGGTGGCCGCTTATCAGATCTCCGGCGAGTACGCGCAGATCCACGCGGCTGCCCGCCTCGGCTGGCTCGACCTTGCCCGGTGCCGCCACGAGTCGCTCATTGCGATCAAGCGCGCCGGCGCCGACTTGATCCTGACGTATTTTGCGAAGGATATGGCGCAGGCGCTAAAGTGACTTGGCTCGGGCGATTTTTGGATCTGCCCTGAACCGAGTTCGTTCGCTACGAAGGTCCCGTGCGGGTCTGGACCTGCGAAAGCGCGGCTCAAGACCGAGCTTCCCTAGAACGGCGACCGCGGCACCTGCAGTGAGTCGCCAGGGATCAGGCGGGGGTCTTCTGCGGGAGTACGCTGGGCTAGGCGGACATCGATGGGATAGGCCGTCTTGTCGCGGATGAGGCTCACGGCCGTTTCCTTAGCGTAGAGCGTAAACCCACCGGCGGATTGTATCGCTTTGGCCACCGTGAGGTCGGGCGTCCATACGATGCGGCCGGGGCGCTGGACTTCGCCGCCGACATAGATGTAGCGCTCGGTTACGCTTACCGAGACATCGACGGCGGTGTAGATTTTTTTCGCGATGTAGGTTTCCCGGACGCGCTGGGATAGCTCTGCGGTGCTCAGCCCTGCGGCGGGTACGATGCCGATGAAGGGCAGGCTGATCACTCCCTGCTCGTCGATCTGCACAGTGTTGGTCGCCGCATCAGGGACTCCCTGGACTGCTACCGTCAGGCTGTCGCCCGGGCGCAGCTGGGCCGTGGAGGTGGCAGCTGGGATCTCGGGATTGGTGGTCGTCGAGCGTCGATCCGTCGCACAGCCGGCCGCAAACCACAGAATGAAGAGGGCAAGGGGGCTGAGACGTACGCGACGCAGGCGGGACATGGCTTCTAGGTGCTGGAGCCGCAGCGAAAAGGCAACGATGCGCTGCGGGATCGGCCTACCCAACTTTGTCGAAATACTTCTGCTTGAGCAGTACGAGCAGCACCAGGCCGATGACGATGTCACCGAGCCCCGTCAAGATTCGCAGCGGCAGCGGCATCTTGGTGAGAAACGCGAGGATGAGGATGCCCGCGACGATCAAGGTGGGGGCAAGGATGAGCACCGTCCTCCGGAGTCGGGCGCGTTCGCGCGCGATTTGTTCTGGGGTGAGTGGTTTGGGCGTCGGGGACGGCATGGATATCAGTTATTTCGCACGGGGTAGCGATAGCCGCATCGTGGTGCCGGCGGAGCTGGTGCGGAGGAGTGAGATGTCGCCATGATGGCTGATGAGTATGCGCTTCGCGATGGCGAGGCCCAAGCCAGTGCCATCGGGTCGTCCCGAGAGGAAAGAGTCGAAGATGCGCTCGCGAATAGCCTCGTCCACCCCGGTCCCCGTATCGGCGATATCAAGCAGCACCGTTGGCGCGCCACCGCGATCCTCGGTGCCGATCTCGAGAGTAATATTGCCCCCCTCGGGCATCGCGTGAGTGGCGTTGATCAAGAGGTTGAGGAGCACTTGCTGGATCTGGCCCTTGTGGACCTCGACGAAGAGAGGACGCCGAGGGGCCTCGAAGTGCACGGCTACCTTGCTTTGCGCCAGCTTCAGGCGCACCAGCACCAGTGTGTCGGCCACGATGTCTGCCAGAGACCAGCGGGAGTGCAGGCTCGATGGGGCCTTCGCGAAGCTCAACACGCGGCTGACGATGGCTTCGAGTTGATCCAGCTTCTCCCCGATCACTCGCATATCGGTGCGTCGTGGGTCACCTTCTGGAAAGTCTACGCCGAGACCCCCGTGGAGGAGCTTTAGCACGGTGAGGGGATTGCGGATCTCGTGCGCGATCTCTGCCGCCAAGAGGCCCAGCGTGGTGAGCCGCTCATTCTTGCGAAGCACGTCTTCACTTTGGAAAACGCGTGCGTAGAGCCGGGCGTTTTGCAGCGCGACGGCTCCGAGGCTGCCCAGCGCGGCGCAGAGCCGCTTTTCATCGTTGTCGAAGCGATGCACGCGATCGGTGAAGATCATGACCACTCCGAGCACCTCGCCTTCGAAGAGCATTGGTGTTGCCAGCACGGAGTGCAGCGCGGTGTCTCGAGGGATATCCAAGAGCTCGCCGTACTCCGGCGACTGTACGTCGGCAAAGGAGATTTGTCTACGCGTGTGGATCGGCGATGCCACAAGGCAGGAGTCCAAGGGGATGTCACCTGCCGGTCGCGGCGTGGGCTGCGCGTTTACCAGCGATGCGCAAAGCACCGTGTTGTTGCCTTGGTTGTAAAGATAGAGCGCGCAGGCCCGGGCTTGCATCATCCGACAGGCTTCGCGCGTCAGGGTGTCGAAGAGCTCCTGCTGCTCGAGCTTGGTTACGAGTGACTGGCCCGCTGTGATGAGCGATTCGAGCTGCCGGGCCTTGGCCTTGAGGTGGCCGAGCTGCCAGAGACGCTCGAGCACGCGGGCGGCCTCTTCGGCAAACTTTTCGAGCAGCCTGAGATCGGCTGTCGTAAAACCGCCGATTCGGTCGCTCTCGAGATCGATGACTCCTATCACGGTGTCATCATGCTGGATTGGCGTAGCCATCTCGCAGCGCGCGGAGGGCCGCACTGCAATGTAGCGTGGCTCAAAGGTCACGTCTGGCACGAGGAGCGAGCGACGGTTGAGCACGCACCAGCCGGTGATGCCGTGGCCTAGCTTCAGGCCCGCCGCCGCGGGCGAATGCGTTTCGAGGCCCGTCTGCACTTCCGTCTCCAACCTGCCGGTGTCCGGACTCAATAGGCCGATGGAGCCTGCGTCGGCTTTGAAGGCGGCCACTAAAAGATCGAGTAGCGCCTGCAGCGCCGCCTTCGGATCATCCGTGCGCGTCGCGAGCGACGCGATGCGGTACAGCACCTCGATGGAGGAAGCCGAGGAGACTGAAGACACCGAAGTATGGTCTGCCACGACGGCAGTTATCGGGGCGATTGCAGCGATCCGCAATCCTACTTCGCCGGTACCGTGACCGGCGTCGGGGCGATTACTTCGTTCAGCGCATCGCGCAGGCCGATTAGGCGCTCGGGTCCTTCGACCGGCTCATGGTTGGCGCCCTCGATGTAGAAGGTATCGATGGCCACGCCACGCTCGGTGCCGATGCGCGCAAAGGTGATGTCGAAATTGTGGTCGCTGATCGTCTTGGCCAGGCGATACAGAAGGCCGATCTGGTCGCGCGCCTGGATTTCCACGATCGTCCGCTCCATCGAGAGTTCGTGGTAAACATCGACGGTGGGCGGAAACGAACTCTGCAGCACTTCGCCCGTCGACGACGTGAGATACCGGGTCGAGGCGATCTTTTTTGCCTGCGACATGATGTCGGGCAGCAGATCCTTGTTGGCGACGAGGGCCTCCTCGATGGTCTTGGCAAATTTTTCCTGTGCGCTGGCACTCTGCACGGGGCCGCGGCCAGGCTCGACGACATAGAAGGTGTCGATCGCGATGTGATCAGTGCGGGAAATGACCTTGGCTCCGAGGATGCTCAAACCCGCGACACTCAACGCGCCAGCGAGCTTGTAAAACAAACCTGCCCGGTCCCACGTCACCACATTGACGACCGTGAGGGAGCGGTTGAGATCATCTTTCCACTCGATGATGGGGCGGAGTGACCCCACGGAATCGGCCGTTGTGATGGATCTCAGGAGCCGGTTGACCATCTGGATGTGCAACGCGATCTCTTCCGAGTCCGTGTGGATGAAATAACGGTCGGGAAGCAGGCCGAAGTGGGCGTTGATCTCGTCGGCGCTGATGCCGGGGATGGTTTTTGCGATCAGTTCCTGTTGGGTCATTTTCTTCTTTTCCTGAAGGCTGGCGTCGAGGGCATCGCCATGTTTCAGTCGCTCCAACGTGGAGCGATAAAGGGTTGTGTGCAACGTATCCTTGTAGCTGTTCCAAAGATCGGCCGCCGTCCCACGCGCGTCACAGAAAGTGTGCACATACAGATGCCTAAGACGCTCCGGGTCGCCCAGGAGTTCGGCAAAAGCAGTGGCCGTGGAGGGATCATCAACATCCCGCTTCTGCCAGAAGCGTGCCATCACTAAATGATTTTTGATTACAAATAGGATGAGGTCTTTGTCCTCCCCCGAGATGCCGAAGCGCTCGAGGATGGGCGTGGCGATCCTCACCCCACTCTCCGCATGGCCCCGTATGCCCTCGGCTTTGCCGATATCGTGCAGCAGGAGGGTGAGATAGAGGAGGATGCCATTTCCGCTTTCGTGGAGAGCCTGGCGGTACTTGAGGGTGATGGGCTCGGCCTCGGTGAAGATTCGATCCAGCTCCCGGATCGCCGCAAGCGTATGCACATCAGCAGTGTAGCGGTGGTAGTATTCGTGCTGTACGAGACACGTCAGGGCATCGAATTCCGGAATGAACTTACCCAAGACGCCCAATTCGTGCATCTTCGCGAGCATCGGGTAAACTTCGCCCGGCTCGGAGAGGATGGCGCGAAAGGAGACGGAGGCGTCGTGCGACTGCGCCACCTCCTTCGTAAGCAGGGGCAGGGAAGTGCGGATGAGGTCGGCCAGGTGAAAGTCGAGCGTCGCTCCGAGTGTCTGGAGGTGGCGAAAGGCACGGATAAGGCGCACCGGATCCTCCTTGAAAATCTCGGGTCGCTCGGCCGCCAGCTCACGCCCGCGCAGTACAAAGCCGTCGATGCGCTTTGCCCGGGTAAATCGGGAGGCGAGAAGGCTCTCGCGGAAGGAGCGCTTGTCCCCATTGCTGTTTCGCCCAATCGAGAGCGCCAGCCGGTCCTCCACGAGCTTCGACACCCGAAAAATCGTCTGTGCTGCCCGATAGTAATCCTGCATAAACTGCTCCACGCGCGCGAGCATCTCGGGATTTGCATACCCTAGGTTCTCTGCGATGCGGGGCTGATTATCGAGATTCATCACGTCCGTCGCCCGCGTGCTCATGAAGTGGAGCTCATTGCGGACTCGGAGCAGAAAGCCGTAAGCGCGTTGGAAGGCGACCAAGTCGGCGGCGCTTAGGTAAGCTTGTGTGGCGAGCTCGTCGATCGATGCCACGTCGAGCTTCACGCGGGCCATCCACACTGCGTTCTGGTAGTCGCGCAGTCCTCCTACGCCGTTTTTGATGTCCGGCTCCTGATTGAAGACCGTGTTGGCGTACTTGGCGCGGCGGGATGCTTGGTCGTCCAAGCGGGCAGCGATGTAGTCCTTGGGGCTTTCGCTGATGTAGTAGCTATGATAAGCCTGAGAAAAGGTGTCGTAGAGCTTTTCCGACCCGCAGATACGGCGGGCTTCGAGCAGCGCCGTTTTGGTCTGAATATCCTTCCGGGCTTCGGCAAAAGCATCGTCGATCGTGCGCGTCGAGTGGCCGACTTTTAGGCCGCAATCCCAGAGAAGGTAAAGGATCTCGTTGGTCAGGTGCTCCTGCAGTGGCTTCGCTATTGCAGGGGGGGTCTTCGTCGGAAACAGAAACATGATGTCCACATCGCTGAGCGGCGAGAGCTCGGCGCGGCCATAGCCTCCGAGCGCGACGATGGCGACAGGCGTGGGCTGGGTGCCATGCTTGCGGGCGTACGCGGTGAGCGCGTAGTCGAAGAGGTGAGTCAGTAGCGCGTCGATGATCTGAGCGCGCTCATGGCAGATCGTCAGACCCGGTGCCCCTGCTTTGTGCCGCTCGCGCAGACCGGTCATTTCGGCCTTCAGAAACTCCTTGCAGGCCGCCAATCGCTCAGGGATGGCGACATCCCCTTGGAAGGAAAGGCGTTCGGCGGCTCGTTGCTGGATGTGGGCGGGCATGGTTCTCGAAACCGAAACATGCAGCTTCCATTCACTCGGGTCCACCTTTCAACGCACAAAATCCGCTGCGGCACATCCGAGCTTACTCCTCCCCGTCGTAATAGGGCGCTGCGGAGGCGCGAAAGTGCATCCGCGGCGCTCGAAAACCCCATTTTCCGGAATCGGGGTACCCCCAATATTCCACCGGTGAGTTGTCTGCTATGATGTAGTACAAGAGATCCTCGCTCCCGCTGGCATTTGTTATCTGATGGGCTTCGCCGGGAGGATGCAGGATGACCTCGCCAGCCATTACCGTATAGGACTCCGCGCCTGCGCGTACGGTCGCTGCACCGGAAAGGATGTAAAACATTTCCCACTCGGCGGCGTGGCTGTGGTAGGGGCAAGGGCAGGCGCCGGGTGCAACTTTGTTGAGCTCCAGATCGAAAGGATGGCCGCCTAGGCCGACGGGGGTGTTCCACTTCGCGCCGAGGGCGGGGCTGATTTCCTTGCTCGCGCCTTGGAATGTCTTTTTCGGGGAAGCCCACCCTTCCCACGTGAGGGAATCGGGATGGAGCTTGCGCTGTGCAAAGGGCGTGAGCGCGGGCTGAGGTGGGGCGCTAGCGGGTTGGTAAGGCACAGCGTTTTCGATCGGTGCCTCCTCGCCTTCGAAGTAGTCAACCTCGACCATCCGGAAGTACTTTCCAGGCGGCCGGAGGCCCCACTTGTCGGAATCGGGGTAGTAAAATGCATCTAGGATCGGATTGTCTGCGATGATCAGGACTTCCAGGTCGGATGCCCTCGTGTTAAGAAGCTGATGCGGCTCACCCGGAGGGTGGATGAAGACCTCGCCCGTACCAGCCGTGTGCGTCTCATTGCCGGCACGGATCGTCGCAGTGCCCCCGAGGACGACAAACAGCTCCCATTGCGCGACATGAGAATGAAACGGGCAGATCGAAGCGCTCGCCGGCACGCGGCGGATTTGCACATCGAAGGGATGCCCGCCGCACCATGCCCCGCCGTTGCGAATCCCGCCGAGTGCCAGCGAGATATTGCGGCAATACGAGTGAAAGTTGCCGCGCGGGGAGCGCAGCTCCTGCCACGGGATATCAGCGATGCGTACGCGGTGCATGGAGTCAGCTTACCACGACCCGCACCCCCGCCAAAAGGCACAACCGCTACAAAAACCGGGGAATCTAGATTTCTCGCAGGCTAGTGTACTGAGGGAGCACCGCTGTACCCGTCGATGACCTCTATTTCTTTGGCGAATGTCGGCTGTGCAGGAGAAATCGGCCGCCCACGGTGTTGAAGGAGTCGTTGCTGTTCTTGCCCGTGAAAAGAAGTGTAAACTGGGTGCCTTCTCTGTTGATCCATTTGGTCGGGAAAACCCAGTAAAAGGTCGTTACTTCGATCACGCCGGTGCCCCACGCTTCATCGTAGGCGACTGTCGTCCACGGGCCCCACGGCTCGGGGGCGTCGAAGAGTCCGAATTTGCCGGCGTGCGACTCGCCATGTTCGGTCGTGAGGAGGTAGCGCTTGAGGCCGGCGTTGTGCGTTACGCTGAGATTCCACCCGACGCCATTGGGATCTGAAAATACCGGTCGCTTCTTCGCGAGATCGCCTGACCATGTAGGCCGGCCTCCCGTATCGAGCCCGGAGAAAAATTCGTAGCGCGTGCGGTCGAGAATGGCCTCCTTCGGCACACGCGAGAGGTGTACGTGGCCTGGCGCATGCACGTCGAAGGTGTGTGCCGGAGTGCGCTTGGCTATTCCCGGGCCCCATGCCGGCTGGATGTAGTAAGAGTAGACGTAGCCATCCCGTGCGCCGGCATAGTCTCGGCCGAAGTTGAGGAAGGTCGGGATGGTAAGACCTTCGCCAAAGGTGAACTTCCAATCCGCGAGCCGCCAGGTGAGCCCCCCATCGTGTGAGGACGCGATCTGTGAGGTGGCGAGGTGGGGATTGGGCTGTGGCGCGACCCATAGGTAAAGGACCTCGCCCACCGAGAGGATACCGTAGCTCTTGCCCTCGATGGTCGCCGGGTTCGTCGCCTGATAGCCACCCCAGATATTTTTTCCCGTGTAGGTGATGCCGTCGCCTTCCACGCGCGCCACGCCGAGAAAGACGCGCCCGCGGCCATTGCTGCCTCCGAACCCGCCGCCGTCACCCCATGCCGTGTACAGATGCCCATCCGCTCCCCAAGTCGCCGGCCAGTTGTCGCTGCCCGGTGCGTGGCGCTGGTGAGTTTTGAAGTCGTACTCTATCCCTGCAATCTCGGGGCTGGGCGGGTACGGCGGAGGAGCAGCCTGCGCGCTGAGAGTGACGCACATGCAGGCGCTCGCAAGGAAGGTGATTAAGGGGCGAGCCATACCGATCCAATACGGATGTGAAATCACGCGCGGTCGACTTGGAAAAGCGGCGGCACAGGGGGCTTTGATCCCTCCCTCCTGTTAGGGGGATGCGGGGCAGCTTCCTGCTCACGGACGGGCCCTGGAGGTCTTGATCGCTTCCGCGTACCATCGCCAGCCAGGTGACGCCTCCGTGCCGTCGCCGCCTAGATCGTATCGATTGGTTTTATGTCCGTGGCCGGTGCCTTGCAGCCAGCGGGCATCGAAGAAGAAGGTATGAAAATATGGCCGCGAATGTACGGCGGCGATCTCGCGGAGAAACAGCGCCTTGTTCTCCTTCGTAAATACGCCGGCGACTTTGGGGAAATCCGGTTTGGCGGAGTAGGCGCCAAATTGTTCGACGTTGATAATCGGCTTTTCCTTCACGCCAGCCGCGACGAAGCGATCGTACAACGCCGCGCTATCCTCCGGGCCATTGGTATCGAAGAGCAGCAGATCGACACTGGGCGAAACGCCGAGCGCGATATTTTTTTCATAGTCGTAGCCGCCTGCGCCTACCAAACGGTATCTGTCCTCCTCGTGTACGATATCGCACAACCGGATGAGGGCCGAGGGGGCGCCGATGTCGAAGGTGCTGTTGCTATCTTTGTAGAGGCTCGAGTTTTGTTCGTTGGCGAGGTTGATTATCACGTTGCGGTAGGGACGTAGGGCGCGTGTCACGGCGCGCGTGGCGTTTTCCCAGCCAGCCGCCGTGCGGAAGAAATCGGAGCGTTGGTAGAAGATGCCTACGATCACCACCATGCCTCGGCGATCGCACGCTTCGATGATTTCCACCATCCGCGCATGGTGTGCCTGGTCTATCTGGGCGCCGTCGGCGGAGAAGGGATTGGAGAACCCTCCGCTGGAGCCTTGGTAAAAGACCGTGACGGCATTGAGCCCGTGGCTTTGGTAGTCACCGAGTTGAGCCAGCAGGTGCGCAGTATTCTCCGCAGACTGGGAGGCGCTGGCGGTGCGCACGCCCCAGAGTTTCACAGGCTTGCCGTCGAGGGTAACATGGCCGCCGTCTCGGGCGACCTCCCCAGCCGGCAGCGCTGTGAGAGTGAGAAAGGCGAGGCCGAGCGCTATACAGGAGAGTCGAGCTATGGACATGCGGAGGGGCAGGGTTCAGGTGGGGCGGGTAATCTCGGTGGGCGCTACCTCGGGAGCGACCTGAATCGAGGCAGCGCAGGGCCCATTGTCGGCGGAGAACCGGATCGCGCGAGTTGTGGCTCCCGAGATCGCGGCGAGGGGGCGCTCGGAGGAGAAGGGTGCGCATCCCGCGATCGCCGCCTCGCGCACGTCGGCGAGGCGCAGGTGCGGCTCGCCGGTGCTCGCCGTGTGGGTATCGACGCCGCGCAGTTCGAGACGTCGGGACGCCGTGCAGACGATCGGAGCGCCTTTGCGCGCGACGAGGCGGGACTCGGATATGCGGAGGCCGTCTACGCAGGTGGCGCTTAGGGCTTCCGTCGCCTCCAGATCGAGCTGGCTCAGCCGCACGTCGCGGATCGGCGACTCGGCAAGCCCGGTGATCTCCACGCCCTTTTTGAGTCGGGTGCCGCGGACTTGGCTGATGGCGATATTGCGAAACTGAGGTGTACCCGCATTGAACGCCTCAGGTTTCGTTTGGATCCAATACTCAAGGTTCAGGTGAATCGCGGGCGAAGCCGTGATGCCGTGCATCACAATATTGGAGATGGCGATGTCCTCCACCACGCCGCCGCGGCCGCGGTTGGCTTTTATGTGGATGCCGGAATGGGTTCCTTCAAAAACACAGTTCGAGATCGTGACACGTCGCACCCCGCCCGACATCTCGCTGCCGATGCCGATGGCCGCCGCGCCTTCTGTCATCACGCAGTTTGTGATGGTGATGTTTTCACAGGGGCGCGCGTGCTCGCGCGCCCACTGGCCCTTGCCGGCTTTGAGAGTGATGCAGTCGTCGGATACATGGAAGCGGCAGTTGGCGATGCGGACATTGCGAGAGGACTCCGGATTGATGCCGTCCGTATTGGGCGAGTCGGCGGCATACAGGCTGAGCCCGTCTGCGACGACGTTGTCACAGGTGACGAAGTGGGTGGTCCAAAACGGCGAATCACGCAGGGTGACGCCTGCGAGCAGCACGTTTTCGCACTCGATCGCCTGGAAGAGCGAGGGGCGGAGAAAGCCATGGGCTTCCTGGCGCTGCGACTCACCGGGGGCGGGAGGATTGGCCGCTTGAAAAGCCTCGGTCCAGCGGGATATGGGCGCTCGACCGGTATCCCGAGCTTCCTTGCGGACTTTGAGCACATAGTCCCACCACGCTGGGCCCGCACCGTCGATCTCGCCGCGTCCCACAATCGCTATGTTGTGCGCGCGGTAGGCATAGAGCAACGGAGAGAAATTGTTTACCGGCACGCCTTGCCAGCGGCTCGGTACCATGGGCAAGTAGTCCGCAAAGTCGGCGCTGAACTGCAGTTTGGCTCCTGCTTCGAGGTGGAGGGTGAGATTGCTGCGCAGGTGAAGCGCTCCGGTAAGGTAGCGGCCGGGGGGGAAGTAAGCGGTGCCGCCGCCCGCAGCGGCGAGGCGATCGATGAGGCGCTGCAAGGCGGTCGTGTTCTTGGTCGTGCCGTCACCGACGACACCGTGGTCCAGGACACTCGTCCACGCCGCGCCGCGGGGTGCCAGCTCGGGCGTGGCGGCATTGGCCGTCCGGCCGAGCGATGAGAGGATGGCCCCGGTGCCGGCGAGCGAGGCAAAGGCGAGAAAATCGCGGCGTGGAGAGAGGGTGGACATGGCGGGGGGAGATCAGAACTCGCCACGAATGCCGAAGACCCAATTGCCACCGTAGTTTTCGGCGCGCCAGAGCAGGCCTGAGGCTTCGTAAACTTTGTGGGATTCGTTGAGCATGTTGCGGGCTTGCACAAAGGCCGTGAGCTTCTGGCCGAGGCGGATGTCGAAATTGCCGTCGAACTTGACGTTGTGCCTGCGGTAGCGCGTCGCATTGCTCCATGGCGCATCGTCGACCCAGATGGCGCGTAGCCCGAAGCCCACCCGGCGATAGCGCCAGTCAAGGCCCCCGGAGACGGTATGCGGGGTGAGGCCGCGGCGGCGCTCGCTGGCGTACGAGCGTGTATAGGCCGTGTAGACAGTGGTGCCTTTGAGCAGTGGCGGGAGAAACCGGAGCTGGTGCCGATACGAGACCTCCATACTGCGGAAGCGCCGGCTGCCCTCGCCGGAAGTTGAAGTGATCACCGTCCAGTCGGCGAAGAGCGGATCGGAGATGCCAAATTCCGAGGCGGAGTACTCGGTATCGGTGCGGAGATTCTCGATATCGGTCTGCGTGAGTGTGAGGCTCAGGTTGCTGGTGCCGCCGAAGTAGTACGCGATGCTGGCGGCAAGCTTCCGGGCCTCCTCGGGCTTGAGATTGGGGTTTGAGGCGCGGATTCGCTCATTGGCCTCGTCGTAGGAATACAGACCGCTGAGCGCGGAGAGGTTCTGGCGATGGATGGAGTGGCCCACGCCGACATCGGCGATCAGGCTTTCGGTGAAGCGGTACTTGGCCGTGGCACTGGGGAACAGATTGTCGTAGCGACCACGGCGATCGACCTGGGGCCGTGAGCGATATTGGTAGTCGAGCCCAGGAATGGTCGTGGCGCGGCCGGTGCCCGTATTGACGGGAAAGCCTGCGCTGGCGACCTCGGAGACCGGGAGCGGATCAAACTCGATCGAACTCGTGAGCGTGCGCTCCCAGCGGATTCCCGGCTGGAGCGTCAGGCGCCCGAAGCGGGCATTGGCCAGCACGTGGGCGGAAGGGATGGTCTCGACGAAGCGCTGCCGATCCTGGAATTCGGCGGCGAAGTAGTTGTCGGCCGTGATCGGGTTGGTGAAGTACTCGGGATGAGCGTGGAAGAGCCGGCCGACAGCCTCGCGATCGGGAGAGACGGGGCCGCCGGGGCCCGAGACGGAAGTCAGCCGGATGTCGAGGCCGGAGGGGGCGAACGGCGTGGCGGAGGGGAAGGCGGCGTAGCTGCCCGTGGTCCCGCCACCAGGTCCGATGTAGTTATAGTTCTGATACCCGCCGAAGCGATCATAGCGGCTGATGCGCTCCTGCACTTTTCCGCCAAAGCGTAGAAACGTAGGTATGCGCAGCGGCAAGGTCCACCGGGCCTTGAGTTCGGCGTTGTTGACCTCGTTGTACGCGTAGCGGACATCGTTGGCGATGCGGGGGTTCTTGTAGTTGGAGACGTCCGACCAATCGGGTCCGCCGGTTTGTACGATGGTCCACGCCGGCGAGCCCGGGTGAGGTCGTACTGCGGTGAAGGAGATCCCCTGGATTCCGTTCACGCTTGCGAGGCCGGCGTTGCCATTCGCGAAGAGGGAGCCCCAGTTGTTGCGTGATCGGGAGTAGGAGAAGTTGCCCTCCACGACGAGGGGCCCCCATTTGTATTCGAAGCGTGGAGACAGTGTGATGCCGTGAGTGCGACGATTGAGACTGGTGCCGCCGAGCGCTACCGAGCGATTTGCAGGCGGACTGTCGGTGGTGCCGAAGGTGAGCACTCCATCGCCGGCGACTTGGGTACGATTGGCGGCTGCTGCGGCGTTGAGGGTGACGGTGTGGTTGTAGCTGTCCGACTCGAAGCGATTGAGATTGAGGCCCAGGGAGAGGATGAGGCGGGGAGTGGCCTTGTAGTCGAGCGTGAGATTGGCGGTCTCGCGTTTGGTCCATTTCGGGCCGTCCTTGAGCTGGATGGAGGTGAGGACTGCGGGGCGGGGATCTGCGGAAGTTGGTACCAGATTGTAGGTGTGGTCGGCGCGGTTCTGCTCGTTGTAGAGGTTGGATTCGCTCAGTCCGATGAGGATGCCGAGGCGATTGTCTAGGAAGCTCTCTGAGTAGTTCAGGCTATAGGTCGGCCGGGCCTTGCGTGTCGGCGAGTCCCCAGGGCCCGCCGTGCGACGGAGTGTGAATTCTTCCGAATTGAGCCCCGTGCCGAGAGACCAGCGGAAGAGCCTCCCCTTGCGGTCGAAGGCACGTTTGCTTTTCAGATTTATCGTGCCGGCAGGTGCATCGGCATCGAGGTCGGCAGGCGTGATACGGGATATCTCGATCGACTCGATGCTGTTGATCGAAATCTGGGAGAAACTGAAGCCTCGGTCGGCGCTGCCGGTGGAGCCGTTTTCGGTAGAGCCAAAGTGCGAGTAGGCATCCGCGCTGGCGGCCTTCATGCCATCGACGGAGACGCCGCTGTACTGCGGGTCCATGCCGCCTAGGCGGGGTGAGACGGAGTCGGCCTCGACGTATTCCATTTCGATGCCGGGAAGATATTTCAGAAACTCGCCCACGTTGCCCTCGGTGACATCGCCAAACAGGTCGGAGGCGACGGAAGTCCCAAGGTCCATCGAGTTTCGCTGGTTCATGACCGACTTGGCGTGGCCCTCGCGCTCGGAAGATACCAGAAAGGTGGTGAGTTGCACCACGCCTGAAGCGCCCGCAGCCGAGGAGGCATCGGCGGGTGCCCCGAGGTCGAAATCGCGCGCCACGGTGCCGCCGGGCTCGACCGTGACGGAGTGGCGTGAGGGCGTGTAACCCGAGTAGGAGACGACTACAATCGCAGTCCCGGCGGGCACGCGGACGAGCCTGAAATGGCCGCCATTTTCGGACACCGCGGCTGCGGCGGTGCCTTCGACGTGGAGCTCAGCGTGGCGCACGTACTCCTTGGTCACCGGATTGTAGATCCGCCCTGCGATCGCGCCGAAGGGAGCGGCAGGCTGCGCCGCGAGGGCGAAGGGCGTGAGAAAGACACAAACACGCAGCAGTGCCGCGAGAAACGCGTGGGGTGGGAGCAGGCGGGGAAACGAGGTTTTCATGTGCGAAATGGGTAGAAGGGGAGAAAGCAGTCGCTCGCGCCGGCAAAGGTCGGCGAAAAGCGGCGAAACGGGTGGGGAATCGGCGGCTAGCGGGTGGGGGGCGCGGGTGCGTGCGTCGAGGGCATGGGGTGTGGAGCTCAGCGGCGGATGACGGCGAGCCAGTCGTCGCCCGAGGTGGGCGCTGTGAGTGTGCGGGGCCCTCCGCCTGCTATGCGCCCGGCAGGCTGTGGTGCCCCGCCATTGCGGGGATCAAACCAAGCGAGGTCGAACTCTCCGCGTGCTGCGGTGAGATCGAGCACGCGGCTGCCTCCTGATGGGAGGTAGACGAGGTAGTGCTCGCCCGGCTGCGCGAGGCAGTAGGCTGCGTTGTCGTGCGCGGGATTGCCGACTAGTTCATCGGCGTTGGCCATCGCGAGGAGCGGCACTTTCTCGCGGGCGAAGAATTCGAGGGCTATACGGCAGTAGTCCCAGGAGCGGTCGCGGCTGCGAAAGTCCTCGAGCAGCAGGTCGTTTTCGGGTAACTGGTAGCCGAAGTAGTATTCGATGCCCGCGCCGCCTGCGAGTAGTGTGCCCCAGAGGGTCGCCTTGCGGATATCGTGCAAGTCGTAGCCGACATCGCGCCCCGCAGCATTCCGGCCCGCGTAGTCGCGGTAGCCCGGATCAGGCGGCACGCCTTGGTTGGCCGGATTCTGCTCGTCGTTGCACACCACCCAGGGCCGGCCAGCGGCAGCGGAGGCGCGCACCCAGCGCAAGGTCTGGCGGTGCGCAGCCTTCCAGCTATTCTGGGCGGAGGCGCCGGTCAGCCCCGACTCGCGGCCGAGCAGCGCCTGGTAGACAGCCTCCTGCTGCTCGGGAAAGCTGTGGATCACGATCAGATGGTCGTAGGGATCGATGTCGCCCAGGTAGCGCGCCATGGCCCGCTGCTCCTCGGCAGACTGGGTATTCTCCTCGCCGAGGTTCCAGTTTAGCGCGAGATGATGGCCGAAGCGCGCGACCAACTCGCGGAGATAGAGACGGCGCTCCACGTCGGTGCGGCCGCCATCCAGCGCCTCCGGGATCTCGCGCGGTATCTTGCGCGGGCCGGCGCGGTGGTCGTCGTTCTCGTTCTCCTGGAGCTTGAAGTGGAGAAACACACCTCGAGCTTGGGCATGGGCAAAGACGATGCCCCATTGGTCCAGCCGGGAGCAGTCGTAGTGCAGCTTGGTGTCGCGGGCCACGAAGGGCCAGACGTTGTCGCCATCGCCGGCGGCATTGTACGTGAGGAAGGAGACGGCGTTGACTCCCTTGCCCGCGAGATAGTTGAGGGCGCCGATGAGCCCCTTGCCTTTGCTCCCCTGCCAAGTGGGATCTCCGGGGCGCCAGTCGGTGAGGTGCGGCTTCCATGTTTTGAGCGGCACTTCTTGCTTCAGGGCGAGCGTGTCATCGAAGTCCGCGCTGGCGAGCAGGGTCTCCGGAGCGTCGGCCCCTGCCTTGAGGAAGGGCTCGCCGGTGCCGGCGCGAATGAGGTAGTGTTTTTCTCGATACACTAGTCGGCCGCCGGCGCGAAAATCCGGTCCCGTTTTGTTGGTGCGCTCGATGATGAACTCTCCGGCTTGTCCGTGATAGGGTGCCAGCGGCTCT
This sequence comes from uncultured Opitutus sp., assembly GCA_964480585.1. GTDB lineage: Bacteria > Verrucomicrobiota > Verrucomicrobiia > Opitutales > Opitutaceae > ER46. Next base: position 12,743 of record CAYZPV010000020.1, on the reverse strand, counting down.
CCTCCGCCGTGGGTGGCGGCGCGAGGGCCGCGGATAAACGCCACGCGGTAGCGCCATAGGCCCGGCTGGTCGGGTGAGAGATGCGCCCTCCAGATGGTGCCGGTGGTCGCCGAGGTTTCTGCCGCTCGACCGTCCGCGGCAAAATAGCCCGGCACCGTGTAGGAGGGAGAGCCCGATGCGTGGGTAAACGTGACCTCGTAGCGGTAGTCAGTGAAGGGATTTGGCGAGGTATCGGTCTCAGCGGCAAAGGGGCCCGCCAATTCGAGCGTGACAGCGTGCCATTGACGGAGCTCGCCGACTAGCCGGGTGGTGCCGTCGCCGTGCGGCTGCCTGGCCGCTACTGGGCGGAAGAGGCGCTCACGCTGCCCCCGCGCGAGTGCGAGGCGGGATTGTCCGTGTTCGCCAGCTGCTGGCTCGGACCCCGTGGCGGCTGCTTTGGCCGCTCCATGAGCCTTGGCCGAGGGTGCGGGATCTTCGCTTAAACTGGCCGGTTGCGCGAACGCTGGGGGTATGCTTCCGCTCGCGGCCTCCGGTGCTGGGCCGGTGCCTTCTGGTACGTAGGCTGCGTCGGTGGTCATGAGCCACTTGTCGAGTTCGATGCCATCCTCTCGCATCGATACCTGGATGAGGTGCTCTCCAGCCGTCGGCACATCGAGAAAGAGTTGGCCGGGCACGCCGGCGTGCACCTCGCGGGTGCGCTGGCGGCTGTCCCAGTGCCAGGAGTTCTTTTTGACGGTCTGCCAGCGTCGTCCGCTTTCAGGCCATGCGCCGTTGAGGCCGACATGAAGGCCGTTGTCCTCGCTTCCGGTGGAGTGCACTCGTGCCCAGAAGTGATAGCGGCCCGGCGTGGAAAAGTGGACGTGATAGGAGACGATGGCGAGCGTGCCCGGCGAGTCGGAGAAGTTTTCGCCGTGCACGAGCTTCTCGTCGTGGCTCCAGCGGGAGTCAGGAAGTATCTCCAGGTACGCGCCGCCGCTCGCGTTTTTAAGATGAGTGCCGTCCGTATCCGGAGCGATGCGCGGACGCTGGAGTGGAGTGAAGAGATGCCAGGCGCGGACTTCCGTCCGCTCCTGCCGGATGAAATGTTCGGCCTCCACTGCGACGAGTCCGCCACGCTCGGCAAAGACGAGGTCGGCCGCCGTGATCGGCGCGGTGCTTGCGGCCGCGACGAGTGCGGGGAGAGCGGCGAAAAACGACAGGAGTGCGGAGATGGGTTTCATCGGGTATTTGCCAGGCGGAGACGGGCGACAGCTTCCGCTAGCGCGGAGTCGTCGCCCACGTTTCCGGGGAAGACCACGTAGTCGCGGCCAGGCAGGCGGGTTTCAGCTCCCAGGCGCCATACTGGCACGCCCGGCAGTAGCTGGCCTCGCACTAGGGCTCGGCGCACGCCCAATGCCCGCGTTGCGATGTCGCTCGAGGTGATGCCTCCTTTGGCTACCAACCAGCGCGGCGCCGTGGCGAGTTCGCGCACGAGCGCACAGAGTGTATCCGAGATTCGGCGACCGGCGGCGAGGCTGGCTGCCGCGCCGGAGGCTCCGGCAAGCCGCCGGCTGGTGTACACGACGGTGTCGCGTCCGGCGGCGAGAGAGGCATCGACGGCAGCTCGTGTCGCGGCGAGCGCTCCTGTGCACCGGGCGGTGTCGAGCACCGCCTCCACAGGCAGCTCGATGGCGCAGATCGAAGGATCAGCGAGGAGTTGCGCCAGTTGGGCGGAGCTCTTCGGCACATGGGATCCGACGACCACGAGCCCCGGTCCGGCAGCATCGCCGTCTGTCGGCGCAAGCTTCGTTGCCAGCAGGGATGAGTGCGTCGCTTGGCCGAGGCGCGCGGCGACAAATGATGCAGCCGTGCGGTACAGCAGTCGCAGCCCGCATCGCTCGGCCAGCAGGCTGCCCAGCGCGACGACTTCGATATCGCGTGAGGCCCACGCATTGGCGATGCAGACCGATCCTCGCGGTAGCGCGGCGAGTTGTGCGGCGACCGCCTCAGGCCCACCGCTGCGGATGAGATCGAGCGGGAGCGAGGCTACGGCATCCGCCGCGATGCGCCCTGCCGTCTTCTCCTCGACCCAGGAGGGCAGGTGGGAGTGCCGGTAGCCAAATGCGGTGTCGCGGGCAAAGGGCGTCGCGGCCACCGGCACTAGTACCGGTCCTTCGGTGACGTAGTGGGAATCCAGATACGTGCGGCGCCCGACTGCTGCGAAATAGGGCGCGATCAGCGTGATGTCGAACGGGCCGAGTATGGCGGCGAGCGTGTCGGTTTCCAGCGGGTAGTGTCCTCGGAGCGTGGAGTCGCTCCGGCTCAGCGCTACGATGGGCCGCCCGGCCGCAGCGGATGCGGCACGGAGATTGGCGGCGAGTTCGCGATGCAGGCATGCGGATGCCTCGGGCTCTAGGCTGCGAGAGTTGGTGAGGATGTAGAACCCTGTCGGGGAGGCTTCCAGCTCGGCGCGGAGGGTGGCCTCGTCCCATGTCGTGACGACGGCTACGTCGCGCACTGTTTGCGTGCCGGTGGGGTCGTCATCGAGCACCACGAGGGTACGCTCCGTGGCGAGTGCCGAGATCGTGGGCAGCGGGTCGCGCTCCCATACTGGGGGGAGCATGGCTGAGATCGCGGCGATTTCGAGATGGTTCATCATGGTCCGGTCACCTCGAGCCGGATTCCTTGAGTTGGGCCGGGGTTGAGAAAGAGCGCGCGTTTGCCCTGCGTGCCTTGGTGTGGGCCGGCATCCCCCGCGAGGCCCGCAGCGCGCAATTCTTCGCGTGCCGCTCCCACATCGGCGACGCGGAGGCAGACATGGTGCAGCGCCGCGCCATGTGCGGCGAGCTGGGCGTGGAGCGGATGCTCAGAGACGAGAGGCTCCACGAGCTGGAGGTGGGCATTGCCCAGGTCGAGATGCGTGAGGCGCACGACGCCGTCGTTTACGACCTCGCTGCACACCACCGGGAAGCCCAGACGGTCGCGCCATATGCGCAGTGCTTCCTCGGTGGAGGGTACGACGATGGCGATGTGATCGAGGCCGAGGTGGTTCATTTGCTAATGCGGTAGATGTGCGACCTCGCCCGTGGCGTGGGAGCGGTAGCACGCCTCCACGAGAGCGGCGGATTTGAGATAGTCGGCCCCAGTGCTTTCGAAAGGGCGGCCGGTGAGCAGGCTGTCGACGAAATGGCGCTGCAGCGCATGGACGCAGTCGCCTGAAAACCCTCGGCGGGTGTGCGGATAGTCTAGCCGCACCGCCGGCTGGCCGAGCAGCTTGAGCGTGAGTGTGCCTTCGAGATCGAGCTCCACGTGGCCTTTCGCTCCGTCGACGCGCACGACGCCAAAGGTATGGCGCGCGTCGGTCGTATCCGCCTCGTTGTAGCGCGAGGCATCGAGGAGGGCCGTTGCGCCAGAGGCAAAGCCGCAGACGATCTGCCCGGCATCTTCGCCTATGATCGCGGCATTGCGCCGCTGGAGACGTGCGTAGACCGAGGTGATCTCGCCGCCGAGGAAGCGGAAGGTGTCCAGAAAATGCACGCCCGTTTCGTGCACGAGCAAGCGCGGGTAGGCGCGGAAGTAGGGTTGGCGGGCAAGATACGCGTCGGCGGGCCAGCCATCGCCCAGGCGCATGTGGACGGCGATGGAAAATAACTCGCCCAGCGTCCCGGCCTCCAACTGGCGTCTTATCTCCCGATACCACGGCTGCCAGCGCCAGTTTTCGTGTACCATGAAGCGGATGCCTGCGGCCTCGGCGACGATCTCCGCGGCTTCTTCGAAGCTGGGTGCGAGCGGCTTCTGGCACACGATGGAGATGCCGCGGGCCGCGATGCGCCGTACGAGGGCAAGGTGCGTATCCGGCGGAGTGATGAGGTCGACAAAGTCGGGGCGCTCCCGCTCCAGCAGCGACTCGAGAGCGTCGTCGTGTTCGGCCAGCGCGATGCCGTGAGCAGCTGCGAGCGCCTGTGCCCGTGCAGGCTCGCGGTCGACCAGCGCGACGATGCGCACCTCGGGTATGCGAGCCCAGGCTTCGAGATGGAAGCGGCTGAAGTAGCCAGCGCCGACGCAGATGCCGCGGAGCGAAGTTTTCATGCGGAAGGGATGAGTCGGCGCGCGGGGTCAAAGACGAGCCAGCATGCGATCGCCCCCACGCCGAGGGCCGCGCCGAGGTAGAAGAACGCCGCGGGCCCGCCGGTCCAGGCAAGCAGGTAGGGAAAGGCGAGCGCTACGAGCGCCGAGCCCAGATTCCCCGCCATGTTCATCGTGCCCGAGACTGCTCCAGCGTGAGGGCCACCGAGATCGATGCACGCCGACCAGGAGGGGCTGAGCGTCATATCTGCACCGAAGATGGCGAGGGAGAGCCAGAAAACTGCGCCCCCCACTTCGGCCTGTCCCGGGCCGAGCGCAAGACCGAGCGCGCAGAGGGCAAAGCCCGCGATTGCCGGCAGTCGCCGCGAGGCCGTGGGGCGGCCCGCCCGGTAGAGGGCGTCGACCAGAAAGCCTGAGGCGATGTTGCCCGCCGCGCCCGCCAGGAGCGGGATCATCGCGTAGAAGCCCGCCTCCACATAGCCTAGGCCATAGGTCTTCTGCACATACGGGAAGAGCCAGCTCAGGCAGAAGAAAAAGGCGAAGTTGCTGGCGAAGTATTGGGCCATCAGCAGCCACAGTCCGCCACAGCGTAGCAGTGCCCCGGGGGCCAGCGGAGCGGCCTGCCCCGCTGCGCCTTGCGCCTGGCGCTGGGCGTGGATGAGGGCCAGCTCCTGCGGTGAGATGCCAGGCTGCTCGGCGGGCTCATCGCGAAACCAGCGCCACCACGCTGCGGCCCAGACAAACCCGACTAGCATGAGCGCGCCAAACGCAGCCTTCCATCCGAGGGCGTCAATCAGCCATGGGAGCGCGGGCATGGTGGCCGCCGCCCCGAGGCGCGAGGCGGAAAAATTGATGCCCTTTACCAGCCCGCGCTCGCGCACCGGGATCCATGAGTAGACTGCGCGTGCCATGCCGGGAAAAGCGCCTGCCTCCCCCGCGCCGAAGAGGAAGCGGATGACAAGCAGTGACGCAAAGCCCCAGGCCAGCGCGGTCGCGCCGGTGAAGAACGACCAGAAGACCACCACCGCCGCGAGGATGCGCCGCGCCCCGTAGCGATCGGCCAGCGCTCCCGCCGGCGCCTGCAGCAATGCATAGCCAAAGGCAAAGGCTGAGAGCACCCAGCCAAACTGGGCGTCGCTCAGTTGCAGCTCCGCCACGATGGGTCCCTTGGCCGTGGAGATGCAGACGCGGTCCACATAGAGCAGGAAAGCGAGGAGGAATGTCGCGATCACCACGAGGTGCCGGCGCGGCAGGCCCTTGCCGCTGCCCGCGCGATGCGGTGCGGAAGCGGCGGAGGTCGGGGGCTCGGCGGTGGCTGGCATGGCTTCAGAAGCTCCAGGCCTCGGGCGCGACACCTTCGATGGCAAAGGCGCGCACGGGCGCACCGTCTCCCCCGGCGAGCTTGAGGGGTAGCGCGGCAAAGAGCACCCGCTCCTGCGTGAGGCTGTCGAGATGGGCCAGACCTTCCACGATCGTCACCCCACCGCCGAGGAGGACTTTGTGGATGCGCGTCACTTCAGCGAGATCGTTGACGTCGGCGATGGAAGGGGGCTCGACGCCCAGGAGTTTTACCCCGCGTTCTACGCACCACTGGGCGAGGGCATCGCCGATGCGCGGCAGCCCGTCCCGGTAGAGCGCGGGGTCGTCGACGTACCGGTGCCAGTCGGTGCGCAGCAGTAGGGAGTCGCCTGCCGCCACCTTCTCGCGGACTGCTCCGAGATGTGCGAGGCCGAGTTGCGTGCGGGGTGCGATAGGCGTGAGATCGACGACCCACGCGGGGCCGAGGCAGCGAGTGAGCGATTTGGTGTCGATGGTCTCGGGGCCGGCGGCGAAGTGTTGCTGCGCATCCATGTGCGTGCCCGCGTGCGAGTAGAGGCTCCAGGTGGCGGCGTTCCAGCCATCGCGCGCGAGCGTGCGCGCAGTCTCGGCCGCCACGCCGCGCTGGCCGGGACGGAGGGGTAGAGTGAGATCGATGAGGCGGGGCATGGCGGGGCTCTGGCTAGCGCGTCGCGGCGAGCGTGGGGAGTGCTGCGGGCAGGGCGGCTACGATACGCTCCGTCATCGCACGCGTGCCCAGCGTGCCGCCAAGATCTGCCGTGCGCTGCGTCGGGTCTGCGAGCACCGCCGCGACAGCGTGCTCGATCAGCCGGGCGGCGCGCCGGGTTTCGGGGTGCGGCAGCCAGTCGAGCAGCAGGGCCAGCGAGAGAATCGTCGCGACGGGGTTGGCTATGTCTCGACCAGCGAGGGACGGTGCCGTGCCGTGCGATGGTTGGAAGAGCCCATGCTTATCCCCTAGGTCGGCGGAGGGCGCCATGCCCATCCCGCCGACGAGGCCGGCGGCGAGATCGGAGAGGATGTCGCCAAACATATTCTCCGTCACGATCACGTCGAAGGCGTGCGGGCGCTGCACGAGGTAGAGCGCCATCGCATCGACGTATACGCGGTCGGTTGTCACGTCAGGAAACTCGCCCGCGATGCGATCGAAGACCTCACGGAAGAACGCCATCGACGGCAGTACATTGGCCTTGTCGACGAGAGTCACGTTGCGGCGACGGCGGCGCGCCAGCGCAAAGGCCGAGCGGCAGATGCGCTCTGCGCCCCGTCGGGTGATCTTCAACGTGTCAGTCTCGAAGTCGCGCCCCGCCGGGCGCGGATCGCGCCGGGCGGAGAAAAGCCCTTCGCAGTTCTCACGTACGATGACGAAGTCGATTTCAGGTCCCTCGGCGTAGCCCTTCAGTGGCGTGTGCGCTTCGTGGTAAAGCCGGATGGGGCGGATGCCAGCGTAGAGATCGAGGAGTTCGCGCAGGTCGATCTGTGGCGTCATCTCGACGCCGCTCGGCCAGCGCACGCCCGGCAGGCCCATCGCGCCGAGCAGGATGGCGTCGGCCCGCCGGCAGGCCTCTAGCGCCGGCTGCGGCAGCGGATCTCCGTGGCGCAGGAACTCCGCCGCTCCGACCGCGTGCGTCTCGCAAGAGAAAGTCACCCCGGCTAGCCGGGGCGCCACGGCATCGAGTACGGCGAGGGCGGAGGCTACGACTTCGGGGCCGATGCCATCTCCAGGAAGGACGGCGAGCGTAAAAGGGGTCATGCGAAAAGGGCGGGCGCGGGCGGGGTAGGCTGATGAGTGTGCCAGCCCCGGGCCGGCACGTCCATGAGGCCGGGCACATTTTTCCTGAGATTTTTCGCACAGCGTCGGGTTTGCTCTGGCATCGCGCGGGGCCGGCCGCTTCCCTCGTAAGCGATGACATTGCGACGACGGGTGGCCCTGTTGGTCGAGACCTCCAACGCGTACGGACGGGAGCTTTTGCATGGCGTGCGTGCCTGGGGACGCGAACAACATGCGTGGTCGATGCGGCTTTCGGAGCACGGGCGCGGGGCTGGGGTGCCTCCGTGGCTGGAAGGCTGGCGGGGCGATGGCATCGTGGCGCGAGTGGATGACGGGCGGATCGCGGCTGCGCTGCGCCGCACCGGCGTGCCGGTGGTGGATGTAAGTGCGGCGCTGGCGACACCGGTGTTTCCCCGGGTGGTCACCGACAGCGAAGCCGCTACGCGGCTCGCGGCGGAGCATCTGCAGGCGCGCGGCTTTCGGCATTTCGGCTATTGTGGCGATGCGCGTTTCCGCTGGTCGGCGCAGCGCGGCACGTTTTTCGGTCGGCAGGTGCGCTCCCTCGGCGGTACGATCTCCCACTTCGAGCAATCGGCTTCGGGTGCCGGGCAGGCGGGCGGAGAGGCCGAGTTTACAGCGATGGTCGCCTGGCTGCGGGCTCTGCCCAAGCCGGCCGGCGTGCTCGCCTGCTACGATGTGCGAGGCCAGCAGGTGCTCGAGGCCTGTCATGAGGCAGGGCTCGCCGTGCCCGACGAGGTGGCCGTCATCGGTGTGCATAACGACGAGTTGTTGTGCGACCTTTGCGATCCTCCTCTCTCGAGCGTGATTCCCGATGCGCGCCGCGCGGGGTACGAGGCTGCCGCGCTTCTGGATCGCTTGATGAGCGGCGCGAAAGTGCCCGTCGCCACCCGGCTCATCGAGCCGGTCGGCGTCGCCGAGCGGCAGTCTACGGATGTCGTAGCCGTGGCCGATCCGCGCGTATCTTCCGCCGTGCGCTTCATCCGCGAGCGCGCGGTGACGGGCATCGACGTAAGCGACGTGCTGCGTGCGGTGCCGATGTCGCGCACCTTGCTGGAGCGCAAATTCAAGCAGCTCCTCGGGCACACGCCCCACGAGCACATCCAGCGTGTCCGCTTGGAGCGGGCGAAAGCCCTGCTTGCTACGACCAAGCTACCCGTGGCCGCCGTCGCGGAGCGCGTCGGTATCGAGCACGCCGAGTATCTCAGTGTAGCCTTTCGCCGCGCCACCGGCATGTCTCCGCGCGAGTACCGTGTGCGGCACCAGGCCGGCTAGGCGCGAGGTGATTTTCACCTCGCGCCTGATGATGGAGTCCTCAGCGCCCTCAGAACGAAAACGTGTTCGTGATCGTCCACTTGTTGGGCTGCGGGATGCGGGCGCTCGCGATCTGTCCGTTGGGCTGCGCGGTCACCGCGATGAGGTCGTCGTCCGCCAGCAGGTCGCGCACATTGAGCTGGATGCTCCAGCGGATCTTGTCGCTGAAGACGCGGCGGCCATAGCGGAGCCACGCATCGAACTTCAGATCGTCGCTGCCATAGTACGGCCGCGTGACATCGTATACCCACGCGCCCGCGGCATTCCGCACAGCGGGAAAGCCGACGGCCACTTTGTCTTGCCAGCGCGCTGCTCCGCCGATGCTGAAGTTTTTGAACATGCCGGTGCGGAAATCATAGTTTGTGACCATGTTGAACCGCCACTTGCGCAGCTCCTGCACGGGCGAGCCATTGGCGGCGAGCGCGTTCAGGTACGGCACGTACATGTTGATGATCGCGAGATTGCCGAGTTGCGAGGTGCCGAAGGAGTTGAAGTAAGTGATGTCTTCGAGCCCCTCCATCTGCCGGATGTTGGTCGCGAGTTGCCCATTGCCGTCGGTCCAGAGGGGAAGGTTGCGTTTGATGAACTCCGCGAAGTCGGCGCCGACGTTCGACTTGCGGGCCTCCTGCATGGCGGCGTTGAAGGTGATGCGCCAGTTGCGCGTGGGATTGAGGGTGCCCTCGAATTCCCAACCCTCGGAGACGGTGTCCGCCACATTGCCGACGTTCGGCGGTCGGGTCGCGCTCCACGTGCCGCCGTTGGCCGCTTGGGTGAAGTTCCATGTCTCGGCGAGCAGCGGGTCGACCGGGCGCAGCCACTCCTCGCGCGTACGCTGGGTAAACCAGAGATTGCGCGCGGCGATTTCGGCCTGGGTTAGGCCCGGGTTGACGTTGTTGGCTTGCGCAGGGTCGTTGAGGCTGGCGCGGAGCGGGAGATAGCGCGGGTCGCTCGGCGAAAAGCCAAACCAGCGGTTGATCACCACTTCGCTCACGTTGTTTTGCCGCATGCCGTTCATGGCGCGCACGACATCGTTGCCGGGCCAGAAGGTGTTGTAGAACGTCGCCGAGTCATTCGTCTGCGTCGTCCGGTAGCGATTGACGCGCAGGATGAGCTTCTGCTCGAAGAGCGAGAGGGTGCCGCCGATATCTTTGGTCTTGCCGGCCGGTGGCGCAAAGGGGCGGCCGTACACATCGGCGATGGTCGAGGCGGGGCGGAAGTTCTTCGAGATATTGTACGAGAGGCTCACATCCGTGCCGCGCGGCAGGATGCGCTTCACGTACCGGGGCGCGTGCAGCACGGCGCTCCAGCTGATCGTGTCATCCTTCGCATAGATCGTCGGGGAGCTGGGAAAGGTCCACGCCGGGTTGTAGGGATCGGTCTCGCCCGTCACTGATGCCAGCCGCGCGGGGCCTGCATCCCGAAGGTCGAACTTGTCCTGCCTCCAGCCCACGAGGCCGACAAGCTTGTCGTTGAAGAGGTAGCTCTGCCACACGGCGGAGACGCTCTTGGTCGTGTTCTTGTTCTTGTTGGCTCCTGAGTAGAGTTTGGAAATGTCGCGCTCGTTGGCGCTGATGACCGAGACCGGGACCCGCACCATCTGGTTCACCCGCGCGTCGAAGACGAGCGCGGTGCCGCTGGCCTGTGGATTGTGGACCGCGGTGATCCCGGAGATGTTGGCGCCGGCGGGGGAGTTGAGGCCCGCGATGGAGCCGCCGAGGTAGTGCACACCCGCATAGCTTGGGTAGGTGGTGGCTGTGGGGTTGTTGGCGTAGACGTTTAGCCCCAGGTCGTACGAGTAGCCATTGATGCTGCGATTGAAGTTTTCGCTGCGCTGGTCGGTGTACGTGCCGGTGAAGACATGCTTGCCGAGGTGGCGGAGGAGCCCCGTTTTCTGCCGCAGATCGAGGGTGGCGTAGGCGGTTGCCCGGGCGGCCTCGCGCGTCGTATCCGCGTAGTTGTTGCCGATGGAGTCGGAAGCCACGTAAGGGCGCCCGAAGTTGGGATTCGCCGTGCCATCGACGAGCTTGCTCTGCATGTCGACGTGGATCGCATAAGCGTCGAAGCCAAACATGCCGAAGTTGTTTCGCGCGTAGGTCTGCTTGTCGTACGCAAGCTCGAAGCCCACGAGGTCGCGCAGGAAGGTCTGGCGGAAGGTGGCGTTGATCGCGCGCAGGTCGGATTGCTCGAGCTTGTTGGGGCCGTCGAGCAAGGTGTCGTAGAAATTGAAGACCGAGGGGTCACGCAGCTCCTGGTAACGCCAGAGTCCCGTGTAGGCCTGGCCTGCAGGGGCGAATTGGCGGTTGAGGAAGAAGTTGGGATTGCTGCCCTGCGCCTGGTACATGCCCACGGCAAACCATTGCGTGAAGGGCACGCCGCCACGGCCGATCATGAAGGGGGGCACATTGCCGCCACCCTGCGCCCCGCTCGCGGGGTCGGTGAAAATCGCCGCGACTTGGCCAAACCAGCGGCCAGGTGCGCCGAGATGGGCGAAGAGCAGGGGATTGCCTGTCACGCTGGTGGGCGCGGTGGGATCCACCTGCACCTTGTTGAGCACGTTGTACCACACGCTCAGGCCGTCGTGCGGCGGGGTTGGGCGGGGGCGGTTGGAGTTCTGGTTGCCTCCTTCGTAGCTCACTTGGAATTGCGTGAGGCCGTCGCGGACGAGCTTGGGCTCGAATTTCAGCGCCGCGTACAGGCGGCGATCCTGCTCGTAAGCGGGCTCTTGCCGGTACTTTTCATTTTTGTTGAGCGCGATGAAGCGCAGCGCGAGGCGGCCGGGTACGAGCGGAGTGTTGACGTCGAGCACTTCGCGATGCGATTCGAAGCGCCCCAAGCTGTTTTGCAGCGACCAGGAGGGCTTGTTGACATCGGCGCTCTTGAGTTGGTTGTTGATGATGCCTGCGGGGCTGCCCAAGCCGAAGAGGATGGCATTGGCGCCACGCGAGATGTCGATGCGCTCCGTGTTGTACGAGTCGAGCGGGATCGAAGTGAGGAAAAAGTCTCGCGTCAGGTCTGCGCCTGCGAGGCCGCGCACGCGAGTGGCGGTGCTCGGGCTCTGGAGCGTGGTCTCCGCGTTGGAAAAGCCGTTGCCTGTCGCGACGCCCGAGAAATTGCCCTCGAAGCCGCCAACCTCCGTGTTGGTGGAGTAGATCAGGATGTCCCTTGCATTCGTCGAGGCGGTGTCGGCGAGAAGTTGACCCGTGATGACGGAGATCGCGGCGCCGACGTCGCGCAGGTCTGTGCGGAGGCGCGTGCCCGCGAGCGTGGCGGTGGCGGCGTACCCGCGGTCTTCGGTCTCCGAGACGACAAAGGGCGTGAGCTTGATCGGCTCGTCTGGCGGCGGTGGCGCGAGCGAGGTCGAGGGCGCAGTCGTCTGGGCCGTGAGCGACGCCGTGGCGACTGCCGCGAGCGTGAGGGTGCGGAGGCGGTTAATGCAGGGTTTGGACATGGCAGGGTAGGCGCAGCGGGGTCCGCGCCGAAGGGGGTTGTGGTTGCAGTCGCCAAAGCTGGACAGCCGGGCGTCGCTGTAACGTAAACAGCTAAACGGCGGAGAGATGGCGAGCGAAAGTTTTGGCGCCTGCTCGCGTCCTCCGTGAGCGTCGATGCAGCGCCGAGGTTCCCCCGGTCGTGAGTAACCATTTCACGGCTCGCTTCGTCGTTCCCGGTGCTCCTACATCTCTCCTTCCATGTCCGCTACCTCGCACCCCCTCGGTCGGCCGCTGGCTGCCGCCGCAGTCTCGCTCCTGCTCGTTTCGTCGCTGCCTGCGCAACCCGCTTCCGCGCCTGCTGCACAGAAAAAGAAGACCTACTCCGACATGAGTCCGCCATCCGGCGAACTCGTGCTGCACAAGTGGTCGGGCGAGATCAATGTGCCCGACCCCGTCGCGTGCGCGGTCGATCCGCAAGGGCGTGTCTACGTCGCGGCGACGACGCGTCGCAAGGTGGGCGATCTTGATATCCGCGAGCACACGATGTGGATACCCGACGACGTGGCGCTTACCTCCGTTGCCGACAAGGAAGCCTTCTTTAAGCGGGAGCTGGCTCCCGGCAAGATGCGCGCCCCCCGTGCCTCGCTGAAGGATCATAACGGCGATGGCTCCATCGATTACAAGGATCTCACGCATCACACCGAGCGTATCTATCAGCTCCGCGACACCGACGGCGACGGTACGGCGGATAAGATGACGGTCTTCGCTGAGGGGCTGAATAGCGTGGTCACGGGCATTGCGGCTGGCGTGAT
>CAYZPV010000019.1:0-106190 GCA_964480585.1 uncultured Opitutus sp. | reverse complement strand
CTGCCTCATTCCGCCGCTCACGCGGCGGTGCGGGTGCTCCGTTCCCGTCACTCGTTTTTAAAGGACACGATCATGCTGCTTCCGAACACAAATCCGATAAAGGACCGTCGCGTCCTTTATGTCGTACGCCGAGCGTATGAAGCCTCACGGGGGGGGGTGGCGTTACGCCTTACTATCCCTCGGACGGGCTCCGTGAATTCTTCCCTTGGGGTTCGGTGCTACACAGCAAAAACCGGTTATAAGGTAGGCATAGCGCCAGCGAAGTCTTTCTGACGAAGGATGTGATTGCGCTAGCAGCGTGAGCCGCATTGTCTCGTTAAGAGTAAAGTATAACGCCATTTGCGTCCCCGGCAGAGTATAACGGAGTCATTCCAGCATGCCCCCTCCCACGGAAGACAACGCGGCTCGTTCTGAAGCCACACCACGTCCCGCTCGCAGCCACGTTAAGGTGAGGTTGCGACGAAGCGAAAGGATAGCGGGCGCTGCTTTCCTCATATCGCTAGGAGTGTTTTATGGCGGCCCCGTGGTACTGCGTAGCGTCTTTGACCGCCGTGCCCCCGAACCCGCCGCTAGGGCCACTGCGGTCTCTCTACTCGCCCCAGACGGAAGCGGCGAGATCGTTCACATCGATCTGAGCTACCGACGGCGGCAGGCGCCCACGCTATTCGAATCCGTGACTGCGGCAGGTCCGTGGCTGGTAAGCGCCACCGCAACAGTAAAACAGAGGGCCGACCTCTTCGCCCCCGACGACTTCGCGACCCACGCCCGGAAGCGACGCGACGACTCCCCGGAAGTCGAGGCAGCCGTTCGGCTCGCAGCGAGCCTGCCGTCGAAGGCCGGGCTTCCCAGCCTCCCCCATCCTCCGCCGCTATTCGTGCGGGCCGCTGCTGCGGGCGAGGAGGCGCGCGTCAGCGTCGAGTACGATGTCGAACGCGTCGCGCGCGGGTGGCGAGACCCTGCGCCGGTATCGGCGTGGCGGTGCTGGTCCGAGCTTCTCGACGGCGAATCCGACTGGCAATTCAGCGTCACTCGGTCCCCGATAGGCTCCCGGGCGACCAAAAAGCCGACGGCTGTGACGCGCGAGCAATTGCCCTCCGGCGCTGTCGTCGTGGGCGATCCGGCGTTCGAAAGGTCGCTTGACGCATATTTGTCTGCGAGGGCGGGGTACGCCGCCGCGGCGAAAGGCGCCTTCGAGAGGCACAAGCTCGCTGCGCTGAACGAGGAGGTCCGCGCCGAGCTTGTGAGGCAGGTCGGCCAAAAATTCTATCCGACCTCGGGTTGGATGGTGGAGTTGGTGGAGCCAGTCTCCGCCTTGGACCGTCGGGGCGATGACTTCGGGGCCACTCTGCGTGTTACCGCTCGACGCACCAAAGCGCTCTACCGTGAAGCGAGCGCAGAGGAGTCGGCCCGAACCATGGCACCGACCCCAGACTTCGAGTCCGCGAGAAAGTCAGCTGAGCAGTTTTTCCCGGCGCTCGCCACGGACTGGCCCAAGGCGCCGAAGCTCTTCGTGGTAGCGAAAGCCTCGGGAGTCGCGGTGGACGCGGCCGTGAGCGTCAGGGCCCGAGACGGCGGCTCCACGTGGACGCTCTTGGAGCTGGACTGGTCAGCCGCCGAGATCCCCGTACAAGGCCCTGGCTCTGAGGTGCTGGCCGCGGACGTCGAGGGCGACGTGGCCTTCGACGGAGACTCGAGCGGACTGAGCACGCCCGCGGACTGGAAACGCGTACAAAGCGAGGCGGTCTCCGAAGTCCGCGCGGCGGAGAAGCAGCTGGCAGACCGCTACGGAGAGGATCGGGCGGCGTGGCACGCCCTGCTCAAGATGTTCAAGGCAGCCGGCGGCAGAGACCGGCTAGAAAGTGTGGGCGGGTTCACCGAGCGCGTGAAGGTCGCGCTCCAATGGCCGTGGTTGCTCGGCACCAAGCAGGACGCGGAGGCGAGCGGCAGGATCGAGTGGCGTACGCGGCCTTTCGCCGCCGAGGAGCATCTCGACGTGCATTTCCGGTTCAAGCCCCTGCTCGCGTCGGCCTACACCGTCGCCTTCACGTCTGTCACAGTCACGGATGCATCGAAGAGGCACAGCGAGACGAAGGACGCGTACACTCTCAGCGGCTCGGAGCGGTCGTCCTTGCAGGGGAGCAAAGAGTTCTCCCCGCCCGCCGCGCACCGCGCCCTCCTCACGTTCGCCTATGCGGAGCACCTGCTCTGGCAATTGGCGGCAGATGACGCGAGGTTCGAGGTGAAGGCGCGCGGCAACTCCACCCTCACCGTTCGGGCCGACCGGCATCCGCTGTTCACCGTCGAGGTCGATCCGGCGACCTCAGCCGTGAAGTCGGTCGCATACACGGATACTGAGGGAGATAAGCCGAACGCTGTCCGCATGGAGTTCGGCGCCCACCGAGAGTTCGGAGGAATCACCTTCCCCACGAGGAGGGAGACGTTCGTGAACGGAAAAAGGGAGAGGCTGTACGAGGTCACCAACGTCACGACCACTACCGCGCCTATTGCGCCTACCGGCGCGGGCAAGCGCCCCAACTCGGTCCCTTCGGCGTCCCGCATCAAGGCCGACCTGGTCGGCTACTCCATAGGCAGGGGATACGCCTCTTGGCGATTCGACTCCGCCTCCGAGTTCCGGCGCTTCACCATAAAGGCGAAACACGACGCCGGGCTCTCCGTCACGTACGACATACAGATATCGCTCGTCGGTAAGAACGGCATCCGCGCCAAGGCCGACATCGCGGTTAGCTACGATCTGAGGAACGGCGCGTGGGTGCTGAGTCGCGTAGACGACAAGGGCACCTACCAGCGCGAATATTGATCGTAGAAACTTAACGCAGTTCGCGCCGGGCCGCCCTCAACTCGACGCTCAGCGATTCCAGCGCATGGAGGAAGGGTGGGATATCCGATGTAAGAGGCTCAATGAAGCGCCGCTCGAATCGCACTGCCACGCCGTCCTTCCAAGCCGCGCGCGCGTCGCGCCAGCTGTCCTGAAGCTCGCGCCACTCGACAGTGAGCTTCTCGTGGGCGTATTGAGCCGCGCTCATTGAGTCGCTTCGGTACCGCCTTGCTCGCTAACCGCCTTCGGCGGTAAAGCTCGCTCCAAAGAACTAAATCTAAATTGCAGCGCTTCAAAAAAGTCGCGCCCATCGCGGGGATACAAACGTCGGCCGCCTGGCATGTTGATCCCAGCCTCCTCTAGGTCTTGGAGCAGATTCCGATGATCACATGTTAACCCGCGCTGCTGGGACCACCAAAACCGCGCCGTAATCCTTGGAGGCGAATAAGCATAGTTCATCACTTCGACCATCATAATGTCATTCATATCGGTTACGAGAGAGTAGGTTTTTTGCGCGTGATATCATGCGCTCGACCGCTACCGATCCGACCAAATCGACTAATGTTTCACGCCACCTTCGCTCTGTGGCCAAGAATTGCTCGAGCCGTTCACGGTTGATTTCATCAAGTGGCTGAGATGAGGCCGGGAGGGTCTTAAGCATCACGTCATCGCATTCGCTAAAGCTCATTCCATTATCTATGAGTGCTAGTTCGAAGCTTCCATTTTCGCGCCGACGCAGCATCCAATTACTTGAGTGTCTATCCCGGTTTCCGATGAGTTCGTCTAAGAGTTGCCAGTCACGACGCTGGCGATCATCGAGATTGTCTGGATAGGGCTTTTTAATAAGCCCCATTTCTGCAAGCTCTGCGGGGGTTTGAAACCCGTCCTTAAATAACTGGGCGCTGCCAGCTTTTCCCTCATAGTTGATGATTTCAGTCGGTGGCACGAGGTTCAGCCCCAGCATTTCGTCGATTAAGGATGCCGCCTTTTCTCGAAGAAATTGAGTTCCGGGACTAATTCCCAGGAAATCTGGATGCTGATACTCACCGACGGAGGGTTTAAAGACTACGGATACTCCATTCCTTAGAATCATCGATTGGTTAACCCCGCCGTTCAAAATTTCTGTTGAACTCCATTTCGCGTATCGAATCGCGTGTCGAACGCTTTCCTGCGAAGGAAAGTGCGCCTGCGGCTCGCTAGGAGATAGAAAAGAACCGGGAAGAGCGGAGGCATCATGCTGGGTCGCAAGGTAAGCTTTAAGATCCTGCGTCGCACCTTTGAGAAAATCTCGAATTTGATCCCTCTGACCGGCCGCAAGCGTTTCGGCATTGTGGGCACGACTACGGTAGTCGCCGACGGCCTCTTCAAGACGCCTTGTGCGACGGTTTATCGAAGACAGTTCGTCGCGTGCGTCCTCTAGGCGCTGCTCCTCCCAAGAGATGTCATCGTCTTCGTCGGCCGATACGATAGTGTCGTTAAGGTTCTCTATCTCTCGGCAAAGCTCCGAGCGACGCTCGTCAAGAGCTTCAGTCACATTCCTGATCTCGCGCTCGATTTCAGGAAGGCAATCAAGCAACGCGGAGGAGAATCGTGCGCACGCGACCTCCATGTCCGAGATGGCCTTGACGCTGGCGTGGACCCCCTCCGCTGGCATTGTAGCACGGGCGAATCAGAGCGCCAGTCAGCGGCGGTGCAGGTACCTGTTCGCGAGAGCCGCTTTGTCGCGGAGGAACTCCGCGTACTTGGCTCCGCTTGCCCCGAACTTCTCGATGTCCTCCACGCAAGCGGCGAGCTTGCGGTGGAACGCCTCGTATTTGGCGTCCTTCCAGACAGCCCGAGCGGCCCCGACGGAGTCGCGCAGTTTCCGTCCGTCGCGGCGGAGGCGCTTTGCGGACTCTTCCAGTGAGTCGGCGAATCGGTCGAGTTCGGCGGGGGTGACGATGGCGGTATCAGAGTCCATGCTGGAAAGGCGCGGGAGTCACTGGGACTTTCTGAGGTACTCGACGAGCAGCCGGGCGTCGTCTTCGAGCTCGGGCCTACGCTGCCCGACCTCCTGCTCAATCTTGCCCAACTCCTCCCTGATCCGCTCGAAGGACCGCTTGAACTTCTCATATTCGCGGTCCTTCCACGTCCCGCCGAGGGAATGGAGTCCGTCGTTCATCCTCTCAAGCTCGCTCCGCAGGCCGGCCACGAACGCGCCGAGTTCCTCGGCGAGGGACTGGATGCGCTGCGGGTTCGCGTGTATCTCCGGTTCGCTCATGATTGGGGCTGGGGCTGCTCTACGCTAGGTCGGCCCCTCAGCCGCTGGCCAGCATGTTTTAGCCATGCTGCCGGCGGTAGCGCGTAGGGACGGAACGTCTCTAGTTGGCCGGGCCGGTCTTCGTCGCAGAAGATCGCCCGATGTGGCTTGGCGATTTTAGACGCAGCCGTGCTGTCGAGGAAGTTCACGGAGTCGCCCGAGTCCATCACCGCCGCCACACGCAAGCCGAACTCCCTCATCGCGCGCCGGTCGAGGCCCCGAGTCGCGTTGCCCAAGGTGTCCGCCCACGCCACCGTATGGACTCCGACCTCCGGCCCGTCCTGGAGGATCGTCTTGAGCAGCTCGACGGCGTTGTTGCCTTGATCGTCTTCGGAGTCGTCGCGGAGGGCCTTCGCCCTGTGCAGTCCGATGATGAAGAGGTACACGCTGCATTGGCCCGAGACGTAATCGTCCCGCGTCGACAGAAGCTTCGCTACCGAAGCGAGCATAGGCGCAAGGTCGCGCTGGCGGCTTATGAGCGTTAGCTCACCAGGCAAGCTCTTGGCGATCTCCGGCGCGTAGTTGGCCCATTCGCTGTCGGCCGTGGAGAAGTCCGCGACGTAGACTCGGCGCTTCGCCGGGGGCTGCTGCGAGAGCACGCTGAGGATGGCAGCGATGCACATCCCCACGCCCTCGCGCTCCTCGCGCGTGAGCGCGAGGAGGTTGCGTCCGCTCTGCCGCCTGAGCGTCGCAGCGACGGGCGGCATGAGTGCGATGGGCTCTCCGAGGAGGAGGTCAACCGCACTCGAAGGCGTGTTCCAAGCCGACGCAGCCAAAGCGGTTGCGAGTCGCGAGCAGCCCGCGAGGTCCGCCAGTTCGTTCCCCTCGAAGACGGTCGGCCCCGGGGCTCCGGGAGCAGAGTCCGCCGCAGCGCGCAGGTAGCGCGGCAGGTCTTCGTCGGCGAAGCGGGCGACCTGGAAACGGTTGTTGCCCTCCACCGCGCCTCCCATCGGGTTATATATCGCCTCCCCGGCCTGGGAGAGGGCGCGGGCCGCCTTGTTGTCGTCGGCGAGAATGAGGCGCGAGTCCGCCTCGCTGCACGGGAGCGCGATGCGGACCTTGATTTGCCCCATTATGCTAGCGGGGAGCTGGGCCGAGCCCGAAAGCGACTGCGTCGCGAGGAGGAAGTGTATGCCGAAGGAGCGGCCCTGCCGCGCAAGCCTCTCGAATATCATCTTTGCCTGCTGCGCTAAGTCGTCGTTCTCGCTGAAGAACTCTTGGAACTCGTCAACGATCAGCAGCACGCGCGGGAGTGGCGCGGAGTCAGGCCGTCCGGCGCGAGCTTTCGCGCGGTAGGCTCCGAGGCTGTCGACGCCGGCAGCGCGGAACATCTCGGAGCGCCTCTTGAGCTCAGCGTCAAGGCCGCGCAGCACGCTGATTCCGAACTCGCGCTCGCTCTCGATGGCAACAACCCTGGCGTGCGGCAGGCGATGCTCCGCGTAGCGCTTGAATCCGACGCCGCCCTTGAAGTCGATGAGGTAAAGCTCGATCTCCCGGGCTGGATACTTGAGAGCGAGGGCCGTGACGATGACGTGCATTAGGTTCGTCTTACCTGAGCCAGTCCTTCCGACGAGCAGGCCGTGCGCCTCCTGTCCGCCACCCAGCGCCAGCTCTTGCACGGACCGGGCGCCCGCGGGGCCGAGGGGGATAGTTAAGCCGTCCGTCGAATCCGCCGACCACCAGGCACGTTCCTCCAGTCCGGCCGCCTCCAGGGCTGCGGCGAATGGCACGTCGATTTTCATCGCCGTTAGGGAGAGCTCGGCGGACCGCTTAACTATGTCTCGCGTAAGGTGCGGGCCTGGCCGTCCGTCGAGGGAAAGTTCGAATCCATCGAAGTCCGAATCGCGAAACAGGGGCGTGCTGTCGCCGGCCACGTCTACGGCCAGCGAGCCGCCCTCTATGTCCGAGACGCTTACGCCGCTGGGGAGTTTCTTTTCCGTGTCTCGCACGAGGATCGCGTAGACACCACACCGCGGCCCGTTCTTCACCACGCTCGCCAGCCGCCGAGCCGCGGACTCCGTGAAGTTTACGGGGAAGTCGTGAATCACCGCGAACCTGAAGGGCTGCGCCATGTCAGGCTTCGCTCTGTTGTATTCAAGCAGAGTCGCGAATTCGTTCCGCAAACACGTTTGGATAACCGTTTCGATGTGCTCTGTGAGCACGGTGAGCTGATGCTCTATGTGGTTAGGCTCGGACCATGCTTTGCCGCTTATCAACTCCCGATTGTGGTCGCCAAGCAGCATGAAGTCGGCCGCGTTCTGCCCAAGGCCCACAGGGTCGATGAACGTGAAGCGCGCTTTGCCCGGAGCCACCGTGGCGAGGATTCTCGTCACTACTGAAAGTATCGCGTCTGCCGCCCTCGACTTCCCGGCGCCGGCGGCACGAAGCACAATAGAGCGACTCTCGCAGAAGGGCGTAAGCGCTGGCAGCGCGAGTTCTTCGAGTGGACGCGGGTACTCACGAGCCCGCGCGGGAGCGATTTGCAATCTTCCGAGGCGCGCAGCGGGCTCCACTGATTTTTTGTGCGCCCAAGTCTGCCACGACGCGTCGGACCATTCCCACCCAGCAATCCCGCAGTCATTCCAAAGGGCGGAGACCTCGCGAGCCAACTCTTGGGCGACCGACCGGTACCGATCCTCTATGGCGGCAACGTCGGTCGCGTGGTTCGAAACCGCCTTGGCGGATTCCTCTCCATATACCGCCCGCGCTTCGCGGAGCTTGCCGTCGATCTCAGCACACGCTCGATCGGCGGCTTCTCGACTCCGCGTGCGAGCTTCGCGAAGCTCCCGCTCTGCGCCGTCGCGAAGAGATCGAAGCCGCGCCTCCAGCCGCTCCACGGAGCTTGCAAGTGTCCCATATTTGACGTCGATGTCTCTCACCCAGCTACCCCGCGCGAAATAGACTACTACAAACCATAGGAGGCCAATTCCGTAGAGCCAGATGGAGGCAATCAGCAAGGCCGCGAGCGCAAATCCTGCCGTCGGATTTCTAGGCCAGTATGCGAGCGGCTTGAGTGCGACGATATTTGCATGTAACGCCTGCAGGCGGTCGCGCTCCAGCACGCATTCCTCAAGCGTGGGCTTCACTTCCTCTACTGGTCTGCTATCGTCGCGCGCCACCGCGCCAACATCGGCGCCCTGCGCACGGATGTGGTTCATAGCGCTCAGCTCAATCTCGCGCACCTTCTTCAGACTGCTCTCCGAGGCGGAGAGTATGCCCGCGGCGAAAGCCTCATCGGCGGTGTTCGCTCGGTTCATCTGTGCCAACGCGCTCTCCCTGTCCCGCTCGTTAGCAGCTTCGGCTGTGGTGAGTGCAGATTTAGCTTTCCGCAGCGACATTTCCAACGAGTTTGATGCCGCGCTCAATTCGTCGCTCCTTGCTGTCAGGAGCTCGCGCTGAATTCGGCGGGCAAGACCGCGTGTTCGCGACGACAGCGCCAGCTTTTCGTTGCCCGAGGCTGGTGTAGTCGATCCGGGGCTGACCAAACTTGTACTCATATCTGGGTTCCTTATCGCGCGCACTTCCTCGAAGCGCAACTCTATCGTACTTAAGCGTCAGCGCGTTACCGAAGGGCGAGTGTAGCTTCCCGACGGAGCTGATCCGCTTTCGTCCACACTAGATAAAGGAGTGATGTATACTTATGAAATGATAGAGCACTCATGGACGATCGAGCGTTGGAAAGAGGTGTTCGAGGTCGGAGGCACCATCGCCGCCCTCCTTTTTACCGGGGTAGCGCTTCACATCGACGCTCGGACGCGCCGCGCGCAGACGCTCATGGAAGTTACCAAGCAGCATCGCGAACTATGGATGTACTATGACGAACACCCAGGGCTGGCCCGGCTGTTCGAAAAGCAGCGCGATATGGCCGTCCATCCGCTAACGGACGAGGAAGCTCGCTTCGCGAACTTCCTCTTTCTCCATTTTCGTGCCTCCTACGGTGCCAAGACAGCCCGAATTCATTCGCTTCCTGAGCATGTCGCTGACGACTGGCGGGAGATTTTCACTCACCCTGCGATACGGGTCGCGTGGGAGAAGGTGCGGCACCTTCACGACCGCAAATTCGTCGTCTTAGTGGAGGGCTATCGAGACGAGGCTTGATCTACCGTTCCGGAATGTCCCGCTTTGCGAGGACGAGAGTGGCGCGCGGAATACGTACGATTCGCTCGTCCGGGCCGCATGAGACCGTAGGAGGCAGTTTGCCCATGGACGCTTGGGTGATGTCTACGCCTATGACTGCAAAATCTCCGTCCGCAAGGGCGAGGATATCGGGGCAGCCAGCGCCGGAAGAGGTTTGCCCACCGTTCGCGTGAGGGTCCGGGCCCAACCGGTGGAGGAATACGGGGTGATCGCTATTCATGAGATGCGTGCTCCGATATCGGAGCACATCCAAGCCGGGGAAGATATATGGTCAAGCTCCGATACCGGAGCATGCATAAGATCAACGCCGTCGGCCCGCGAATCCGTCGCATCCGCCTTGATGAGGGGCTGGAGCAGGAGCAGCTCGCCGCGCGGTGCGGCGTGCAGGGCTGGCACGTTACCCGCAGCACGATCGCAAAGATCGAGGCGCAGGTGCGGAGGGTGACGGACGCGGAACTCTTCGTCTTGGCGGCCGCTCTGCGCCGACCAATCTCCGATCTTTTCATCGCGTCGAAGCGAGACATTCTCGCGCAACTCAGGCACGCCGACACCACCTAGCGCCTTCGGCGGCTAGCCTGCTAACGCGTCGTCTTTAAATTCGCCGCGTACCGGGATGCCGGCAATTTCCATCATGGACGAATGCGAAGGTTTCTAATCTACTGGCGGTCCAGCCTCAACGCGAAATGCCCCTAATCGACTCGGACACTTGGAACGACAAGTTTATCCCCCTGAACCAGCTCCGGTTCCACCCCGCTAACCCGCGGCTGCCGGAGCTAAATGAGAAGGCCAGTGAACGGGAGATCATCCACGAGATGTGCGCGCGCGCTCGGGTTGAGAGCCTCGCCCGGATGATCGCTGACAAGGGCTATTTCCGGCAGGATAGGCTCATCGTCTTTAAAGACGGGGCGCGCCACGTAGTCTACGAGGGCAACCGGAGGCTCTGCGCCCTGAAGGTGCTTGCGAACCCGGAACTCGCCCCCGACGCCATGCAGAAGACTTTCCGTCGGCTCGCAGAAAAGGCGAAGCTCCCTAAGCGGATCGCGGTCGAGATCGTGCCGACGATGTTCGATGCGGAGGTGGTCATGTTCGCGAAGCACGCAGGCGAACTCTTCACCGTCGACTGGAAGCCGATACAGCAAGCCGCGTTTATCGCGGCCAAGCTGGACCAAGGCGAAACCATCGAGAGCCTCTGCGATGCTCACAAGTGGTCGCGAGATGAGGTCGTGCAGGCGAGGGCGGTCGTCGACCTTTACCGGATGTCCAGGTGCGCCCCGCTTTCGGAGAAGGCAAAGCAACTTGTCGACGACCCGCAGCAATACCCCTACTCGGTCGTATACGAGCGGCTGTTCAAGCCGAAGGCCGCTCGCGCCGCGCTGGGCGTGGAGTTCACCGACAAGGGGATGGTGGTGAATTCGACCAAGGAAAAATTCCTGCCGATTCTCGCACGCGTACTGGAAGACGCCGTATCCAACGACATCGACACGCGGACGCTCCACAGCGAGAGGGACCAGCTAGAATACGTCGAAAAGCTCGGCTTCAAGCCGGGCGGCGGAAAGCTGACTGCGGATACGCTCGAAGAAGAGAAGAAATTCCTAGACGCTCAGGATGGGACGAAGAAGCGCGCTGCGGCCGCTTTGCGACGGAGGACGGTCCGCCCGTCGGGCCGAGTGTTCCCCCACGACTTGGTAAGCGAACATGGCCACGAGAAGCTGCACCGCATGTTGGACGAGGGTAAGCGAATGGAGATAGACGGCGCCGAGCACGCGGCGGCGTTCCTGCTCCGGGGCACCTTGGAGATCGCGCTGGGCATCAGCCTGCGCGCTCGGAAGCTGTGGCATGAGGCGAGGAAGCTGGAGACGTCGTCGCTCGGGCCGAGCCTCAACGTGATGCTCGATTACGTTAACTCCAATCGCGACAAATTCAATTTCGACCCGTCTGCCATTAGCGCGATCGAGGCGCTGGTATCGCGCAAGATCAAGACGAGCAAGGCCGAGCTGGACCGTATAGTCCACAGCCCTGATGTGACCGCTACCGCCGAAACCGTCATCCACATCCGAGAGCTGGTCGTGGCCGTGCTGCGAGAGCTGCTAAGGCTACCCACATGATAGGACGCAACCCCAGCCCGCTGCGATATCCCGGCGGCAAGGTCTCGCTTTGCGAGGTCCTAAAGAGCATCATCTACGCGAACGGCAAACAGGGCGGCACCTACGTCGAGCCGTTTGCCGGTGGCGCGGGCGCGGGCCTAAAGCTGCTGCGCGAGGGGCACGTGGACAGCGTCGTCATCAACGACGCGGACCGCTCGATCTATTCCTTCTGGAAATGCGTAATGGGCCGCACGGGAGAACTGGTTAAAAGGGTTAAAGCCGCCAAGCTGACAATGCCGGAGTGGCGTCACCAGCGCGATGTCTACCGGAGGCCGGGACGTCGCAGCGAGATCGACGTGGGATTCGCCGCATTTTACCTCAACAGATGCAACCGCTCCGGCATCATCAAGAACGGCGGCCCGATTGGTGGCATCGAGCAGAAGGGGGAATGGAAGCTCGACGCTCGCTTCAATCGTGAGGATCTTGCTGAGCGTATCGAGGAGCTGGCCAGCTACGGAGATAGGATAACGGTCCTCCGGCGAGACGCGCGCGACCTTGTGGGCGAACTGGACAGGTTCGCGGACGTCTCGCGTTGCTTCGTGTACGCTGACCCGCCGTACTACGTGAAGGGGCGCGAACTCTACCTCAATCACTTCGACGATGATGACCATATGGGTTTCGCCGAGGCGATCCGGGAGCAGGCAGGCCTGTCGTGGGTGGCTACCTACGACGATGTCGCGCGAATCCGCGAGCTGTACGACGGCGATCAGATCATGCGGTTCAATCTGCGCTACTCCGCGCACCTCAAATCGGTCAAAGGCAGCGAGCTGCTCATCGCTCCGCAGCACGTCGTGGTGCCTCACGATGCGAAGAAGGCATTGGGTATCGACGTTCAGTAGGCTGATTGTGGAAAGCCTCACCCGTCGTACTCGCCCCCCGAGCCCAGCCAGTCCACGACTTTGACCCGAGCCCCAGCTCTCGGGAAGTTAGCGCCACTTTCCCACGCTTGAATGGCTGCCTCCGACACGTTGATGGCTGACGCCACTGCTTTCCGAGTGAGACCCCGCGAGCACCGCATTTTGTGCAGTTGTTGACCAAGCGTGCGAGGCTGCGCGGGGATAGCCAACTTTTGAGGCATCCGAGGCACGTTAATGTCGCCCCGGCTGGCGGAAACGGCCAGACAGCGACAACCCAACAGACGCGTGCCCATCTGTGTAATCTGTGGCTAGAACGAGAAGCCACCGCCCGCTCAGGATTCTTCGTTCCCTTCGTTATCTTCTTTTCAGATCCGGACGTACTCGTCCGCCCTCACGCCGTCGCCACCGCCACCCGCCTCACCTTCGCGATCGGCAGCACGATCAGCGCCGCGATCCCGCACAGGATGCCCGCGCCGATAAACGCCCACGTGTAGCTCCCGAGTTCCGTTCTCACCGCCCCCGCCGCATACGTGGCAAACGCCGCGCCCGCCTGGTGCGCCGCCGCGATCCAGCCAAAGACGATGCTCGCCTTCTCCCGGCCAAAAGCCTCGCCCGTCAGCTTCACCGTGGGCGGCACCGTCGCGATCCAGTCGAGCCCGTAGAACACGGCGAAGATCCCCAGTCCCAACGCCGGCCCCAGCAGCGCCGATGGCAGAAACAGCAGCGACAGCCCGCGCAACCCGTAGTATCCAAAAAGGAGATACCGGCAGTTGTAGCGGTCGCTCAGCCAGCCCGAGGCCGTCGTGCCCACGAGGTCGAAGATCCCCATCGCCATCAGCAGCGTCGCCGAGGTCGTCGCCGGGATGCCGCAGTCGAACGCCGCCGCGATCATGTGCGTGCCGATCAGTCCGTTCGTGCTCGCGCCACAGACGAAGAAAGACCCTGCCAGCAGCCAGAAGTCGCGCCTGCCCGCCGCCTCGAAGAGCACGCGCACCGCGCGCGTCGCGGGGTTTTCCTTCGTCGTTGCCGGGCCTGTCTCCACCGCGCCCGTTTCTCCGTAGGGCCGCAGCCCCACGTCGCGCGGATCGTCGCGCATCAGCCACCAGATGAGCGGGATGATCAGCGCGCTCGCCCCTGCGGTGATCCACACTGCCCAGCGCCAGTCATTGGTCGATGCCGTGGCCAGCGTACGTAGAAAGACGAGCTGCCCCGTCGCCGTGCTCGCGGTTAAAATGCCCATCACTAGCCCGCGCCGCTCGGTAAACCAGCGATTCGCCACCGCCGCGCCGAGCACCACCGCCGCCATCCCCGAGCCCGCGCCCACCACAAAGCCCCACAGGATCACAAATTGCCAGTACTGCGTCGCGATCGTCGAGAGCCCGTACCCCGCGGAGAGTAGCGTCATCGCCGTGAGCATCGAGCGGCGCAGCCCGAACCGCTGGTACAGCGCCGCTGCAAAAGGTCCGATCAGCCCGTAAAGCAGGATGTTGATCGATACGATCGACGACACGGTCGCGCGGCTCCACTGAAACTCGTTGCCCAGTGGCAGCAGGATCACGCCCGGCGTCGCTCGCGCCCCCGCGGCTGCGAGCAGCGTGATGAAGGTCACGCCCGCCACGATCCACGCATAGTGCAGCTTTCCGCCCGGCGCGGTCGGCTGTGTGCCCTCGATGTTCATCGTACCGGCAAGCCTGCGCGCCTCCGCCCGCGCCGCAAGCCGCCCGCTCCCCGTACCGGAGAATATTCCTGCGACTGTGTCTGTGCCTCCCTGCATCCGTCGGTACTTCCGGTACCCTCTAGACGATGCCGGCAAAACCAGGCATGATGGGCGCAAAGATCGCTGCCTGTGGCTGCTCCGCACGGCTGCGTCGCCCCTTCGGCGTAGCTCCCGGCGATGGGTCCCCGCAAAATGCCGCACTCCCTGCACCTCCCCTCGTTCCCGTACCTCGAGCTGCACCCTTTCAAATCTTGCCCCAGTCTCCTCTATTTCCGGGTTAATTTGCCCTGGCTCGCCCTAAATCGCCCGAAAATTGTGGCCCGCTTTCCGTGCTGTCCTTCCGCCGTCATGAGCCGCCGGTGGCTTACCTGTTTTCCGCATCGCACCCCGCCAGCCATGTCCCATCCTGCGCCTCCGTGAGTTCTCCTACTTCGCAGCCTCCCTCCACTGCCCGCGATAAACTGCGCCATGAGCTCGAAGGTGCCGCCACCCTCCGTCGCTTCGGCAGCGGCTGGCTGAGCGGTGTGCTCGGCCTCGTTTTGGGTATCGCCGGCTTCCTCCTTGTGCTGTCCCTCCGCGCCCCCGGCTCCCTGTCGATGGCGGAGATTCGCGCGCTGCACGTCCAGGGTTGGTTTCGCCTTGTGGTGCACGTCATCCTGCTTTCGGCCTTTGCGTTGTCTGCCCTCAGCCTCGCGCTCCGCCGCGAGCGTATCCTCGGCACCCTCGGCATCGCGCTCGCCCTCCTCGCCGCGCTCCTCGGCGGCTCGCAGTCGACCGCCCTCGTGCCCGATCCTTCTCCGGTCTTCCTCGGCCTCGATTTCTTCGTGCTTAATGTGCTCTTCACCGGCTTCCTCTTCATCCCGGTCGAGCGGCTCTTTGCCCATCGCGAGCAGCTCGTGTTCCGCGATGAGTGGCGCGAGGATCTCTTCTACTACCTCGTGAGTAGCATGCTGGTGCAGATCCTCACGTATCTCACCTTCGCGCCCGCGACCACGATTCTTTCCATCGCCCCGCTCACGGGCACGCGCGCCTGGGTCGGCGGGCTCCCGTTTGTCGTGCAGTTCTTCGCGATCATGTTCCTCACCGATTTCGTGCAGTACTGGGTTCACCGCACGTTTCACCGAGTGCCGTGGCTCTGGCGCTTCCACGCCGTGCACCACTCCGCGCAGCACATGGATTGGATGGCCGGCGCGCGCATGCACTTCCTCGAGATCATCGTGCTCCGCAGCACCACGGTCATTCCCATGGTGGTGCTCGGTTTCAGCGCCACTGCGATCAACGCCTACATCTTCCTGGTCTACCTCTACTCGACCTTCGTCCACGCCAACCTCGGCTGGCGCCTCTCCTTCATCGAAAAACTCTTCGTCACTCCGCGCTTCCATCACTGGCACCACGGCATCGAGCGCGAGGCCATCGACGTGAACTTTGCGATCCACTTCCCGATCATCGACCGCGTTTTCGGTACCTACTATCTGCCCGAGGATAAATGGCCCGCCGGCTACGGCATCAAGGGCCACCCCGTCCCCAAAGGCTACCTCGCGCAGTTCAAGTACCCCTTCCGCCGCGAGAAGAGATAATCGCCGTGACGGGCGGCCGTTACCCGCGCACTTCGCTCATGAGGCCCACGAGATTGCCGTCCGGGTCGCGCACAAACCCGATCCACAGCTCGTGATCCGGCATCTTCGCTGCCAGTTGTGGCGCCCGTTCATTCTTCGCCCCGCGCGCGACGATCGCCGCATGCGTGGGCACGATGTCGGCGACCTTGAAATAAAGCACCGAGTTTTTCCCCGGCTCGCCGTGCCCCTGCGGCGTCGAGAGCATGATGCGCACGCTCCCCGCCGCGAGAAACGCGAGATTGGGCCCCGCCGCGAAAAGAAACCGCAGCCCCAGCACATCGCGATAAAATACCGTGGCCGCCGCGACATCGCTGACTGTGATCGCGATCTGGCCTATATCCGAGAGGGCAGGGGAGGGCGTGTTCATGGCTTGCGTCTTGGGAGCTTGTCGCCGCGCCCAGCGCGTGTCGATGCCACACGCCCTACGACTAGCCCATCTTTTCCAGGATGAAGTGATAAGCTTTCTCGAGTGCTATCCAGATGCCACCCGCCGACGCTGCAAAATAAATGATGCCGCCGAGCGTCGCCAGATGCCCTGCGAGGATGAATTTCCCATCGCGCTCCAGCATGCCACCCGCGAGCAGCAAAATCGCCCATGCCGGGATCACGTTGCTGAACGGGAGGAAGATCGGCAGCAGCAGCAGAAACGCATTGATCACGATCGATACCGCATGCACACGCTCCCGCCGGGGTGTCGAGGTGACCCAGAGCAACCTCGGGCGTAGCAGGCGCTCAAACCACGACACGATCTTCCGCGTCAGCTCGAACACCTTTTTGAAGAGCTTCGGCGGCAGTTTCGTATCGAGCAGCTTCTGCGGCAGCCACGGTTTCTGGCCCATCGCCAGCCGGCCGCCGATGATGGCGATGATCAACCCCAGCGGCGTGGATAGCCCCAGCAATGGCAGTGGCTGGCAGAAGGGGAGCGAGAGAAACATGATCAACAGCACGTACCCGCGCCCGTGTAAGAGCCCCAGGACTTCGCGCAGTGTCACCGTCTCGACCTCGAACTCCCTCAGGATCAGCGCAAACTCCTCCGAGAGCTTGCGCGTCTGCGTGGGGTCGGCCGCGGCGATCACGGACACGCCGTAGCCCGAACCCGTGTCCGGTACGGACGGAGGGTGCGGGTCAGGTGCCGCGTTTGTTGCCATAGAGCTCGATGTGCAATCGGTGCGCGTAACGGTAGCCGCGCGCCTTGCAGAGTTCCCCGAGCCACCCCGCCCGCCCCCGCATTTTTTCGAGCGAGGTGCCCTCCGGCATGAGCAAGACCTTGTGGCGCGGGATCTCGCGCTTCAGCGCCGCGAGCATGTGCTCCAGCTCCTCCACGTCCTCCGGCCGCGCGACGACAAATTTGAATTGGTACGGATAGCGATCGATCCACTCCCGCACTGCCTCGGGCTGCCAGCGGGTCGCATCGTGCTTTTTGCGCCATGCGGCATGCTTTTCTGCATCGGGCGAGGAATTGAGCAGCTTTGGCGAAAGCGATGCCAGGTCGCACGCGATCCCTTCCGGCGCGACGGTGGCTGCCGTCTCGATCGTGATATGGCGGCCAGTCCTCTTCACCTCGGCCGCGAGCGTGCGGATCTCCTTGGCGATCATAGGCTCCCCGCCCGTGATCACCACATGCCGCGCCGCGGGATGGCTTTCCACCGCCGCCACGATCTCCGCCACTGTCTTTTGCTCGCCTTGGGGATTCCACGAGGCGTAGGGCGTATCGCACCACGCGCAGCGCAGATTGCACCCGCTTGTGCGCACGAAGACGGATGGCACGCCCGTCAGCTCGCCTTCCCCTTGCAGCGAATAGAAAATCTCCGAGATCAGCATTGAGACAATTCCTGCATCCTAAGCACGAAATTCGCGAATGTCTCGCCGACTCCGACTATAAATCGCTCCGTAGTTCCCAGCAGGTGCCCGCGCCTCTTCACGCTCAGCCTTGCTCCGGCTTCTCCGGCAGCGCCTCCTTCGAAGCATACTCCGTGGGATCAACCAGCCCGGCCTGCGCAAACGCCTCGCGGCGCTCCACGCACGTGCCGCACTTGCCGCAATGGATCGTGCCGCCCTTGTAGCACGACCACGTGCGGCCGAGGTCGGCGCCGAGCCGCGCCGCCTCGCCGGCGATCTGGCCCTTGTTGAGCGCGATGAAGGGCCGCAGCAGCTGCACGCCCGCGTAGGTGCCCAGCCGCATCGCGTCGCCCATCGCGCGCATGAAGTCTTCCCGGCAGTCCGGGTAGATCGCGTGGTCGCCCCCGTGCGCGGCGATCACGAGCCCCTCGGCGCCGACGCTCTCCGCGTAGCCGCACGCGATGGCGAGCATGATCGCGTTGCGAAAGGGTACCACGGTCTGCTTCATGTTGGCCGCTTCATAGTGGCCTTCCGGGATGTCGCCTCCGCTCTTGAGCAGGTCGGAGGCGAAAAGCCGGTTCACAAAATCCAGCGCGATCGTCTCGTGCCGCGCGCCGATCGCCCGCGCGTGCTCCGCCGCAAACGGGATCTCCCGGTGGTTGTGCTTCGCCCCGTAGTCGAAGCTCACCGCCGCCGCCACCTCATGCTCCGCCCGCGCCCAATAGAGCGCCGTCACCGAGTCCATCCCTCCCGAGCAGAGCACCACGACTTTCATTTGCCGTGAGTGCCGCAAAAAGCCGCCCGGAGCGCAAAATAGAAAATCGCGCCTCGTCGGCCTCTCCTCGCTTCCCTTGCTTGGCATCTCTCCGCTTCTGCGCATCGTGAGGAGTCTAAAACCCCTCCTTTTTGTTCTCATGCTGATCCTGCACGATCCGCGCTGCGCCGAATACGGCTCCTCCATGCGCCCTGAGCAGCCGGCGCGCACCGTTCGCACCGCCGCCCACCTCAAGGCTGCCCACCCCGATTGGACTTGGCGCGAGCCCTCCCTCTCCACCCTCTCGGTCGCCGCGCCCGACGATGCCCTCCTCTTGGCCCATGCGCCGGCCCATCTGAAGCGCCTCGCCATGGCGCGCGACTTCGATGCCGATACGCCGTACTTTCCTGGCATCGGCGACCACGCCCGCCGCTCCGTCGCCTCCGCCATCGAGGCCGCGCGCCATGCGCTCACGACCAAGTCCCGCGAGCCGGTCTTCTCTCTCATGCGTCCGCCGGGCCACCATGCGACTGGCACGCAGGCCATGGGCTTCTGCTACCTCAACCAGATCGCCATCGCCGCGATCTATGCCCAGCGCCATCTCCGCGCGCCGAAGGTCGCTATCTGGGATTTCGATGCCCACCACGGCAATGGCACCGAGGCCATCGTCCAGGGCCAGTCCCAGATCTTTTTCGCCTCCGTGCACCAATACCCGGGCTATCCCGGCACCGGCACCCAGGACCATGGGCCCCTCATCCGCAACTGGCCCGTTGCTCCCCGCACCCCGCGCGTCGACCACATGGCCGCGCTCCGTGCCTCGCTCGATGCCGTTGTATCCTTCGCCCCCGATCTCATCCTCGTCTCCGCCGGCTTCGATGCCTACGCCCGCGATCCCATCACCTCGATGACGCTCGAGAAGGAGGATTTCGCCACCCTGGGCCGCTGGCTGCGCGAGACAGGCCGCCCCGCCGCTGCCATCCTCGAAGGCGGATATCACGACGATCTTCCTTTGTTGGTTGATGCCTTCCTGATGGCATGGAATAACACACCCTAGTTCGCTGCATGATTTCGCGCTTCCTCCCGTCGCCCATCCGCCGTTTCCTCGGTGTGAAAGTGACTACGCGTCCGCCCTCTTATCAACTTCTCGACCAGCCTGGTTCGCTCGGTCCGCTCCTCGATGCCATCGAAAGAGTCGATGAGGTCTCCCTCGATACCGAGGCGGACAACATGTACCATTACAAGACGCGGGTCTGCCTCCTGCAATTTCTTGTCGATGGCGACGTTTTCCTCGTCGATGTGCTCGCGCCCGGCCTCAAGCTTGAGCCTCTCTGGAAGGTGTTGTCCAAGAAGCATCTTGTGATGCACGGCAGCGACTTCGACCTGCGTCTGCTGCACGATCTCTGCCGCTTCCAGCCCAAGAGCCTCTTCGATACGATGCTGGCCGCCCAGCTCCTCGGCCTCCAGCGCATCGGCCTCGCCGCCCTGCTCGATCAGCACTTCGGCGTCGCGCTAGACAAGGATGGCCAGAAGGCCAACTGGTCCAAGCGCCCCATCACCCCCAAGCTCCTCAACTACGCCGCGCTCGACGTCTGGCACCTTCCGGCCCTTCGCGACATCCTGCGCCGCGAGCTCAAGAAGCTCGGCCGCCTCGACTGGCTCGAACAGCAGTGCCGCGCCCAGATCGCGTCTGGGTTCGAGGGCTTTGCGCCTCCTACCGAAAACGATTGGCGCATCGGCCGCAGCGAGCGCCTCCGGGGGCCCGGCCTCTCGGTACTTCACGCCGTCTGGCACTGGCGCGAGGCCCAGGCCGCCCGCATCGACACCCCGCCTTTCAAGGTCTGCGCCAATACCCTCCTCCTCAAGCTCGCCGAGTCGGCCGAGGCGGGCGACAGCGAGGCCGCGATCCTGAGCACAGTGCACCTCGGCAAGCGCCACGACCGCCTTTTCCCCTCGCTTCAGGCCGCCGTTCGCGCCGGCCTCGCGCGCGATCCCAAGAGCCTCCCCCGCCGTCCCGGCCGCGATCCCAATCACGTCTCGCTCACCCAGGCCGAGATCGAGCTGCAGGATCGCATCCGCGCCGACCGCGATCGCGTCGCCAAGGAGCTCCAGATCGAGCCTACCTTGATTGCCAATCGCGCTCAGCTCGCCCAGATCGCCCGCGCTCCCTCCAAGCTGGGTGATGTGCTCCTTCCCTGGCAGGCTGGCCTGCTCCGCGACCAACCCTCGTTGAAGCCGGCCAGTTAGGCAGCTCCGGGCTGTGGGCGCCCCCTGTAATAAACTTATTCAGGTCGCCCACGTCGCGCTTGCGCAACTTCTGCCGCTCCCTCAGCGTCCTCCTTCTCCGACGCCCCTCGTCGCTCCAGCCAGCCCATGAAATCCAAGCTTCTTGTTGCCCCGGCCCTCGCTCTGCTTGTCTTCGCCTCCGGTTGCGCCACGCGCAATACCAGCAGCGGCGGCAAGGAAACCAATATTCTCGGCGGCGCCGTCGCGGTGAGCACCAAGTCTTTCCAGCCCGTCTCGCCCAATACCGTCAACGCGGATACCTCCAAGATCGCGGGCAAGAACGGCCCCTCCGGCAACAAGGTCTCTCTTTTCTGGGGCCTGCTGACCTTCAACGACTATTGAGCGTCGCGCCGCCTCGGCGGCGGGCCACGTGGCATTGCAAGCCGCTGGCTCTGAAACATCAGTAAAACCTTGCGCCGCGCCCATTTGGACGCGGCGTTTTTGTTGCGCTTCTGCCGCGCGCGCACTCATTTCGCGGTGTCCATGCCCGATTCCGCCGCCTTGCCCCCTGTCGACGCCAATATCGCGCGTCATCTCGGCCTCATGGCAGCCGCCCAACCGGCGCGCCCGGCGCTCAAGGTGCCGCGCGGCCGCACGGGTGCCGGCGACATCGACTATCTCGTCCTCTCCTTTGCCGAGCTCGATGCCGAGGTCGCGGCGTGGAGCGCTCGGCTCTCGGCCGCTGGCATCCGACGAGGTGATCGTACGCTCGTGATGGTGCGCCAGGGCCTGCCGCTGATCGCGTCGGTCTTCGCGCTGTTTCGCATCGGGGCCGTGCCCGTGGTGATCGATCCCGGCATGGGTAGAAAAGCCTTCCTCGCGTGCGTTGCCAGCGCCCGCCCGGTCGCCCTCGTCGGCATCCCGCTCGCCACGCTGCTCAGCCGCTTTTTCCGCTCGGCCTTTCGCACCGTGCGTGTACGCGTCCGCGCCAGCGGCTCTCTCATAGGCCGGCTCACCCGCCCCGGCTCGCCGCGCGTCGAGGCTCCCGCCGTGGCCGCTGCCCCCGAGGACCTCGCCGCCATCCTTTTCACCTCCGGCTCCACCGGCGCCCCCAAGGGTGTCTGCTACGAGCACGGGATGTTCGAGGCCCAGGTGAGGCTCATCCGCGAGACGTACGGCATCACCCCCGGCGAGGTCGATCTGCCGCTGCTCCCGATCTTCGCGCTCTTCAATCCCGCGCTCGGCATGACGACCATCGTGCCTGAGCTCGATCCGAGCCGCCCCGCCTCGCTCGATCCCGCGAAGATCGTGCAGGCCATCCAGCAGGAAAACGTCACCAACTCCTTCGGCTCGCCCACGCTCTGGCGCAAGATTGGCGCGCACTGCCGCGCGCAGAATGTCGCGCTCGGCTCACTCCGCCGCGTGCTCTGCGCCGGCGCCGCCGTGCCCGCCGATCTGTGGCGCGATTCGCGCGTGTGGCTCCCGTACGGCAAGCTCCACAGCCCCTACGGCGCGACGGAGTCGCTGCCCGTCGCGAGCATTTCCTCGTCGGAGATCGAGCCCGACTCCGTGCGCGGCGCGTGCGTCGGCCGGCCCGTCCAAGGCATCGAGGTGAAGATCATCGCGATCCACGATGGCCCCGTTTCCGATCTTCCCGCCGCCCGCGAGCTCGATGCCGGGCAGGTCGGCGAGATCATCGTGCGCGGCCCCGTCGTCACCAAGGCCTACGACGCCAATCCCGCCGCCACCGCCGCCGCCAAGATCGCGGCGCGCGAGGGTGGCATCTGGCACCGGCTCGGCGACTGCGGTTACCTCGATGCCGATGGCCGCCTCTGGTTTGCGGGTCGCAAGGTCGAGCGCGTCGATACCGTCTACGGCACCCTGCACACGGAGCCATGCGAGCAGGTCTTTCGTCGCCATCCGCGCGCCGCTCGCTGCGCGCTCGTCGGCCTCGGCGAGCGGGGCCGCCAGCGCCCGGCCATCGTGGTCGAGGCGACTGTCGCGGACTCCGACGATGCGCGCAAACTCGCCCGCGAACTCCGCCAGCTCGCGCTCCAGCACGAGCATACCGCCACGATCAAGCTCTTCTACTTTCACGAGCAGTTCCCCGTCGACGTGCGGCACAACGCCAAGATCCACCGCCTCACGCTGGCCAAGTGGGCCGCGACCGCCGTCGGCTACGAGTCTGACCCCAAGCGCTAGAGAATCAAGAAACACACGAAAGGCTTCGCCGTCGCCGGATTTTCGTGTGTTTCGTGTAGTTCGTGGTTTCTCCCTCCACTCATGTTCTTGTGACGGGCGGCACCGGCTTCCTCGGTCGCCGGCTTGTCGCGCGCCTTCTCGCCGAGGGCCGCCGCGTCACCGTGCTCGGCCGCACGCCCGCTCCCGATCTCGAGAAGCAAGGCGTGCGCTTTCTCTCCGCCTCCCTCGACGACGAGCGTGCTATCGCCGCCGCGTGCGCTGGCATCGATACGATCTTCCACGTCGCCGCCAAGGTCGGCGTCTGGGGCCGCTACGACGATTTCTTTCGCACCAATGTCCTTGGCACGCGCGCGCTCCTCGCGGGCGCGCGCGTGCACGGCGTCGCGCGCTTTGTCCATACGAGCACGCCGAGCGTCGTCTACAACGGCCGCGATCTCGCGGGCGCGGATGAATCGCTACCGCTCACGACCGTGTGCCCCGCCGCTTATCCGCTCACCAAGGCCATCGCCGAGGGCGAGGTCCTCGCGGCCAACTCGCCCACGCTCCGCACTGTCGCGCTCCGCCCGCATCTCATTTGGGGCGTCGGCGATCCGCACCTCGTGCCGCGCATCCTCGCGCGCGCCCGCGCGGGCCGGCTGCGCATCGTCGGCGCCGGCGCCAATCGGGTCGACATGGTCCATGTCGAGAACACCGTCGACGCCCACCTCCTCGCCGAGCGCGCTCTCGACGGCGCCGCGGCAGGCCGCGCCTATTTCATCACCAACGGCGAGCCCATCGTGCTCTGGGATTGGATCAACGATCTCCTCCGCGCCCTCGGGGAGTCCCCGATCGCTAAGCGCATCTCCCTCTCCGCCGCCTCCACGATCGGTGGCATCTGCGAAGCTCTCTGGCGCGTGCTTCCCCTCCGCGGCGAGCCGCCCATGACGCGTTTCGTCGCCGCCGAGCTCGCGAAGGATCACTGGTTCGATATCTCCGCCGCCCGCCGCGATCTCGGCTACGCCCCGCGCGTCACGATGCAGCAAGGCACCGCCGCCCTCGTCGCCTCGCTGCGCGGTGCGGGCCGCTAGGTGTTTGTCCGCTGCCGCACAGCTTCGAAGAGCGTGATGATCGTCGCCATGGCGACGTTGAGCGAGTCGGCCTGCCCGGCCATCGGGATGCGCACTGGGGTGGCGGCGTTTTTCAGCCAGAAATCGCTCAGGCCGTACTGCTCGCTGCCCATCACCACCGCGAGCGGGCCGCGCAGGTCGACGTCGCTGTAGATTTTCTCCGCGGCGGGCGTTGTCGCGACCGTGTGCACACCCTTGGCCTTGAGCCAGGCGAGCACGGCCTCGCTCTCGCTCACGACGAGCGGCACCGAAAAGAGCACGCCCGTGGAGGCGCGCACCACGTTGGGATTGAAAATATCCGTCACCGGGTCGCACACGATCACCGCATCGCAGCCTGCGGCATCGGCGCTGCGGAGGATCGTGCCGAGATTGCCCGGCTTTTCGATCGCCTCGACTACGAGGAGAAAAGGCTCCGGCTTGAGCGCGAGATCCTCGAGCGAGCGCCGCCACTGGGGCGCCACGGCGAGCAGCCCATCGGGCCGCTCGCGATAGGCCACCTTGGCAAAAGCCTCCTTCGAGAGCTCGAAGACCCGCGCGCCCGCTGCCTCGGCCTGGGCGATCAGCGCCGGCTCGTTTTCGCCCAGAAACCACTCGGGCGCGATATAGAGCTCCTGCAGCTTCACCTGCTTCTCCAGCGCGCGGCGGATCTCGCGGTAGCCCTCGACGAGAAACACCCCGGCCTCGTCGCGCGGACGCCGGTCGCGCAGCTTTACAAGCTGTTTCACGCGCGGATTCTGGAGACTGGTGATCTTTTCGATGAAGCCCACGGCAGAGACCTCACCACGAAACCCGCGAAACACACACCAAAAATCCGCCTCGTTTCCGGGCCTTTCGTGTATTTCGTGGTGGGCGTGGTAAAGAAAAAGAAAGCCTTCAACGACCAGCCGTTCGCCTATCACCAGGAGATCGAGCTCGAGATCGCCACGCTCACCAACCTCGGCTCCGGCCTGGGTCGCGTGGCGCTGCCCGGCCAGCCCGAGGGCGCGACAGGCTGGGTCGTGATGGTGCCCTTCACGCTGCCGGGCGAGCGCGTGCGCGCGCGGGTCTTCCGCAACCACAAAAATTTCTCTGAGGCCGACCTCGTGGCGGTCCTCACGCCGTCGCCCGATCGCACCGCACCGCGCTGCCCGCTCTTCGGCCGCTGCGGCGGCTGCCAGTATCAGCATCTCAACTACGCCGCCCAGCGCGAGTGGAAGCGCCGCCAGGTGGCCGAGCTGCTCCAGCACATGGCGGGCATCGCCGATTACCCGGTCGCGCCCGTCATCGCCTCGCCCCGCGAGTACGGCTACCGCTCCAAGATCACGCCGCACTTCAATCCCCCGCGCGGCGAGGCGCCCATGCCCATCGGCTTTCTCCGGCAGGGCACACGCTTCGACATCATCGACGTGCCGCACTGCCCCATCGCCACCGAGGCGATCAATGTGAAGCTCGGCGCCGTCCGCGCCGCCACGCACGCCAGGCAGGCCACCTACACGCGGGGCGCGACGCTCCTTCTTCGCGAAGCGAGCGGCGAAGTCACCACCGACTACGACGCGATCATCACCGAGACGATCGAGCGCACGCCGGAGCCTCCGCTCAAGCTCCACTTCCTCGCGCGCGAATTCTTCCAGAATAATCCCTTCATCCTCCCTGCCTTCACCCGCTACGTACGCGAGCAGGCCGCCGCGAGCGGCGCGCGCTTCCTCGTCGATGCGTACTGCGGCAGCGGCCTCTTCGCCCTCAGCGCCGCAAGCGCCTTCGAGCGCGTCGCCGGCATCGAACTTAGCGCGACCTCCATCAAGTTCGCCAAGGAAAACGCCACCGCCAACGGCATCGGCAACGCCACTTTCCAGGCCGGCGACGCCGCGCAGATCTTTGCCGGACTCGCGCCGCTCGCCGCCGCCGAGACGCCCACCTTTACCCCGGCGGAGACTGTTGTCATCATCGATCCCCCGCGCAAAGGCTGCGACGAGTCATTCCTCCAGCAGCTTTTTGCCTACGGGCCCCGCGCTGTCGTCTACGTCTCCTGCGATCCCGCGACGCAGATGCGGGACCTCCGTCATTTTCTCACGGCTGGCTACACGCTTAAAGCTGCGCAGCCCTTCGATCTCTTCCCGCAGACGCGGCACCTGGAGTGCGTGCTGACGCTGGCCAAGGGCGGCTCTCCCGCCTGAGGCTTCGCCGGCTTTCGCAACCTTCAGGCCTTCGCGTCCGCGAGGCGCCGATCGGCCGCCTGGCGGGGCAGCCGTGGCTCGGGCGTGGCGTGTAGCTCAGACTCCTCGTCTGGAGGGAGTGGTGGGGCCGACTGGCTTTGCGCCGCCGTGCGTCCCGTCAGTCGCTCGAGCTCGGCGATGGCGCCTGAGACTGTAGTCGCCTGCTCACGCAGGGCGGTGGCGGATGACAGCAATTCCTCGGCGCGCACGCTGCCCGTCTGAGCGCCCTCCTGGAGACCGCCGATCGCGGCGGTGACTTCCGTGACGCTGGAGACCTGCTGGGCCAGCACATCCGCCACGCCGCCGATCAGGGCATCCAACCCGCGAAATGCCTCTTGTACGCTCGCGAGCTGAGTCGCCACCTGGGTGGTCACCGCGGCGCCTTCACTGCCGCATTCCGCGGCGCTGGAGACAAGCACGCCGGTCTCCCTGGCTGCTTCCGCTGCCCGCGCCGCCAGTGTGCGCACCTCTTCTGCGACGACGGCAAACCCCGCTCCGGCTTCACCCGCCCGCGCGGCCTCGATCGCCGCATTGAGCGCGAGGATATTGGTTTGAAATGCGATGCCCTCGATCGCCTTCACGATCTTTGTGATGGCCTGGCTCGACTCGCCGACGCCGAGCATGGCGCGGTTAAGCCGCTCGCTAGCCGTGGCGATCTCGCCGAGCACTGCGCGCATCTGCGCCAAGTGCTGCGAACGCGCGACGCTCAAGCGGTCGTTGCTCGTCCGCACGTGGTCGGAGAATACGCCGAGAGTGGTGCTGATCTCCTCCACTGCGGCCGCCTGCGCAGTCGCGTCGTTGGCGGCCATGCTGCTGGCCGTCGAGAGGCTGTTGGCCGTCGTCGTCAAAGCGGAACCTGCCTGGCCAAGGCCTCCGAGTAACTGACCCGCGCCCACCACGTGGCTGCCAATCACGCGGGCGATGATGGCGCCGGGCACGGCGGCGAGAATTACAAACAGCGCGTGCAGCGCCACGATCCAAAGCGTGGCCGTGTAGTTGAAGAGGCTGGCGGGCAGGAAAAAATAGAATGCGACGTGATGCACCGCGATCGTCACCGCCCCCGCGACGACGACGAGGATGCGGCCAAAGGCGGCCAGCAGCGGCAGCAGCACGAAGACATGGAAATGCATCTCGATCATGCCGCCGCCCAGGTGGATCAGCCCGGCGCTCAGAGCCTGGCCGCCTATCCCGATGGCGACCGCGGTCAGCGCGCTGCCGCGGCTGAGCAGGTGGAGCAGGGTGGGGCCGATCACCGCAAGCGTCGCGATCGATCCCGCAGTCAGCAGGCTCGTGCCTCGCAGCCAGGCGATCGCGAGAAACACTGGTAAATGGAGCCAATACACGAGCAGGAACCAGCGGCTCACCGCGGCGACGTGTTTTTGTTCGTAGTTCATGGTCATCGCTGGGCGAAGCTCGATCCGGCCCGGCCGCGCGCGGTGGAAGCGCTGGCAGTGGAGCAGGCCACGCCGATGAAGGGGGTCGCGGCGAGTCCCTTGGCCACCTGCCTGAGCACGGTGAGATCCAGCAGTTCACCGCTGGCGCCCGGCGGTAGATCCACCCGGTAGCCTCCGCGCCAGGCCAGCTCATGCCGCGGCGTATAAAATTCTGCGTAGGGCCCGCTTGGCGTTCCCCTTGCCGGGGCGGCGGAGGCAGTCACCACGCGCCAGCCTTGGCGGCGCAGTTTCTCAGCCACCTCATCGGCCTCGCCCGCGAGCCACAGCTCACTCTCGATGCCAGCCACCGCACCTCGTGCCAGCAGGAGCGTGAGCACCGACTGCGCGACGGGGTCCTGGAGGGGCAGCCAGTGGCGTATGCGCCAGCCACGGGGGATCTCTGGGGCGCTGGCTATGCGGCTTGGAGAGGCGCCGCTCACGTCGCACCCGGAGCGCGCGATCGTGCCCAGCACCGCGAGGACTCCGCCACACCACAGCGTGAAAAGCGCCCAAGTTCCGCCCTTTCGGAGGCGGCAAGCCTCCGCGATCACCCCGGGGCTGGCGGATGCGTTATTCACTTATTGTCAATCGTCCCCGCCGGCGGTGAACTTCATCCGTAAAATCGACGCAAGTCACTGGCCTGGTGGAAAGGCCAGCCTCTTCCCGCCCTTGGAAAGCCCGCGGCCAAAAAGAGGCGCGTGGGGCAGCGCGCCCTGCTTCCCTCGGAGAGCGGGTGTGCGGCCCAGGCGCTGCACGGGGGGATGTTAAGGCCTTGCAGAAAGCATGGGCCGCATCCTAGCTACCGGCTTACGTGTTCAATCCCGGTGCGTACTAACCCAGCCACGCTGCACCGCGCCCTCCGCTACCCGGGGGTGCTGTTGCTTTTCGCCCTTTTGGCCCTCGCTTCTGCGCGGGGCCAGTATTGGCAGCGCGATCCCGGGTTTTCGCCGTCGTTCGAGGGCGCTCAGGTCACTTACTCGCCGGCCGTGCGGCTGCTCCCGGGCGGCAAGATGCTGGTCACAGTCGAGTATGCGATCAACGGTCGGGTGAGGGAGGATAGCTGGGTGCGGCTGAATCGCGATGGGTCGCTCGATGAGTCCTTCGTGCCCCTTTCGGCGACGGGCTGGAATATCCTGGCGACCTACCCCGATGGTCGCCTGCTGGGTCGACACACCCGCTACGACTACACCCAGCAGCCAGCCGCTCAGATCGAGCGTCTCGTGCGCTTGCTGCCCGATGGCACGCAGGATCCGGCTTTCACCCCGGTGGAGACGACCATCATTCATGGAGTGCGGATTCTCACCGCGGGACAGATCGTGCTGTGGGGCATCTTCGAGCGGGTGAATGGAGTGGCCCTGCGGGGCATCGCATTGGTGGGGGCGGATGGCACGGTGGATGCGCGCTTTCGCCCGCCGACTCTCCTTGGCAGTGATGGTCGCCCGACGGCGGTCGAAGAGGCCATTGATGGCCGCATTCTCGTGGCGGGAACATTTCGTCCCAGCGATCCCACCCGGCCAGTGATAGAAGGCGTGCGGCTGATGGCGCTCGATGGTGCGCTCGACCCTGCTTTTGGCGTCCAGTCGAGGGCTGGCAGCGTGTACCGGCTCTACCCTCAGCCCGATGGCTTCCTGCTCGCTGCGGGATCGGTTGGATTGGTGCGGATTGAGGCGGATGGCAGTCGGGATCCCGACTATCGGCCGCGTCTCACCGGCACGCCTACCGGATTCAGCGAGCGGCAGCCCGATGGCACCATCTTCTATCTCTCACGTGCGGAGACCGGCGGCAATAGCCTGCGGCGGCTCCGGGGCGACGGCACTCCGGATGCGGCCTGGCAGATGCCTACGCCCAGCTCCTCCGATCGGTACAACGGTCTGTTTCCCGCCTGTGCGGCCGACGGTACGCTCGTCATGGGCACCCCATTTCAGAGTGAGCGCGGGGCTCACCGGCTCGCATTGACTCGCTACGGTCCCGGCGGAGACTGGGATCAGACCTTCAATCCCCGCTTTTCGCGGCTCGCGTCGCCAAACTCCTTTGTCTGGCATCCCGATGGCAGCGCCTGGGTGAGTGGCACATTCTACCGGGCCAACGGTGCGGAGACTGGGACGGCGCGCGTTTTGTTGCGCCTCACGAGCGATGGCAGCACCGACGAGACTTTTCGCCCTGAGCTCGGGCAGGGCGAGCAAGTGACGACTCTGCGCGTGCTGGCCGATGGGCGAGTGCTCGCCTTTGGCACCTTTACGGCGGGCGGCGCGACTGTGTCGGTCGTGCGTTTTCTGTCCGATGGCTCTCGCGATCCATCGTACCGCTCACCCCGACTCGCCACCACCGCCGGCGCCGCCAACACAGTCGATGAGACTGGCCGCTTCCATGTGATGACATCCACGGCCGCGACCTCGGTGGCGCGGTATCTGCCGAGCGGCGATTTGGACCCCGCCTTTAGCGGAGCGCAGCTGGAGGATCGACTATCGCTGGTGACAGCGCTTGGCGACGGCTCGGTGCTCGCGATCAGCACGCCGGCGAGAGCGCCGGCCAGGATGGTGAAGTTTCGCGCGGATGGCTCGCTGGAGGCATCGTTTACCCCCGATGCGGCGGTGGTGCCGGGCGACGTGGTGGCAATGACCGGCCTGCCGGATGGCCGGGCAATTGTGGCGGCTGAGCCACCGGGTGGACGGTTGAGGCTCTTTCGGATGACGAGCGCCGGGATCGTCGACTACGCCTATCACCTGCCTGCCGCAGGCCTCGCCCCCGAGGAGAGGACTCTGCGCGTCGCCGGGGTCCTGTACGATCTGCTGCGCATGGCCGATGCGACCTCAGCGCAGGTGGTGCGGGTCGCCATACCCGCGACCAATCAGTCGCTCGCGCCCGCGGTGTGGGGCGACGGGCGGGTGGCGAGCGCCAACGCGCGCTTCTACCGCCGCACCCCGGCCGCAGGGCCCAGCGCGGACCCGCGACCACTCGTGGCCGAGTGGACTTCCGAGCGTGAGGTTTTCCGTGCGGTCGGGGGAGAGTTTACGCTTTCGGCGGGGTTTGCGGGGCTGTACCCGATGCGCTTTCAACTCCGCAAGGGCGGCGCCCTTGTCGCAGAATCGACGGAGTCGGTCTTCACTCGTCGCAATCTGAGTGCGGACGATGCGGGTGCCTACACGATTACCGCGATCAACGACCACGGTACTGCGACCACGGAAGCGGTGCGGCTCGATATCAATCCGACGGCAGGGGCGCTGGCCGCCATCCAGCAGCATCCCCGGAGCCAGACCATCTCGACGGGAGGTGATGTCACCTTCACCGTGGTGGCCTCAGGCTCGCCTGCGCCAAAGTACCAATGGCTTTTCAACGGCAGGTATATCAGTGGAGAGCAGGGCTCGACGCTCACGCTGCGCCGGGTGCACCCCGAGCAGGCGGGCAGTTACTCGGTGCTCGTGGAAAATGAGGTGGAGGGTCGTTTTACCTGGAAGGCCCAAGTGACGAGCAATCCGGCCGCGTTGACGGTGGGCGTGCCGTTCCGTGGCGTTTACTTCGGCTCCTTTGCCCAAGGTGATGCGGCTGGCATGCAGATCGCGCTCGCGGTGGCGGCCGATGGCTCGGCTGTCTTGCTGGGTGACCTGGCCGCCCGCCGCATTGCGCTGGTGGGCAGTCGCGGGCTGCAGCTCGACAGCGAGGGCGCGATGGCCGGCCTGGTCGAGGCCATGCCGTCTGCAGGGGTGTCTCGCCCGCTTTCGCTGCAACTGCGGGTGGATATACAAGGGCGGGTGGAGGGCGCTGTCTCGGGTATGGGGAGCTTTACCGCCGCGCGGGTGCCGGATAATGACACTGCCCTGAGCGGCTACTTCCGGGCGGAGGGGGTGACGGGGCAGGAGGGCCTGGCACACATCATCTTGGGCTCGGATGGGCGCGCGCTGGTGGTGCTGGTGCGAGGGGAGTCCTTCGCCTCGGGCAGTGGCAGGCTGGATCGCGACGGGCGGTTGCCGCAGGCAGGGGCCGAGGCACTGCGGAT
Source organism: uncultured Opitutus sp. (assembly GCA_964480585.1). Taxonomy (GTDB): domain Bacteria; phylum Verrucomicrobiota; class Verrucomicrobiia; order Opitutales; family Opitutaceae; genus ER46. The sequence continues at coordinate 74,841 of CAYZPV010000019.1, read as the reverse complement.
CGCCGCCGACCTCGGCACGCAGCAGGTGCAGTTGGCGGTGGAGGAGGGTGCGGCCTCCACGGCATTCTCCGGTCGACGCTATGCTGGGCTTCTGGCGGGTGTCACCAGCCAGGGGCGGCTCGCAAATGTGTCGATGCGGGGCCGGGTGGAGGGTCTGGCGAGCCCCTTGATCGCGGGCTTTGTCGTCGCCGGAGACAGGCCCCAAACCGTGCTCGTTCGCGCCGCAGGGCCTTCGCTGGAGCCGCTGGGCGTCTCCGGCGTTCTGGCTGCCCCTCGGCTAGCGATCCATCGCGCCTCCGTGAAGCTGGATGAGGGCGGCGCTTGGGGGCGTGAGTTTGGCCGCCATCGCATCGCGGCGGCCGCGGCTCGCGCCGGAGCCTTTCCCTTTGCCCTCGATAGCTTGGATGCGGCCAAGCTCCTGACGCTGGCTCCGGGGGCGTACACTGCGCAGGTGACAGGCGAGGGAGCGCGCGGCGGCATAGCGCTGCTCGAGGTGTATGCGGTGAGGGAGAGCGAGACGATGAGCGCTTCCGCCGGCCTGCTGAATGTTTCGGCGCGAGCGGCCGCGGGCATCGGCGAAGGAGGCTTGATCGCGGGCTTTGTGGTGGAAGGCACGGCCTCTCGCCGATTGTTGGTGCGTGGAGCGGGGCCAGCTCTCGCCGCGTTTGGCGTGGAGGGCGCGCTCGCGAATCCGACAATCGCGTTGCTGGCCGGCTCCCGCACTCTGGCGGCCAACGATGATTGGGGCGCGGGCTCTTCGGCAGAGAGCGTCCGTGCCTCGGCCGCACGGGTGGGCGCATTTCCCTTTCCTGCGGGCAGTCGCGATGCTGCGCTCCTCGTCGCCCTCCAGCCTGGCGCTTACACCGCACAGGTCAGCGGCTCCGACGCCCGCGGCGGCGTCGCGCTCGTCGAAGTATACGAAGTCGATCCTTGAGGAGCAGAGAGCGAAGAGCGCTTCCCCGGCGGCGCTTCTCGGGCAGCTGCGGTCGCACCCGTGAGCGTATCTATATTCGTGTATAGGCACGTTTGCCCCTTGCATTGGCAACTCCGCGCCTCCTTTGTTACCCGCTTCCGCCTGTCACGCCGACGGGCTTTCCAGCTTGGTCCACTTCTTATGTATAGCATCCGCAGCGTAATGGCTTTTGCCTGCCTGTTTATCGGGTTGGTTGTCCACGTCTTTGGCCAGTCGGCGACCGTGCGCCCCCCGACTATCTATGGTGTCACAGGCTCCGGCACGGTGGAGTTGGGCCAGCGCGTGACGCTCGCGGTCACCATGGAAATGCAGCCCGAGGTCGCCTACCAATACCAGTGGCGCAAGAGCTCGGTCGATATCCCGGGGGCCACGCAGGCGACGTTTGTGATCGAGGCGGCCACGCCAGCCGACGCTGGCACTTATACCGTGCGCGTCAGCAACTCGGCGGGTGAGAGCGCCGCCTCGGCCAATATCACCGTCCGCGCGGCGGCAGCTCCGGTGATTTCCATCCAGCCCCGCTCTACCTCGGCGCAGGTAGGCCAGACGGTGACTTTTTCGTATGTGGCGACCGGCAGCTATCCGCGCACGCACCAGTGGTCCAAGGATGGCAGCCCCATCGCCGGCGCCACCTCCGCGACGCTCGATCTGGTAAATGTCACCACCGCCAGCGCCGGCTCCTACACGGTCGTGATCTCCAATTCCCTGGGCTCCGTGACGAGCGCCGCGGCATTGTTGACGGTGAATGCGGCGGTGCCCGTCACGCTGTCTTCCAGCAGTCCTGCCAACGGCACCTATACCGAGGGCTCCCAAGTGGATTTCTATGTCACGGTGCAGAATGGATCGAGCCCCCTCACGTACCAGTGGTACAAGGATGGAAGTCCCCTCGCGGGCCCCGCTGGGACTGCCAACCCGCTGCGTTTTACTGCGATCACCGTGGCGCAGGCCGGCGCCTACTCGGTGGTGGTGAGCAATGTCCTCGGCTCGGTGACGAGCCGCACGGCGACCATCGCGGTGACTCCGGCGACACCGGTGAGCATCACGACACAGCCTCGGGCCGTGGCCGTCTTTGAAGGCGAATCGGCCAGTTTCAGCGTCAGCGCGAGCGGCACTTCGCCGCGCTATCAGTGGCACAAGGATGGCGTGGCGATCGCGGGTGCCACGGGCAGCGGTCACTACATCAGCCAGGTGCGGCCTGCTGATGTCGGCTCGTACACGGTGCTGGTCAGCAATATCAAGGGAGCGGTGACGAGTTCGGCGGCGGCTCTCACGATCAAGCCCGCGGAATTGCCGGTGATCACCACCCAGCCCGTGGATGTGCAAACCACCGAAGGCCAGTCGATCGGGTTTTCCGTGTCGGCCACCGGCTCGCCCACTCTGCGCTATCAGTGGCACATCAATGGGGTGGCCGTCAGCGGGGCCACCGATCGCTATTTCTCACGGACTGCGCAGCTTTCGGATAATGGCACCTGCTACGTCATCGTCACCAATTCCGCAGGTTCGGTGAGGAGCCGCGAGGCCAAGGTGACGGTCGACGCCATGCCGCCGCCGACCACGTCGGCCATCTCCGTTTCGGGTGGAGTCATCGGCTCCGAGAGCTCCCTGAGCACAAACTACTATGGCAGTGGCGTCACGCTGCAGTGGTACAAGGATGGCCAGCCGATCGCGGGCGCCACCTCTTCGTCGCTGGGCCTGCGGACGACAGCGCCGGATGATGCCGGCGACTATTTCGTCGTCGTCAGCAACTCTGGAGGCACGACAACCAGCCTCACCAAGCGCCTCCATCTGAGACAATCGAGCACGCCGCCGACGGGGTCGTGGATAGGAGCCGAGAGGAGCGGAGATATCGTCTACTTTGCGTTTTCCAATCCAGCCCGGGTGGAGCGCTATCATCTGCCGAGCGAGACATGGCTCGGCACGCTGCAATTGCCACGCGCGCCCCAGGTGCTCGCGGTGGACTCGGGCGGCCTCTACATCGGCAGCGGCAGCTCGATTTACCGGTATAATCTGGATGGTTCGGGCGAGACCGCCATGGGCTCCGCGCTTTCGACGCCCATCCGGCGTCTCGTGGTTCACCGGGGGTATCTGATCGCCTCCCATGGCGGCTCGGCGAGCCTCGCATCGATCCGGCTCTCGGATGGCGTGGTCGTTTCGCGGCGGGATTACTCTCTGCCGTATCCCTTCGAAGCGCTGGTGAGCGTGCCGGCAGCGGAGGCGGTGTTTGCCCGGTCCCAATATTACGGGCTGATGCGGCTTCCGGTGAGCGCCGAGGGGGTGCTGCCCGCATCGGCTTCGTTTCCGCAATATATCTCCAGTGGTTACCCCGCTAGCAGCTTGTACCTCGCGCCAGACAATGCGACGGTGATCGATGGCGCGGGCCTGAGGTTCCGCCTGTCGGATCTGACGTATACGACCGGTGGCGTCACTTTCGACGATCTTGTTTTCCGCTCCGATGGCGGCCACGTCGCCCTGCGCGGCGGCTCGCTCTACTATCATGATGCCGCTGGCCTGGAGGTGGGGCGAGTTTCCGGCGGCCTCGCGACCGCTCGAAAGATCGCTACGTCGGGAGATACCGTGTATTCCTTTGCTCCGCCCGCCCCGGGCGGCGGGATCTCGGTGAGCAAGGCGTCGATCACCCCCGCGCTGTCGCCCAGGATCGCGGCGCCGCTGGATGGCGCGACGGTGAGCTTCAACCCCACGGCCACGCTCGTCGATCGCGGCGGCGTACTCATCCTTTACAGCAAGGAACTCCAGCAGGTGTTTCGCTGGTCTACGGCTGAACGGCGGTTCCTCGCCCCCATACCGCTGCAAGGCTGGCCAAATGCGATCGCCTACGCGGATGACTCTCAGCGGCTCTATCTCGCCTACGATGAGGGGCGCGTGCTTCAGGTGGCGCTCGACGGTGCCAACACCCGGGAGCAGCCGTTTTCGACTGCGCCGCGCGGAGTCGCCAATATCGTGGCGACGCCCTATTCGCTGTTGTCGATGGCGCCGAGTGAGATGACCTGGTCGATCAGCTATTCGACGGGGGCCGTGCTATGGCGCTCGACGTCGTCCCTGGGCACCCAGGTGGTGTGGAGCTCCGCCCTCAACCGGGCGTATTTCTTCACACCTTCCAGCTCTTATTCCTATGTGATGGATATGCGGGCCGATGGCACTCTGGCCAACGGCACCAGCCGCTACATGAGTGACAACTCCGTGCGGGATCCTTACCGGCTCTCGCCCGATGGCTCCACGCTGCTCACGGGCAGCGGGCGCTTCTACGATGCGGTGAGCTTCGTCGCGAGTAACGCGCTCCCGAACTCGATCGCCGACGCCGTGTGGCTCGGCCGCACTCCCTACACGGCGCGCTCGGTGGGCGCGGGCGTGCTCCTCCAGCGCTGGGGCGGCAACAACTACGCCGAGGATGCCAATCGCACCATCCCCGGCCGCTTCGTCCGCATGTGGGAGCTGCCGTCGCAACGGCTGGCTGTGATCACCCAGCAATCCGGCACGACGGTGGTCAGCGTCGTCGATGCGGGCTTCAATGTGTTGAGCACGGACTTCGTCGGCACGCCCACGCGACTCGTCAATCTCGCGGCGCGCGCCTTGGTGGGGCAGGGCGATCAGATTCTCATCCCGGGCTTCGTGATCGGCGGCACGCAGCCCAAGCGGCTGCTCATTCGCGCTGCCGGCCCTGCGCTCGCGGGCTTCGGAGTCGAGGGCACGCTCAGCGACCCGGCGATGGAGCTGCTCAATGCTTCCAGCACCGTCGTCGCCACCAACGATAACTGGGGCTCCTCTGCCAACAGCGCGGCGATCGCGTCGACCGCAGCTACGGTGGGGGCTTTTGCCTTCGCCGCCGGCAGCCGGGATGCCGCCGCGCTCGTCACGCTGCAGCCGGGCGCCTACACGGTGAAGACCACGGGCGTGGGAGATGCGACGGGCGTGGCCTTGGTCGAGGTCTACGACGTGCCGGAGCAGGGCAACAATAGCCGCCTCATCAATATCGCCGCGCGGGCGCAGGTCGGCACCGGCGCCAATATCCTGATCCCGGGCATCGTCATCCAGGGCAATTCGCCCAAGACCGTCCTTGTGCGTGCCGTCGGGCCCGGGCTGGGGGTTTTCGGCGTCACCGGCACCCTGGCCAATCCGCGCCTGCGCATCTTCCGGGGCGACACCATGCTCCATGAAAACGACGATTGGGGCCAGTCTGCAAACGCCTCGCTGGTGAGTTCGGCGGCGAGCAGTGTGGGCGCGTTTGCCATCGCGCCCGGCAGCCGCGATGCGGCCCTGCTCGTCACACTCCCGCCCGGTGCCTACACGGCGCAGGTGAGTGGAGTCGATGGCGGCAGTGGCGTGGCCATCGTCGAAGTCTACGAGGTCAACAACTAGGCGCCCTTCGCAAGCGGGGCCGGGGATGAGTTCAAGACCGCCATGCGGTGGTGGCGGCTTGAACTCGACGAGGCGTCGAGGCCAGGTAACCTTGCGGACAGGCGGGCCACCGTGCGCCGTTGGTCGAGACGCTGGGATATCGCATGCTGCCCGAAATGACCGGCTGCGCGCGGCCGAACCTATACCTGCTCATGGCTCTCGCGAAAAAGCGGGGGAGTTTCCAAACACGTTCGGCGAGGGTATCCAGCGGGAGAAAAGTGAATTCTATCGCGTCGATATCGTCCGAGAGCACTGCACGCAGTGTGATGCGGCCTACGAGCGGTATGTGGCTCAGGTGGCCGCGCCGGAGGTCGCGAGCCGTGGGGGCTCGATGCCGTCGCCGTTGCGCTGGATTCAGCTTTGTGCGTCGGCGTTCCACGCGTGAACTCTGCGCGCCCCCTCGCCCCGCTGCTCTGCCTCCAACTGCATGAGGTCGGCCTAGTCGGCCTCGTCGATGAAGAGCCTCTACTCGCCGACGGCGCTTCCGGTAAGCGCCGCGGCGTGGTCTGTTGGCGCGAGTTCTCCGCGCGCATCCTTATCGAGCGTCCGGAGGTCAAGCTGGCCTCCTCGTCGCATCGCGTAGGATGCCGCAGTTTCATTCCATCGGTTTTACTTCGCCGGCTCGCTGACAAACTCCTCCACTTCCTTCCCGGCGGCGTCGAAGACCGGCTTCTTGAGCACGGGTTTGCCCCCGATGTGGCGGGAGAGCCAGCTCTGCATCTCCCAGTGCCAGTAGATCGCGTTTTGCGGGGTGAGGATCCAGTGGTTTTCGTTGGGGTAGACGACGAGGCGCGAGGGCACGCCCATCGCCTGGAGCACGCCGTAGAGCTCGAGGCCGTTGCCGTAGGGCACGCGGTAGTCCAGCTCGCCGTGGAGGATGAGCATTGGGGTCTTGAAGTTCTTCGCGTAGTACATCGGGTTCTGCTTCTGCAGGCCCTCGATGTTGCCCCAGGGCGTGCCGCCCATCACCTGCGGGAAGCCGTGCGGCGCATCGGTGGCGTACTGGGCGTAGGAGCTGTTTACGCCGGCGTGGTTGATGATGCACTGGAAGCGGTCCGTATGGCCCGCGACCCACGCCGCCATATAGCCGCCGTAGCTTGCGCCTGCGGCGGCTAGCTTGGTGGCGTCGATGTTGGGCAGCTTCTGCAGGAGGAAATCCGTGCTCTTCATGATGTCCTCGAACGGCATGTCGCCCCACTGATTGATGATGCTTTGGGAAAATTTCTCCCCAAAGCCGGTCGAGCCGTGGCGGTTCACCCACGTGACGATGTAGCCGGGCGCGGCGAGCACGTGCGTGTTCCAGCGATAGCTGAAGCTGTCGCGATTCATCGTGTGCGGGCCGCCGTGCATGAGCTGCACCAGCGGGTAGCGCTTGGCGGCGTCATACTTTGGCGGATACACGAGCCAGCCGTGGACCTGCTCGCCGTTGGCCCCGGTGAACCAGTAGCTCTCGACCTTGCCGAGTTCGAGCTTGGCGAGCTCGGCATCGTTGAAGCGCGTGAGCTGCCGGGCCTTGCCGGTGGCGGCATCGAGCGCGAAGAGTTCGGCAGGCCGGCTCGTGGTGTCGTTGAGAAAGATGATGCTGCCGCCCGCGATATCGAGGCTCGAGGAGGTGCCCTCCTTGTACACGGGGGCGAAACCGGTGCCGTCTGCGTTGATCTTGCAGACGGGCACCAGGCCCCGCTCTTCCACGGTGGCCCAGAGTGTCTTGCCGTCGGCGGAGACCTTCACCTCGCCGAGATCGTAGTCGAGCGCCTCGGTCAGCGCCGTGTTGCTGCCGCTGGCGAGGTCGTGGCGCCAGACTTTGCTGAATTCGCCGTTATGGATCGAGGTCTCGGTGCGGGCGTAGTAGATGGATTTTCCGTCGGGGGAAAACGTGGGCCGGCTGTCGGCGCCCGCGTTGTCGCTCGTGAGGTTTCTTGGCTCGCCGGAGCCGTCGGTGGCGACGAGGTAGAGGTCTGAGTTGAGGTCGGTGCGGTAGGGCGGGGGCGTGGAGTTCATCGTCACGACCGCCCATTTGCCGTCGGGGGAGACGTCGTAGCTGTAGTCGCCCGACATCGCGAAGAGGCGCGTGGATTTCGGCGTGAGATCGACAAAGGTCTTGGCCGTCACATCGATCTTGAGCAGGCGGCTCGCGAGGCGGTCGGTGAGCCAGCGGTCGAACCAGCGATACTGCCGATCCTCGGTGACCTTGGCGGTCATCTTGGTCTCCTTGCGGCGCTTGATCTCCTTCTTCAGGGCGGCGGTGTCCTCCTGTTTCAGCGCACCGCCCGGGAGGGGGATCGTCGTCGTCATCGCGAGCACCGCCTTGCCATCGGGGAGCCAGCGCGGGACCGAGAGCGCGTAGGGGAGCTCGAGGATCTTCTCCGCTTCGCCACCGTCGACTGCGATGATGTAGAGCGCGGCATTTTCATCGTCGCCGCGCTTCGAGGTGAAAGCGATCCGCTTGCCGTCGGGGCTCCACGCGGGGCTCCCGTCCGAGGTCTCCGCGCGCGTGAGTCGGCGCGGCTCGCCGCCCGCGACGTCGATCAGCCAGAGATTGGTCGTGCTCTTGTTCTTCTCGATCGACCACTCCTGCACGGTGAAGACGGCCTTGCTGCCATCAGGGGAGAGCGTGGGCGAGCCGAGGCGCTTCATGGCCCAGAGATCGTGCGGCGTGATGGGCCGCCGCTCCGCTCCCGCGATGCTTCCCACCCAGGCCAGCGCCACAAACCAGACGAGAAATGACCGGATTTTCATGGCCTAGGCCTTAGCCCAAGCCCGCCCCGAGTCAAAAAAAGAGCAATGCGCGAAATCAGCGAAATCACTCACGGCCGATGACTTGCCTCCGCGCGAGCCTTCCCCCAACCTCGGCCCATGATCGGCAAAACGGCTCCCGCCTCCCCGCATGTCTGGAAGTTCTTCCGCACGGGCGGACTCGACCAGGTCGTCCTCCACACGGCGGAGGATCTCCGTGCGCTCATCCACCTCGATCAGAAGCTCTGGGTCGCACTGAGCTGCCCGGTCAAGGGCCTCGAACTCGATGAAAACACCCTGACGCTCATCGACGCCGACAAGGATGGCCGCATCCGCGTGCCCGAGCTGATCGCCGCCGTCGACTGGGCCTGCGCCCGGCTGAAGGACCCCGCGGTGCTCCTCAAGGGCGAGGATGCGCTCCCGCTCTCCGCCATCCTCGATACCACCGCCGATGGCAAAGTGCTCCTCTCCTCGGCCCGGCAAATTCTCCTCAATCTCGGCAAGGTCGTGCCCGGTGGCGATGTCGGCACGGCCTCCCTCTCTGTCACGGAAGCCAGCGATACCGCGAAGATCTTTGCCGCCACGCCGATCAATGGCGACGGCGTGATCCCGCCCGATGCCACCACCGACGCCGAGACCCAGGCGCTCATCAAGGATATCGCCGCCACCGTGGGCGCCACCAAGGATCGTACCGGCTCCGATGGGGTGACTGCTGCCCAAGTGGAGACCTTTTTCAAGGAATTGGAGGCCTACGTCGCCTGGGTCGAGAAGAGCGCGACGGCCGAGGTGGCCGTGCTCGGCGACAAGACCGACGCCGCGGTCTCCGCCCTCAAGGCCGTCCGAGCCAAGATCGACGACTACTTCTCGCGCTGCCGGCTCGCCGCCTTCGACTCGCGGGCCACGGCGGCGCTCAATCGCTCCGAGAGCGAGTATCTCGCCATTGCCGCCAAGGATCTCGCGATCACCACGGCCGAGGTCGCCAGCTTCCCTCTCGCCCGCATCGAGCCCGGCAAGCCGCTGCCGCTCGTCGCGGCGGTCAATCCCGCCTGGGCCGATGCACTCGCCGCTTTCCGCGCGACCGCCGTCGCCGCGATCCTCAGCGGCGACAAGACCGCGATCACCGAGGAGGAGTGGCGTGCGATCAATGCCCGCCTCGCGCCGTACGAGACCTGGCTCGGCACCAAGGCCGGCTCGGTGGTGGAAAAGCTCGGCCTCGCCCGCGCGCGCGCGCTCCTCGCCAGCCCTGCGCGCGCGGCGCTCAATGAACTCCTCGCTCGCGACAAGGCCCTGGAGCCTGAGTTCAAGGCGATGAGCGATGTCGTGAAGCTTGTGCGCCTCACCCGCGATCTTCGCACGCTGCTGCACAACTTCATCAATTTCGCCGACTTTTATTCGCCGGAGCGCCTCGCGGTGTTCCAGGCCGGCCACCTCTTCCTCGACAATCGCTGCACCGAGCTGTGCGTGCGCGTCGATGGGCCCAATCCCCTCGCCGCGATGAGCAAGGCCTACATCGCGTATTGCGCACTGAGCCGCGCCGGCAGCCCCGCTATGAATATCGCGGCGTGCATCACGCAGGGCGATAGCGACTACCTCTTTGTCGGCCGGCGGGGCGTCTTCTACGACCGCCAGGGCCGGGACTGGGATGCCGTCATCACCAGCATCGTCGATAATCCCATCAGCATCCGCCAGGCCTTCTGGTCGCCGTACAAGAAATTCCTCCGGATGATCGAGGAGCAGGTGGCCAAGCGCGCCGCCGCCGCCGATGCCGCCGCCAATGCCAAGCTCGCCGGAGCCGCTGAAAAGACTGCCAATGCCGACAAGGCTCCCGTCGCTGCCACCCCGCCCGGTGCGCCCAAGAAAGTCGATGTAGGCGCCGTCGCCGCCATCGGCGTCGCCATCACCGGCGCCATCAGCGCGCTGACGCTGATCCTCGGCCATATTTTCGAGCTGAAGTTCTGGCAGTACCCGCTCCTGATTCTTGGCATGATGCTTGTGATCTCCGGTCCCTCGATGATCATCGCGTGGCTCAAGCTCCGCCAGCGCACCATCGGCCCGATCCTCGAGGGCAATGGCTGGGCGATCAATGGCCGCGTGAAGATCAATATCCCCTTTGGCACCGCGCTCACCGATGTCGCTGCGCTCCCAGCCAATGCGCAGCGTTCCCTCGAAGATCCGTATGAGGACAAGGAAGCGGCGAAGCAGCGCCGGCAGTTTATCACCATCGTCATCGTACTGGTGATCGTGGGGGTCGCCATCCTCATTCGTTGGGATCACAATCGCCGCGGCCGCTACTTCTGGCAGCCCGCCCCCGCCCCCGCGCCGGCGGCGGCCGCCGCTCCGGTGGCGCCCGAGGCGAAGAAGTAAGCGCTCCGATCCTCTCCGAATTTTCGCCGCAGGCGGCGGGATACTCCTGCGTCTATGGCAGGAGTGTAAACGTGTGCTGCGTCTTGCCGGGCAGGAAGGGCGTGGGCTCGCCGCGAGCCCAGGCCTCGTGGCCGGCGCGATAGTACGGTGAGAGGGGGTGGCCGCTCTGCCCGCCGGGCATGTGGAAAATACCCTCTTCTTCGCGGCCGGGCGAGACGACGAAGCGCTCGCTTGCCCCATGCGTGGGCGTCTGCACGCGCGGCATGTCGTCGCCGCCAGGTTGCGGAGTGGCGGGCATGTCGAGCCAGCGGGACAGCCAGGGGTACGAGTGGCTGAAGGGGTGGCGGATGCGCACGGTGTTTTGCCAGCCCCAGTTGGCCTTGGGCATCGCGATGCGCTGCTGGTCCGTGAGCTTGATCACATCGTCGCACGCGGCGAGCAGCAGCTCATCCCAGCTTGTGAAGGGCTGGGGGAGGAGATGCATGGGGCGCTCCTCGAGGAGCTTCCAGAGCGGAGCCTCGTAAAGAAACTCCCGCCAGTCGAAGGTCGCCAGCGCATCCTTGCACGGCGCGAAGAGCGGCACGAAGACGCGCGAGACCACTGCGATGCGAAACTGCCGCACGAGGCGGTAGCTGATGGCATCGGTGGCGGCGCGGCCTTCCCACTTCTCCGCGTAGGAGCGGAGCGCCGCACGGGCCTTGTTGTCGGCCGTCGCGGCAGGGGTGAGCGTGGCCATGAGGAGCTTGTGCCAAGGCTCGAGGAAGAGCGCGCGATCGTCGAGCTGCACGGCGAGGAGATCTTTCGGAGTCGCGTTTTCCACCTTCGCGAGGAGGTCGCGGATTTGCGCGGCCCGCGCCGGGCGGGAGTAGGCGCCGTCGCCGAGCTTGGCGAGAGCTTCTCCGCCGACCATCCGCTGGTTGCCCGACCAAAGCTTGCCCGGGAGCGTGCCGTCGCCCGTGCGAAAGACGGGCACCTCGGCGGCGGGTAGGTGCCCCTCCCAGCGGCGATCCCCAAATGTCCAGGCGACCGGAAAACGTCCATCGTAGCCGACGCGCTTCGGCACCTTGCCAGCTATCGTCCATGCGATGTCGCCCGCGCGGTCGCCGATGAGGATATTCAGCGCGGGCACGCCGGAGCGATGCGCTACCGCGACGGCCTCTGCCGTGGTGCGCGCGGTCTCCATCCCGATGTGCTCCAGATTCGTGGCGGCGAGGTCGTGCGCCACCCAGCGGATCGCGAGCGGACGCTGCAGCTCGTCGGTCTCGAGGAGCGGGCCCCACACCGTGGCCTTGTACTCGAAGGTGACGGGCTCGTGCCCCTTCACGCGGATGATCTCCGTGCGCTTCTCGATTTGGAGCATCTCTTCGCGACCGGGTACGCGGTAGAGCTGCTTGGAGATGCTGTCGACTGAGACATCGACGAGGTCCAGCGTGTCGATGTACGAATTGGTGAGCCCCCAGGCCACGTGGCCGTTGCTCCCGGCGACGATGAGCGGCGCGCCAGGCATCGTCATGCCGACGACGCGATGGTCGCCCCACACCAGCACCGCGCGATACCAGCTATTGGGCACGCCGAGACTGAGGTGGGTGTCGTTGGCCACGAGGGCCGCGCCCGTGGCGGTATGCCTGCCCGCGAGCGCAAAGGCATTGGAGCCGACGGCGTTTTCCAGGTCGCGCGCGGGAAAGGGGAAGGTGTCTGCGGCCGCGTAGCCATCCGCTGGGGCTGCGCCGGTAGCAGCCGTCTTGCGCGCTCGCAGATCGATCAGATTGCGCGGGGGTAGGGTGGAGAGGGCAGCCGAGCTCCCATCGAGGGCGGCATCGTTGGGCGTGATCAACGGTGCGAAAAAGGCGGCGACATCCCGCCCGAGCTCGCTGCGCACGGTCATCAGCGAGCGCTCGTAGCTGCCGGCTTCGTCCTGGAGGTCGATGGCCATCGCGTACGAGACGAGGAAGACCTCCTCCGGCCGCCAAGGCTGAGGCACTTCGCGCAGCACGAGATATTCGAAGGGGGGTGCGCCCAGCGAATTCAGGCCGGCATTTACACCCGCCGTGTAGGCCTCGACGAGCGCCCGATGCTCCGCGGGCAGGGCGGCAAAGACTCTGCCCGCGAGGGCGCGAAAGCCGTGGAGGCGGTGCGCACGATCCCGATTCAGTGCCCGCGCGCCAAAAAGCTCCGAGAGCTCGCCGGCCGCATTGCGCCGGAGAAGGTCCATCTGGAAAAAGCGATCCTGGCCATGCACCCAGCCCAGGCCGCGAGCCACGTCGATGCGCGTCTCGCCGCGGATGGTGGGCACGCCGGCTGCATCGCGCTCGATCTTGACCGGCGCGGAGACACCGAGCCCCGCCTTCGAGCCATCCAGTTCCGGCAGGCTCGCCCGGATGCGCAGGTAGAACCAGCCGAAGGCTGCGATGATGCCCACGATGATGATGCTCAGCGCGCTCGCGAGCAGGCGCAGACGTTTGGCGGCCTCGGGATTCATGCGTCGGAGAGAGGGGGCTTACAGCGAGAGGTTCCGCCGGATCTCGGCCACGATTTCGCCGGGAGAGCGGGTGATGTCGACCGTGAGGGCATCGCTCGGCGCCTCCAGCGTGGCGAATTGCGATTGGAGCATCTGCGGCTTCATGAAATGATCCGTGCGCGCCTGCATGCGGCGCAGGATCACCTCGAAATCGCCCGCCAGGTGCACCAGCTTCACCCGACCGCGATCGGGGATCGCTGCATCGCGATAGACCTTTTTCAGTGCGGAGCACGTCACCACGGCCGATTCGCCGCGCGCGAGTGCATCCATGATGTACTTGCGGATGGCGGCCAGCCACGGGGCGCGGTCGGCATCATCGAGCGGCATGCCGGCGCTCATCTTGGCGACATTCTCCGGGGGATGAAAGTCGTCGGCATCGCGGAAGCTCCAGCCCAGCTCCTTGGCGAGTTGCAGGCCCACGGTGGTCTTGCCGCTGCCGGCTACCCCCATCAGCAGCACCACGAGAGGGTCGCGCAGCTCCCAGGCGCGCGCGGCCACCGAGTCTCGCCCCTCGTCAAAGTCGAGGTAGTCAAACATCGTGGTGATTGGCTTGCCCTCGAGCGCGCTCTCGCGGATACGCCGCGCCAGCACCTCGGCGCCCGTATCGCGCCAGCCACGCTTCATCATGAAGCCGTTCCACACCTCGCACTCCTCGTCGGAGCGCACGCCGCCCTTTTCCTCGGCCCAGGCGAGGAGCTGCGCGTCGGTGAGATCACCTGCGAGCGTGCGTGCCCGCAGCGGCTCGTACTCGATGCGGAGAAACGCGAGGCACCGCCCGTCGAAGCCTTTGCCCAGATTCGCCACATAGTCGGCTGGGAGCGTGCCCGCTGCCTGCAGGCGGATCTTGTCGATCATCCGGCCGAAATAGACGAGGCGACCGACTTTGGCGTAGGGACTGCGCAGACCAGGGACGTGTGGCATTTACGATGAAAGATTTACGATTTGCGAAGGCAGCACCACAGAGAACTCCATCTTACCTCCGCTCAAATCGTAAGTCGCGAATCATAAAACGTACTTTACCCCCGCCCCGGCGGCTTGCGCCGCGTCTGGGCAAAGTAGATCCCCGTCGCCAGCGCTCCGAGCACCCACGTGGGCAGGTTGATCCAGAGCTGGTGGTAAGGCACCGGGTAGCGATTGCAGGCCCAGATGATCAGGACGTGCTTCACCGCGATCAGTAGCCAGCATACCAGCATGAAGCGCTCCGTGCGCGCATTGCGCCGCTCCTTGGCCCGTGAGCCTACCTGCACGCTCTCCACAAACGCCTCGCGCGCCACCTCGGGCGGTGGCGGTCGGCCGGCGATGAGTTGGAGCAGATTGGCAAACATGAGGGAGTTCCTTACTTAGACCGGATTTCGCCAAAAGGAAAGATTCGGGATAGCAGAAACGCCCCACGGCAGGAAATGCGCTGAGGGCTTGGAATTTACCCGTATATTCGTAGCCTATCTGCAAGACGGGAACTTCCTTCCCCGCCGTTCGTCACACCCTTATATCATGAAAACTCCCAGCTCTTTCAAGACCCTCCTGGCTCTCCTCGGGCTGGCGGTCGCGGCGAGCCCCGCTTGGGCCGTCAACCAGAAGTCCGGCGAAGTACGCGTGGCGGTAAACTTTCAGGACCCGGCCAAGTTCACCGATGTGCGCGATAGCGAGATGGGCGACTACGAGCGCACCACCTACCTCGATAGCCTCCGCGAGCACCTCATCGAGAAGGGCCGCCCCCTCGTGCCCGAGGGCTACAAGCTCACTGTCACCTTCACCGATATCGATATGGCTGGCGACTTCGAGCCGTGGCGCGGCCCGCGCTTCTCCGATATCCGCATCGTGAAGGATATCTATCCGCCCCGTGTCGTCCTCACGTTTCAGCTCACCGACGCGACCGGCAAGGTCGTCAAGGAGGGCAAGCGCGAGCTCCGCGATCTGGCCTTCCTCCATAAGATCCACATGGGCTTCCGCGACGACCCCGTGCGCCACGAAAAGGCGCTCCTCGACGACTGGCTGCGCGACGAGTTTCCGAAGCCCAAGAAACAGGCCAGCTCTTAATTTGACGCGCGCTGCGCCGCTCCTTCTCCGGTCGCGGGTTTGACAAGACCCGCGGCCGTTTTTGTTTTTAGACCGCGTTGAAGACTCCTCCCGTACCCGCCGCCCCCGGCGCCAGCTCGGATGCCGGCCGGCTCGATAAATGGCTGTGGTCGGTGCGCATCTTTCGCACCCGCAGTCTAGCCACCGATGCGTGCCGCGCCGGCAGCGTCGAGGTCAACGAGCACCCCGCCAAGCCTGCGCGCGACGTGCGCGTAGGGGAGTGCGTGACCGTGCGCCAAGGCCTCGTGCTGCGCAGGCTGCGCGTCGAGGGCGTGCCGCGCTCCCGCGTGGGCCCCAAGATCGTCGCCACCTTCTGCACCGATCTTACGCCGCCCGAGGAGCTCGCCAAGGGCCGCGAGCACTCCGTGCAGCAGATCCTCGCTCGCGAAAAAGGCAGCGGCCGCCCCACCAAGCGCGATCGCCGCCTGCTCGATCATCTCCTCGGATGAGCGGCTTCACCAAATTCGAAACCGAGCTGGCCGTACGACCGGACGACATCGACCTGTACCAGCACGTGCACAGCACGCGCTACCTCGACTACGTGCTCGCCGCGCGATTCGAGCAGATGGAGCGCCATTACGGCATGGGCATGCAGGCCTTTGCCGATCGTGGGCTCGGCTGGTTCATGAGCGCTGCCCACATCCAGTACAAGCGCCCCCTCGGCTGGGGCGACCGGATGGTCGTGCGCTGCTGGGTCGAGAGCATGGCGGAGACAGGCTGCCGCGTGGCCTTCGAGATCGAAAAGCTGCCGCTTCGCAAACGCGTGTGCGACGGCTACTGCGACTACACGCTCGTCACCCTCGCCACCGGCCGCGGCACGCCGATCCCGGAGGACGTGAAGGCAAGGTACTCGATTTGAGGTAGGGCGGGTCTCCGCCCCCTGCTTTATGCCCCTCGAAAATGCCCGAACCTCGGCGGCGCGATCTGGAAAACCTGCGTGCCATACGCAGTCCACCGCTTGCCGAAGCGCACGAAGCGCACCGCCCCGCCGAAGTGCGTGAGCCGCGCATCCAGCAGAGTCGCGCGGTGGCCGGGTGAGTCCATCCACTGCGCGACCAGCATCGCGGCCACTTCCTGCGCTGTGAGTGTTGCCGCGTCGGCGGGCAGGGGAGTCGCGACGACGTTTTCCGCCACCACCGCATCGAATAACCCGTGGCGGCGCACGCGCTCGCGCACGTCGGCCTGCCCGGCGAGGAGCGAGCCGTGCTGCGCTTCGAGGCGCAGCGCCATGAACGCGGATTGATCGACCGCGGCGGCCTGCAACTCGTCGCGCGAGCGTAGTGAGCGGCGGTAGTGGAGCTTTCGCACGCGATTGGTCTCCGCCAGCAGCGCGCGGGAAAGCTCCTGCTCGTCGAAGGCCGGAGGCGCTGTCACCACTATCTCAACAGCCTCTGTCTTCGCCGCCTCCACTGCTGCACCGCTCGTACTCGCTGCACACATCGCAGCAAGCAGCGCGCAAACGAGGCGCAGGGTGGCGGGGCGGTTCATCCCTCGAAGCAAACGCTTTTCGCCCATTGGCGCAATGCTCTGCCGGGGATTGCTTCGCGGGCGCGCGCGGGCCTTCATGCCCGTATGGCCGATACGACCACGCCGCAGCCCACCCAGCGCAAGCCGAGCTTCCCCGTCGGCGACGACCTGCGTGAGTACCTGCGGCGCTACCGGCGGGAGCGCGAGCTGCCGGTGACGTACGACCGGCTGCGAGGGTTTCACGAAGTGATCCCGCTCGTCGACGAGAAGGGCAAGCCCACGCTCTGGGACACCGTGATTTACGAGGCGAGCGAGATGACCGCGCTCAACCAGGCTCTCAAGGAGGTCTACGCGTGGCTCAAGGTCGACGGCGACTTCTCGGTCGTGAGCCACCTCTACGTCGACCGCGTGGATTTCTGCACCTTCGGCAACTCGATGCCCTTCCGCATCCGCATCGTAAACGCCTACAACGACAACCAAGACTACTTCTACATCAAGCGTGCCGATGCGTCGCGCGTGTACGGACTCGAGCTGGAGCACCTCCTCTCGCCCAACCGCCTCAATTTCCTCACCCATGGCAATACCCTCGTCGAAGAGCACGTCGCGGGCATCCCGGGCGATATCTTCATCGACAAGTGGCTCGGGCAGCGGCCCGAGCTAAAGGCCATCCGCGTGGCCAAGGAGCTCGTAAAGTTCAACGAGCGCTGCTTCGTGCGCCTGCTGGGCGACATGCGCTCGTACAACTTCGTCTTCGTCGTCACGCCCGATTTCGAGGAAGCGCAGATCCGCATCCGCGCGATGGACTTCGATCAGCAGAGCTACGATGGGCGGAAGAATTTTTACCTGCCCCAGTTTTTCAAGGACAACACCCCGCTCGTGCGCTTCTGCATGCGCCACCTGCGGATCGAGACCGCCCGGCAATACCAGCGCGAAGAGCAGACGCTCATCCTGCAGCGCGCCTCGCTCGCTGCTGAGCGCCTGGGGCTGCTGCTGCACGCGATGACGCACGATCGCATCTCCACCAAGGCCCAGGTGCACTCGCTGCGCGCGGGCCTTGCTGAGCATTACCAGCGGCAGGACTACCTGAAGTGCGAGTCGATGGGCGCGCTTATCCGGGAAAACCTCGAGTCGATCCGCCGCGATATCGGCCGGCCTGTGGTGCCGGATTTGGTTCCGGAGTAGCCCTTGGCCGGCGTCCATGCGCATAGGTGCGTATGCCCGGGCGCTGGCGGAGGGTTGTTTTTTGAGGGAATTTCCTCATTATGGCCGCGCCATGCTTCGATTAGCGTATCTTGTTTTTGGGTCGGCGGTTGCCCTCTTCGCCGCCGGTTGTGCCAGTAGCGAAGGCAAACTCGTGCCTAAGGGCGAGGCCCCAGTCACCCTGAGTGCCGGGGAGAAGCGTACGCAGCATGGCGCCAAGGTGGCCAATACAGTGAAAATATCCTTCCCGCCCTGCGCTGCTGGATCGGTGTGGAGAGTCGTGCAGGCGGATACGCGGTTTGTGCATGTGCTCAATGAGGCCATCCCTGCCAAGACTGCGGGCGAGGTCCTCTCGATCTCCGTGCTTGCGCTACGCCCCGGAGCCACCCGCCTGCGCTTCGTGTGCGTGCCGGCGGATGCCGGACGCGAAGCGATCCCGAGCGATTTTCACGACGTCCTCCTGCGGATCGAGTGAGCTAGGTGAGGGCGCGGATCCCGGCGCGACGCGCCCCCGGGGTCTCACGCCGAGGCGGGAATCCACTGCCCTGCGCCGATGCTCTGCAGCTCTTCGGCCTCCTCGTCGGGCAGCTCGTTGAGCGGCGCGAAGCGCTCCGAAGTGAAGCCCAGCTCCTGCTCGCCTTGGTGAAACGGGTCCTTGGGATTGGTGAGCTCCTCGAGCAGCAGCCCTACGGTGGCGGTATCGCCCCCCTTCACGATCTTTTCCCGCCCGAGGAAGACCTCGCGGATGGTGTAGATGGTGTCCTTCACCGGGAGCTGCTTGTACAGCGCTCGGATGGTGGGAGTGAAGGTGTCGTTGATACAGACGACTTTCTGGCCTTTGACCATGACGTAAGGTAAATCGGAACGAAACGAAGCCGCCGGGAAAAGCGCAAAGTTTACCGGTCTCGCCCCATTAGTTAGATCGATTCCGGAGATTTTTCAATGCCGTCACTCGATCCGGCCCTCGTCGAAGTCGATCAAGTCGGGCACGCTCTTGATGTCGTCGATGCGGTCGGCGCAGCCCATCGCCGTCAGGGCTGTCTGGAGGAAGTCGCGGCCTGCCGCCGTCATACCCTTCTGCACCAGCTCTCGATTCCATTTGGCGGCCCGCACATCGGCGGGGAAGAGGGCGAGCAGCCGGCGGTCGCGCTCGGCGTCGTCGAGCCCCGCATCGATGCACTCGTGCACGATCTTTTCCACGGCCGCAGGATCGACCCCGAGGTGCAGGGAGAGAAAGCGGTCGATGCCTCGCTTGTAGTTCTTCGCATAGCTGGCCGGCAGCGCCCCGTGCTCCTTCACATAACGGCACTTGGCGAGGAAGCGTGGGAGGTACAGGAGTCCGGTCGCCGGGTGCGCGAGGTAGGGGGAGGGCAGGGTGGTGAGCACCTCGCCGGTGGAGCCGGGAATGGGTTTGGAAGGCATGAGGCGGCGGGACTGTGGCGGATGGGCGGCCGAAAGCTCAACCTCGGACTCAGCGCAGTGCCAGCCATCCGTAGGCCGCGGCAAAGAGGGCGCACTGCGCATGAAGCAGTACAAAGCCTGCCTTTAGCAGCGGTGTGCGCAGCTCCGGCCATACTTTCAGCCATGGGAGCACCAGGAGCCGCGCAGCCCACCAGAGCGCGATCGCGCCGCAGATCACGCGGGCAAGCCTCGTGCCGGCGGCCAGATCCGGGGCGAAGGCCAAGCTCACCGCGCCCGCCGCGAGCGTCGTCGCGCCGATGAAGGCGTTTTGGGCCAAGGCAAAGCGGCGGTGCACATCGGTCAGCCGCGCGAGATTCTTATCCCAATCCGCCGGGATCGGCGTGAGAAGGGCGAGCCCCACCGCGACAACGTGCAGGGCGCCTGCCGCTCTCAGGCCTGCGATCCAAAACGCATCGTCCATCCGGCCAGCCTGCCCGGCGGGGGCACCCGGCGCAAGCCCCCTTCCCAGCCGCTTCGGAGCGCGGCTGCTTGGTAACCGCATGGTTATCCGCTTTTCCCGCACCGTGAGCCAGGTGACGACTACGAACCGAAAAATCGCGGTAACGTCTGCCCCTCCGCGCCGTCTCGCTCGGCCGGAGGAGGCTGCGTGGCACCCACGCGGTCTCCCCCTATATTTTTCCTAAAATCCACCTGAAACCTTTGACGCGGCGACGCGGTTAAAGGACAACCTTACTTCCCAGCGCCTCTCCCTTTAGCCCCTTTGCCTTCCGTGTCTTCGGTCCCTGTGTTCTTCCGTCTTCGCGCGCGTCTTTCCGCTGCCGCGTCTTGTCTGAGTCTCTTCGCCGGCCTGCTCGTTTCAGGCTGCAATCGGGACGCCGCGCCTGCGGCCCCTGCCCAAAAGACAGCCGCCGCCCCGGCAGCCGCCACTACTCCGGCCGCCGGTGCCACGCCTGCCGCCAAGACGCCGGCAGGCACCCCTGGCGGGGATAAGGCCGCCTCAGGAGCCCCGAGGCGCTCCGGCGACTCCGATAAAGAGAAGATGCGCCAGATGGCCGCCGAGCAGGTGCCCGTCGAGACGGCCACCGTCACGCGCGGCTCCATCTCGTCGTTTCTGCCGTTCAACTCCACTCTGGAGACCGAGTCCGCCGTCGATCTCTATCCTCAGACGGGCGGGCAGGTGGAAACGCTCTTTGTCGAAGAGGGCCGTATCGTGAAGGAGGGCGATCCACTCTTGAAGATCGAGGATCGCGAACTGCGGGTCGACGTCGAGGAGAGCACCGCCAATTTCCAGCACCTCGAGCGCAACTTCGCCCGCTCGGATGACCTTTACCAGCGTAGTCTCCTCAACAAGCAGGATTACGAGACTCAGAAGTACCAGCTCGAGCAGGCCCGCCTCCGGCTGGAGCGCGCGAAGATCCGCCTCGCCTATGCCACGGTGCGTGCTCCCTTTGCCGGCATCATCTCCGCGCGCGAAACCCAGGTGGGCGCGCGCGTCAGCACCGGCACCAAGCTGTTTTCCATGGTGAAGCTTGATGATCTCGTCGCGCGCGTCTTTGTGCCCGGCCGGTATCTGCCCATCGTGAAGGAGGATCAGCCTGCGGTCGTCACCTCTGAGTTTCTGCCGGATCGCACCTTCCAGGGCTGGGTAAAGCGCATCAGCCCCGTCATCGATCCCAAGAGTGGCACCTTCAAGGTCACCGTCGGTGTCCGCGGCGGTAGCAAGCCCAACGAGCTGCCTCCCGGCCTCTTTGTGGGCGTCCGCATCATCACCGATACCCGTCCCGATGCCATCCTCCTGCCCAAGCGGGCGGTGGTCTTCGAGGGGGGCGAGCGCTACGTCTACGTCGTCGCCAATGGGCGCGCCATGAAGCGCAAGCTCGCGGCCGGCTACGACGATCCCAACAATATCGAGGCCCTTTCCGGGTTCGAGGTCGGCACCGAGGTGATCGTGCTCGGCCAGGCGGGTCTCAAGGATGGCTCGCTCGTGCGCTCGGTCACGACTGCCGCCGCTGCTGCCGATGCGGGCAAGGCCGCCGCGCCCGCCGCACCCAAGGACGGCAAGTCGTGAATAGCATGAAGGTCGGGCGCTTGCTCCCAGGCGCGCCGGCCGGCCCAAGCACCCTGCGCTCCGCCGCCTCATGAGTTTCCGCTCCCGCTTCCGCATCGACGCGTCGCACTACGCGCTCGTGGTCCGCCGTCCGGTGGCGATCCTGATGGTCACGTTTGCCGTGGCCGTTTTTGGCTTCGTCTCTTACCAGCGCCTCGCGCTCACGCTCATGCCCGACATGAGCTACCCCACGCTCACTGTCCGCACCTCGTACCCCGGCACCGCGCCCGAGGAGATGGAGAATGTCATCTCCCGGCCGCTGGAGCAGCAGCTCGGCATCATCCCCAAGCTCGTCTCGATCAGCTCCATCTCCAAGGCCGCCCAGTCGGATGTCATCCTCGAGTTTCAGTGGAAGACCGACATGGATCTCGTCGCCCAGGAGGTGCGCGAGAAGATCGATCGCATCCGCTTCCCGGATGGCGCGCAGCGGCCGCTGCTCCTTCACTTCGATCCCTCGCTCGATCCCATCCTGCGCCTCGGCCTCGCTGGCCCGCAGTCGCTGTACGAGCTCCGCCACCTCGCGGATAACGAAGTGAAGCGCAAGCTCGAGGCCCTGCCGGGCGTCGCTGCGGTGCAGGTCAAGGGCGGCCTCGAGGAGCAGTTCCTCGTCGCGCTCGATGAGAGCAAGCTCGCGACCCTCCGGCTCGATATCGGCCAGATCGCCACGCGTCTCCAGCAGGGCAATGTCAACATGTCGGGCGGCAACCTTCGGGAGGGCCAGACCGAGTACCTCATCCGCACGCTCAATGAGTTTCGCTCCATCGAGGAGATCGGCACGCTGATCGTGGCGCGGCAGGGTAATGTCGATATCCGCCTGCGCGACATCGCGACCGTATCGCGCTACCACGAGGACCGCCAGGTCATCACGCGCGTCAATGGCCATGAGAGCGTCGAGATTGAGATCTTCAAGGAGGCCGATGCCAATGTGCTCGTCGTCGCCGAAGCGGTGAAGGAGGCCATCTTCGGCACTCCCGAGCAGCAGGCCTACGTCGCTGCGCAAAAAGCGCCCCCGCCCACGCCCAAGGGCCGCGGCACTGCCAAGGAGCCTTCGTCGAAGAAGAAACAGGGACCCCTCTCGCTCGCCACCGGCAGCGATTCGCGCACCTCCGCCCAGGCGCTCATCGATCATCGCAAGCAGACGGATTTCCTCTCCTATCAGCTGCCGCCGGGCTCGACCATCCAGCTCCTTTCCGACCAGTCCGTCTTTATCAAGAACTCGATCGACGAGGTGCGCGACAATGCCGTGCAGGGCGGCCTCATCGCCATCGCGGTCCTCTATCTCTTCCTCCGCAATGTCACGCAGACGCTGATCGTCAGCCTCTGCATCCCGATCTCGATCCTCGCCACGTTTGCGCCGATGTACATGGCGGGCGTGTCGCTCAATATCATCTCGCTTGGCGGCCTCGCGCTCGGCGTCGGAAATCTCGTGGATAACGCGATCGTCGTCCTCGAAAGTATCTTCCGCTGTCGTGAGGAAGGCGACGACCCGATGACCGCGGTCGTGCGCGGCACGAGCGAGGTCGCGATGCCGGTCGTGGCTTCCACGCTCACGACGGTCGCGGTGTTTTTCCCCATCGTGTTTGTCGAAGGTGTGGCCGGGCAGGTCTTTGGCGACATGGCGCTCGCGGTTGTCTTTTCGCAGATCGCTTCGCTGATCGCGGCCCTCTACCTCATCCCGATGCTTTCCGCCAAGGCTGCCGGCTTTGCCGGTGACGGCCAGAGCGGCGGCGTTGCCGCAGGGGGCATCATGGCTCAGGTACGCAGCGGCGCGTTTCTCCGCTTCCCGGCCTTTGCGCACAAGGATCGCATCGCCTTTGGCGCGCGGCTCGTGCACGCGGGCCGCACGCTGGGCATCGCGCTCGGCCGCACGGTGCTGGGCGCGCTCTTCCTCGTCGCCGTCGTGCTCAAGGGCGCGCTCGCGGCTGTCTGGCTGGCGGGCGATTTCCTGCTGGCGCTGCTGCCGCCCACGCGCTCGCTGGCGCGAGGCATCGACGACTGGTTCGCCCGCGACGATTTTGGTCCGCTGAAGAGCGCCATCATCTGGCCGGGCATGCTCTCCTTCCGCGCGCCGCAGCGTTTCTCGGCCAGCGTGGCGAGCCTGGTCTCGTGGTTCTTCGCACGTTCCTGGCGCTGGTTTCTGCTGGGCGTGGTGCCCGCCATCGGGATCGTCGTCATTCTGTTGTATCGCTCTGGCCAGACCGTGCCGCCGACTACGCCCGCCTTCATGCTCCCTCCGGGTACGGTCGCCCCTTCGAAGCCCTTTTTCACGGGGATCTGGCACTGGTTCATCCCGCAGCCGTGGTGGCTGCTTTGGCTGCTCTTCGTGCCCGTGGTGCCGGCGTTTGTCTTCCTCGTGCTGCGTGCGGGCGCCGAGATCGCGCTGCGGCTCGCGGGTTCGCTCGGCCAGGCGCTGGCGCTCATGCTCGTCCAGTTGCTCATCGGCCTCGCGCGGTTCATCGCGCTGCTCTTTGCCCCGCTCGCGGTGCTCGGGCTCGGCTGGTTCGAGCGCGCGAATACCTGGATGCAGCACAACTACCCCCGTTTGCTCCATACGACGCTGCGCCACCGCTTTGCGGTGCTTGGCGGCGCGTTCGCGGCGCTGGCGGCGAGCATCTTCTTCGTGGTGCCGCGCCTCGGCAGCGACCTCATCCCGCAGGTGCACCAGGGTGAGTTCAACCTCGATGTCTCCCTCCCGATCGGCACGCCACTCGAGCGCACCGGCGATGTCGCTGAGCGCATCGATGAGTATGTGCGCGCGCAGGCGGAGGTGGATCGCACTGCGATCACGGTAGGCGCCGAGGAAAGCGCTAGCACGTCGATCGATGCCGGCGAGCACACCGCCCGGCTCACCGTGCGGATGAAGACCGGCCTGCCGCCCGAGGCCGAGACCGCGCTCATCGATCGCATCCGCGGCGAATTTCGCAATCTCCCCGAGGTCAAGATGGAGGTCTCCTATCCTGCGCTCTTCAGCTTCAAGAGCCCGATCGAGGTGGAGATTCACGGCCACGATCTGGCCACGCTCAAGCGCCTCAGCCGGGAGGCCGAGACGCTCCTCGCTTCGTCCGTGCCAGGCCTCGTCGACGTGCGCTCGACCTTGCAGGCCGGCCATCCCGAGATCCAGGTCGTCTACAATCGCGACCGTCTCGCCGAGTACGGCCTCACGCTCCGCAACGTGGCCGATCTCGTGCGCAACAAGGTGCAGGGCCGCGCCGCCACGCAGTTCCGGCAGGAAGACCAGTTGATCGACATCGTGGTGCGCCTGCGCGAGGAGGATCGCCTCGGCCTCGAGGAACTCCGCCGGCTCGTGGTCAACCCCGGCGCCGCAGTCGCCATCCCCCTCTCCGCGGTCGCAGAGCTCACCGTCAATGAGGGCCCGAGCGAGATCCGCCGTGTCGACCAGCAGCGCACCGCCCTCATCACCGGTAATATCCGCGGCGCCGACCTCGCCACCGTCTCCAAAGATATCGTCACCGCAATGGAGACGATCAATTACCCGCCCGGATTTTCCTACGGGCTCGCCGGCCAGAATGCCGAGATGAAGACCTCGCTCAACAGCCTGCTCCTCGCTTTCGCCCTCGCCGTCTTCCTCGTCTACATCGTGATGGCCAGCCAGTTCGAGTCTCTCGTGCAACCGCTGCTGATCATGATGACGGTGCCGCTCGCCATGATCGGCGTGGTCTGGGTGCTGTGGCTGGCCAACATCCCGGTCACGATCATGGTCTTCCTGGGCCTCATCATCCTGGTGGGCATCGTCGTCAACAACGCGATCGTGCTCATCGACTATATCAACACCCTGCGCGGTCGCGGCCTCGATAAAACCGAGGCGATCGTGGAGGCCGGCCGCGCCCGTCTGCGCCCGATCATCATGACGGCGCTCACCACCATCGTCGGCCTCATCCCGATGGCCTTGGGCATCGGCGAAGGCGCCGAGATCCGCACGCCGATGGCGATCACCGTGATCGTCGGCCTCTCGGCGGCCACGATCCTCACGCTCGTGGTGATCCCCACGCTCTACTACCAGTTCACCTCCAATCGCCCGGTCGCCGTGCCCCCGCCTGAAGGTGAAGGCGAAGCTGGCGCGGAGCCCGCCCCGCAGCCTATGGCGAAGTGAGAAGTCACAAACGCCAAAGGCCCAAATCCCAAATAATTCCCAATACCCGGCACATGCCCAAAGTCATGAGTATTGAACAGTGGAGTTTCTTTGGCCTTTGCCCCTTTGAGATTTGGAGTGTGTAAACGATGTCTCGCGAGCCTCTCACCGTAGCGATCCCCCGCTTCTCCGTCACCCGCCCGGTGACGGTGGCGATGATTCTGCTCACGATCCTGGTCGTCGGCTACATCGCGTACAGCCGCATCCCCATCGCGCTGCACCCCGAGGGCTACGAGGGCACGCAGCTCCATGTCCAGGTATCCTACCCCAACGCCTCGCCGCGCGACATCGAGGAAAAGATCACGCGCAAGGTCGAGGATATCGTCGGCACCGTGCCCGATGTGAAGCGCGTCTCCAGCTACTCCAGCACGGGCTTCTGCTACGTGCGCGTGGAGTTCCAGACGGGCACCAATCTTCGCACCGCCTACGCCGCCCTGAGCGATCGCATGGATCGGGTGAAGCCCACGCTGCCCGACGATGTCGATCGCATCTACATCCGCCGCTACGACCAGAACAGCGAGCCGATGATGAACCTCGTGGCCCAGCTCCCTCCGGGCATGGACGACGCCGCGTATCGCCTCGAGCACTACGTGAAGCCCGCCCTCCAGCGCGTCGAGGGCGTGGGTAATGTCGATATCTGGGGCATCCAGACGCGCGAGGTGCAGGTGGAGCTGCTTGATGAGCGCATCCGCAGCCATCGCATCGATGTCTCGGCGATGGTCGCCTCGCTCCGCGCGCAGAATTTCTCCCTTTCCGGCGGCTACGTCTTCGAGTCGGGCAAGAAAATCTACGTGCGCTCGCTCGGCCGCTTTACGGCGGTCGAGGAGATCGGCTCGCTGATCATCGACCGCGAGCGCCGTCTGCGGCTGAGCGATGTCGCCAATGTTTCCTTCCGCCTCCCGCGCCGCGAGTGGGTCTATCGCGTCGACGGTCAGCCGTCCATTGGCATCCAAGTCACGCGGGAGTCCTCCGGCAATATCGAGCGCATCAGCCGCGAAGTGCGTGCCACGCTCGTCGAGCTCGCGCAGTCGCCTCAGCTCACCGGTATCAAGTTCGAGGTCTTTGCCGACCAGGGCAAGGATGTGCGCAACTCGATCGCCAACCTCGAGGAGGCCGGTCTGTGGGGCGGGCTCTTTGCGGCGCTGATTATCTACCTTTTCCTTCGTGCTCCGCGCATGACCGGCATCCTCACGATGTCGATTCCCCTGTCGCTGCTCTGTACCCTCGTCGTCCTCTATTTCATGGGTTGGTCGCTCAACATGGCGACCATGATGGGCCTGCTCCTCGCCGTGGGCATGGTCGTCGATAATGCGATCGTCATCGTGGAAAATATCTATCGCCGCCGGCAGGAGGGCGAGGATGCCACGGCCGCCTCTATCGGCGGCGCTGGCGAGGTGGGGCTGGCGGTCGTGATGTCGACCTGCACCAACATCATCGTGTTTCTCCCCCTTATCCTCATGGGCGGGGCGCGGGAAATGTCCTTCTGGATGTACCGCATCGGCGTGCCGGTGATCGTCTCGTTGGTCGCTTCCCTCTTCATCGCGCTCGTCTTTATTCCGCTCGCGGCGCAGCGGCTCACCCGCGGCCATCATCACAACGAGCTCAAGCCCTTCCTTTGGCTGCGCGATCGCTATGTGCGTGCGCTCGCCTGGACGCTTCGCCACCGCGTCGAAGCCGTCCTGATCGTCGGCCTCACGCTCGCCACGATTTCCTACCCGATGAATAACCTCAGCCGCGGCTATGGCGGCATCGGGCGCGGCGACAATAGCTCCTCCATGACGCTGCACTTTGAGTTGCCCAGCGGCGGTACCATCGAGCAGGCCGAGGCCTTTTTCGGGAAGTTCGAGACCTTCCTGATGGCGCAGAAGGAGCGTTATAACGTATCCCGCGTCGAGGCTCGCTTCCGCTACAACTACGGTCGCCTCCAGCTCAAGTTCAAGGATGTGGAACGCAGTTGGCTCACGCGCGCCCTCCGCGCGGATTGGATCGCCGCCTGGTGGGATACGACGATGCAGAGTCTCGGCTATCGTACCCCGCCGATGGATCGCAATGCGATCGAGGCCGACATCAAGGAGAAGTATCCTATCCCGCCCGGCATCAATGCCCGCTCCCTGCAGCGCGGCGCCGGCGGCGCCCCCCAGGATTCGATGATTTCGATCAGCCTCTACGGCGAAGACACCACCACACTCCTTGGCTTGGCCGAGGAAGCGGCTCGGCGCCTCCGCTTGATCCCTGGCCTGCTCTCCGTCGATACCGACTCCGAGCGCGGCGGCCAGGAGCTGCAGATCGTGCTCGATCGCGACCGCGCGCGTCAGATGGGTGTCAATCCCTCGGCCGTCTCGGGCACGATCAGCAATACGATGCGCGGCTCCGAGATCGGCCGCTACAATGGCCCCGATGGCCGCGAACTCCGCGTCTTTGCCCAGCTGGGCGATGCTGATCGCACTGGCCTCGACGATGTACGCGGCATGACTTTCCGCACCGATAACGGCGTCGAGGTCCCCATCGAGTCGCTTGGCGCCCTCAATGTCGCCAAATCCCTCGGCCAGATCCAGCGCGAGAGCCGCCAGACCATCGTGCGCATCACCGCCCGTGCCCCGCGGCAGGATACGCGCACGCTCATTGCTGCCATCGACAAGGCGATGGAGGGCTTCGAGATGCCGCGCGGCTACCGCTGGGACAAGGGCAGCTCCTTCGGCTCGCAAAGCGACGAGAAGGATATGCAGTTCGCCATGGCGCTCGCGATCCTCTTCGTCTTCCTGCTCATGGGCGTACTCTTCGAGTCCTTCGTGCTGCCGCTCGCTGTCATCGTGGCGGTGCCCTTCTCGATGCTCGGGGTGTACTGGACGCTCTACCTCACCAAGACGCCGCTGGATATGATGGCCACGATCGGCATCGTCATCCTCGTCGGCGTGGTGGTGAACAACGCCATCGTGCTCGTCGATATGACCAACCGCCTGCGCCTCGCGGGCAAGGCTCGGTTCGACGCCCTCATGGAGGCCGGTCGCGCGCGCTTCCGCCCGATCATGATGACCACGCTCTGCACCGTCAGCGGCCTCATCCCGATGGCTGTCGGCAATGCCAAGGTCGTCGGCATGTCCTACGCGCCTCTCGGTCGCACCATGATCGGCGGGCTCGTCGTCTCCACCGTGCTCACCCTCGTGGTCGTGCCGCTGCTCTACACGCTGCTCGATGATTTTCGCGAGCACGTCTCCCGCATCTTCGGCTCCGCCGTCGGCCGCAAGCCCGACGAGGCTTCACCCTTGGGCGGCGCTGGAGCGACGGGCCGGGCAAATCGGATGGAGTGAGGGCCGTGCGCTCCTGGCCAGCCTGCTTCAGAAGCAAAGCAACCCGGATCCGGGTGCTGCGTGCCGCGTTGAATCCATTTGCGGTGGAGCGGACCTCTTGCTCACCGCGATAGATCGTACAGCGCGAAGCCCGCGAAGAGATTTGGCAGGAACTGGCACTTGTCGTGCCAGTTGCCCGCCAAATGGGCGCGGCGCTTGATCGTGATGCCCTTCACTTCGCAAAAGTGCTCGAAGTCTGCGATCGTGAGCGGGTTGGCGGGCCGGCTCTCAAACCACTCGGTCGTGTAGACTTGGTTGCGGATCTTGCGGCCCTCCAGCAGGGTGCTGATCCGGTTTTTCCAGAAGCCGTGATTGACGAAGCCCACGGTCAGCGTGCGGCCGACGCGGAGCGCCTCCATGATCACCGACGTGGGATCCGCGAGCTCTTGTACGGTGCGAGAGCAGATCACCCGGTCGAAGTGCTTCTCTGGAAACTCGCGCATGAAGGCCGTCATGTCGCCTTGATACGCGGCGAGTCCGAGTCGCACGCAGGTCGTGATCTTGCCAAAGTCGAGATCCACGCCGACGGCGGCTACCTTCTTCGTCTGCACGAGATACTCGAGCAGCACTCCGCGGCCGCAGCCAAGGTCGAGCACCCGCGTGCCGGGCTCCACCCAGTCACCGATGATCTCCATGTCGACCGTGCGTTTGACGACTTGGGTCATGCTTCAGATCGAGTAGTCGAAAACATACGGCTGGTTGCGCTCGAGAAAGGCGCGCACGAGCGCATAGAGCTCCTCCGATTCGAGCAGGAAGGAGTCGTGGCCGAGGTCGGTGTCGAGTTCCGCATAGCTGGCCCGCTTTCCGGCGCGCAGCATGGCGAGGGCGAGAGCGCGGTTTTGCGAAGGAGGAAAGAGCCAGTCGCTGGTGAAGCCGACGACGAGTGCCTCGGCCTCGATGTGCCCAAAGGCCTGCTCGAGCGAGCCGTACGCGTGCGCGAGGTCATACTGGTCTAGCGCGCGTGTGATGTAGAGATACGTGTTGGCGTCGAAGCGATTGATGAAGCTCTGGCCTTGGTGGCGCAGATAGCCCTCCACCTCGAACTGGACGTCGAAGGTGTACGCATCGCCGTTGGCCCCCTCCTTTTTCTTGCGGCCAAACTTCCGGTCCATGCTCGCGTCCGAGACGTACGTGATGTGCGCCATCATGCGCGCGATCGCGAGTCCCACGCGTGGGCCCCCGTCCTTCGGATAGTCTCCCCGGTTCCACGCGGGGTCCTGCATGATGGCTTGGCGGCCCACTTCGTTGAACGCGATCGCCTGCGCGCTCTCTCGCCCCGTGGTGGCCATCGCTAGCAGCCGGCGGACGAAGCGCGGATACTCGATCGCAAAAAGCATGGCCTGCATGCCGCCCATCGAGCCGCCGATGATGCCGTGCAACTCCACCACGCCCAGGCTGTCGAGCAGGAGCTTCTGCGCGCGCACCATGTCGCGAATGGTGACGAAGGGGAACAGCGTGCCGTAGGGTCGGCCCGTTTCGGGATTGATCGACGATGGGCCCGTCGATCCTTGGCAGCCGCCGAGCACATTGATGCAGACGACGAAGAAGCGGCGGGTATCGACAGCTTTGCCAGGGCCGATCAGGTTGTTCCACCAGCCAGGCTTGCGGTCGCTGGGCGAGTGCCAGCCAGCGCAGTGATGATCTCCGCTCAGCGCGTGACAGATCAGGATGGCGTTGTCGCGCGTGGCATTGAGCGTGCCGTACGTTTCGTAGCGCAGCGTAAAACCTGGTATGACTTGGCCGCTCTTGAAGGTAAACGGCTGGCTATAAACAAAGTCCTTCGGCGTCACCAGGCCGACGTCGTTCGCGGCGAGGTAGCGGGGCGGCGCGTCGGTGGTGCGCGGCGGTGCGATCTCGGCATCGTCAGTCATTGGCGTGGGCAGGTGGAAGCGACGACACAACCAGCGGCGCGCCTTGGAGGCAAGTGACCCGCTGGGTTATGACGCTTCGGTTCGCGGCTATATATTCGCAGGAGTATCCGCTGAAATTTTCAGGACAGACGGACAGTTCACACGATTTCCTCGTTGGAAAAGACGACCTGCACATCGTCCAGCTCCTCCAGGCCGTCGTGCAACTTTTCGAGGGTCGAGGCGACGGCCGGGTCGCTGACCGGCACAGTGGTTGTGGGGATGTACGCGATCTCGGCGCTATCCGGCTTGATGCCGTGATGCTCGAGGGCGTGGGAAACTTTGTCGAAGGCGTGGATGTCGCACCGCACTTCAAAGCCCTGCTCGCTGGCGATCACATCGTCGGCGCCGGCCTCGAGGGCGATCTCGGTGATCTTGTCCTCCGTGGTCTTTCCGGCCGCGATGAGAAACTGCCCTGCGTGCAGAAATTGAAACGCCACCGCGCCGCTGCTCGCCAGGTTGCCGCCGTGGTGCGCGAAGATGGAGCGCACGTCCTTCGCCGCGCGCGTCTTGTTGTCGGTCGTCACCTTTACGACGAAGGCCACGCCGCTCGGGCCGTAGCCCTCGTAGGTGATCTCCTCGAAGACCACGCCCGGCAGCTCGCCCGTGCCCTTCTTGATGGCGCGGTCGATGTTGTCGGCGGGCATGTTGGCATCGCGCGCCTTCAGCATCAGCGTGCGCAGGCGAGCGTTGCCTGCGGGATCGCCGCCGCCGGCCTTGGCGGCGAGCGTGATATCGCGTGAGAGGCGGGAGAAGGCCTTCCCCTTGCGGGAATCGGTCACGGCCTTCAGCCGCTTGACCTTGGACCATTTGTTGTGGCCAGCCATACTCGCGAAACGATTGATGAGCTAAACGGCTGAAAGGCTGAAAAATTCATTCAGCCATTCAGGTCTTCAGTCTTTTAGCCCTTTTTCTTCGGGGTGACGTTCTTGATGGGCTTGCCGCCAGAGCCCTTGATCGCCGCGGGTGCGACCGGCTCGGGGTCCTTCATCCGGTTGATCACGAGCTGCTGGCCGATGGAGAAGAGGCCGTTGATGAAGGAGTACAGCGAGAGCGAGCAAGGGAAGTTGTAGCAGAAGAGGGCGAAGAAGTAGGGCATGATCTTCATCATCTTCACCTGCATGTTGTCGACCGAGGGCGTCGGCGTGAGGTGCATCTGGATCACCATCGTGGCGCCCATGAGGATGGGCATGATGTTGATCGGGAGGATCCAGAGGTAGCCGATCGTGTCCGTCGCCGAGAGGTCGGTCGCCCAAAGGAAGGGCTGGAAGCGCAACTCTGCCGTGCTGCCGAGCATCCAGAAGAATCCCATGAAGAAAGGGATCGTGATCAGGATCGGCAGGCACCCGCCGACCGGATTCACCTTGTGGGTCTTGAAGAGCTCCATCGTGGCCTGCTGCTGCTTCTGCGGATTGTCCTTATACTTTTCCCGGATGGTCTGCATCTCGGGCTGCAGCTTGGCCATGCGCTTGGCCGACTTGGAGGCGGCGAGCGTGAGAGGCACAAAGACGATCTTCAGCGTCAGCGTGGTCAGGATGATCGCTACGCCCCAGTTGGCAGTGAGACCGTGAAACCACGTCATCATCGTCAGGAGCAGCTCGCTGAAGAGCGAGAGGATGCCGAAGTCCATGATGTCGTCCTGGTCGGCCTTGAAGACCTTGGGGTTGGCCAGACGGCGATACTCCTTGGGGCCTACATAGAGCGAGCCGCCGAGCTTGGCTTCGCCCTTGGCGGCGATCGCCTTCACGTCGTACTGGGCCGAGCCGGCGAGGCCGTAGGCGCCATTGTGGTCGTCGGCGAGGAGACTCAGGAGCTTCACGCGGCGGGTGATGAGGCCGGTGGCGGGCTCGTCGCCGGTGAGGATGCTGGTGAAGAACTGATTCTTCACCGCAGTCCACACGAGCGTGCCGGAAGTCGTCAGATACGGTACCGAGCCATGCGCGCCAAAGCCCAGGAAGCCGCTGCTCGACTCGAGCTCGGTGCGATGGAGAAACTTCGCCTTGCTGCCGTTGTAGAATCCCGTGGCGAGCTGCTGCGCGGGGTCGTCGGCGTTGTTGGGCGCCGAGGTGCCGATCGCGAGCGTGACACGCATGGGCGCGATGGTCTGGTCGGTGAGATTGCGGATCGTGGTCTCGTGCCGGATCTGGTACGGGTCGGAGGTCTCGCCCTTGCTGGGGGCGATCGCGTAGCGGCGGGTGATTTCGATGCGGTTGTCGAGTACCCGGCGGTAGACGACCTCGGTGGCCGACGCGGATACTCGCTCGTAGCGCGCGCTGCGATCGAGCCCGGGGTAGTCGACAAACGCGAGCATCGGATCGGCATGCAGCGCGTTGTAGACGAAAGGCGTGTCCCCGCCGAGTTTCTCGGGATACACGAGCTTGTTCTTCGCATCGCGCACGATGAGCGCTACGTCGCGGAGCGCGCCGCCCGAGTCGGTGAAGCGGGCCTCGATGTAGTCGTTGGCGAGCTTGGTGATCGTCGCGTCGCCGGAGTCGCGTACCACCGCGGCAAAGGCCGTGGTGGGCGCGGCGGCCGCGGGAGCGGCTTGCACGGCTGCAGCTTGGGCGGCGGCCGTCTCCGTCGCGCTCTTGCCTCCGGCGGCGGGATTTTCGACCGGCGCGGGCTGATGGGTGTTGGGCGTGGGCTTCGGGCCGAAGATGCCGATGCCGATGGCGGCGGCGAGAAGCAGGGCGCCGATGAGGAAGTTCTTTTTATCCATTAACGAGAGGGATGAAGTCCGAAAAAATCAGGCGGCTACACGCTCGCAGCGTGGTGTGCGGCGGGGCGGTACCGGGTCGAGGCCGCCCGGGTGGAGCGGCGTGCATTTGGCCAAGCGGATCGCGGCGAGCGCGGTGCCTTGCAGCGCGCCGTGCGTGCGAATAGCCTCGGCGGCGTAGTGCGAGCAGGTGGGCGAAAAGCGGCAGCCGCACTGGCCCATCGTGAGCACGGGCAGCGCTGGCGAGAGCGTGCGCTGGTAGACGCGGATGAGCAGAAGCAGCGCGGCGGCCGGCAGGCGGCGGAGGGCGGAAAGGAGGGCGCTCATGCTTTGGCGAGGCGACCGCAGGCTTCGGTAAATTTCTGCTCCAGCTCGGAGAGCTCGCACGTGGTGGCGAGACCGCGGGCGATGAGCAGAAGATCGCAGTCCGCGGGGACGAGATGTTGTTGCTGGCGGAAAACCTCGCGCAATCTGCGCTTGGCGCGATTGCGACGGACGGCATTGCCGACGGCGGCCGTCGAGGCGATCACGCAGACGCGCGGGGCCGCAGAGGCCGGAGGCGCGTCGGCTGTGGCGGGATCGCGGCGCTTCCACCACAGGGTGAAAGCACGGCAATCGATGCGCCGGCCCTTTTCGCGAACGGCACGGATGTCGTTCTGC
This sequence comes from uncultured Opitutus sp., assembly GCA_964480585.1. Taxonomy (GTDB): domain Bacteria; phylum Verrucomicrobiota; class Verrucomicrobiia; order Opitutales; family Opitutaceae; genus ER46. The sequence goes on along the minus strand of CAYZPV010000019.1, from coordinate 40,788 downwards.
CGCCGGAGGTGTTGCTCAGCGCGGAAACGCATGGGCGGCCGGGCGGCGGGCTCGGCGCTCGGAAATCAGACGACCGTGAGGCGCTTGCGGCCCTTGAGGCGGCGGGCCTTGATGACTTTACGGCCGCCCTTGGTGGCCATGCGGGCACGGTAACCAATCTGACGGGCGCGTTTCTTGCGGTGCGGGCGGAATGTTGGCTTCATGATATCTAGAGAAAAAGAGGGTCATCTATGCCCGATCCCCTTGGGAAGTGTCAAGGGTGGGCTTGTGACACTGGAAAGAGCCTGGGTAATTCCAGTAAATCTCCCCCGCTCCCCGACGCCGCTGCGGCGAGCCGCTATTTCGCGCCCCGGAGGTAGGCGATCACGTCAAAAAACTCCTGTTGGGACAAGATCGTTTCAAACGTAGGAGGCATGGGCGATACCGGCGAGGGTGTGATCTCCGAAATGGCCGTCTTATCGATGGCAATGTCTTCTCCCGTAGCGGGATCGGTAATGATCTGGCGGCCTTCGGCATCGCGCAAGTTAAACCCCGTCTTGGCCTCTCCACTCTTGAGCGAGACAGTGGTCAGGCGGAATCCCGGGTCGATGTTGCGGGAGGGGTCGAGGATGTCTTCGACCAAGCGAGCAAGGGTGCGGGATTCGCTGCCGTCGAGTCCGGGGCCCAAATTGCCGCCAGTCTCCCGGAATCGATGGCAGAGTGTGCAGTGTTTCCCAAAAACGGCTGCGCCGCGGGTGACATCGGTCTTGAATCCGCCCGCCGCCCCGAGACGCTGGGCGATCACGGCATCGAGCCGGGCATCCTCATCGGGCAGGCTGCGGGTGAGTTGTACGGCGCGCTCGCGCAGCATGGCCGGGCGCTTCTGCAGCGCGAGCTCGACATGGCGGTGGCGGAGGAGCTGGGCGCGCACCTTTCCGGCGGCGGCGAGCTCCAGGAGACGCTCCGCGCCGACCTCGGTCTGCGCAAGGGCGAGGGCGAGCCCGAGGGTGAGATCCGCGGAGGCGGAGGCGCTTGCCGCCGTGAGCGCATCGATGATCGCGGGCGCGGCGGGGGCCGCGCCGAGTTGGTCGGCGGCGGCGCGACGGAGTGAGTTGGAGGCGCTCGTCTCCCCCAGCACCTCGGTGGATACCCTGATGTTGCCGTCGACGGCGGGATCGAGCGCGCGGAGCGCGGCGATGCGGTTGCCTTCCCTTGCCTTGGTGGAGCGTGCGATCTGGCGGAGTGGCTCGATGCTGGCGGGTGCTTTGAGCGGCTTCACCGCATTGATCGCGCGCAGCACGAGCGGCTGGTCGTCATCGGCGAGGCCGGCGAGCAGGGCGGCCTCCATCCACGTCGCGATTTCCGGCGGCAGGGAGCGGCCGGGCTTGCTGGCCAGAGTCGCCAGCCCCTCGGCGACGGCCACGCGCTGGGCGAGCTTGGCTTCGGCGAGGCGGTCGAGGAGCGCCTGGATCGAGCCGATGCGCTCCGGGGGAAGCTGAAGAATCGCGTGCCGCGCCAAGTCGCCCACGCGCGGGCTGTTGATGTTGCTCTCGAGATAGCCAAGGAGGAACTCCGCCGCCACCGGCGAGGCGACGGCGAGCGCGATTTCTGCCAGTGCGCGCTCGGCATTCGCCCGCGCTGCCTTGGGCGCAGTATCGAGGAGGGCGTGGATTTCGGCGAGCGTTCCCGCGCGAGCGAGCTGGGCCTTCAGCGCAAGACGCAGCGCATAGATGAGTTCGGTGTCGGGTTCAGGTGCGGCAAGCAGGAGTGAGAGCAGGAGTTCTCTAGCTGCCGGCAGCGGATGTTTGGCGAAGAGCGTGGCGGTTGCTCGCCAGATACGGTGGTTTCCCGTGCGTTTTGGCAGGTCGGTGAAGAGGGCGGCTTCGGCGGGGGAGAGTGTGTCGCGAGCCGTCAGTGTCTGGATTGCCGCGAGCGCCACATCGCTGTCGGGCCTCTCGGAGAGTGTTCGCTTGAAGATGACATCGTTCTCTGCCGAGCGGCCCAGTCGTTCGAGGGTGAGGAAGAGCGGCAGTGCGGGCGTGCCATCAGCCGTCTGATCCATGCCAGAGGCGAGTCGTGCCGCAGCCGATATGAGACTCGATCCCATGTAACGTGCATCGACCCGCACCAGCAGCTCGGCGGCCGCAAGTGAGCGAGTCACGAGGTTGGGGTCGGAGAGGGTTCGGACGAGGGTGTCGCTGGGAAGTTGGGTGAGATCGGGCAGGGTGGCTGCGGGTGCCATACCATTGAGCCCGCGCCACACCACGCGCCAGATGCGGCCGTGCCTGCGATCGCGTGCCGGATGGGTGAGCGGCACTTCATAGTGGCCGATCACCGGGTTGTAGAAATCCGCGATCCATAGTGCGCCGTCGGGCCCGAGCTTCACCTGCACCGGCCGGAAGGCCGGATCGTCGCTGGTGAGAAAGTCCGGTTGTCGTACCGCGTGGGGTGTCGAGCCGCGCCAGTCGAGCCGAGCCCGGTTGATGCGGCGGGTCACGGGATTCCCATTGAAGAGATTGTCGCGGTACTCGGGTGGAAACTGCGTTGCCGAGTAGTGCGCGATTCCGGCGATGGCACTTGAGCCGTGGTCATCCGTGGTGATGGCGGGCGCGAAGCCCAGGCCATCGTGCTCGCGGTTGATGCCTTCGTAGTAGCCGCCGGGGATGAGCAGGTAGACGGGTTTGGAGTGCGAGTCGGCCGTGTAAAGATCGCCGCGCGCGTCGAAGGCGAGGCCGTAGGGATTGGTCTGGCCATGGACGTAGACCTCGAAGCGCGAGCCATCGGGGCGGAATCGATAGGTGTTGCCGCTCGTGAGCTTCGTTACCCGGCCCTCGCGGTCTACGACCGTGCTCTCATTGGCAAAGCCATGCGTGCCGTAGACCCACCCGTCCAGCCACAGCCAGTAGCTCGACGACATGCCATGCGTGTCTTTGAAACCGAAGCCGTCATAAAGTTTTTCGCGCGCATCGGCTCGGCCATCGCCATCGATGTCGGTGAGCTTCCAGATCGCCGGGATTGAGAATACGAGCGCGCTGTCGCCCTTGGCCTCTGGCTTGCGGGGCAGGGGGAGTATGCCGATGGGGATATTGAGACCGTCGGCAAACGTCACGATCTTCCGCGCTCGACCGGTCTTGGGGTCGAAATCGGAGAGGATCTTGACTGTGTCGATGCCGGCTTCTGGCGGGGTGGGTGGCGTCGCGGTGGCGCGAAAGGCGAGGCGGTTGTCGTCCCAGTTTTTCTCGAACGACGCGATCGGCTGCCCCAGGGCGTCTCTTCGGGCGGGCCAGGGATAAAGTGTCGAGCCCGTTACCCACACGCGTCCTGCGGCGTCGAATGCGAGATTGAAGGGTTTTTGCAGGTCGGGCTCGGCGGCTACGAGTTGGATCTCAAAACCCGCTGGCAGGCGAAACGCTGCCTGGGATTCCGTCGCGGGTCTCAGGCGAGTGTCTGGGGCGTCCCCTCGTTGCGCTTGGGCTGCGCCGCAGAGCGCCAGGAGGAGTGAGGCGTAACCAGAGACCGACATACGAAACGTGCGCGGATGCATGGGGTAGGGGGGATTCGTACGTGAACTTGCGTAGCCCACGTGAGACTCGCTTGCATTGAGCTGCGGAACCCAGTTGGATCAAACCTCGCTTCAGCCGGAATAGTCCAGCTTTGTAGCGTCGGCATGCCAGTCTGATGCCTCGCGATCGCAATGACACCTAATCAACCTACACCGACTTCTGCCGTAAGAACGGGCAACAATCGCCGTACCGCGGCGCTGGCGGGTGTCTATGCGGCCGTCATGGCGGCGAGCTTCTACATCGCGTACGAACTGCGCTTCGACTTCATCGTGCCGGAGCTCCATCAGCAGGAGCGCATGCGGCTCCTTCTTCCGGCGGTGGGGATCAAGCTGGTGGCTTTGGTGATGACGCGACAGCTCGGCACGCTGCTGACCTATTTCAGCATTCCGGACCTGATCCGGCTTTTTTGGGCGATGCTCGCTTCGACGTCGATCTTGCTCATGCCGCGCACGTTTGGCTCGCTTGATTACTCTGCGCCGCGTGGGGTGCTCCTCGCGGACTTCCTTCTTTCGTTTGGCGCGCTGTGCGCGGGCCGCGTGCTCCTGCGCATGTACCGTGAGCGGCAGAGCGGTGCCAAGCGCACAGGCGGCGTGCAGCAGCAGCAGCAGCGTATCGCCATCATCGGGGCAGGTGATGCCGGTGCATCGCTCGCCAAGGAGTTTATCAGCCATCCCTCCCGCGGCTTCCGCCCGGTCATGTTTTTTGACGACGACCGTGAGAAGCATGGCAAGCTGGTGCACGGCATCCCTGTGGTCGGAGTGCCCGAAGCGATCGCCCAGACCAAGGAGATCAGTTCGCTGGCCAAGGCGATCATCGCCATGCCCTCGGCGACGGCCAAGCGCGTGCGCGAGATCGTGGATATTTTTACCCAGCAGGGCCTGAAAGTGGAGACGCTGCCTTCGATGGAAGAGCTGGCTTCGGGCCGCGTGCGAGCCAATCGCATCCGGCCCGTGGAGGTGCAGGATCTTCTCGGCCGTGAAATGGTCAACCTCGACTCCGAAGGCATCAAGCACGCCATCGAGGATAGGTGTGTGATGGTGACGGGTGCCGGCGGCAGCATCGGCAGCGAGCTCTGTCGCCAGATTGCCGCCCTCAATCCCAAGCAACTCCTCTTGGTGGAGCAGTCCGAGGGCTCTCTCTTCCTCATTGAGCAGGAGCTTAATGAGCTCGGCCTCGGCACCCGCGCGGTGCCCCTCGTGGCGGATATCTTGGATCGGGATCGCATGGAGTTTATCTTCGGCCGCTATCGCCCCGACGTGATCTTCCACGCGGCGGCACACAAGCACGTCTACATGATGGAGCGCCAGCCCGCCGAAGCCATCCGCAACAACGCCTTTGGCACCCGTCAGCTCGCCCAACTCGCCGTGGCCCACGGGGTGTCCGCCTTTACCCTTATCTCGACCGATAAGGCCATCAATCCCACCAATGTGATGGGTGCCACCAAGCGGCTCGCCGAACTCCAGCTGATGGCGATCAGCGCGCTTCAGGATGAGGCCCGCCCCGGCCGGCCAGTCCCCACCAAGTTCATGGCGGTGCGCTTCGGCAATGTGCTGGGTTCTTCAGGCAGTGTCATTCCGATCTTCAAGCGCCAGATTGCCAACGGAGGCCCCGTCACGGTCACCCACCCGGAAGTGACGCGCTATTTCATGACGATTCCCGAGGCCGTCGGCCTTGTGCTTCAGAGCTTTGTGCAGGGCAACGGGGGCGAGATCTTCGTCCTCGATATGGGCCAGCCGGTGAAGATCGTCGACCTCGCCAAGCAGATGATCGAGCTCAGCGGCTTTCGCGTGGGTGAGGACATCGAGATCAAGTTCACCGGCCTCAAGCCCGGCGAAAAGCTCTTCGAAGAGCTCCAGCACCACACGGAGGAGTACACGGAAACGAAGCACCCTCGCATCATGCGCTTCACCAGCAACGCCATGTTCAGCGAATCGAGCATGAAGGAGCTGGAAAAGAATCTGCACCAGCAGGCGCCCAATGATCTCAAGGCCGCCCTCAAGCGGCTCGTGCCAGAGTACAAGCCTTACCTTGATTGAAGTAGCGGGCCTTTACCGGCTTTTACGTGGAAAAGCGCCTCTAGGCGCTTGCCTTTGGCTGTTTATCGGCAAGGGTAGGGGCGTGTTCGGAAGGCCTCCGCCGCGGAGGCCCGTTATCCTTGGTGTTCTCTGCCACCGCCTAGTTCCCCTTCCTTATGGCCTCTTCCCCCATCGCTCCCTGGCGCGCGCTGCCCCTTGGCCTGTTGCTCGCTGCGCTACCGCTGGGCGTGTTTACCGCCCATGCGGCCACCGCCCTCGACGAGGTGGTGAAGCTTCCTGAGTTTCGTGTGGCCTCCGAGCGGCCGCTGCCGCCTCGTGAGGAGTGGAAGTACGTGAAGGTGGCCAACTTTGAGGTGCTTTCGAGCGTCTCCGATCGCCTGACCAAGCAGTTTGTGAAGGATCTGCGGGAGTTTCAGATCGTGCTTGGCGCCGTCGCGCCGCACATGTTGATCCGCGCCGAGCAACCCGTGATGGTGATCCTCTGCGGCAAGTCCGGCCAGTTCGAGAAGATCGCCGAAGGGGCAAAAAATCGCTCCCAGCGGGGCCGGGCCGCCGCCCTTGTGCGCGATGGTGAGATCGCCTCGATCGTCATCGACTATCAAGCGCACGGCTTCGCCGAGGAGTTCACGCTCTGGAGCGGCTTCAATGTGCTCGCGCGTCAGGAGGTGCATACGACGAGCGAGTTCATCCGGCAGTACATCCATCTCGCACTCAGCCGCGTCACTCCCCGCGTGCCCGCTTGGATGGCCGAGGGTATGGCCAATGTTTATGCGGACATCGACTACAACAACAAGTGGATCGAGGTCGGTAAGCCTAACTCCTTCCGCACCGAGTATACGGTGACAAGTTCCAGTGGGTTCGGTGGCTACAGCTCGTATGCGAGCACTTTTGGCTACAGCAGCCTCGATAACTACGGTGGCTTCGGCGCGGGTTTTGGTAACTACGGCTACGCTGGCACGCCTCAGCCCTTCGTCATGGAGCGGGTCATGTACTATCCGATGGCGATCATGCCGTTTGAGAAGATGTTCGCCGTCGACTACGACTCCCCGACCTTCCGGAGTGGCGGCAGCTCCGATAGCCTTTCCCACTGGCGCAAGCAGGCCACGGCCTTCCTCCATATGTGCCTCTACGGGCGCAACGGGAAATACCAAAAGGCCTACATCGAGTTTGCCCGTCGCGCGGTGAAGGAGCCGGTCACGGAAGCGCTTTTCATCGAGTGCTTCGGCCGCAACTACAAGCAGATGGCACTGGAGCTGCGCAGCTACACGGAGTTTACCGACTACCGGGGCACGGTCTATAAGCCGGTAAATAAAAAAGAGAGCATCCTCGGCCCCGCACCGGCGGTCACTGTGCGGCCTGCCACGGATGGTGAGATTGGCCGTATCAAGGGCGAGACGCTGCGCTTGGGCGGGCAGGATGAGGCGGCGCGCATGGAGTTTGTGCACGCCTACCTCCGCGGTAACCGCGATCCGGAGCTGCTGGGCTCCCTGGGGCTGATGGCGCGCCAGCGGCGGGACGATGCGCGCGCCAGGACTTATCTGGAGGCGGTGGCGGAGGCGCCGGCTCCAATCCCACGGCCGCGCGCGTACCTCGAGCTCGCCCGCCTGCGTCATGCGCAGATCTTGGCCGCCAATGGCGGTCGTCCGCTCGATGCGACAGAGCTCGCCAGCGTGTTTACTCCTCTCTTCGCCGCGCATGCACTTCCCCAGCAGCTTGCCGAAAACTATCTCGAGATCGCCAAGCTCTGGAAGCACACGACCTTCACCCCCTCACGCTCTCACCTTGCCGTCCTCGAAAAGGGCATGCTGCTTTTCCCGCGCCATGGCCCCCTCGCCGTCGCCACCGCCGATCTGCTGATCGCCTACGGCTATAAAGCTGATGCTGCCACCATCATCCAGCAGACGCTGGATGCCACCAGCGATCCCATCTTGAAGTCGCAATTGGAGGACCTGCGCCGCCGCATTGCCTCGCCCGAGACCCGGCCGCCAGAGAGCGAGTGAGGCCGTGAGTTGCCCGCCCGGCCGGTGGGCGCTTCACCGCTATTTCAGTTGGAGACCCGCCCTGCCGGCTTGGTGCGTTTGCGGGCGGTCCGTTCTTGGATAAGGGTTGCGTACAATCTCCGTTACTTGTCCTTCGTTGCGCCGTCTAGCTCTCACGAAACCCTCTTGTTGTCGTCAACGGCCCTGCGCCCGCTCCACCATGGAAACCTCCCTCTCTGCTCCCTGGCGTTCGTTGTCCCGCCTTTTCCTTTTGGCCGCGCTGCCGCTTGCGCTGGTGCCTGCTCGGGCTGCTACCGCGCTCGATGAGGTCGTGAAGTTGCCCGAGTTCAAGGTGGCCGCCGAGCGACCGCTCCCCGAGCGCGAGGAATGGCGCTACGTGAAAGTGGGTAACTTCGAGGTGCTGTCCAGTGCGTCGGACCGCATCACCAAGGACTTCGTCAAGGATCTGCGCGAGTTCCAGATCGTGCTCAATGAGATCGCGCCCTACATGTTGATCCGTGCCGAGCAGCCGGTGATGGTGGTGATCTGCGGCAAAGGCGGCCAGTTCGAGCAATTTGCCAGCAAGCCGCAGGTGCGCTCCATCCGCGGGCGCGGCACCTCCCTTGTGCGCGATAATGAGATCGCCTCGATCGTCGTCGATTATCACTTCCGCGACTTTTCCGATGAGATGCTGATCGCGACCGGCCTCGGTCGCAATTCCCTCGGCGATCTGCGGGTCGAGGAGGATGTCACCGTTCTCGGCCGGCAGGAGGTCCACGCCGTCGATGAGTTCATCCGCCAGTACGTCCATCTCGCGCTCGGTCAGATGCCGGCGAAGCTCCCGGCCTGGTTCGCGGAGGGTATCGCCAATATTTTCAGCGACATCGACTACAACAACAAGTGGATCGAGATCGGCCTGCCCCGCTCCTTCCGCAATGAGTACGTCACGGAAGGCCTCGGCGCCAGCTTCTACTCCGGGATTGGCGGCACCGGCGGGCTGTATGGGGGGGCCTTTGATTCCTCGTCCTACGGCGGCTACTACAACAACGATCCCTACGGTATCCCCAATTATCTCAATGCCGGTCTCAACGCCGGCCCGCGCGTCTACTCGCAGCCGCTCCATCTCATGCCCTTTGGCCGCATGCTCGCGGTGGAGGCCGGCAAGGGAGATACCAGTGACTGGCGTAAGCAGGCCACGGCGTTCGTCCACATGTGCCTGTACGGCCGTGGGGGCAAGTACACCAAGGGTCTCGCGCAGTACCTCTCCAGGAGCGCCACTCAGCCCGTCACCGAGGAACTCTTCAAGGAGTGCTTTGGCAAGAGCTACCAGGACATGGCCTTCGAGCTGCGCAGCTACTCCGAGTTCACGGACTATCGCGGCACCATCTTCAAGGCCACCAAGGGAGGCAATATCCTGAAGCCCGCCCCGGAGATTGTCCTGCGCCCGGCGACGGATGGCGAGATCGGCCGCATCAAGGGCGAGACGCTTCGTCTCTCCGGCCGCGATGAGGCGGCCCGCACGGAATTCGTCACCGCCTACCTCCGCGGCGACCGCGAGCCGCAGCTCCTCGGCTCCCTTGGCCTCATGGCCCGCCAGCGCGGCGACGATCAGCGCGCCAGCACTTACCTCGAAGCCGTCGGCGCTGGCTCGGAGCTCATTCCGCGTCCCCGCGCCTACCTCGAGCTGGCGCGCGTGCGCTCCGCCCAGTTTACCAAGGCCAACAGCGGCGGCCCGCTCAACCAGCGGCAGTTGGTGCAGGTGCTCACGCCGCTGTTCGCCGCGCACAAGCTCCCCCAGCAGCTTTCAGAAAACTACATCGAGATCGCCAAGGCCTGGCAGAATACCTCGATCACGCCCGAGCGTGGGCACCTCGCCGTCTTGGAAAAGGGCATGGATCTCTTCCCGCGCAACGGGATCCTCGTCGTCGAGACCGTGCGCACCTTCATCAAGTTTGGCTATAAAGCCGAGGCGATCGCGCTGATCCAGCGCACACAGGCCGCGACCAAGGAAGCTAGGCTCAAGGAAATGCTCAACGAGCTCGGCCGCCAGGTCGACCTCCCGCCGGTGAGCTGATCGTAGATTTCATCTTTCTCTTTCCTCTTTATCTTACCCTTGCTCCGTTTGGTCGGGGCCTGACGAAGGAGAACGATTGAGAGGAAAGAGGAAGATCAGGGGGTCTTACGCTTCTCGGTAGCCCCGCCCCGCGCGGAGCAGGGCGAGCAGAAGCAACGATAGCTACCCCGCCCTCACTTCGGCTCCGTCGTGAGGAAGAGTAGTAGCTCGATCATTTCCTTCTCCGGCAGCGCTTCGAGCAGACCGGCGGGCATGAGCGATTGCGTCGTCACCTCGCGCGTCTTGATGTCGGCCTTGGGCACGTTCACGGTCTCCGCCATCGTGCGTACGAGTAGCGCCGTGTCGGATTCCTTCTCGATCATCCCGGAGACGACCGAGCCATCCTTCTTGGTCACGAGGTTGAGCTGGAAATCCGTGCCCACCACTGCATTGGGATCGACGATATTCTCCAGGAAGTAAGCGACGCCATTGCGCCAGGTGCCATTGAGGTTGGGCCCGAGCTTGCCGACGGAGGAGCCTGTATCCATCGCGTGGCACGAGACGCAGAGCCGCTCGTACACCGCGCGCCCGGCCTTGGCGTCGTACGACCAGAGCGGGGCGTTGCGATAGACGTCGCCGAGACGGGCGATCGTGGCCTTGGCATCGTTGGAGGTCTCGCCCGTGCGGCCCCAGACGCGGTCGAGCGCGCGCGTGACCTCGGCGTTGCGCAGGTTGCGGAGCTGGCGGGCGTGCAGCGCGGTGAGATGCTTCTTCTCGAATTTGCCCGCTTCCACGGCCTGCAGGAGCGAGAGCGCCAGCGGCGGCTTGGCGGTGAGCGCGGAGAGCGTGGCGGTGCGTTCGGAAGCGCTGAAGCCGTTGAATCGCTCGATCAACCCGGCCGCGACGGCGTTGGTGTCGGAGGCGTTGGCCAGGAGCGGGATCACCGCGCCGCGCAGCGTGCGGTCGTCGAGTAGTTTCACCAGCAGCGCCGTCGACTCGGTGTCGCCTGCGCGGCGCAGGAGATCGACGGCCCGGCGGCGCTCCGCGAGCGGGGTCTTGGCGTCGGCGAGACGAGCGCGGATGGGCGCGAGCACCGCCTTGTCGCCGAAGAGTGCGGAGAGCTGCTCCCACGCGCCTTTCGCCGCCGGTTCCATGCTCGTGGCAAAACGGGCGGAGACCTTGTCCCACTCGACCGGCATCTTCAGCCCGGCCTCGCTCTCGAGGGAAAAGGCGAGCACGCGCAGGGCGCGTGCCGCGGCGGCGTCGGGGAGCCGCGCGATGCGCGCCGCGATCTGGTCGCGACCCGCTGGCGTGCGGGCAATGAACCAAAGGATCGAGTCCGTCAGCGTCGGCTGCGGCGTCCTGGCTGCGAGATCGAGCGCGCGGGGCAGGTCGCCTGCCACGCCGGGCGCCAGGGCAAACCATGTCATCTTCGGTAAGTAGCGGTCAGCGGCGTCCTCGGCCCGTTGTGCAAGGGCGGCGGCTACGGGCCACCGCTCGGCGAGCGGTAGGGCCGGCACAGCCGAAGCCACCGCAAGCCGCACGAGTGACGAGGAGTCTTGCGCGGCGAGCGTGGCGAGTCTGGCCGGCGAGATCGCGAGCGCGCCCGGCCGCTCCGTTCCTAGCTGGATGGCCCAGCCGCGGACGACCTCCGAGGTGTGCGTGAGCGCGGCCTCCAGCCGGGCGGCGTCAAGGTTGCCGGTGGCATGCAGCGTCCACAGCGCACGCAGCTGGGAAACGAGATCGGCCTTTGTATCCGAAGCTTGGGTGCGTACTGCGGCGAGCGCGCCCGCATCGAGTGGCCGCACCGCTGCCCGCTCCTGCAGGCTCTTCCGTGCCATCCGCACGTGCCACTCGCTCGTGTGCGTGTGCAGCGCGGCGAGCTCGGCGTCTGATTTGGCGGCCAGGTCTACCTTCACCGGCTTGTACGTCGCCGCCCATGCTACGCGGTAGAGACGGCCGTTCGTGCGATCCCAGATTTCGGTGCGTGGATTGTGGCAGTGCTGCGTGTCGCTCCAGTCGATGGTGTAGACCGCGCCATCGGGGCCGTATTGCAGGTCGACGGGCAGATATGTCGCATCGGGCACGAAGCCCACGTCGTACCCTGCGTGGAAGGTCTCGTAGGCCGAGCCGGTGCGCACGTTGATCTGGTGGTTGATCTGGTGGCCGTGGAGATTGTGCGTGAAGAGATGATCGCGGTAAGTCTCAGGCCAGTTGTCGCCGAGGTAGATCATCGTGCCGACGTGCGAGTGGCCGCCGTAGACTGCCGTGGTGCCCGGCTTGCCTGCGCCCCCCTCGCCGCTGTCGTAGCGGGCAGAGGCGAGGAGGTAGTTCCGCAGCGTGGGCGCGAAGTCGGGGCCGCGATTCGAGATGAAGGGCGCGTAGTCGTTGTTGGCTTGGTTCCAGTAGTGGCCGTTGCGCAGCACGTAGGTGGTGCCGCCGCCGCCGTGGAAGCTGCGGCAGTGCGTCATGAAGAGGTGGCCCACGCTGTTGAAGTCGAGGCCCCACTGATTGCTGCCGCCGTGCGCGAAGACCTCAAATTCATGGCGCGTCGGGTGGTAGCGCCACACGCCCGCGCGGATCTTCTGTCGCTGCGCATCGGGTGTGCCGGGCTTGCCTACGAGCGAGTGGGTGAAGACGCCGTGGCAGCCGTATAGCCAGCCATCCGGGCCCCAGGTGAAGCTGTTGAGCGTCTCGTGCGTATCCTGCCAGCCCCAGCCATCGAGCAGCACCTGCGCCGGGCCGTCGGGCACGTCGTCGCGGTTCTTGTCGGGGATGAAGAGCAGATGCGGCGCTGCGCCCACCCACACTCCGCCAAAGCCCACCTCCAGGCCGGAAACGAGGTTCAGCTTTTCGATGAAGGTCTTCCTCGTCTCGAAGACGCCGTCGCCATCCTTGTCCTCGAAGATGCGGATGCGGTCCTTGCCCTGCCCCTCAGGTTGCTTGTTGGGGTAGCTGAAGGCCTCGACCACCCAGATGCGCCCTCGGTCGTCAAAGGCCATCGCGATCGGCTGGTGCAACTCCGGCTCCGCTGCGATCAGCTCCGCCTGGAATCCGTGCACCAGCTTCATGCCTGCGATCACCTTCTGTCCCGGGGCATTGGCGATCGGCGAGGGCTTCGCGGGGTTGTCGCGCAGGTGCCAGAGCACGGGGCTTGAGCTCAGCCGCGAGAGATCGTCTACGCCCGCAGTGCGGCGCAGCGGCGGATCGCCGTTTTTTCGCGTGGTGCCGATGCTCCCTGTATCGGTGGTCGTGGCGGCGCGTGCGTTCGCGGCCGGTGGGAGCATGGTCTCGCCGTGGCGCGTGAGCTGGATGTTGCGGTACTGGATCTTCACCGGTCCCGCGCCCTGATGCAGTTGGAAGCCCAGCCTGCCCGTATAGCGCGCAGCCTTGCTCTCATGGTCATCGAGGACGGAGACGCGTGCGCCATTGATCCACAGTTCCACGTGTGGCCCGCTGGCGACGATGCGGTAGGTATTCCACTCGCCCGCCGGCTTGGCGAGCTTGGCGTAGTCGGCGGATTCGCCGAATTTCTCCGACCACTTTTTTCCCTCGGGCGAGATGGCCACGCGGTCGCCGCGCTCGACGAGCAGCGCGCGGCCCTGCTGGTCGTACAGGCGGCCCAGGTACGTCGCGCCGCCATCGAGATCGGCTTGGTAGCCCGCAGCCGAGCCATCGGGCCTCTTCTCGGAGCGAAATTGGATGCCGGAGTTTGCCGTCGCTTTGCCCGACAGCCGATATTCGAGCGTCAGCTCGAAATCTCCCGCCGTGCCTCCCGCCCAGAAGAGATAGTCGTGCTTGGCGAGGGCGGCGCCTTCTTTGATCTCGCCGGTCAGCGCCCCGTCTTCGACGCGCCAGTGCTGGGCATTGCCTTCCCAGCCGGTGAGCGAGCGACCATCGAAAAGCGACTCTTGGGCGGCTGCGGCGCTTTCGGAGAAGGCCGTGACAAAAACGAGGAGCAAGGCGGCGCCGGCACGGCGCGACGAAGCAAAAGGCAGGGCAGCGGGGGTACGCATGGGGTCAGATTACCAGAGCCGGAGCAAAGCGGCCCATGAGAGTTGGCGCAATAAACATGAGTTTTTGCGCAGGAAAAAGTCGGGCGGGTGAAAACCCGCCCGACGCACGGAGCCTGATGGCGTGGCGCCTTCGTCATCGCCCGCCACCCACGCTCCCGCCGTTCACTCGCGCTGAGCTTTTTTCTGCTTTCCCGCAGGCGGGGTGTACTCTGGGCGCGCGGGGTCGTAGTGCGGGTTTGGGGTGGGCATCTGCGCGCCCACATCCTTTTGCCACGCCGTGAGGCGGGCGCGTAGTTCCGCGGCCTTGGCCGGGTGGGTGGCCGCGAGATCCCTGGTCTCTCCGATGTCGTCGCGGAGATTGTAGAGTTCCACCTTCCGCTCCTTCAGGTCGTGGAAGATCTCCACGAGCTTGAAATCTCCGGAGCGTATCGCCGCGTAGGGCGTGGCGCCGCCGAGTTGGTAGTGCTGATGGTGGGGGTAGTGCCAGAAGAGCGTGTCCCGCGTCGCCGTGGTGCTTCCGCGCAGGATCGAGGCGAAATTGATTCCATCGATGCCCGTCGCCGCCGCCGCTGCGGGCAGCCCGGCCATCTCTATCACCGTAGGGAAGATATCCATCGTGATGATCGGCGCGTCCGATACGCTGCCGGGCTTGGTCACCCCCGGCCAGTAGACGATCAGGGGCACGCGCACGCCGCCTTCGTAGGCCGATGCTTTGCCCCACCGCAGCGGCTTGTTGGAGGTCGTGGGCACGCGGTTGATGTTGTCGGTGGTGACCCGGCCTCCATTGTCGGAGGTGAAGAGGATCACGGTGCGCTCGGCGAGGCCGAGATCGGCGACCTTTTTGCGCACCCGGCCGATGGCGCTGTCCATACCCTCGGTGAGCGCGGCGTAGCCGGGGTTTTTGTGGGTGAGCGCCTCCGGGCCGCCCTTCGCGGCGATCTTCCTGCGATACTTTTCGACCAGGTCGGGCCGCCCCTGGATGGGCGTGTGGACGGCGAAGTGGGGCAGGTAGAGGAAAAACGGCTTGTCCTTCACCGTCTCGAGATATCGCTCCGCCTCTTCGGCGAGCCGGTCGTTGAGGTGCTCGCCGTCGCGGCCTTCGGGGGTGAGTGTGGGTATCTTCCAGGGCGCGATGAAGGTCGGGGGCTGCGGCCGGTCCGTGCCCGCGATGTTCAGGTCAAAGCCGTGCGCCTCCGGGTAGGAGTCCGTGGTGCCGACTTTGGCGAGATGCCACTTACCGATCGTGGCGGTGGCGTAGCCCGCCGCCTTGAAGACCTCCGCGAGCGTCGTTTCCTCCGTCGGTAGGTACTTGGTCCACTCGGGCGCGAGCAGCCGGGGATTCTCGGGCATCTGGCCCGGTATCCAGTCGGTGATCCTCAGGCGCGCCGGATACTTGCCGGTGAGGAGCGCCGCGCGCGTCGGGGAGCAGACCGTGCACGCCGAGTAGTTTTGCGTGAACTTCATCCCGTCGCGCGCGAGTTGGTCGAGCGCGGGCGTCTCGTGCAGGTCGCTGCCAAATGCCCCGAGGTCCGTCCACCCCAGATCGTCCGCGAGGATGAGGATCACATTCGTGCGCGGGCCAGTCGCTGCGTGTGCCATGCCGCAAAACAGCGAGAGCAGGAGGATGATCCGGTGGTGCATGTGAAAATACGCGCGGCTGCGCGGGGTGGGGATTGGGGTGGCTCGCGGCTGCGCTGGCCGTCATGGCGGAGTGGGGCGGCTGCCAGTCTACGCTGGGCCCGCCGCCTCTGCCCATGAGAATTGGCGCAAGAATGCTGAGAGAATTCACCGCCGCTCCGTCGTCGGCCCACCTGTCTGCCGGCCTTTCCCGGCCCGGCCCCTGCGACGAATTTTCTTTTTTATCCGGCAAGACTTCCGCACTTTCGGGGCTTCAACATGAAAGCCAAACGTCAGACGAAACGTCCCGAGGACATCAACGCCGCGCTCGCCAAGAAGAAGGGCCCGATCTCCAAGTTCCTTGCAAACAACTACCGGCACTTTAACGCCGCCGCCTTGCTTGATTCGGCCAAGGGCTACGAGACTCACCTCGCCGCCGGCGGCAAGATGCTCGTCACCCTCGCGGGCGCTATGTCCACCGCCGAGCTCGGCATCTCCCTCGCGGAGATGATCCGTAAGGACAAAGTCCACGCCATCGTCTGCACCGGGGCCAATCTCGAGGAGGATATCTTCAATCTCGTCGCTCACGATTACTACGAGCGCGTGCCGCACTACCGCCACCTCACTTCCGAGGACGAGGTCGCGCTGCTCGATCGCCACATGAACCGCGTCACCGATACCTGCATCCCCGAGATGGAGGCCATGCGCCGCATCGAAAACGTGGTGCTCGAGGAGTGGGTCAATGCCGACAAGGCTGGCGAGCGCTACTTCCCCCACGAGTTCATGTACAAGATCATCCGCAGCGGTAAGCTCAAGAAGAGCTACCAGATCGACCCGAAGAACTCGTGGATGGTCGCCGCCTGCGAAAAGAATCTCCCCATCATCGTCCCCGGCTGGGAAGACGCCACCCTCGGCAACATGTACGCCGGCCACGTCATCAGCGGCGACGTGAAAAACGTCCATACCGTCAAGACCGGCATCGAGTACATGACTTGGCTCGCCGAGTGGTACACCAAGACCGCCAAGACGCTCCGCAACGGCGAGGGCTCCATCGGCTTCTTCCAGATCGGTGGCGGCATCGCCGGCGATTTCCCCATCTGCGTGGTGCCCATGCTGCACCAGGATCTCCAGCGCGACGACGTGCCGCTCTGGGGCTACTTCTCGCAGATCAGCGACTCCACCACCAGCTACGGCTCGTACTCCGGCGCCGTGCCCAATGAGAAGATCACCTGGGGCAAGCTCGCCGGCAGCACGCCGAAGTTCATCGTCGAGAGCGATGCCACCATCGTCGCTCCGCTCATCTTCGCCTGGGTGCTCGGCCAGTGAGCGCGGCGAGCTTCTCCCGAAGCATGTCCACGATTTGAAGCACGGGCGGGTCTTCATGACCCGCCCTCTTTTTTTTACCCATGCCCGAGTTGCCCGATGTCGTGGTCTATATCGAGGCCTTGGAACAGCGCGTGCGCGGCCGCGTCCTCGAGAAGATCAAGCTCGCCGATATCTTCGTCCTCCGCACCGCCCTCCCGCCGATCGACTCGCTCCATGGCCGGCGTGTGACGGCCCTGCGCCGCATTGGTAAGCGCATTGCCTTCGGCTTCGAGGGCGACCGCTGGCTCGTGATTCATCTCATGGTCGCGGGCCGCTTTCAGTGGGCGGAAAAAGGCGCCAAGCCCGCCGCGCGCAATGTGATCACCGACTTCGTCTTCGATTCGGGCACCCTTTCGCTCACCGAGGCCGGCACCAAGCGCCGCGCTGCGATGCACGTCGTCGATGGCGAGGCCGCGCTCCGCGCGCACGATCCCGGCGGCATCGATGTCTTCGCCTGCAGCGAGGCCGAGTTTGCCGCCGCCCTCCGCGCCGAAAATCACACCCTCAAGCGCGTCCTCACCGATCCGCACGTCTTCAGCGGCATCGGCAATGCCTACTCCGACGAGATCCTCCACGCCGCGCAGCTCTCGCCAATCGCGCTTTCGCAGAAACTCACCGATCCCGAGATCGCTCGCCTGCTCGCTGCCACCCGCGAGCGGCTTGCGTGGTGGACCGACCTGCTGCGGCGCGAAGCGGCGTCGGGCTTTCCTGCCAAGGTCACGGCCTTCCGCCCCGAGATGGCGGTCCACGGCAAATTCGGCCAGCCCTGCCCCGTCTGCGGCACCGCCGTGCAGCGCATCGTCTACGCGGAAAACGAGGTCAACTACTGCCCCCGCTGCCAGACCGGTGGGAAACTCCTGGCCGATCGCTCGCTCTCCCGCCTGCTCAAGGGTGACTGGCCACGTACGGTCGAGGAGGCGGAACTACGCAGGCTGCGATGATGATACGTAGCAAAAGTCCCTCGCGCGATAGCTTCCGCAGCCGTTTTATTGGTGGGGTGACCCCACTGATCCTTCCCGAGCGAAAAACGGGCCGCGCTTGCGCCGTGGCCGCGGGAGCGTTTCTCGCGGTGGCCCTTTTGGGCCTGGGTGAATGGCTCGTGGAGTTCTCTCCGATTGGAAGAGTCCTCGCGGTTTCTCCCGTTCTCGGGCTCGTGCTGCTCGCCGCCTTGATTCTCGCGGGTTTCGCGCTTTGGTGGCGGGTCGCGCGGCTGCATCGCAGGCTGCGCCGCGCAGACGAGTCCATCCTGCAGCAGGCGGGGGAAGAAGCCCGCGCCGCCGAAGCGAGATTTCGCTCCGCCTTCTTCGATTCGCCGATCCCTGCCATCCTGTGGACGGACAGGGGCGATATTCTAACGGCAAATCGTCGTTGGACGGAGCTCTCCGGCTATTCGCGAGACGACATCCCTACGATCGGCGAGTGGACGCGCGTCGCGCTGTGTCGCCCGCCGACCGCTGATCTGGCTGCCTCTCTCGCGCGCCGCTTTTCGGTTGATACCTGGGTCGGCGACGGTGAGCGCGAGATCCGCACCAAGTCAGGCGACGTGCGGGTGTGGGATTTTCATACGGCTTTGATCGGCAGCATGCCGGCCGGCGAGCGCCTGCTCGTCAGCAAGGGTGTCGATGTCACCGCTAGCCGGAGTGCTGAGGAGCGCTATCGGATGCTGAATGCCGAGCTTGAGCGGCGCGTACTGGAGCGCACGCTCGCCGCTACCACGGCGGAGGCGGCTGCGGCGGCAGCACTCCGTTTGCAGCGCGCGGTGCTCGATGGCACCGTCTTTAGCATCATCTCGACGCAGCCCGATGGCACGATCCTTACGTTCAATGCAGGTGCCGAAAGCATGCTGCAATACTCGCGCGAGGAGATGATCGGGCGCCAGACACCCTCTATCCTCCACGATGCGGGCGAGGTGGCGGCCAGGGCTGCGGAGCTTTCGGCGGAGTTTGGGCGCACAGTGGATCCAGGCTTCGAGGCCTTTGTGGCGCGCACGCGCCTGGGCGAGTTGGATGAGCGGGAGTGGACGTACGTGCGTAAGGATGGCTCTCGGCTCCCTGTGCTCCTGAGCATCACCGCCCTGCGCGGGGCCGATGGAGCCATCGAAGGCTTCCTCGGTATCGCTCGCGATATTACGGCGCGCAAGGCCGCGATGAGTGCGCTGGCTCGCAGCGAGGAGCGTTTCCGCCATGCCTTCGAGTACGCGGGCATCGGCATGGCCCTCATCGGTCTCGATGGCCGCTGGCTCCGGGTAAATTCCGCCATCTGCGAGATTGTCGGTTACGATGAGACTACCCTGATGACCAAGACGTTTCAGGATATCACCCACCCCGAGGATCTCGAGGCCGACCTCGGCCACGTGCGCGAGTTGCTGGCGGGTACGTGCAAGCACTATCAGATGGAGAAGCGCTACTTCCATCGCACGGGGCGCACCATTTGGATTCGTCTCACCGCCTCGCTGGTTCGGGATGAGCATGCTGCGCCTCTCTACTTCGTCTCCCAGATCGAAGATATCACCGAGCGCAAGCGCCTGGAGCGCAGGCTCGCAGAGGCCCGCGATGCGGCGCTCGAGGCTTCGCGGATGAAGTCCGGCTTCCTGGCCAACATGAGCCACGAGATTCGCACGCCGATGAATGCCGTGGTGGCCATGAGCGGTCTCCTGGTCGATACGCCCCTCACTGCGACGCAACGCGAGATGGTGGAGGCGATCCGCGGCGGCGCCGACGCCCTCCTTAAGATCATCGACGACGCTTTGGATTTCTCCCGCATCGAGGCCGGCAAGCTCCGGCTGGAGCGGGTGGAGTTTGACCTTGCGCGTTCGTTGGCGGATGCGGTGCGGCTCTTGGCTGCGCCCGCGCAGGCCAAAGGCCTCTCCGTGGGTTGCGAGATCGATCCGGCCCTGGGCGGGAGGGTCTGGGGCGATGCCGGCCGCGTGCGCCAAGTGTTCACCAACCTGCTCGGCAACGCCATCAAGTTCACCGAGCGCGGCTCCGTTGCGGTCGAGGCTGGCGCGATGGCCGCGAGCGTTGATCGTTTGCGGGTCCGCGTGGCGATCCATGATTCCGGCGTGGGCATCGGTCAGGCCGAGCGCCCTCGCTTGTTTCTTCCGTTCGAGCGCGGTGATGATTCTACGACGCGCCGCTTTGGTGGCACGGGCTTGGGCCTCTCCATTTCTCGGCAGTTGGTCGAGATGATGGGTGGCCAGATTGGGTTTGAGAGCGAGCCGGGCCTCGGCTCCACGTTTTGGTTTGAGCTGGAGTTCGCCCGTGCGCATGCCCCCGAGTCGTGCGACGTCGCGGTCCCGTCGCAGCCCGGTCGCAGGCTCACGGTGCTGGCGATCGACGATCATCCCACCAATCGGCGTGTCATCGAGCTGCTCGTGCGGAAGCTCGGCCATGAGGTGGAGCTGGCGGCCGATGGCCACGCGGGCCTCGCGCGGCTCGCCGAGGGCGGCATCGATGCCGTCCTCACCGATTGCCAGATGCCCGGCATGGATGGGTACGAGGTCGCACGCTGTATTCGTGCCGGGGCTGTGCCAGGTCTCGATCCGCGCATACCGCTCGTCGCGGTTACGGCCTACGCGTCCGCCACGGATCGGCTGCGGATGCTGGGTGAGGGCATGGATGAGCATCTGACCAAGCCGCTCGATGCACACTCGCTCGCATGCGTTTTGGAGGATATAGCGCAGGGTCGCCGGCCGGGCCAGCGCCCCGTGTCTGCGCCGCTAGCGCCCCCGCCTGCGGTCGTCGAGGTCTTCGATCGCCGGGCGCTCGAGGTCGTGCGCGGCCTCCCGGGCTCGAAGGGTGGGTCGCTGCTGCCCGAGTTGATCGCGCTTTTTTGGCAGAGTGAAGAGGCCCAGCTCTCTCTGCTCGCCCGGCAGCTCGCCGCACGGGAGGGCGAGGCTGCAGGCGCGACTGCGCATGCGATCGCCGGCAATGTGGCCGCCTTTGGCGGCGCTGAGCTCAAGGCGTGCCTCCTCATGGTGGAGCATGCCGCTCGCTCCGGCCGGTGGGAGGATGCCGGCTCGCTGCTCGCCGCGGTGCAGAGTGCCCGCGAGCGCCTGCATCGCGCCATCGAGGAGGAGGGGCTCCTGACTTTATGAAAGTGCTCGTTGTCGAGGATCAAGTGGTCGCGGCGGTGCAGTTGCAGGCGGCCTTGCGCTCGCTTGGCCGTGAGCCGGAGTGGGCGGCTGATGGCGCTGCCGCCGTGCGCGCCCTTCAGTCCGGCGAGTTTCGCGTCGTCGTCAGCGATTGGCGAATGCCTGGCCTCGATGGCCTCGATCTGTGCCGCATGGTCCGCGAGCGCAGCGAGTACGTGTACTTCATCCTCGTGAGCGTATCGGGCGTCACTCGCGAGAATCGCGACGCCGCGCTTGCTGCGGGCGTCGATGATTTTCTCGCCAAGCCCGTCGATCCAGACGAGTTGCGTATGCGGTTGCACGTCGCTGAGCGCATCCTCCGCTTCACCGCCCAGGTGAAGCAGCTCGAGTCGATCCTCCCGATCTGCGGCTACTGCAAAAAAATCCGCGACGACCGCAACTACTGGGCTCAGATCGAGGAATACTACTCGAAGCGCGATGGCACGCGCTTCAGCCACGGCGTGTGCCCCGATTGTTACGACCGCATGGTGATTCCCCAGCTCAAAGAGCTGGGCATCGATCCCCGCGAGTCTGCGTAGCGCCGTGCCAACATTCGCTTTGCGTCCGCTTCGGATTGGCGGAGGGTGGTCGGATGCCCAACGCGCTCGCCCACGAAAAATCCCCCTACCTGCTCCAGCACGCCGAGAATCCCGTGGCGTGGCTGCCCTGGGGCGAGGCAGCTTTCGACAAGGCGCGCACCGAGCGTAAGCCCATTTTCCTCAGCATCGGCTACTCCACCTGCCACTGGTGCCACGTCATGGCCCACGAGTCCTTCGAGAGCCCCGCCATCGCTGAGATCCTCAATGCTCACTTCGTCCCCGTGAAGGTCGACCGCGAGGAGCGCCCCGATGTCGATAAGGTCTACATGGCCTACGTGCAGGCGATGACGGGCCATGGTGGCTGGCCGCTCAGCGCGTGGCTCACGCCCGAGCTCAAGCCGTTTTACGGCGGCACCTATTTCCCGCCCGAGGATCGCCACGGCCGCGCGGGTTTTGCTTCCCTCCTCCGCGCCATCGCCAATGGCTGGGCCAATGAGCGCGATAAGCTCGTCGCCGAGGGCGATCGCGTCATCGGCGTGCTGCGCGAGCACTACGCCCGCGCGCAAGCTGGCGGAGAAAACCCGCCCGCCGAGGGCGGCCTCGCCGACGCCGCGGGCAAGGCCTTCGAGAAAGGCTTCGAGCATTTCTACGAAAATTTCGACGCGACCAACGGCGGCTTCGGCGGCGCGCCTAAGTTCCCCCGCGCCTCCAATCTCACCTTCCTCTTCCGCATCGCCGCGCTGCAAGGCGTGGCGAGCGACATGGGCCGGGAGGCCATCAATCTCGCCACCGCCACGCTCCGCGCGATGGCCCGCGGCGGCATCCACGATCACGTCGGCGGCGGCTTTCACCGCTACTCGGTGGATGAGGCGTGGTTCGTCCCGCACTTCGAGAAGATGCTCTACGACCAGGCCCAGATCGCGCTCAACTGCCTCGAGGCCCGGCAGGCCACCGGCGATGAGCGCTTCGCCTGGCTCGCCCGCGATATCTTCGACTACGTCGCGCGCGATCTTACGAGCCCGCAGGGCGGCTTCTATACCGCCGAGGATGCCGATAGCCTCGTGGGCCACGATGTCGCGGAGCACTCCGAGGGTGCCTTCTACGTGTGGACGCCCGAGCAGTTGCGCGCCGCGCTCGCCACCAGCGGGGAGGTGACTCCCCCCGACCGCGAGGCCGATGAGCCGGTCTGGCGCGGCGGCGAGGCCGACTATGCGCTCGTCGCCGCTCACTTCGATGTGAAGCCCGAGGGCAATGTCCCCGCGCAGCTCGATCCGCAGGGCGAGTTGAAAGGGAAAAACATCCTTGTGCAGCGTCGCAGCCTTTTGGATACGGCGAAGCAGGCCGGCCTCACCCCCGAGCAGGCGAGCGACAAGCTCCTGGCGGTCACCCGCCACCTCCGCGCCGTGCGCGCGCAGCGCCCGCGCCCCCACCTCGACGACAAGATCCTCACCGCCAATAACGGGCTCATGATCTCCGCCCTCGCCCGCGGCGCTCAGGTGCTCGGCGAGGATCGCGCCGAGGCCGCCCGCCTGCTCGGCGCGGCTACGCGCGCGGCCGCGTTCGTCGAGCGCGAGCTGTACGATGCCGAGCGCGGCGTGCTCTTCCGCACCTGGCGCGAGGGCCGCGGCGCTACGCCCGGCTTCGCCGAGGACTATGCGTTTTTTATCCAGGGCCTGCTCGATCTCTACGAGGCCTCGTTCGAGATTCGTTGGCTGCGCTGGGCCGTGCAGCTGCAGGAGACGATGGACGAGTTCTTCTGGGATGGCTCCGTCGGCGGCTACTTCAACTCCCGCGACGACGATCCCAATATCGTCCTCCGCTTGAAGGAGGACTACGACGGCGCCGAGCCCGCTCCGAGCAGCGTCGCCGCCATGAATCTCCTGCGCCTCGCCACGATCTTCGATGGCCGCGGCTACCGCGAGCGCGGCCGCCTGTGCCTCGAGGCCTTCCGCGGCCAGTGGTCGCAGACGCCCCACGCCATGCCGCAGATGCTCTGCGCCCTCGAGCTTGCCCTCGAGCCCCCGCGCCACGTCGTGATCGCTGGCGACCCGGCCTCGGCCGAGTTTCAGGCGCTGGCGGCCGTGCTGCACGAGCGCCTCGGCCCCCGGCGCAGCCTCCTCGCGGCCGATGGCGGCGAAGGCCAGCGCTGGCTGGCCGAGAGCGCGCCTTGGATCGCGGCGATGACTCCGCGCGAGGGTCGGCCCACGGCCTACGTCTGCGAGGAATTTGCCTGTCAGGCTCCCGTCTCCACGCCCGAGGCGCTGCGCCGGCAGCTAGGCTGATGGGGCGAGCCTCTGGGTTGCCGCTGATTGCATGAGATTTCCTTTGGGGAAACCGCGCCTCCGCCCGGGCGTAGCGCGCCGTAGGCGCCGGCCTTACGCGGGAAGGCCCGTCCTCGCCATTTCGGCATTGCAAGGCACCGGGTCTAAACCCACCTAGAGACTCCTCGCCCCGTGAAGATTCTCGCCGTAGAAGACGATGCCGTCGCCCGCGCCGTGTTGCGGCAGGCCCTGCGAAAGCTGGGGCATGAGGTCGTCGAGGCCCCCGACGGCGAGGCCGCGTGGAAGGTGCTCGAGCACGAGCCTGTGCGCGTCGTCGTCAGCGATTGGATGATGCCCAATAGCGACGGCCTCGATCTCTGCCGCAAGATCCGTGGCCGCGTCGGCGCCGAGTACATCTATTTCATCCTCCTCACCAGCCGCGATGCCACGGCCGATAATCAAAACGCAGCCGCCGATGCCGGCGTGGATGACTTCCTTACCAAGCCGCTCGATGTCTCCGAGCTCTGGACTCGCCTCCGCGTCGCCGAGCGCATCCTCCGCTACACCACCCAGGTGCGCCAGCTCGAGGAGATGCTCCCCATCTGCTCGTACTGCAAAAAGATCCGCGACGACCAAAACTACTGGCAGCAGATCGAGGGCTACATCAGCGAGCGCACCGGCAGCGATTTCAGCCACTCGGTCTGCCCCGATTGCTACAAGGGCGTCGTCCTGCCAGAGCTTGAGCAGATCAAGGCCAGCCTCGCCCCCAAACCCGCCGCCAAGGCCGTCCATGATCGAAAGCATCCAGCGCCTTGAGGAAAAGATCGCCTATCTTGAGCGGCACGTGACCGAGCAGGATAAGGCCATGCTGGAAATGGCCGAGGATATCGCCGCCCTGCGCCGTGAGCTGAAGCGCATGCGCGATCGCTTGGATGTGAGCGCCTCGCCTGGCGGCGACGGCGGCGACATCCCCGACGACCGCCCCCCTCACTATTAAGAAAATAGAGCGGGTTTTTAACCCGCCCTCTTGGAGGGTGGAATCACGCGATATCCACTTCCGCGCGCCCTGTCACTGAAACGATGCCGTCACCTCGAGTTGGTGCGCAGGCTCCAGCGACTGGGTGCCGAGCGCGGCGCATTCCACCTCGTCGTTCTTGTAGAGGCGGAAGTGCACGATGCTCGCGGCGTCGTTCGTCTCCCAGCGCCACTTGCCGATGGAGACAAACTGCAGTGGCACGCCTTTCTCCCACGATAGGCCCGGCCCCTCGCCCCGGATGAAGAGCCGGTTGCCGATGCCGATGTAGGCGGTGACGATGAGCCGCGTCGCGCCGTCGGAGGAGAGCACGCCCTCCGCGATGCTCGCGGCGGATTCGTCGAGATTGAGGCCGAGATGCGGCTCATCGGGCCCAGGTTCTGGCTCGGGGGCGCGCGCGCCGCGTTTGCGCGCTGGGTTGGGCTCTACCTCTGGCTCCGGCGCGCTTGCACGCTCGGGCTCGGGGTCGTCGGAGTGAGACGGTGAGACAAGGTTCCCCAGCACCAGCGACGGATCGTAAGGGATCTGTGAGGCAGCGGCCACAGGCGCGGGCTCCGGCGTAGCCTGCACTGGCTCTGCCTCGCTCGTGGGTGCCGTGGGAGCAGGCGCAGGCTCTGGCTCGGGTGTCGGTGCGAGCGCTTCGGGTGCCACCACCGGCTCCGGCTGAGGCGTCGGCTCCGGAGCGGGTGCGATCGATTCGATCGCGGCCTCAAAGGGCGCCGCCGTCACCGGGGCGACGGGTGCCACTTCTGACATCGTTTCGGCCGGGATCGGCGCTGGCTCGGCAGCCGCAGGCGGCTCGACTGCCGTAGCGGCGGGCTCCGGAGCTGGGTCGACGACCGGCTCTTCACGCTTGGCCCGGCGGGAGCGCTTGGGTGGCGGAGTGGCGGCGGGCGCCCCCTCAGGCGCGGGCCCTGCGGGAGCGGCCGCTCCCTCGGCGACAGGCTCGGGCGCAGGCGGGATGGCTACCTCGGGCGGCGGTGTGGGCGGAGCAAACGCTTCCGCGGCCGGGAGCGGCGAGGCAGGTGTCGGCAGAGCGGGCGGCTGGGCCTCCGCGAGGCGCTTGGTGGCGGCTTCGAGCTGGGAGAGCTTTTCGTCGAGCGAGCGGTGGGCGGTGGCGAGGCTGGCCTCGAGTCTCGCGGCCAGCGAGGCGGCGGCCTCCTGTGCGGCCGCTTCGAGCTTGGCCGACACTCCGGTGGAAAGCTGCGCGGCGAGCTGGGAAAGGTTCTCCTGCGCCGCCTGCGTCGACTCGGTCGCGGCCGTGAGCTTGGCTGCCACCGCGGCGCTCACCTTCTCTGAAAGCGCGGCGGCGCTGGCCTCGAGCTGGGCGGTGAGGGCGGAGGCGTGCCCGGCGAGCCGGGCCTCGTGAGTGGCCAGCTCGGCCAGCGCTGCCGCCTTGGCCGTATCCACGGCGGCGGCCCCCTGGCCGCTGGTCTCACCGAGGCTGCGCGCGGCCTCGGTGCGGGCCTGTGCGAGCGCCTGCTCGGCCGCCGCCTGGGCCTTCCCGATGGCGTTGGCGGTCCCGAGCTGGAGTTTGGAGAGGGCGTCCGTCACGGCGGCGAGCTGCTGCTGGGTGGAGGTCTCCAGCTTGGCCCACTCGGCGGAGGAGGTCGCGATGCGCTGCGAGGTCGCTTCCAGCCGCTCGCTCTCCGTCGCGCGGAGCGCCATGATCTCGCGGCGCAGATCCTCTCGGTCGGCGTCCGCCGCCGTCGTGAGCTGGGCCTGGAAGCCCGCGATCTTTTCCTCGAGCTGAGCGGGGAGTTCCTCGGCCTGCTTGAGATTCTTCTGCGCCAGCTCGGCGATCTGGTGGAGCCCGTCCGCCGCGATGCTCAGTTGCTCGGCCGAGGTGGCCACGGTGCGGCCGAGGGCTTCGAGGCTGCGCTGCCGCTCCTCGATCTCGGCGTCGCGGTCGCGGATATAGCTCAACACCACGGGTGCGAGCAGCGCGAGGGGGCCGACGATGCCGAAAAGGACGATAAAGAACGTGTTCCACGGGCTATACGGCTGTGGCGCGGTCACGGCCCATATCACAGCGATCGTGAGCGAAAGCAGGTCGCTGACGATATATACCCAAAGTGGAAGCAGTTTCGATTTCTCGTCGGGAAGATTCATGGGAGGCGCGAAACGGGGAAAAGCGGGCTTGGCCGGCGGTCGCGGCGGTCAGTTTTGTGCGGCGTGCCGGGGTGCGGCTCAAGGGAAAAGGGGAGTTCCGGGTTGTGCCGCACGAGACTTGCGGCCATGGTGCGACTCAGCGCGATGAACCTTTCCCAATTCCTGCGCATCGAGCGCGACGAAAGCGGCGGGTCGAAACACTACGTGGTCCACACGCACGACCCGAAATTCACCATGGAACTCGCTCCCGACCAGTCCGCGCCAGACAAGCGCGGCAAGGGCGTGATCAAGCGTATCCACGTTCCCAATTCATGGGCTGGCGATTACACCAAGTACTCGAAATTTATCACCGAAGCGCAGGACTTCTTCGAAAAGTCCTTCGCCGAGGCGGTGCCCAAGGCCGAGGCCCAGCGTATCGCCCGCCGGGGCTAGTCTTTCCTCATAATCGTCGCCACGCCATCACGCCGAGCGAGAGCAGCAGCCCCACCCGCACCGCCCCCTCGAAGGTCAGGATCACGAGCACCCATTTCAGGGGCGATCCACGGCGCAGGGAAAAGCCGATCGCCGTCACCGCCATGAGTCCGAGCGCATGGATGCGCGCGAGCGGGCTGAGGAGCAGAAGCACCATCCACAGCCAGTAGCCGATCAACAGGAGGCTCCAGAAAAAGGCCGTGGGCTCCCCCGGCCCCAGCGACCGGGGATCGGCGCCGCGCGCGATCTGCTTGATGCCGAGGTAGCGCTCGCTGAGCACCAGCTGCCAGAACTCGAACAGCAGGAAAAGCGGCGCGAAAAGGAGGAGGATCGACACGGCGGAAGGCCGTTACTAAAACCCGCCGCCGTGCGTTGCGCAATGCCGCGCGTTTAGCGGCTGCGGAGCTTCGAGAGCAGGCGGAGGATCTCGATGTAGAGCCAGACGAGGCCCACCAGCAGGCTGAAGGCGAAGCGCCAGCCGAGCTTGGTATCGGCGCCCTGCTCCACTGCTTCCTCGATGGCCGCAAAGTCGATCACGAAGCTCAGCGCCGCCACGATCACGATCACGGCGGTGATGCCGATGCTCAGGCCCGAGTTGCCGCGCACGATCTCGAGCGGGTGGCCGAAGAGGCCGGCGACGAGGTCGACGACGTACAGCAGCATGATGCCGAGGATCGCGGCCGAGATGACCTTCACGAAGATCGGTGTGGCCCGCAGCACGCGCGTGGCGTAGAGCGCCAGCACGGCGAAGAAGCAGCCAAAGGTGCCCGCGACGGCCTGCAGGGCGATGCCCGGATACTTCTGGTTCGCGAAGTAGCTGATCGTGCCGAGCGCAAGGCCTTGGGTGATGGCATAAGCGCCGATCAAGAAGGGGTTGGCCGTCTTGGTGAAGATGATGATGAGGGCCAGGATGAGGCCGGCGATCGTGCCCGCGAGGCCCGCGACCGGCGGCACGCTGCCGTTTTGCAGCCCCTGCCAGGTGAAGGAAAAGACCACGCTCGTGATGAGCACGAGGATGCCGGTGCGGTGGATTACACCGTTATAGGTGAGGGGGTTGGTGACAACGCCCTCGCCGGAAATGCGCTTGATGCTGGGATTGGCTTCGAACATGGCTTGGCCAGCACAGCCGAATACGCGGGGTTTTACAAGCGCGCTGCGGACCGATTGGCGTGTAAGGGCTTGCGGGGGGCGAGGCATCTCGGCTGTGTTGAGCCACTTAATGGCGATGGCGGAAAAATCCGGAGTCCTGCGGGCGATCGTGCGTGGCTGGGTGCGCTTCTACTATCCCCGCATCGAGGTGACGGGCGGCGAGCTCATCCCGCGCGAAGGGCCGGTCCTGCTGGCCGCCAACCACCCCAATTCCCTCATCGACCCTGTCATGCTCGGCATCGCCGCGCGGCGGCCGGTGCGCCTGATGGCCAAGGCCACGTTGTTTTCCACGCCGGTCTTCGGGAGCCTGCTGCGCGCGCTCGGCATGGTGCCGGCCTACCGCGGCTCCGACGATGCGAAGCAGGTCTCGAAAAACCTCGAGTCTCTCGCCGCCGCCGGGCGCCAGGTCGCCGCGGGCGGCGCGATGGGCATTTTTCCCGAGGGCAAGAGCCACGATGCCACGCAGCTCGCGCTGGTGCGCTCCGGCGCGGCGCGGCTCGCCATGCAGGCCGCCGCCGCCGGCGCGCGCGGGCTGAAAGTCGTGCCCGTGGGCCTCAACTACGAGCGCAAGGAGCGCTTCCGCTCCGCGGTGTGGATCAAGGTGGGGCGGCCCATCGCTGTGGATACGTGGCTGCGGATGCACGGCGGCGACGAGCATCTCGCGATGCGCACGATGACGCAGGAACTCTCCGCGCGCCTCAAGCGCTGCGTTGTGCACCTCGACAACCCCGCGTGGGAAAACCTGCTCGACGAGGTCGAGGCGCTGCTCCCGGTCGCGGAGGGCCCCGCGCAGGCTCTTGCGCGGCTCCACCAGCGCAAGCGTGTGGCCGATGCCATCAACCACGCGCACAAGGCCGACCCCGCCCGGGCCGAGGCGGCGGCGCAGCGTGTGCACGCCTACGCCAAAACGCTGGAGAAAGCGGGCATGACTGCCGACGCGTTCCTCCTCCAGCGCCGCGGTTGGCGGCTGGCTGCGGGCGTGATATGGGGCGCGGTCAAGCTGCTCGTGGGCGGCGGGGTGGGATTGATCGGCCTGCTGCATCACGCCGTGCCGTATGGGCTCGTGCGTCTCATCGCCGGGCGGTTGCCGGTCGCCGGCCGGATGGTGGTGGCGCTCAGCCGCCTCGGCCTGAGTCTGCCGATCTACGCGATCTGGTACGCGTTCGTCTGGTGGCGGATGAGCCTGTATTTCGTGCCGTGGGTGGCGTGGGCCTGGATGGCGGCGATGCCGTGGGCCGGCCTCGTGGCGCTGGCGCTCGCGCGCAAGCTCCGCGTCGCGCTGCCCGCGTGGCGGGCTGAGCTCAAGCTTTGGTTTGCGCCGCAGCGCGCGGCCGCGCTGCGCAAGGAGGGCCAGGCGGTCGGCGCCTTGCTCGCGGGGTTCGCCACGCCGGCCGCGGCCCGGCGCTGGCGCGAGAGCGGGCGGAGCCGCGCCCACGACCGGCCTGTGATCTACCGGCCTCCCGTTTGGATCACGGTCGTCGTCGCCTCGGGGGTGCTCGCGCTCCTGCTGGGCTTGGGTGCCTGGCTCTGGCGCGACCGGCCGATCGAGGTCTGGCGCCAGCACGCGCCCGCCCTGCACGAGATCTCCGCTGCCGAGCTACCTGGGCGCATCGCGGCCGACGAGCGCTCCCTCGATGCCACGCTCACCGCCTTGCGCGAGCTGGAGGCGAGGTTCGAGAAGTTCGAGGCCGCGCTGCTCGCGGGCGACCGGAGCTACTACCACCCCGAGGACGACGACGAGATCCGCCGGATGCTCATGACGTACCTCTCGCTGCGGACGGCATTGCTCCGCACCGTCTGGCACTACCAGCGGCACGCCGAGCTGGCCGATGAGGCTCTCCAGCTTCGCGCGCTGCTGCTCCACTACACCGCCGCCGCCGTGGCCTACGACTACGCCGGGCGCTTCGTGCTGGCCTTCGAAGGCCGCGCCAAGGCGATCAAGAAGCTCAACGAGGGGGAGCCGCGCTGGGATCTGCCGCCCGGCACTTACGATGCGATCCGGGCCAATCTCGCGCACGTCTCCCATCGCCGCTGGCTGGAGGCCGGCTGGCGGCATTACCACGAGACGCTGCCGCGCTGGCAGGCGCTCGGGCTGTATCAGGTCGGTCATTACGCCACGTTTCACGCCGCCATCCGCACGGCGGGCGAGCGCACGGCGCGGCTCTCGGAGAAACTGTTCAAGTACAAGCTCCACACCGCTCTCGCCGATGTCGGAAAGTTTGCCCGCGGCGGCTGGTATCGCGCGAGCTCCGCCGTCTCGACCCTCATTGGCGATGCCCGCATCCGCGAGCCGCGCGGCCACGCGGGCCTCATTGCTCCGGCGCAAGTGAGCTCTCTCCGCGAAAAACTCCGGCCGGGCGACGTCGTGATCGAGCGGCGCAACTGGTATCTCTCCAATGCCTTTCTCCCCGGCTACTGGCCGCACTCGGCGCTCTACGTCGGCACGGCCGACGAACTCCGCGCGCTGGGTGTCGCCGACGATCCGCGCGTGGCGAAGCACCTCGCGGCCTTTGCCCGGAAGGACGCCGCCGGTCACGCCCCGGCGCTGATCGAGGCGATCAGCGAGGGCGTCGTTTTTACCACGCTCGAGTACTCCGTGGGCGGGGCCGACTCGGTGGCGGTGCTGCGCCCGCGCCTCACCGACGCGCAACGCCGTGAGGTGGTCGCGCGGGCCTTCAGCCACGTAGGCAAGCCCTACGATTTCGACTTCGATTTCTTCAGCGCCGACAAGCTCGTCTGCACCGAGGTCGTGTACCGCGCACTTGGCAGCTACGTTGACCTGCCCCTCGTCGAGATCATGGGCCGCAAGACCCTGCCCGCCCTGGAGATCGTGCGCTTCTGGTCCTCGCCGCAGGGCGCGCCCCAGCTCGAGTTTGTCGCCTTCCTCGACGGCGACGAGGCCAGCGGCACGAGCACCGCGCGCGACGCCGAAGCCCTGAAGGCCTCGCTGGCCCGCCCGGCGTTGACGTGGCTGCAGTGAAAAGGAGAGTCGGCTGTTCATGCGCCACCTGGGGAACTATTCCTTCGATGCGACGGGGATCGCCAGCCGCGGGGCCCGTCAATGGCTTGGCGAGTGGCGCAAGCTTACCCGAATCGCGGTGATTCCGAGAAACCTCAATGCGGGATGGCTGTACTACGCCGTGTTTGAATTTTCCGGCGACGAGCAGCTCGCGGTGCAAATCCCGAGCGATTGGCGGGGCCGGCCGCGGGTGACCGCGCTCGTCGGCCTGCTGCACGAGGCGCAGCGCAACGCGCCCCCGTCCGTGGAGATCCTGCCCCGCGCCCGGCTTGTGTTGGAGTGGGGGGATCGCAGCGACTACGCGAGCGCGCACTATCGCGCCACGGGAGTAAACAATTTCGACACGAACAAACTGCTCGACGCCGCGCGCTGGCGCTGGGTGTGGCTGCAGCACGGGCAGGCGGCCCGCCTTGCCCGCGCCGCGACGCGCTACGCACCCTCTGAACTCGAGCCTATCAAGACGCTGCTGCTGATCGAGGCCGAGCGCGGAGCGCGCGCCACGCGCGTGCTGGCGCTCTGCGAGGCGGTGCTGGCACGAGCGCCGGGCGACAAGGAAGCGCAGCAGATCAAGGGCGAGGCGCTGGCCTGGCTGAACCGGCCGCTTTGGAAAAAGGCCTTGGGCTGGCTGCCGCTCGCTATCCCGCTCGCCGTAGCCGCAGCGGGCCTCGTCATATTCGGCTGGGCCCACTGGCAAGACGCCCGGCGGGACGAGCGCAAGCGGGAGGCGGAGCAACGGCTGGAGATGGTGCGGAAGGCGACGGCGGCGGGCCTCGAAGCCCGGGCCCGGGAGGGCGACGCTGCGGCGATGATGATGCTCGCGCTCGCGCATGAGCGCGGAGAGCACGGGCTCAAGATCGACCGGGCGGCAGCTCACGCGTGGCGGCTGCGCGCGGCCGAGGCGGGCGATGTCACCGCCATGCTGCGAGTGGGCATTGATCTCTCGCGAGGGAAAGACGTGCCGAAGGATATCGCGACGGCGCAGCGCTGGCTCACCCAGGCCGCGGAGCGGGGGAGCGGCTCCGCCGCCGATACGCTGGGCGATCTTTTCCACGCCGGTCGCGAGGTGCCGCAGGATTACGCGGCGTCGTTTAAGTGGTACGCCCGGGCCTGGGAGCTGGCGTACCGGCCCGCGCGCCGCCAGCTGGCCTATCACTACGAGAAAGGACTGGGCACGGAGAAGGATCTCGGCGAGGCCTTCGCCTTGTATCGCGTGCTGGCCGGCGAGGGCGATGGCTGGGCGGCCAGCCGGCTTGGCGCGATGTTTGCCAGCGGCCAGGGCGTGGAGATCGACGAGGTCGAAGCCGCGCGCTGGTACCGCGTGGGCGCGGAGAAGGGCGACGCCTCGGCGCAGATGAACCTCGCGATGGTCTTGCGCAATGGCCGCGGCGTGAAGCGCGACGTGGCCGAGGCCATGACCTGGCTGGCCAAGGCGGAAGCGCAGCGCTCGCCCGAGGCCGGCGCGCTCCAGGCCGATCTCCTCTGGCATGGCGAGGGCGTCCCTCAGGATCGCGCCGAGGCGCTTCGCCGGCTCCAGGCGCAGATGGAAAAGGGCTCCACGGTCGCGCGGACCCTGCTGGGAAAATATCTCCTCGTGAGCGGACCGCAGCAGGATCTCGCCCGCGCCCGCCGGCTTTTTCGCGAGGGCGCGGAGGCCGGCTCGAGCGCCGACCTGGGCTACTACGGGCTGCTCTGCCTGGAAGGCGTCGGCGGTCCGCGCGATATCGGCGCGGCGCTGGCGAGTCTCGCGGCGGCCAGCCAGGCGGGGCAGCCGATCGCGGCGCTTTTCCTTGCCGGGGCGAGGCTGGGCTACGGCCAGCCCGACGCCGTGCCAGACCTCGCGGCGGCGCGCGAGGCGATGGAGAAAATCCGCGCGCACGGCCGGCCCTTCGCACCCTATTTCAAGCGGCTGGACGAGGGCGGAGATCTGCCCGCGCTGCTCGCGGGCGAAGTCGCCCCCGCTGAGACGGACGCAAAAAAGGACGCGCGAGACCCCGCGGAGGCCTTGCCCCAGGAGCGGCGGCCCCAGCCGCTCATCCAGACCCCGCCGGCCTATCCGCTTGCGATGCGCACCCTCGAGCTTGAGGGCCAGGTGCTGGTCGAGTTTATCGTCGCCAGCACGGGCCGCGTGGAGGAGGTGCACGCGGTCCAGTCGACCCTGCCGTCCTTCGACCGGGCGGCGATCTCGGCCGTGCGGCAGTGGCGCTTCAAGCCGGCGGTGAAGGCGGGCCGCGCCGTCCCCACCCGCATGCAGGTGCCCATCGTGTTTTCCCTGCAGAAGGAGCCGCAGGCGGAGGGAGTGCGGGTGGAGGCCGAGCCGCGCTAAACGGCAGGCCTGCCCGGCGTTGACGTGGTGGCGCCGACGGCGAGAGTGACGCGGAAACATGTGGGAATTCGAAGGCTATCGCTTTGACAGGACGGGCTTGTCCCGCTGCGACACGGGCGCGCGGCTGGGCGAGTGGCGCGAGCTTTCGCGAATCGACGCGGTGGCGGCCTCCGACGGGGTGCGTTGGGGCTATACCCTTGTTTTCGTCTTTCCCGAGGAGCACTCCGCCGCCGTGCCCGTCCCGAGCGGCTGGCGGGGCCGGCCGCCGCTGACCGACTTGGCGGACGTGCTGGAGACGGCGTTGCGGCATGCGCCGTCGACGGTGGAGCTCACGCCCCGGGCCAGGGCGGTGCTGGCGTGGGTGCGGCGCACGGAGCCCGAGCACGAGCAGCTCCGGGCCACGCGGGCCGGCGAGCCCGATGCGGGCAAGCTGCTCGACGCGGCCCAGTGGCGCTGGGCCCGGCTGGAGCATGGGCACGCGGCGCGCCTCGCCCGCGCGGCGACGCATCGCGCGCCGGGCGACATCGAGGCGTGGAAGACGCTCCTGCTGATCGAGGTGGAGCGCGGCGCGAGCGTGGCGCGCGTGCGGGAGCTGTGCGACGCCGTGCTGGCCCGCGCGCCGGGCGATGCGGAAGTGCGAGCGATCGCCGAGGACTTCGCTGCGCGCAAGGATACGCCTCGGGCGAAAAAGATTCTGCGCCGGCTGCCGGCGGCAGCGGCGATCCTCGTCGCGGTCGGGGTGGTGGGCTCCGCGGGTTGGGTGAAGTGGGAGGAGAAACGCGAACGAGAGCGGGCGGTGGAGCGGATGCGCGAGCAGCTGGCGCAGCAACGCGCGGCGGATCGGCGCCCGGAACCCCTGGCCGAAGCGGAGTGGCAGGCGGCGATCGGCAATTCCCACGCCCTGCTGACGCTGGCCGAGTTTCACGAGCAGGGCCTGCACGGCCTGAAAGCCGATCCGGCGCAGGCGTACAGCCTGCGCCTGGAGGCGGCGGAGGCTGGCCATGTGCCGGCAATGACGCTGGTGGGCCGCGCGCTGCTGCGGGGCGAAGGCGTCGGGAAAAACGTGCCGGAGGCGCAACGATGGCTCGAGCGCGCCGCCGCGGCGAGGGTCGGCGAGGCGGCGCACCTGCTGGGCGACCTCTTCTTTTTTGGCACCGATGCGCCGCAGGATTACAAGGCGTCCTTCCGCTGGTACGCGCGCGCCTTCGAGCTGGGTTACCCGGCGGCCCGAGGCCAGCTCGCGTACCACCACGAGTGCGGCCTGGGGACGAAGCGCAACTTTACCTCGGCCTTCGCGCTTTATCGGGTGCTGGCCGATCGCGGCGACGGCTGGGCGGCGAACAAGCTGGGCTACCTGCTCGCCACCGGGCAGGGCGTGGAGCGCGACGAGAAGGCGGCCGCCCGCTGGTACCGCATCGGCGCCAACCGGGGAGACGCGACCGCGCAGATGAATCTCGCGTGCGTCCTGAAGGACGGGCTGGGCGTGGAGCGCAACGACGCCGAGGCGCTGGCCTGGCTGGAAAAAGCCGTGGCCCAGGATGAGCCGACGGCCAGCGCCCTTTACGCGGATTTGCAGTGGCGCGGCGACGGCGTGAAACAGGATCGGGCGGCGGCGCTCGAGCGCGCGGAGGCGCTGGCTGCACGGGGCTCGGCGGTGGCGCGCAGCCTGCTGGGGCGCTTTCTCGTCGCGAGCGGGCCGCGGCAGGATCTGGCCCGCGCCCGGGTGCTTTTCGACGAAGGGGCGGCGGCGGGCTCCAGCACCGACCAGGCGTATCACGGGCTGCTCTGCCTCGAGGGCCTCGGCGGCCCTCGCGATATCGAGGCCGCGGTGGCCGACCTGGAGCTGGCGAGCAAGGGCGGGCAGCAGAGAGCCGCGCTCTTCCTCGCGGGGGCAAGGCTGGGCTACGCCCAGCCGGACAAGGCGCCCGATCTCGCGGCCGCCCGGCAGGCCCTGCAAGCCATCGCCGGGGAGGCGGGGGCGGAGCTCGCGCCGTATCTCAAGCGCGTGAACGAGGGCGGCGACCTGGCGACGCTGCTCGCCGGGAAGACGGAGACGGTCGCGCGCTCGTCGCTGGAGGAGCACACGCTCGTCGGCGAGGCGCTGCCCGAGGAGCGGCTGCCGATGCCGGTCTCGCAGACCGCGCCGTCGTACCCGCTGGCGGGGCGCCTGCTCGAGATCGAGGGCGAGGTGCTGGTGGAGTTTACCGTCGATCCCGCGGGGCGCGTGGAAAACCCGCGGGCGGTGAAGTCGACGCTGCCGCTCTTCGACCTCGCCGCGATCTCGGCGGTGCAGCAGTGGCGTTTCAAGCCCGCCGTGAAAGCGGGTAGCGCGGTGCGGACGAGGATGCAGGTGCCGATCGTGTTTTCGCTGCAAGACGAGCCGAAGGTGACGGGCGTGCGCCTGGATATCGGGCAACGCGCCCCTTGAAATCGCCGGCAGGGCCGGCGGGGAACGAAACGGATCGGGCGGTCGTGCGTTGGGGGGAGGCATGAAGCTGAACAAGCGACTGGTGGTAGTGAGCATTGTAATGGCGGGGCTCCTGGGCGGAGCGCTGCGCGCGGCCTATGAGGGGCCGGTGCCGGCGCCCACGGATGCCTATGGCAGGGCGGGGGCGTATGCGGTGACGACGGAGACGCTGCCGAGCCCGCGGTGGGAGGGGCAGGTGGTGACGGTGTTTTTCCCGCAGGGGGCGGAAGGGAAGCGGCCGGTGTGGTTTTTCTCGCACGGCTTTGGCGGCAGCGATGTGGCGCACTACCGCGAGCTGCTGACACACCTCGCGAGCCATGGGGCGGTGGCGGTGTTTTCGCCGTACCCGGCCTCGGAGGGCGGGCGGCCGGCCGACGCGTATGCCACGCTGTACGACGGCTTTGTCGCGGCGGCGGAGCGCTTTGCGGACCGCATGGATCTCTCGCGGGTGGGCTTTGCCGGGCACTCGTACGGCGGCGGGGCGACGCCCTCGATCGCACTGCGCGGAGTGCGCGAGCGCGGCTGGGGCAGCGCGGGGCTGGCGCTCTTCATCCTCGCGCCCTGGTACAGCTACCAGCTCACGGATGCGGATCTGGCGAGCTTCCCGGCCTACACGCAGGCGGTGGTGCAGGTGTACGAGGACGATGCGATCAACGACCACCGGATGGCGATCGATCTCTTCACGCGGCTGGCGCTGCCGGCGGCGAGCAAGGACTACCTGATGGTGCGATCGGACCGGATCGAGGGCTACAACTACCCCGCGAGCCATCGCGTGCCGACGGGAGGCAGCCGGCCGGATAGCGGGGTGACGGCCTTTGACGCGCTGGATGCGTGGGGGGTGCTGCGCATCGCGCAGGCGCTCACGGCCTCGGCGCTGGGCGGCGACGAGGCGGCGCGGGCGGTGGCGCTGGGCGACGGCGGCGCGGAGCAGGTGCGCATGGGCGCGACGGCGGCGGGCCGGGCGCTGCGGACGATGGAGGCCACGGATCGGCCCACGCCGCTCTTTGCCGAGGGGCGCTACGCCTTTGGCTGGTCGCGGCCGGCCAATCCCCGGCGCGCCGCGGCCCTGCCGGCGCCGGTGGCGCGCGTGCGCCTGGGCAATCTCTCGGCGCGCGGGCGGAGCGGGGGCGGCGCGGATGTGCTCACGGTGGGCGCGGCGGTGCAGGGGGCGAGGCCCAAGACGCTGCTCCTGCGCGCGGTGGGGCCGGGGCTGCGCCCCTTCGGCCTGCGCAGCGAGGAACTCGTGGCCGACCCGCGGCTGAGCGTCTTTCGCGGGGCGGCGCTCGACCTGGAAAACGACAACTGGGGCGAGGCGATCGACAGCGAGGCGCTGGCGGCGATGATGGCGGTGGCGGGCACCTTCCCGCTCGCGGAGGGGAGCAAGGACGCGGCGCTCCTCGCCTCCTTCGCGCCGGGCACGCTGACCGCGCAGGCCGGGACGGGGGCGGGCGGGGCGGGGATCGCCCTGATCGAGCTCTATGACGGGGAAGTGGATGGCGGGGCCTGGCTGGCCAATCTCTCCGCGCGGGCGCACGTGGGCGAGGGGGCGGAGACGCTGATCGCGGGCGTGACGGTGACGGGGCCGGGCGCGCTGCGGGTGCTGGTGCGGGGGGTGGGGCCGGGGCTCGCGCCCTTCGGCGTGGAGGGCACGCTCGGCGCGGCGCGGCTGGAAGTCTTTCGCGGGGCGGCGCGGATCGGGAGCAACGAAGGCTGGTCGCGCGAGGCGACGGCGGCGGCGGAGCTGGCGAGCGCGGCGGCGCAGGTGGGCGCCTTTGCCCTGGAGGCGGGGAGCGGCGACGCGGCGCTGATCCTCACCCTGCCGGCCGGCGGCTACACCGTGCAGCTGACGCCGCGCGACGGCCGCGCGGGCCGAGGGCTGATCGAGCTGTACGTGCTGCCGTGAAAGGAAGGGCGGGCGGCGCGCCAGCGCCGCTCCGCCCCTGGAGGTTGCGGGGTAGGTGAGGGGGATCACTTGGCGCGCTCGGCGAGCCAAGGGAGCGAGGTGGTCTTGTCGTCGCGGCCGGTGAGCTGGACGGTGCCCTCGATCTTGTCGCCGGTGAGTTTGCCGGAGTAGCGGGTGACGAACTTCTTCTTGCGGAGGAAGCGGCCAAACTCGCGGACGACGCTGAAGGAGAGCTGGTCGCCGGAGAGGGTGGCATCGGAGATGGGCGCCTTGCCGGCGCGGCTGACGATCTCGCCGGAG
The DNA here is from genome assembly GCA_964480585.1 of uncultured Opitutus sp. Lineage (GTDB taxonomy): Bacteria > Verrucomicrobiota > Verrucomicrobiia > Opitutales > Opitutaceae > ER46. The sequence goes on along the minus strand of CAYZPV010000019.1, from coordinate 2,471 downwards.
AGGCGGCCACCGTCGAGCTTGAGGGTGAGGGTGGCATCGACCTCGCGGCCTTGCGGGCCCTCGGCGGAGAACTTCCAGGTGCCGGAAGGATCGGCGGCGAGGGCGGCCAGGGAGGAGAGGCCGAAGGCGAGGAGGGAGGTGGCGATGCGGAAGGATGAATTCATGATAGGAAACGAGTTCGGCGAGGTTGAACGCGGCGGCGGTAGGCGGGTTTCAAGGGCGGAGGATTTTGCGAAATTCAGCGAAACCGGGCGGGCGGTGGCGCGTTGAGGACGGCGATGACACCTTTTCCTGCGCAAGAGATCGCCACGGGGCGGCGGGCGGCCAGGCTCGCATCCCACTGCGGCGATTGAGTGCGACGAGCGACCATGCACCGGACCACGACGACGCGTTGCGGGCCCAGCGGGGCGACCAAGCGGCGCTGGAGGCGCTTGTGCTGACGCATCGGGACGCGGTGGCGCGGCTGCTGTGGCGCTTTGCGCGGACGCGCAGCGACCTCGACGACCTGGTGCAGGAGACCTTCCTGCGGATGGTGCGGGGGCTGCCGGGGTGGCGGCCGGAGCAGCCCTTTGGCCACTGGCTGCTGCGGATCGCGACCAACACGGGGCGCGACTACTTCCGGCGCCACGCGGTGCGGCGGCGCTGGATGGCGGAGCCGCCGGCGGGAGGGCAGGACGAGCGGCGCGAGCCCGAGGCGGCGGACCCCGCGAGCCTGAGCCCGGAGCGCGCGGCGGCCGACGATGTGAAGCGACTCCTCGCGCGGCTGCCGCCCGACGAGCGGGCGCTGCTGACGCTGCAGTACCTCGAAGGCTGGCCGCTGGCGGATATCGCGCGGCACTTCGGCTGGACAGTGACGGCCACCAAGCTGCGCGCCTGGCGGGCGCGGGGGCGGCTGCGGGCGACGCTGCCCAAGAACGATCTCCAATGAATACCCAGCCTCCTTCCGACTCCGAGTGGGAACGCACCCTCCAGCGGGCCCGGGCCGACACGCCGCCGCCCCTCGACACCGCGGCGCTGCTGCGCGCCGTGCGGGCGGCGCCGCCGGGCCGCCGGCCGGGCTGGCTCGAGGAGCTGGCGGGGCTGTGCGCGCTGCCGCGCCTCGTGCTGGCGGGCGGGGCGCTGGTGGCGGCGCTGGGCTGGTTGGCCGCGAGCGAGGTGAGCGAGGCGCGGGAGACGCTGGAGTGGGCCCGGCTGGTGGAGCCGGCGCTGGGAGGTGACCTATGAGCCGCGCGCGGGGCTGGGTGGCGGCGCTGACGATCTTTGCGGTGGGCCTCGCCGTGGGCGGGGCGGGCACGGCGTGGCTGGGCGCGCGGATGCTGAAGAGCTGGGTGCAATCGCCGGCCAGCGCGCGCGGCGCGGCCGACCGGATGGCGGAGCGCCTGGGCGAGGAGCTGACGCGCGAGCTGGCGCTCACGCCGGACGAGGCGGCGCGCGTGCGGACGCTGCTGGAGGAATCGGCCGCCGCGATGAAGCGCATCCGGGTGCGCACGGCGATCGACGTGGCGACGGAGCTGCGGGCCTCGGCGCAGCGGCTGCAGGCGGCGCTGCCCGAGGAAAAGCACGCCGCGCTCCGCCGCGTGCTGGCGCAGCGCAACGAGCGGCTGGGCGTGCGCGCGGAGACGCCGCCCTGAGGGCCGGGCATGGGTGAAGGGGCCGGCGGGAGCGGGGAAAACGGGGCGGCCGCGACGAGACCGGGGGCGGCGCGGAAGGCTGGCGCAGGGATGCGTAGCCCGGAAATCGAGGGGAGCGGAGCAAAGATTTTTTGCGAAGGAGCGGGGCCGCCGGAGCTGGGGGCGGCGGCAAGGCGGGGGGCGAGAGGCGGGCGGTGCGCAGGGCGGCGCGGCGCTCGGCGAGGGCGAGGCGGGCGCGGGCGAGCCGGCGCTTTTCGGCGCGGTGGACGACGGCGAGGAGGCGGCTGGCGAGCGGGATCAAGGGCTGGGGCCGGTGCAGCGCCTCGAAGGCGAGGGCCTTGGCGCGATGGAGCAGCGCGGGGCCGGGCTCCCCCGGGGGCAGCGCGGCGAGAAAGCGTGCGGCGACGGCGGCGAGATCCTCCCGCGCGGCGAGCACATGCCGCTGGTAGTAAACGCCGAGCGTGCTCTTGCCGACACTGAGGCCAAACTCCGCGCGCACGCGCACGACGACCTCGGCGTAGGTGCGGTTTTCATCCTCGAGCCAGAGGCGCAGGCGGCGGCGCTGGGGCGCGCTCAGGCGCTCCAGCTTGGCATCGCTGCGGATTTTGCGCGGCGGGCAGGGGCCCAGGGCCGCCCGCGTGGTGGTGGTCGTCATGATATCCCGGTCTTGGCGTGGACGTGGTGCCGGGCGGGTGGCCCGAGGACTGCACATTACCGGATTTCGGGGCGGCTGTCAGGAGGGTACCGGGAGTTTGTGATCCCGGCGGGGGTGGGCGGGCGGGGGGGGGGCGACGGGAGGGGGTACCCGGGGGGATACCCAACGACCGACGAGCGGGGAGC
>CAYZPV010000018.1:0-107956 GCA_964480585.1 uncultured Opitutus sp. | reverse complement strand
CGCAAAGTCCGCGGCGACGCCAAGCTGGAGCGCCTCACCCCCGAGCAGCGCGAGCACCTCCGCCTCTGGCTCGACCGCGAAAACCGCACCTATGCGGAGATCGTCGAGCTCATCCGCACCACCTTCAGCCTCAGCGTCGGCAAGAGCGCCGTCGCCGCCTACTGGCGCCGCCACATCCTGCCCCAGCGCTACCAGGAGCTCGCCGAAGACTCCGGTGAGGTCGCCGATCTCCCCGCCACGAAATTCGCCGAGGCCGGCCTCAAGCTCGTCTCCATGCACGCCTACACCGCCCTCGCATCCTCCGAGCCCGATCTCAAGACCGCCGTCCGTCTCCTCGAGACCGTGCGCAGCGCCGATCGCTTCGCGCTCGCCCGGGAGCGCGTCGCCCTCGAGGAGCGCCGCGTCGTTGCCCTGGAGCAGCTGGCCGCCGCCCGCCAGAGCGAGGCCAGCGCCAGGAAAAAGTCCGTCTTCCACGCTACCCTCGCCGACCATCCTCTCCCTCCCACGCCCTCCGCGTCTTTCCGCATCGGCCCGCCCCCTTTCCCGATAAATCCTACTCTATTTCCGGTCTTGTCCGCCCAGCTCCGCGCTCAAGCGGCCGAAATGTCCCCGCCCGTGCCCACGCCCCCGCCCACCGGCCCCCAAAGCGCCTGATTCACCCGCCCCACCGTCGCTAGAGTAAGCGCAAATCTCCCCGTTGGGGCAGGCCGCCGCGCGCCCCCGTCAGCGCCTGCTTACCCTATCCCTTTCGCTGCGCGCGGGAGGTTTTCGCCTACCTGCGGCAGGCCTGGTTGGCGGGGCTCGCTGGGCAGCGGCGCTTCCTCCGGCTTCGGCGCGAGCGCGGCGTGGCGAACCCGTGGGCCCCTGGCTTGTCCAGTGCCGCGGGTCCGGCGTCGCCACCGTTGTCTCCTCTCTCCCACCACCTCTTTGCCATGACCTCTCTCCTCACGTTCCGGGCCGCGGCGCGCTGCTGCGCCGTCGCCGTCTTCTCCGCTTCGGCCGCCTTCGCCGCCAAGGAGCCGAGCCTCGTCCATCCCGGGCAGGCCAAGTCGTACGCCTACTCGTGGCAGGATGAGCTCAAGCTGGGCGCGGAGGCCGATCAGCAGATCGTGGCCGAAATGGGGCTCTACGACGATCCCGCCCTGCAGGCCTACGTCACGGCCGTGGGCGAGCGGGTGCTGGCCGGCAGCCAGTTCAATGAGCCCAACGCCCCGGAGATCTACCGCAATACCAAGTTTACCTTCCGCGTCATCGATAGCCCGGTCGTCAATGCCTTCGCCCTTCCGGGCGGCTATGTCTACGTCACGCGCGGCCTGCTGGCCCATGTGCAAAATGAGGCCCAGCTCGCCGTTGTCCTCGGTCACGAGATCGCGCACGTCGCGGCGCGGCACTCCTCGCAGCAGGCGCGCCGCTCGCAGTGGGGCCAGCTCGGCGTGATCGCCGGCGCTATCCTGGGGCAGACCGTCCTCGGGGAGAAGATGCCCAATATCGGCGAGACGATCCTTCAGGGCGGCGGCCAGGCCGCGCAGTTGCTCCTCCTGCGCCACAGCCGGGAGGCGGAGTTCGAGTCCGATAATCTCGGCGTCGCCTACGCTGCGCGGATGGGCTACTCGGCCGCCGATAGCGCGCGCTTTTTCCAATCCCTGCAGCGCCTCTCGGCCGCCGATGGCAAGTCCCTCCCCACGTGGCAGTCGACTCACCCCGATCCGGGCGACCGCGCGCAGCGGGTCCAGCAGATTGCCGCCAAGGCCAATGCGCGGGCCGACAACCTGGGCGAGGCCGAGTACCTCAAGCACGTCGAGGGCCTCGTGGTGGGCGAAAATCCGCGCGAAGGCTTTGCCCGCGATGGCGTCTTCTACCATCCCGAGCTGCGCTTCCAACTGCCCGTGGCGGCCGGGTGGAAGCTGGATAATCAGAAGGCCGCCGTGGTCATGGCGGAGCCCAATCGCAAGGCGGTCATGGGCCTGCGGCTCGCGCCGGGCACCCGCGCCCGCGACGCCGCGAGCCAGTTTGCCCAGAAGGCGAAAGTGCAGGTCCTCACGAGCGGCGACACGCAGGTCAACGGGCTGCCGACGACGGTGCTCATCGGCCAGGCCAGCACCGAGCAGGGGACCGTCGGCGTGTGGCATGCCTTTATCGAGTACGACAACAAGGTGTACAGCCTCCTCGGCTATGCGCCGCAGCAGGTATTCGAGCAGGTCCGTCCCACCTTCGAGAGCGTCGCGGCGGGCTTCAGCCCGCTGCGCGATCGCGGCCTCGCCACCCTGCAGCCGGCCAGGCTGCGGCTGGTGCGCGCCGAGCGCGGCGGGGCCTTTGCCTCGTACGTGCCCACGTCTCTGCCGGAGGGTCTTGAGGCGGAGGAGGTCGCGATCATGAACCAGGTGGCGCTCAACGAAGCCGTGCCCGAGGGCAAGCTGCTCAAGGTGCCGGATGGCGCTGTGCCCGCCGCTCAGCTCGCCAATCCCATCACCGTGACTCGGCAGCCCGACTACCGGCAGGCGCCGGCGGCGTATCCGCCGGCCAACTATCCGCCGCAGCGCTACCCGCAGGGCAGCGCTCCCCAGCCGGGCACGTATCCGTCGAATTACCCGCCGCAGCCGGGCAACTACCCCCCGCCAGCGTATCCGCCGGGCAACTACCCCGGCGTCTATCCCCAAGGCGCGCCGCAGCCCAGCGGGGCCCCGCCAGCCTACCCACCCGCGGGCTATCCCGCCGGCACCTCTCCCCATTACCCGGCCTCGTATCCCCCGGGCGCGGCTTATCCGCAGAGTCAGGGCCAGGCCGGCTATCCGCCCGGTGCCCCCAACTTTCCGCAGCCCCCCGGCGCGGGATCGCAGGCCCAGCCACCGGGCGGCAATCCCAGCGCTCCGCCCCCGCCCACGTGGCCGCGATGAGTCCGGGTCGGCCTAGCCGGTGCGAAGGAGCAGGCCGGTGAGTTCCCTCACCGGCTCACTCGGCCGCACCGAGATCCAGGCTGAGGTTCTTCACCTCGATCAGTCCATTGAGCATGAGCACCACCGACTGCACCATCGGGCAGGGCGGGCAGGAGTAGCGCACCCGGTCGCGGATGTACTCGATCTCGTCGACCGGCAGCTTTTTCAGCTCCTCGTTGATCTGCTGCAGCAGAGCCTCATCCCGCATATCCTGCGGCCCGGCAGCAAGCTGCCGCAAAGCAGCCTGCACGCGAGGCGTGAGCGATCGACGATTTCTAGCCATGGAAACCCCGCAACGTGCACACCCAAGCCCGATTGGCCAGCCCGGGTTATCAGGAGCCAAAGCAACCGCGGGGCTGGGCGGCGGGAGCGGTCGCAAGCCCGGGGAATGGGGATTGACCCGCCGCGACGGCGCGATGGGCTCTCCGGCAATATGGCGACGTTACGCTTTTTACGGTGGGCGCTCGGCGGCGTGGCCGGCTGGCTGGCGGCGACGACTGCCGGAGCGGCGACGTGGCGCACGCTGAGCGGCGAGACCTTCGACGGCGAGCTCAGCAGCGTGCACGGGCCGCTGGTGATCTTTTCCCATGGGCAGGGCTCGCGACAGATCGTGGTGGAGTCGCTCGACGACGAAGGCGTGGCGCGGGTGGCGGATTTCCTCGCCGCGGAGGGGCCGGCCCGATCCTGGCGCGATTCCACTTCGCCGCTGGCGTCGGCGCTGCGCGGCCGGCTGGAGATCCTGCGCAATGGCAAGCTGGTGGCGTACACGCCGGGCGCCGAGCCGGAGCCTGAGTTGTACGTGGTGTTTTTCGGGGCGAGTGAAAACACGGGCACGCAGCGTTTCCTGCCCGAGGTCGTGCAACGCTATGCCGCCGCCAAAGCCTCCAAGGGGATACCCTTCGAGGTGCTGTATCCTTCGCGGGATGGCGATCCCTACCGGCATGCCAAGTACGCGGCAGCGACGCAGATGCCCTGGCCTTGCCTCAAGCTGCGCTCCGTGGGCGGCCTCAAGCTCATGGAGCGTTGGGCGATGTTCAGCGTGCCGAGCCTCATCGTCCTCAATCGCCGTGGCGACGTGGTGCTGGACAGCGAAGCCTTCGACGCGGAAGGATTGCTGATGTCGCCCGTGCAACTGTGGGAGCGCTTCCTCCAGCATCGAGCGGCGATGTCGAGCGAGTCCAGCGTCGCCAAACGCGCCATGCACCGGCTCGCGCTCCTCCAATACGTGCGCACGCATGTCACGGGCGACCGGCCCCCGCAACCCTACTTGCTCACGCTCGACCGCAGTCGCTATCAGACGGTGGAGCCGAAGCAGTTTGTTGCGAAGCTGGAGATCGACCCGCAGGGCCGCGTCACGAGCGCGACCTTCGAGCCTTCGCTCGGCGCGGTGGTGGAGGACCAACTGGGGCGGGATCTGCTCGCCTGGCGCTTCCTCCCGGCGATCAAGGCCGGCCAGCCGGTGCCCATCACGGTAAACCTGCCGGTGAATTTCTAAGCGGGCGGCCGCCGAAAAATAGCTAAACGAAAACTGAACGAAACGCGGGATCGCCGCGTCTTTCCCTGCGTTCAATACGGTTTGCTTGGTGTTAGGTCATGAAGGGCCGCCTAAGGGGTTAGGCGGCCTTTTTATTGGAGGATAATGAGTTGTGTGATATTCCACCCGCGCCGAAACAGTGTCGGACGCCTCGGGTGCCGGAGGGCGCATTTGTTACAAAACTGTGAAGGAGCGAAATGAATAATCTGAAAGAATGAACGAAACGCGCAGGGCCCGCGTCTTTCCTCCCGTTCAATACGGTTTGCTTGGTGTTAGGTCATGAAGGGGCCGCCTAAGGGGTTAGGCGGCCCCATTTTTTGGTCGCCCGGTTTTGCTCGGCAGAGTGCCGGGGCGCGGCTACAGCGTGCGGCTACATGAAAGCGATGTCGTGCAAACTCTGGGCGTGGCTGGTGGCGGCCTGGTGCGTGGGAGTGGCCGAGGGCCGGGCGCTGGAGCCGAAGAGCCAGTGGGTCCGGGCGCGCACGGATTACGTCGAGGTGCTGAGCGACGCCTCGCAGAGCGAGGCTTCGGAGTACGCCTTGCAGTACTCGGCTTTCCGCCATGTCTTCGCCGAGATGATCGGAGGAGCGGCCCGGGAGCTGCCGCCGACGGTGATCCTGCTTTTCCGGAGCCGGCGTACCTTCGACACCTATTTCCCCCAGCGGGACGAAAAAGCAGGCGAACTGGTATCGGTCAGCAACGTGATCGACTGGATGCCCGTGCAGGCCCATGTGCTGAATCACTCCCGGCAGCGTACGCTGCGGATGGCGTATGAGTTTGAAGCGACATGGGCGCTATCGAGGCTGGGCCTGGGGCTGCCGGTGTGGGCAGGGCAGGGCACGGGCAAAGTCTTCTCGACCGTAAAGCTGGAGAAGGGCGTGTGCGTGCTGGGCGACTACCAGGCGATGTCGCTAAATACCTGGCTGGACTCGCCGATGCCGTGGGCGCGCTTTTTCGAGATCAATACCATGTCGCCGGAGTACCGCGACCGGCTGTGGATGAGCGTGTATCACTCGCAGGCCTGGGCGTTCATGCACTACCTGTGGCTGAAGGACGACCAAGGCGCGGAGCGATTTGCAGAGCTGGTGCGTCGGCTGCGGACGGAGCCTCCGATGGCGGTGGCGCTGGCACTGGCGGGGGTGCCGGAAGCGGAGTTGAAGCGCACGCTGTCGCGGTACGTGGGACGGATCGGCCGGGTGCGGGAGTTCCTGGTGGATGAAGGCGCCTGGCGCGCGCAGATGCAGACCGGAGCGGCGGAGCGGGCGGTGGTGGGGGTGCACCTGGCCGACCTCTTGCGGGGCTTTGTGCGGCCGGGCCTGGCGGAACTGGAGCTCGCCGAAGCCCGCGCGGCTGCGCCGGAGCACCCGCTGGTGCGCGAAGGCCTGGCCCGCGAAGCGCTCGCCCGGGGCGACCGCGAGGCCGCCTTGGCGCTTTACCGCGAGGCGATGGAGCGGAAATCTACGAATGTCGCCGCGCATCTCTCCTCCGCGAGCGACTGGCTGGATCAGGGGGCGGGCGGAAGCGAGGAGGCGGGCGGCGGCGGCAACATCGCCGAGACGGCGATCGCAGAGCTACGCCGGGCGCTGGAGATCGATCCGCGCAACGAGGACGCTTACCGGTTGCTCGGTCGGGCGCTTTACCTGCGGCCCCGGATCGAGCAGGCTGACCTCGAGCTGCTGGCGCCGAGTATCCCTTTACCTGATACCAAAGGCCTGATCCGCTACTACCGGGCGCTGGTGCTCGGCCGTCTCCAGCAGACGGCCGAAGCCCACGAGACGCTGGCGGCGCTGTCGGTCTCGCCGACGGTGCAGGCCGATGTCCGCGAGCAGGCCACGAACCGCCTCGGACAGGAGGCCTTCAACTCCCTCCTCGACCGGGTGGAGAAGCTGGCGGGCGAGGGGAAGTTTGCCGAGGCGCGGGCGAGCGCGGAGGCGGCCCGCAAGGGCCCGCTGCGCGCGGAGACGTTTCAGCCCCGGCTCGACAACGTCGACAAATGGATCGCTGCCACCGAGCAGCAGCGTGCGAGGAAGTGAATCGAGGTCAGCGGCCGCTGGCGGCTTTCGCCGCAGCCACGCTGTTGAGGAAGCCGGCGCCGCCCATGCCGCCAGGGCGGAGGCCCGGAAGATTGTAGGCGGGGTCGGTCATCGCCTCGTCCATGGAGACGAAGGTGTAGCCGCGGTCGCGGATGCGCTGGAGCGTGTGCGGCAGGGTGCGGGCGTTGAGCTCGTTGCAGTGGATGAGGAGCGTCTGCGGCAGTTCGTAGCCGAGGATCTCCCGGGAGCGGCGCTCGGCGCGGGCGAAGTTGGTGTCGAGCACGCCGTGCATCGCCGCGACCTGGGCATCGGCCTGCGCCTGATCGCCGGCGCGCAGGTGGCGGGCATAGGCGCCGGCAAAGGTGTAGTCGTGATAGTCGACGGAGACGGGTGCGATACGGTAGCCGCGCTGCGCGAGAAACTCCTCCACGGCGCGGGCGGTGGCCTCATCTTTGCCGGTGGCGAGAAAGGGGTAGCGAAACCACACCAGCTGCTTGCGTCGCGCCTCGAGGAGCGGGCGCGTGATGACTTCGCCCTTCACGATATCGTCGAGATAGCGGTGGAGCGTCACCTGACCGAGGTTGGGGTGGGAGTAGGTGTGGTTGCCGAGATCGAGGCCGGCATCGAGCCAGCGGTGCAGCACAGCGATACGGGCATCGCGCTCCCCGTCGACGTGGAGTTGCCGCTCGTTGACAAACATGATGGCAGGCACCTTCGCGGCGACGAAGGCCTCGCGCAGGCCATCGGCGATACGGAGAAACGGCTCCAACTCGCGGCCCGCGCCGGTGGCAGGTCCATCATCGATGGTGACGGCGATCTTGCGGGCCGTTGGAGTCGCGGCAGCGAGGCGGGTGAGAGCAAGGCCGGCGGCGGCGGCCTGCGCCAGCCACGCGCGGCGAGTAAGGGCAAGGGGTGAGCCGGACATCGCGGTCATCGTTGCCGAGCCGGGAGCCCAGCGTCCAAGCATAAAAAAGGCGCCCCACTTGAAGCGGGGCGCCCTAGCGTCGTTTTCCGGGAGTGAGTAATTCAGGGGACTTCGTACACTTCCACGAGACCCGCGCCGGTAGCGCCAGCGGTGCCGCTCATCACGGCGCTGTAGTTGCCGGGTGCGAGCGTGACGAGCAGGGCGGCGTCCTTGGAGCTGGCTGCGAGCGGGAAGGCCCCGGCGGCGGTGGTAGCGGTGACGATCTCTGCAGATGTGGCGGGCGCCGCGCCGCCGGCGATGGGAAGCGGCGTGCCCCAGTTGTCGTTCTGCGCGAGAGGGGTGGCGGCGTTGTGACCGCTGAAGAGCTTGAGCTCCGGATCGGCGAGGGCGCCCGTGACCCCAAAGGCCGTGAGTCCCGGGCCGATGCCGCGGATAAGCACGCGCTTGGGGGCATCGCCAGTGACGACGAAGCCCGCGATGAGCTGACCCTCACCCGTATCGACGAAGCCGCGGGTGGAGATATTGACGAGCTGATCGGTGTCGAGCGGCGTGCCGCTGGTGGCATCGTAGACCTCGACAAGGGCAATGCCGTTGCCGTTGGCGGAAATCTGCGCGGTGTAAGCGCCGGGCGCGAGCGAAAGCAGGAGCACGGCATCGCGGCTGCCAGGGTTGAGCTTGAAGGCGCCGGTGCGGTCGAAGGCGTCGTTGAGCTCGCGACCGGGAGTCCAATCATCGGCTTCGGCGACGAGGCGGCCGGTGCCATCGCGAAGCTGGAGGCGAGGCTGGGCAAGCGCATCACGGACGCCGAAGCCAGCGAGGCCGGGGCCGATCGCGCGGATGAGGATTTGCTTCGGAGCGGTGCCGGTGACGACGAAGCCGGCGACAACCGAGCGGCTGGCGTCGCCGCCGGTGACGCGGAGGCGGGAGGAGAGGTTGACGAGGCGGTTCTGCCGCTTCTCGCGCGCATCGATATTGATGAGGGTGCTCGCGCCGGCGTAGGTAGCATCGCCAGCGACGGTGGCGCGGAGCACGACGGCGCCGCGATTGCGGGGCGTGAGCACATTGCCGACGAGCGTGGCATTGCCGCTGACCAGTTGCCAGGTGATGGGCTGGCCGGAGCTGGTGGTGGCATCGAGTGTTGTGGGATTGCCGATACCCGCGCTGGGAACGGGCTTCAGCACGATGACCTGCTTTTTCTTGCCGGTGTCGCCGTCGCGATCCGTCACGAGGAGGACGCCCGTGAGGGTCGGCTGGGGCCAAGGCAGAGTGAGATTGGCCAGCGGCAGGGCGACGCCGGTGGCGGCATCGCGTATCTCGGTGCCGGCGGGCAGCTGGAGGCCCACGCCGAGCGTGATGCCGTTGGGGGCGAGGTCGGTGGACTTCACCTTGTAGCGGAAGACGAGGGCGGTGGTGCCGCTGCCGGAGGCGTAGCGGACCTGGCCAGACGAGCCTTGCTGGCCAGTGGAGACGACCGCGCTCCAGGTGAAATAGGGCGCGCTCGCCTCGGTGGCGGGCGATGGCTGCTCGACGCGCACGGCAGCGCTGAAGCGAACGGTGAAGGAGAGCTCCTGATCCGCGGCGTAGGTGGCGCTGGCGGGCACTTCCACACTGGAGATGCGCGGCAATGTCGCGGAGGACTGCGCGAGCGCGCGGTGAGGGAGGAGGCCGGAGACGACGGCTCCGGAGGTGACGGCGAGCGCGAGCAGAGAAGCGGCGAGCCGGGCGATACGGCTGCGCAGCGGGCGGCGTGCGGCAGCGAAGTGGGCGGGGGAGGGTGCGATCATGGTGGGTGGTGGCTCTTCGTGGAGCGAAGTGCCGGGCTACGACTGGAGCGTACGCGAAGAGGTCCGTTTTTCTTGGGTAGGTAATCACCTTAACGCGTACCGTGTCCGTGACCGTACGAACGGGCCTGATCGCCTGCCCAGGGCGAGGACGGGCAAGCGGTTGCGAAAGCGGGAGCGGCGTGCAAAGCCAGGGGACGAGAGGAGTGTTTTACGTGACGTTGACGGAGGCGCGGTGGGGGTGCGCAGGCAGCACCGATTTTTACGAGTAAGGGAGCGGCGGGATTGCTGACCAGGAGGGGCGGCGGTAGCGGGAAGGCTGCATGAAGCGTGTATCGAGCAAGTCCGTCTCCTCTCCTAAGATCAGCCCGACTGCGGTCGTCGCGGGCTTGTTGTTTGGGGCGGCAGCGCTTGCCGCAGCCAAGCCCGGCGTGACGTATCAAATCTATGCGGGTAGCACACACGCGCACACGCAATTCACGTGGTCGCACGGCGAGCAGTGGGAAGCGGGTGGGGCGGAGGAGAGCGGCGACGGAGACGCCAAGAAGACCGGCAAGGCGGATGCGGCGAAAAAGAAGAAGGAAGGCCTCGCTGTCTCGGCGGAGGGGCTGCAGGGGCCACCGGTAGGGAAGAAGCTGAAGTCGGATTGGGAAAAGAACAACCAAGGCAAACCTGCGGCGCATTTCGCGCGGGCGAAGGCGAGGGGCTTCGATTTCTACATCACCACCGATCATTCGCAGGAGGTGGGCTTCAATCCCCCGAGTGCGGACAATCCGCTGTGGACGGAATCGCACGCGCAGGCCAGGGCTGCGACGGATAAGGATTTCGTCGCGCTGATCGGCTATGAGCACTCCGAGAACAACGGCCCCGGCGGCTCCGGTCACATCAACGTCATCAACAGCGCCGAGTACCTCAATGCGCTCGCGCCTGGCACCGACCTGCCGACGCTTTATAAATGGCTGCAGACGGTGAAGAGTGCAGGCGACGGCCCGGTGGTGGCGACCTTCAATCACCCGAGCGCGAAGCAGTACAACGAGTTTGCCTACCGCGACGAGGGCGTGACGGAGATCATCACGATGCTGGAGATGATCAACTCCAACAAGAACCTCCACTATGCCGGCTTTCTAGCCGCGCTCGACAAGGGCTGGAAAGTCTCGCCCGTCGCGGGTAACGACAACCACGGTTTCTCCGGCATCGAGAAGCACACCTCGCGGACCTTCGTGCTCGCGACCGCGAAGACGAAGGCCGCGATCCTCGAGGCGATGAAGCACCGGCGCACTTACGCTTCGCTCGAGAGCAATCTCCAGTGCCGCTACACGGCCAACGACGCGATCATGGGCTCGACGTTGAACAAGCCTGACTCGATCGCCTTCGATATCGAGATCTCCGACCCCGATACGAGCGAGCCGAAGGATGCGATCAGTAAGATCGATATCGTGACGGATGGCGGCGAGATCGCGGCGACGTTTGAGACGGCGCCGACGCACGCGCTCTCCACGCGGATCACGGTGGCGAGCGCGGACAAGAAGTACTTTTTCATCCGCGTGTGGAATACCGGCGGCGGCGATCTCGCCAACGCCAAGGCTGGCGAGCCGGTGGCGTGGCTCGCGCCGGTGTGGACGGGGCGGTAACGCGCGGCTGCGCCTTCGCCTGCGTCGAAGCGCGCAAGGCGGGTCAACGACTCGCCCGATTGGGCGCTTGCGCCGCTGCGCGGGCGCTGCGACGACGTGGACAACCCTATGACCCTGTCGCGCGCATTTCTATTCATCCTTGGTTTATTGGCCTGCATTTTAAGCCATGCGGCGGAGCGGCCCAATATCGTGCTCATCATGTCGGACGACATGGGCTTTTCGGATCTTGGCTGCTACGGTGGCGAGATCGCCACGCCCACGCTCGACGCGCTCGCGGCGGGCGGACTGCGCTTCACGCAGTTCTACAATGGCGCGCGGTGCTGCCCCACGCGGGCGTCGTTGCTGACCGGCTTGTACCCGCATCAGGCGGGGATGGGTTTCATGATCCGCGAGGTGAAGGGCGCGCCGGGCTATGCGGGCGACCTCAGCCGCCAGGCGGTGACGATCGCGGAAGTGCTCAAGGCGAGCGGGTACCGCACGGCGATGGCGGGCAAGTGGCACGTATCGCGCTCGCACGCGATGACCGATACGAGCAACTGGCCGGTGAAGCGCGGCTTCGAGAAATTCTACGGCACGATCCGCGGCTTCGGCAGCTTTTACGATCCGGATACGCTCACGCGGCAGGAAAAATTCATCACGCCGGAAAACGATCCGGAGTATGCGCCGAAGGAGTATTTCTATACGGATGCGATTTCCGACAACGCGGTTTCGTTTCTGCGTGAGACGGCGGGGGGCAAGGCGCCGTTTTTCCTCTACGTCGCCTACACCGCGGCGCACTGGCCGCTGCAGGCACCCGAGCGCGACATCGCGAAGTATCGCGGCAAGTACGACGGCGGCTACGACGCGATCCGCCAGGCGCGCTTCGAGCGGCTCAAGCAACTCGGCCTCGTCGATCCGAAGTGGCCGCTCACCCCGACCATCGGGAGGTGGGACGAGGTGAAGGACAAGGCGTGGGAAGCGCGCTGCATGGAGACCTATGCGGCGATGATCGACAACATGGATCAAGGCATCGGCCGGATCATGGCCCAGCTCAAGCAGGATGGCCGGCTGGATAACACGCTCGTGCTTTTCCTGCACGACAATGGCGCCTGCGCCGAGCGGAATGGCCGCGCGCCGGTGCAGCGGCCTGCGCCGAAGAATCTGAAGCCGATGGGCAAGGACCAACTGCAGACCCGGAGCGGCCCGCCGATGCAGACGCGCGATGGCCGCTGGGTGCGGAGCGGACCGGGTGTGATGGCCGGGCCGGCGGATACCTGGATCGGCTACGGCGAGGCGTGGGCCAATGTCGCCAACACACCCTTCCGCGAGTACAAACACTGGGTGCACGAGGGCGGCATCGCGACGCCGCTCATCGCGCACTGGCCCAAGGGCATCGCGGACGCGCAGCGCGGCAAGATCGAGCCGCAAGTCGGCCACATCATCGATGTGATGGCGACGTGCGTGGATCTCGCCGGCGCGACGTACCCGGCCGAATTCAACGGGCAGAAGATCAAGCCGCTCGAGGGCATCTCGCTGGCGCCGGCTTTTGCGGGCAAAAAACTCGCGCGACCGCAGCCGCTCTTCTGGGAGCACGAGAGCAATCGCGCGGTGCGCGAGGGCGACTGGAAGCTCGTGGCGATGGAGGACAAGCCGTGGGAACTCTACAACATGGCGAGCGACCGCACCGAGATGAAGGATCTCGCGGCGCAGCAACCGGAGCGGGTCAAGGCGATGGCGGCGCAGTGGGATGCTTGGGCGCAGCGCGCGGATGTGCTCCCGCTGGGCTCGTGGAAACCGGTGTGGGGGACGCCGGGGAAGTGAGACGGGGCATGACTACAGAATGAGCTCAAGGGCGATGCGGTCCCGCCCGTCGACGGCGCAGTTGGAGACGGGTGGCGCGACGCTGCACCTGCGCTGCATCGATCGTGCGCGGCCCGGGCATGACCAGTGGGTGGAGCTAGCGTGGCGGGCCTAGCGCTGCTGCTGCTGGCGAGGTGGCGCGCTTATCTGTAGTCGGCGCCGGTGAGGCTCTCGAGGACCGACTGCTGCCAGGCGCGGAGCTGGGCGGCGAGGCGCTGGGCTTCGGCAGGGTGCTCGGCGGCGATGTTTTTCTTCTCGTAGGGATCGGCGCGGAGATCGAAGAGCTCGGTGCCGCTGCCCCTGGCGCCGTCGATCACGAGCTTGAAGCGATTGTCGACGATGGCGCGCGGGCCGCCGAAATCCTGGGGCTGGATCTCGGTGTAGACGAAATTGGTAAAGTTGCGCGTGGCGATGCCGCCAGGGCCGAGCTTGGCGAGCGGTGTGGTGCCTTTTTGCAGCTCGGGGTCGATGTAGGGCTTGGCACCGGGGCGGGAGGGGCTGCCATCCCAGAAGCAGATGGGGCTGGGGCGGGACGTCATCTGGCCCTCGAGGAGCGGGACAAGGCTGATGCCATCGAGTGTGCGCTGGGGCAGAGGGCGCCCCGCGAGTGCGCAGAGGGTGGGCAGCATGTCGCTGGTGACAGCATTGACGTCGCTAGCGAATGGCCGAGCGATGCGCGCGGGCCACTCAAGGACGCCGGGGACGCGCATGCCGCCCTCGTAGATTTTGGCTTTTTCGCCGCGGAAGGGGACGGTGGCATTGGCATCGGTGGAGGTGCCGTTGTCGCCGCAGTACCAGAGGAGGGTGTTGTCGCGCTGGCCAGTCCTGGCGAGGTGGGCGCGGAGCTGGCCGATGGAGCGATCCATGGCAGTGATCTCGGCGAAACGCTCGCGGAGGACATCGCGCTGTTTGCGCTGCACGGTCTTGCCCGTCTCGTTGGAGGTGAGCCGCACGGTGCGTGGGGCGAAATCGGCGGGCAGGTGGTCGTAGAGCGCGAGATCCTGCGGGAGGCCCTGATAGGGCTCGTGCGGCGAGCCAAACCACACGACGACAAAGAAGGGCTTGTTGGCGGCCTTGGCGCGGTCGATATAGCGGATGGCCTCGGCGATCACGAGCTCGGAGCTCTCGCCCTTGAACTGCTCGGGCGGCGCGCCGTCGCGGGAAAACCAGGGATCGAGCTCGAAGAAATTGTCGTGGGAAAGCCAGGTATCGAAGCCCAGCGCGCCGGGGTTGGTGGGCGAGGCGGCCTTCACGGGGCCGAGGTGCCACTTGCCGAAGTGGGCGGTGGCGTAGCCGGACTCGCGCAGGAGCTGGGCGATGCCGATCTCCTCAGGGCGGAGCGAGTAACCGGGATCGAAGGTGCCGTAGCGATTGTGGTGACGACCGGTGATCACGGTGCCGCGCGTGGGCGAGCAACTCGAACCGCCGGAATAAAAACGATCGAACCGGAGGCCGGTGCGGGCCATCTCATCGAGCACGGGCGTCTTGAGGTAAGGATGGCCGTTGTAGGCAGTCTCATCCCACCCGTGATCGTCACCCATGAGGAGGACGAAATTAGGCCGCTCGGCGGCGCGGGCGGAGAGGGCGAGGCAGGCGAGAAGGAGACAAAAGATCGGGCGAGCGAGACGAGAGCGCATGGCGGCGAGGGGCAGGCCCTCACCGTGAGTGCGCGCGGGAGGCGAGACAAGTCGTGAACTTTGCTCTATCCGTGAGCGCGCAGATATGGCATCGGTGAACCTTGCGGCGCCGGGTGCCGCGCCTTTTCGCCATGAAGATCAAATCCGCCGAGTTTATTGCCAGCGCACCCTCCCTGGGAGACTGCCCGAACTGGGCGCTGCCCGAGTATGCGCTCATCGGGCGCTCGAATGTCGGCAAGTCCTCGCTGCTCAACATGCTGGCGGAGAAACGCGACCTCGCGCGCGTCTCGGCGACGCCGGGCAAGACGCAGCTCATCAATTTCTACAAAATCAATGGCGCGTGGTCGCTCGTCGACCTGCCCGGCTATGGCTACGCGAAGGTGGGCAAGGAAAAGCGCATGGAGTTTGGCTATACGGTGGCGGACTACCTGCACGGACGGAGCAATCTGAAAAATGTCTTCGTGCTGATCGATTCGCGGCTGGAGCCGCAGGCGGTGGATCTGGAATTCATCCAATGGCTCGCGGCCCAGAAGGTGCGGCACGCCTTGATCTTCACCAAGATCGACAAGCAATCGCCGACGAAGACGCGGGCGAACATCGAGGTCTTCAAGCAAGCGATGGAGGCGGCGCAGCTGATCGTGCCCGACCTCTTTGCGAGCTCGGCCCAGACGAAGGATGGCCGCTCGGAGATCATGCGCGCCATCGCCGCGGACATCGAGGCGCGCAAGGCGTAGGGAGGCATGCGCAATCTGGTCGAAAATCTCGCGCACCGCTGCCCGCGCTGCCGGCTCACGCCGCGCTGGTGCGTGTGCAGCGCGCAGCGCGACATCGCGGTGCCGCTGGAAATCGATATCCTGATGCACCGGCGGGAGCGCTTTCGCCCGACGAGCACGGGCAATCTCATCCACCGCGCGATCCCCGCTTCACGGCATCATCTGTACCGGCGCGAGGACAAGCTGCCGGCCGATGCGCTGCGCGTGACGGGGCGTGAAGTGTGGATCCTGCACCCGCACGGCACGCCCGCGCCGCAGCCGCCACCAGCGCCCGAAACCCTGCAAGTGATGCTGCTCGATGGCTCCTGGCGGGAGGCCTCGGCCATGGCGCAAGAGGTGGCGGAGTGGGGGCGGCTCGTGTGCCTGCCAATGATCGGCGAGAGCCGCTACTGGCTGCGCGCGAAGGGGGAGGGGGCGCGGTTTTCGACGGTGGAGGCGCTGCTCTTCCTGTTGAAGTACCTCCAACTCGACGCGGCGCACGAGGCGCTGCGGCTGCAATTCGAGCTGCACGTGTACGCGGGCCTGCGGGCGCGTGGAAACAAGGAGCGGAGCGAGGAATTTCTCGCGACCTCGCCAATCCGCGAAGCTTTTGCGGAGGTGATCGCGCAGCTAAATGTTCGACGGCCCAATGTGGTGTGACAAGTTAGACGCGATGCGGACTTCGGCCTGCCTCTTCACACTCTTCTGCGGCGTGGCCGGCCGGCTGCCGGCCCAGGGCTCCGAGGCGCCTGGGGAACGGCCGGTATGGATGCTCTCGGTGGAGAACGACAAATTTTTCGCCGGGACGGACCGGCACTACACGCAGGGCTTGCGACTCACCTACTACAGCCCGAGGCCATCCAACGCGGCATTTGAGCAGCGGCTCGGCGAGTTCCTATCGACATTCAGGCTGCCGCTGGCGGAGGCCAAGATCGCGCGCTCCATCGGGCAGGATCTCTTTACGCCGGCGGATACGGACGAGCCGAGTCTGATCACCGAAGACCGGCCCTATGCCGCATGGCTGTACTACTCGGTGGGATACCACGCGATCACCAAGGAGACGCCGGAGGCTCCGGCGCAGAGCTTTGTGGTGGAAGCCAGCGTAGGGGCCGTGGGCCCATCGGCGCAGGGCGAGTTTGCGCAGAATCGCTGGCATGACCTGATCGGCGTGCCGCGCGCGCAAGGCTGGAAGAACCAGCTCCGCGACGAGCCGGGGGTAATGCTGACGGTGGAGAGGCGGCTGCGGCTGCCGGTAAACCGGCACATGGATATCCTGCCACGCTCGGGGCTGGTGCTCGGCAACGTGCGCACCCACGCGAGCGTGGGCGGTGCGGTGCGGCTGGGGTGGGACCTGCCCAAGGACTTTGGCGCGGATCTGATCCGACCTGCCGCAGGCGATGTGGGCATGACGAGGAAGGGATTTGGCTTCTACGGCTTTGTCGCCGCCGACACGCGACTCGTGCTGCGCAATATCTTCCTCGACGGCAACACGTGGAAGGACAGCCACTCCGTGCGGAAGAAGCGCGTATCGTGGGACGTGAACGCGGGCATCTCTCTGAATTGGCCGCGCCTCCGCATCGTCTACACGCAGAACTATCGGGCCAAGGAATTCTACGGCCAGTTGCGGCGCGACGTATTTGGCTCAGTGTCGCTCATCTATCTCCATTGAGCCCGCCCGCTCCGCGCACCGCATTTTTTCTGCTGCTGGTCATCTACGCCGGCTTTATCAGCCTGGGCCTGCCGGATGGCACCTTGGGCGTGGCATGGCCGGCAATGGCGAAGGAACTCGAACTGCCGATCGGCGCGGCGGGGGCGATCACGATCGTGACGACGCTGCTCTCGGGGCTCTCGGGCTTTGCGAGCGGGCGGATCATAGGGCGGTTTGGCACGGGCCCGGTGGTGCTAGCGAGCTGCGCGCTCACCGCGGCGGCGCTCCTGGCGATCTCGCGCGCGGCAGGGCTGCCCTGGCTCGTGGCGGTGGCGGTGCCGCTGGGCCTCGGAGCGGGCGCCGTGGATGCAGGGCTAAACGGCTACGTGGCGCGCCACTACAGCGGGCGGCACATGAACTGGCTCCACGCCTCCTGGGGCATCGGCGCGACGACCGGGCCGCTCGTGATGGGAGAGGCGCTCGCCTCGAGCCACAGCTGGCGCGGGGGATACCTCGCGCTCGGCATGGCGCAACTCGGGCTGGCGGTGCTATTTCTCGTGACGATGCGGCTCTGGTCGCTCGTGCCGGAGCGCGCGGCGCACGCCGTGGAGGAGGGCATGGACCGAGCGCCCACGACGCCGGCAAACTCCTTTGCGGGCTGGCTGTCGCCCGCGCTCTTCGCCCTCTATGCGGCGCTGGAAATGTCGGTAGGCCTGTGGGCGGCCTCGGTGCTGGTAATCGCGCGCGACTTTTCGGCGGAGCGTGCGGCATGGTGCGCGGCGGGGTTTTATGGAGCGATCACCGCGGGGCGGGTGCTGGTGGGATTTGTGGTCGATCGCGTGGGCAATCGCCGTGTGGTGGCGCTAGGTGCGACGGTGGCGCTGGGCGGCGCGACGCTGTTCATTTTTGCAAAGACAGAGTGGCTGGCGGCGCTGGCACTCGGGGCGATCGGGGTGGGCTTTGCGCCGATCTATCCCGGGCTGATGCACGAGGTGCCCCGGCGCTTCGCGCCGGCAGCGGCGCAGACGGTGATCGGGCGGCAGTCGGGGACAGCCTACCTCGGCATGGCGCTGCTGCCCGCGGCCCTAGGCTGGCTCGCGCAGCGATCGCTGGAGAGCCTGCCGCTGGTGATCGCGGGAGGGGCGCTGGTGCTCGTGCTGGGGATCAGGCGACTGGATCGGCTGACCTAGCGGCCACGCCGACCTGGCAAAGAAAAGAAGCCAGGAGCGCCTGAGATTGGGCTCGGGGCGATGCTCTCCATGCGCAAGAAGGAAGCGCGGCCGGATTTACGGCGTTGCCTGTCGGCGAGCACGTGGCGACTATGTCGCATGGAAAAACTTCCGTTCGATCAACTCGGGCTTTCGCCGGAGATCATCAAGGCCGTGGCGAAAATGGGCTTTGAAGAGGCTTCGCCCATCCAGACGGCGGTGATCCCCGTAGCGCTGACGGCGCGTGATATCGTGGGCCAGTCTTCGACGGGCTCGGGCAAGACGGCGGCTTTTGGCATCCCGGCGATCGAGCGGGTGGAGCCGCAGAAGCGGGCGGTGCAGGTGCTGATCCTCTGCCCGACGCGCGAGCTCGCAGTGCAAGTGGCGGAGGAGATGGGACGGCTGGCCTTCTTCAAGCGGGGGGTGCGTGAGGTGCCGATCTACGGCGGCCAGAGCTACGAGCGGCAGTTTCGCGCGCTCGAGGCTGGCGCGCAGATCGTGATCGGCACGCCGGGCCGCGTGATGGACCACATGGAGCGAGGCACCCTGCGGCTCGACGCGCTCAAACTCGTGATCCTCGACGAGGCCGACCGGATGCTGGACATGGGCTTTCGCGACGACATCGAAAAGATCCTCTCCGCCGCGCCGAAGGAGAGGCAGTCGCTTTTCTTCTCGGCGACCATGCCGCGCGCGATCCAAGACTTGATCGGCCGGTACACGCGCGATCCGGCCTGGATCAAGATCGAGGCGCAGGCGCAGAATGCGCCGCAGGTCGACCAGGTGTATTTCGAGGTCGATCGCCGCTCGAAGATCGAGGCGCTCACGCGCCTGATCGATGTGCACGATTTTCGCTACGGCATCATCTTTTGCAGCACCAAGATCATGGTCGACGACCTTGACGAGCACCTGCACTCGCGCGGCTATGCGGTGGATCGTCTGCACGGCGATATCACGCAGACGCAGCGCAATCGCGTGATGGAGAAATTCCGCGATAGGAAATTCGAGTTTCTCATCGCGACCGATGTGGCGGCGCGCGGGCTCGACGTGGACGACCTGGAGGTGGTCTTCAATTTCGACCTGCCCAACGACGCCGAGGACTACACCCACCGCGTGGGCCGCACGGGGCGCGCGGGGCGCTCGGGCCGGGCCTTCACCTTCGTGAGCGGGCAGGAGATCTACAAGCTCCAGAGCATGATGCGCTACGCGAAGCTCAAGATCCGGCGCGAGCGCCTGCCATCGCTCGATGAGGTGGAGGAGGCGCGGGCGAATGTATTTTTCGAGCGGATACGCACGACGCTCGATGCGAAGCAATTTAAGCCGCACGACCGCATGATCGACCGCCTGCTCGACCAAGGCTACGCGAGCACGGATATCTGCTCGGCGCTCATCCACCTGCTGCAAGGCGGAGAGGGTGCGGCGGCCGCCCCGGCCAAGCAGGAGCAGAAGCCGGTGAAGGAAGCTCCGGCGTGGACGGAGAAGGCGCGGCAGCCCGCGCCAGCCAGAGCGCAGTCGGCGGCCAAGACGCCGGTGGCGGAAAAGCCTGCGCCAGCCGCGCCGGAGGCGGATGAGGCCGAGCCCGAAGGCGACGATGGAGACGCCACCCGCGCCTCCCGCAAGCCGAAGTACGAGCGCCCCGCCCGCACCGGGCGCGAGCCGGGGATGGCGACGATCTTCTTCAATGTCGGGCGCAAGCATCTGGTGACGCCGGCGGATATCGTCGGCAAGATCGCGGGAGTGACGCGACTGCCTGCCGACGTCGTCGGAGCGATCGATATCCACCAGCGCCACACCCTCGCGGATGTGCGCGAGGAGGCGGTCGATACCGTGATCCAGAAGATGGCGGGCATCCGCGTGCGCAACGTGCCGCTCGAGCCGGCCCGCGCGCAGGTGTGAGGGCGCGCTGACTACCTGGTCGACGCCGGCCGCGTGAGCGGCGCGGTGGCGACATGCCGACCGCGGGCAATGTCGAGCTCCAGCTTGAGCGTCGGTACGGCACCGGGGCCTGCCGCGGTGCGGGCGATCTCGCGGATCCAGTCGTCGCCGCGGAGGACGAGCTCAAATTCCAGCACGCCGCCACGGACCACGCCGGCGTCGTTGGCGTTGGTGGCGCGGAAGCGCACACGCCCGTCGTCGGCCGTGCCAGCGGCCCCGGCCGCCACGAATGCCGTGCGATCGTCCACACGGAGGCGCACCGGCTCGTTATAGACGGCGAAACCGTCGAAGACCGTGACGGCGCCTGCGACGCGCACCTCGCCGTGCTCGGGCTGGTCGGGGGGCGGTGGCCGAGCCTCGGCGCGGTCGAGCCGCAGCGAACGAGCGCCGCCGACGCCGAGGAAGGCCGCCTCCGGTGTGCGCGGCACGCCGACGGCATCGCGGGGGTGGACGGTGACCGCGGTAAACATCCCCTCGCGCATGTGATCGGCGACGTGGCAGTGGAAGAGCCATGAGCCCGGATTGTCGGCGATGAGATCGGCTACTTTCATCGAGGCGGGCAGGAGCTCGATCACATCGGTGCGGCGGCGGCCCTCCTCGACGACGCGCAGCCCGTGCCAGTGCGCGGTGTGAAAATCGCGCTCCGAGCCGAGAGCAAAGAGATACCAGCGCACGCGCTCGCCCTCGTTCATATCGAGGCCGCGCAGGTTGCCGTAGACGAGGCCATTCAGCGAGGCGCGGGAGCCCGCCTCGAGTTGCTGCTGGAGCTCGGACCAGCCGAGGGCTTTATCCGAAGACATGCCGGGCAGGCCGGCATACTCGGCCGCCTCGATGGCTGCCTGCCCGAGGCCGCTCTCGTCGAAGAGCATGAAGAGGGTGGCGAACTCGCGGTCGACATCGCGCGGGGTGCCATCGGGACGTGCGCGCTGCGGGTCCGTGACGACGATGGCACCGATGAGGCCGAGGTTGGTCTCCTCGTCGCCCGTGACGTGACTGTGGTAGAGCCATGCCTTGGAACTGGGCTCTCCGGGCATGGGGCCCGAGTGCTCATCGAGCTGCCAGACGTAGGTGAAACGGGCGTCGGGAGCGACGGCGCTACCGCGGCCATTAAAGGGGAGATGATAGACACCTTCGCTGTGCTTGTCGTACTTCACACCATGCGGGTGCAGGGAGAGCGGCTGATCGGTGCGGTTGAGGAAGGTCACCGCGATGAACTCGCCGACGACGCCGCGCAGCACAGGGCCGAGGATGCCGAGGCTCGCGGTGGGCAGCACGCGGGCGGTAAACGTGGCATCGGTGTACTGCACGTAACGGAGCTTACCGGTGCGGCGATTGCTCGCGACGGGCACCGGCAGCGGGCCGCCACACAGCTCCTCGCGACCAGAAGGCGCAAAGTCCCAGAGCACGGACTCGGCGGCGATGTAGTAGTGGCGCGTTTTCGCAGGATCAGGCACCTTGCCGAAGATCGTGCCGCCGGTATCTCCACCCTCGCGTGTCGCAGTGGGGCGGATCGCGATGCCTTCCGCCTCCTGGGCGCGGATGCTGGCGGCGAGCGAGAGCATGGCAGCCGAGAAACCGAGAAAACAGCGCAGAGGAGACATTTGCTCGCAAATCTCCACCCTCGGCCCCGGCGGGAGCAATCCCTCACAGCGCGTGCTGAATTACTTATAAACGAACCTCAAGGCGCGCACGACCCCGTGCATGGGGGAACCTCCGGTCGGCAGATGAAACTATCGCGCCATCATGAGCCTGACTTCCAAGCCCTTCAACGCTATCGCCCTTGCGCTCGCTGCCGCGCTGGGCGCCGCAGCTCCGGCGCGTGCGGCCGAGCCTGCCCAGCCGCCGACAGAGGCGCCACGGGGGGCGCCGATCTTCACCTTTTACCTCGAAAACGACTATTTCGGAGGGTCGGATCGTCACTACACCAACGGGGTGAAGTTCTCCTGGCTATCGGGCAACCTCACTGCGTTGCCGCAGGGCGCTCGCGACTTTGCCGATAATCTCCCGCTCGTCGGGCGCGACGCCAAGCAGCGCAATTTCGGCATCGCGCTCGGGCAAAACATGTACACGCCCGAGGATACCGATGCGCACGTGCCCGATCCCGCGGACCGTCCCTACGCGGGCTGGACGTATCTCGAGTTCAGCCTCGTGAGCCGCACCGAGCGCGTGATGGATACGCTCTCGCTGCAGATCGGCGTCGTCGGACGCCACTCGTATGCGCAGGAGACGCAGAACGAGGTGCACCGCCTGATAAAGAACAAGGAGGCCAAAGGGTGGGCCTTCCAACTCGAGGACGAGGTGGCGGGCAGCGTGATCCTCGAGCGACGCTGGCGGCTGTATGCCCGCAGCTTCTACGATACCGTGGGCATCGATCTCGTGCCGCACGCCGGGGTAAGCCTCGGCACGCTCAAGACTCACGCCAACCTCGGCACGACGGTGCGGCTGGGTTTCAACCTGCCCAACGACTTTGGCGTGGAACTGATCTCAGGCGGCGCCGCGACCAATTCGCCGCTCGATGGCCGGGATCCCCGCATCGATGGGACGCGCCGGCCGAGCTTCTTCGTCTTCGGCGGGTGCGATGGCCGTGCGGTAGCGCGCGACCTCTTTCTCGATGGCAATACCTTCGAAGACAGCCCGAGCGTGGATAAGGAAAACTTCGTGGGGGATGCCTATTACGGCATCGGCGTCGTCCTGAAGAAGTGGCAGCTCACCTACACCGAGGTCGTACGAGCCAAGGAATTCAAGGGGCAGCGGGAGAAAAATTATTTTGGATCGATCACACTCTCGAGGGCTTTTTGAGGCGCAGATACCCGATCCAGGACGAGTCGAACGACAGATAAGGCGGGGCGAGCCCCGGGGCCGCCTCTTTCGGGCGTCAGGTAGCGCTTGCGCTGAGGGCAGAGCCGACTTTGTCTTACCTGAAAGCCCGTAGCACCCCATGAAGACCCCTCGTTCGCGCTCCGCTTTGCTGCTTGCCGCCTCGCTCATGCTTATCGCTCCCCTCCTTGCGGGGGCAGCCGGCGCGCCCATGGAGGGGCCCAAGGCGGCGCTCGATTTTGCGCGAAGCTTCCGCGGCGAAGTCTACAAGGAGAAGACGCTGCACTGCTGGCCCGAGGCCAAAGGGGTGCCGTTTGCAGACTGCGAGCACATCATCCCGATGGGGCACACGCTCTGGACGCCAAAACAGATCGTGGCGGATTTTCACCGGCGCATGGCCGAGCTCCCGCCGGAGCAGCGCAAGAAGGGCATCATCGTCGTCCTCAAGACTGAGCGCTGCGCCACGAAGTCGCTGCGCGCCTGCACGGTGACGACCTCGGCACTGGAAAAGCGCGCGACCCCGCTGGCGGGAGAATTTGCGATCTACGGGCTGCTGCTCAAGCCGCGCGATAAAGACACCCCGCCCGGCAGCCTCAAGATCGAGACGGGGCTCGACAGCTATAAGAACGATGCAGCGGGCGAGTATCAGTTTGAGCAGGGGCCAGGCGCGACGATCGCATTCCTTAGCCCGGTGGATGGAGCGATGATCGAGCGCACGGATGCGATGAAGCTGAAGCTCACGGAGCGCGAGTTCACCAAGAACGAAGGCCGCACGCCCGAGCTGCACGAAAAGCTGAAGAGCGTGCTGGCGACCTTGAAGAAACTGCCGCCAGGGAAGTCCGCCTAGCTCCTCGCGCTGCCGCCCACGGCTACGAAACACAGCTAGACGAAACGAGAGGCGGCGTCATCGTGGCGGACGATGCCGCCTGCGTCCCCGACTACCGATCCTTCGCACGACCGCCGCCAGCGGCTCATCGGCATCGGATGGCTCGTGGGCGCCACGCTGTGTTTTGCCTGCATCGACGCTTCGGCGAAGTGGCTGAATCGCTCACTGCCACCCTTACAGACGGTGGCGATCCGGTATCTCGGGGCATTTCTCGTGATCGCGCTGCTGCTCAATCCTCGGACCAAGCCGGGCATCCTGCGCACGAAGAAGCTGCTGCTGCAGGTCGCCCGCGGGGTAGGGCTCGTCGTGGCCTCCATCTGTCTGATCACGGCGCTGCGACACCTGCCGCTGACGATGACGACAGCGATCACGTTTTCCGCGCCGCTCCTCGTGGCGGTGGGTGCGGGGCCCATCCTGAGGGAGAGGCTGGGGCCGCGACGCATCGCGGCGGTAGCCGTCGGGTTTGGCGGCGTGCTGATCGTGACGCATCCCTGGACCGGGGGATTTCATCCGATGATGGGGCTCGCCTTGCTTTGCGCTGCGACGACTGCGCTCTACACCCTCGGTACACGCATCCTTGCGCGGTACGATCCGCCAGAGACGACGATGTTTTACACGGCGGTGGTAGGCGCGGTAGCGGTGCTGCCGATCGTGGCCTTTGTTTGGGAGCCGCTGACCGCGCCGCATGTCTGGACGGCGATCGCGACGATCTCGATCTTTGGCGCTGCGGGCCATTGGGCGCTGATCATGGCGCATCGCTACGCCCCGGCGTCGGTAGTCGCACCGTTTTTCTACGCGCAGATTCTGTGGGCGATTGTCTTTGCCTTCGCGATCTTCGATGAAGTGCCGGCCGCTGCGACCCTCCTGGGCGCGGCCATCGTCGTCGGCTCGGGATTGTACCTGCTGCATCGCGAGCGCATACGCCCGCCCGCGACGAGCGCGAAGCCGGTGGCTCAGACGCGAGGTTAGTCTGCGCATCCCTCGGCGGGTGAAGCCTGCCCCGCAGCCGCAGATGGCCCGAGCTTTTTGTACCGGTCGTTTGCTTCTGTTCAAACCCAGCGGCCAGCTACATGTTACCGGTCCTATGTCACCCCGCATCCTTCGCCTCGCGTTTATTTGCGCCGCGCTCGCGGCCCCGGCGTTTGCCGCCGATCCGGCTGTGCCGAAAAAGGCCACCACTCCCAAGGCCGCCGCCAAGGCGGAGCCGGAGCCCGCTCTCGAGTGGCATGATGTCACCCAGTGGGGTGTCGAAGGCCGCGCGTGGGGCGAGGCGGAGCGCCTGCGCTGGTTTGACCGCTTCCCTTCGGCTGCTCAGGGGAAGGTGACAGCGGCGGTGTGGAACTTGAGCCGCGATAGCGCCGGCATGATGGTGCGCTTCAAGACCGATGCGACGGTGCTGTGGGCCGATTACACGCTTTTCAAGGACCGCCTTGCCGGCGCCAACATGACGGCCATCGGCGCGAGCGGGCTGGATCTCTACGCGCGCGACACAGTCGGCAGATGGCGCTGGGTGGGCGTCACGCGCCCGGCCGGAAAAACCGTGCGGCAGGAGATCATCAAGGGACTCGCGCCGGGCTTTCGCGAGTATGCGCTCTACCTGCCGCTCTACAACGGCGTGGAAAAACTCTCCATCGGCGTGCCGCCGGGCGCGAAGTTCGAGAAGCTCGCGCCGCGCAGCGAGAAGCCGATCGTCTTCTATGGCACTTCCATCACGCACGGCGCGAGCGCATCGCGCCCCGGCATGGTGCACACCGCGATCCTCGGTCGCCGGCTCGACCGCCCGGTGATCAATCTCGGCTTCTCCGGCAATGGCCGGATGGATGCGGAGGTCGGTGAGTTTCTCGTGAAGGTCGATGCCGCCGTCTTCGTGATCGACTGCCTGCCCAACATGGGCGCCGAGGATGTGCGCAAGAAGTGCCTCCCGCTCGTCAAGCAGCTCCGGGCAGCGCACCCGGCGACGCCGATCGTGCTCGTCGAGGATCGCCGCAACACCAATTCGTGGATCCTCCCCGCGCGCAACGCGCACCACACCGCCAACCACGCTGCGCTCCGCGAGTGCTTCGAGCAGCTCCAGCAGCAGGGCGTTTCCCGACTCTACTACGTGCGGGGTGACGACCTTCTCGGAGCGGACGACGAGGGTACGACCGACGGCTCGCACCCAAGCGACCTGGGCTTCGTGCGGCAGGCCGATATTTTCGAGCCGGTGCTACGGACAGCGTTGGGGCTGTGAGCGGGTAGATCCTGGCCGTGAGGGCAGGGGAGAAAGTCCTCGATGCATCGCTGCCTGCGCTCACGGACAGGGCCACGATAACAAAAAGGGCGGCTCGTGAGAGCCGCCCTCCAAGGGAAGAGAGATGACTGCCGCTTACTGCGGGAGCTGCACGCGGAAGCGCTCGAGGGAGGTGCCTTCGAGGCGGCCGAGCTCGGCGACGGCGCGACGGAGGGCGAGGCGGGCGCTCAACTCGCGGAAGCGAGCATCCTCGAGGTCGTCCTGGAACTGGAGGACGAGGCGGCTCGTGGAGAGGCCGGCATCGAAGCGGGCCTTCTGCTGCTCGTATTGGCGGAGAGCGAGCTCGGAGCCCTTGCTCGCGATCTCGACGGCCACCAGCTGGGTTTCGACGGCGCGGACGGCGACGCGGACATTGACGAGGAGCGTCTGCTCGAGCTGCTCGAGGCGCTTTTTCTGCGATTCGAGATTAGACTGTGCGATGCGGTAGCGGGCCTTGTCGGCGTGGCGACCCCAGGGCATGGAGTAGTTGAGGCCGATGGACCAATTGTTGCCGGGTTCGCGGGGCAGACCTTCGATGACATCCACGTAACCATCCCGTGTAGCGCGTGCGGTATAGCCTAGCGAAGCCACGAGATCGAGATCCGGGAGCTGGTTGCGACGCGCGGTCTCGAGATCGATGGTGAGCTGCTTGATCTGCTCCTCGGCGCTGAGCGTGTCGGGGTAGTATTCGCGCGCACGCTTATAGGACATGGAGAAGTTGGGAGCGCCGCCCTTGTACTCGTCGAAGGCCACTGGGCCGGGACGGGTCTCGAAGGTGGGCGAGTTGATGAGATTGAGCAGACGGTCTTCGGCGTCGCGGACGGACTGCTCGGCCTGCACGACCTGTTGGCGTGCGGTGGCGAGGCCCACCTCCGCGGAGAGGACATCAAGATCGGTGGCGACACCGGTCTGACGGCGGGCGCTGTTTTCGTCGAGGAAGCGCTGGCTGTACGTCTGGCTAAATTGGCGGATGCGGAGGGTCTCGCGCGCGGCCACGAGATTGTAGTATGCGTTTTCGGTATCGGAGATAACGGCAAGAACGCGGCTCTTATAGTTGATCGAGGCGATGTTGAGGCCGAGCTTGGCGCGATCAATCGCCGAGGTGGCGGCCGTGCGGCCAGCATCGCGGAGCAGCGGCTGATTGAGGTTGGCCGAGACGCCGCTGCCAAATTCTGGATTGAAGATCGCGTTGCGTGAATTGGTCGTCGACCGAGTCACATTGGTCGAGAGGCTGATCGTACCGTTGGTGGGCGCGATGCGGTCGGAGATGCCGACTCGTGCGCTGGTGCTGCCGCGGCGGACACCGGTGGTCGTCGTGCCGTCGAGGGTGCTGGTGGCGGTGGCAGCCTGGGTATTCGACCGCGTCATGTTGGCGGTGATCGTGGGATCGAAGGCCGCTTCCTGGATCCTTACCTGATCCTTGGCATTCTCTACGGTGTAGCCTTGGATCTGGAGGTCGAAGTTCTTCTTCAGCGCGGCGGCGATAGCATCCTCGAGCGTGAAGGGGGCGGCGGAGGCGCCGGCGTCGGGCACCGCTTGAGGCGCCGGGGTGGCAGCGGGTGTTTGCGCGAAGACGGTGGCACAGGATAGGCTGAGTGCTAGCAACGCACGGACGGATGGACGGGACATATCGATCAGGTATGAGTGTGTAGCTGGGGCGACTGGAGGAGTGTTCTGGAGAACACGGGACTGCGAGTGAAAGTTACTGCCTTTCGTATTCGCCGCCCGGGGTTCGCTTGAGCACCGTGAAGCCTGCTTGTCTGGCGCGCGAGACGGAAAGCGGGGCTGAAAGTTTCGGGGAATTTACGGGCTGAGGGGTCACACGCGTGACGGCCTGGCCGCAGGTGGGGCACTCGGTAAGATCGGCCGAGGAAGGGGATTGTGCCGTCTCGAAGCCTTGGCCGCAGAGGCGGCACGGAGTCTTGCAGGGGGCGTAGAAACGAAGCGGCATCGAAGGGGGGAATATGAGCGCGCCGCGTGCGCCGGGGAAAGCTCGGGCTGGTCGATCGGCGAGCCCGCGGGATCGGCGGGCTCGCTCGCGCGACGAGCGGTGGAGGATCAGCTCTTCTTAGGCTCTTCCTTGGCCGCGGGGGCGGCGGCGGGGGCCTTGGGCTCAGACTTGGCGAATTCCTTGTCGATGAGCTCGGAGAGGTAGGACGAAGCGGCGAACTGGGCCGTCTGGGTGGCAATCTCGGTGCGAGTCTCCACGTATTTCGGATTGGCCTCGGTGGTGTCGGGCGCCTTCTTGTCGAGCGCGTAGACAAACATGCCGGTGTCGCCGCCGGAGGTCATATCGGAAACCTGACCCTTCTCGAGGCGCTGGAGGGCGCCGAAGATGCCGCGATCGAGGTCGGCGGCGGGGGTGCGGAGGGTGAAGGGGGCGACGGTCTTGGTCTCGAGCTTGATGCCAGCCTTGGAGCCGGCAGCGGCCGCGGCCTTGTCGAAGGCATCGCCGGCCTTCAGGCGGGCCTCGAGGTCGGCCTTGAGGGTGCGGCCGAGCTCGACAAAGCGCTTGCGCTTCTCGTTTTCGACATAGTCGACGGAGACGCGCTCACGGACCTCGGCGAAGAGGGGCTTGCGGGAGGGCTGGGTGTCTTTCCAGACCAGGATGACCGCACCCGTGGGGACGGTGAGAGCATCGGAGACGGGGCGCTCTTTAGTGAGCTTGAAGGCTTCTTGCGCGGCTTGGAAAGAGCCACCGAGCTCGGCGGGGGCGGCATCGCGGGCGAAGGGCGCGAGCGTCTTGAGCGAGAGGCCTTTGGAAGCGATGAACTTCTCGACGGCCTCCGTGGTGTTGGCCTTGGACTCGAAGATCGCGAGGGAGAAGTCGCTGGCGGCCTTGATCGCGAGCTGCTGGGCACGCTCGGTCTTGAGGGCTTCTTCGACGCGGCTGCGAACAGCGGTAAAATCATCGCCGGCCGGAGCGGCTACGAGCGGAGCCGGCGTGGCCGGCTTGGGGAAGCGCGAGGGATTGCGATCGTAGAACGCGCGGACCTCGGCCTCGGTGACATTGACTTGGGCGACGTAGCTGGCGGCGGGAAACTCGAGCGCGCCGACTACGACGCGCGGGGCGACGTCATACCGGGCGCCGGCCTGCTCGAAGTAAGTGGTGAGCTCGGCGTCCGTCGGCTTGATCTCTGGTTTGAAGTCCTCGTACTTGATCGTCGCGGTAGCGAGCGTCCACGTGGTATCGGCCTCGAGGAGCTGGGTCTTGATATCGGAAGGGAGCACGTAGCCGGGCCCGCCGAGGATCTTACGCACCTTCTCGGCCCGGACGTCGTCGCTGAGTACGCGCGCGATGTCGGCCTCGGTGGCGCCGCGGGGATTGGTCTTCAGGCTATCGCGGAAAGTCTGATACGCCTTGGCATCGAACTGCCCATCCTGGCCGTGAAACATGCGGAGGGTCTTCACCTGGGCCTCGATCTCCTCGCGGTTGGCGGCGGGGATGCCCCATTCGTTGGCGAGATGGAGGGCGGCCGTGCGCTGGAAGCCGTAGTTCTGCACTTGATTGCTATCGAGACCGCCCATGGCGCCGACGCGGAGGCTGGCGCTGAGGCTGGCGTCGCCCATGATCTTCTCGATGTCGCGCTGGAGGCCGAGATTGTAACCGAAGAAGGGGCGATCCACCACGCCGCGAGCGTCGGCTGAGCCGCCGCCCTGAGCGCCGATGGTGAAGACGAACGTGACGATGATAATGCCGAGCAGCACGGCGAAGAGCCCGCGGAAGTGCTGTTGGAACGTTCTCTGGATCCAGGAAATCATGGGGAGAAAACGTCAAACCCTAGGTCGGGCGAGGCTGAGGGCAAGGGCGAAGTACGAGCCCGGGCGCAGCGCGGACGCGACCGTATGCAAGGCTCGGCAACCCGTGTGATCAAAGCCTCTGGGGAAGTAGCGGGCACGGGATGCGGACATGAGACACCCGTCGCGCCGCTAGCGCTACCGGCCCTGCCTAGCCGCGCTTCGCCCCCACCGCAAAGGGGGGCCGCGATTCCTCAAACGGGTGCTCGTCGAAGAGCTGGTCGATCGTCTTTTGGAAAAAGACCTGCTCGCTCAGCTTGGCGACGGCCGTCTCGTAGTGGCCGATGAGCGGGTCGATCTGCTCAAGCGATGAGGAGCCGAGGGGGTTTTCGCCGAAATTGTCGTCGAGCGTCTTGAAGTCGTAGAGGGTGATGCTGTTGAGCGGACGGGCAGGCTGGTAAAGGGTGTCGCCGGCCGTACCTGAGGGCTCGGGGCGGAGCGGCGCGATCAGCTTGAGCAGCACGAGACGGTTGAGGCACTCATTGAGGAGCTGCGTAGGGACGCGCAGCATCGCGGTGAGTTGCGAGATCGAGATCGGCGGCAGGCAGTCGCGGAAGCGCCGACAGATCGTGAGAAAGACGACGAGGGCGAGACGCTCGCGCATGGCCTCGGTGAGCGTGCTCCACGCGGCTTGGCTATTGCGGAAGTGCACGTTTTGCACGGCGTAGCTCACGATGCCGCCGGTGAGCACGCAGAGCCAGAAAATGTAGAGGCTCGACATCACGACGAGCGGCAGCGCGAGGCTGCCGTAGAGGCTTTTCTCCAGCACGACGCGCTTGAGGTACAGGACGGCGATGAAG
The DNA here is from genome assembly GCA_964480585.1 of uncultured Opitutus sp. GTDB lineage: Bacteria > Verrucomicrobiota > Verrucomicrobiia > Opitutales > Opitutaceae > ER46. The sequence continues at coordinate 77,533 of CAYZPV010000018.1, read as the reverse complement.
TTATTGGCAAGGAGCAGCGCCGCCACGACCAGCGCCCCGAGGAAGGCTGCCCGCCAGAAGACGCGGGTAGCGGGGATCACCCGGTAGAAGAGGGTGAGCATCGTCGTCAACAGGGTGAACGACAGCATCGGCAGGAAAAGATCGAGCGAGTGCAGCAGCGAGCCGCCGGGCAGGTTATCGGTAAAGATGTTGATGAACGCGCTCGCCTGGAGCAGCGCCACGGTAGCGAAGAAGAGAATCGCGCCAAGAGTGAGAATCGTCCAGTAGAAGACGATCCGAGTCACAATGGAGCGGCCCTGCCGCACGCCCCAGATATCATTGAAGGTATCCTCGATGTTCTTGAACAGGAGCAGGACGATAATGAGGAGGGTGAAGGCCGCGGGCACGCCTCCTGTGCCGGACTTTGCCGCGCCGATGATGTTGTTGATGAGGATGACGAGTTCCGGATTAGGCGTCTCCTCCGACGGCGCGGGCGCAGGCTCCACGCGGGGCGGGGCGGGTGCTGGCGAGACGCCGGGGTCGATGAGGGGATCGCCTGGGGGCGGAGCGACGACGGCGGATTCGTACTGCGCGATCTGCGGAGCGACGAGCTTTACAAGGGAGTTGAGCGTCTTGGCGAGACGGTAGGGATCGTCGTTGTTGCCCCCGAGCGCAAAGCCTGCGATGAGCACCGAAAGGGCGATGATCGGCCCGATGCCGAGCACCGAGCTGAAGCTCAAGGCGGCGGCGCGCGTGGCGATGCGCGACTCGCCAAAAACGGTGAAGGTAATCGAGAGCACACGCAGCACGGCGTACACGCGGCCCTTGAGCGAGCGGTCGCGCATGAACGCCGTCTGCCAGATCTCCCGCTGGTAGATATGAGCCAGCCGCGGCAGCAAGTCCGCGAGTCGCACTCCCGGCTTGGCCGGGCGATGGCCCGTCTCCGCCACGTCAGCTCGTAAGGGTGAGATACGCCAGGAAGCCCATGCCGCCGACCCCGGCCGCAGCCGCGAGGACCACCGGCACGATGCTCACGAACACCGTGCAGAGATACAGGCCTACGCAGCCGGCAGAAAGCACCGCGAGCGACAGCGAAGCGCCCTGGGCGTAAAACATGAAGCCCATCAGGCCCAGCCCGAGCGCGGCGCGGAAGCGGATGAAGGGATAGATCGTGACCATGCCGAGCCCCAGTAGGACAGCGAGTCCCAGGTCGAGTGCGCCGAGGAGCACAAGGGGCTGCTGGAGGAGCTTGGCCCCCTCCATCGACATCAAGGCCTCGGTGCCAGGCAGGATCTCGCCGGCTGCTGCCAGCACGAGCGTGATGATCGCGGCGATCATGCCGACGCGCGCAGCCCGGGCCATGGCGAGCGCCGGATCGGATTTGCCCTTGGTATCATCGGTGCGGCCCTCGGCGGCATCGAGCATATCGTTGACTGTGATAGGCTTGGCTGATTCGTCGGCCTTATTGAGCGTCTTGATCTCCTTGGCCTTGAGGCTGAGCTTTTTCTTCTCGGGGAAGATCAACGGCAGCAACTCGGCCTGATCCTTGAAGGCGACCCACTGCTCCGCGTTGGCGTCGTATACCAGAGTGTCCGGCGTGACCTGGCCGGCCTCGGCGAGGTCGGCGACCTGCTGCACGTTGAAGGGGCCGCGTGCCTCAGTTTCGGTCGCGTTGCGGATATAGAGTTCCTGCTGCGTGGCCATGGGAGGGTGAGAAGAGGGTTGGGGCAGGGCCCGGGAAAGTGAAGGTGAAAGTAGCCGAAGGAGGGAGAGTCGAGCGCGTTTATCGCAGTGGGAACCTGCTGCGCCCTTTGGCACTCCCAAATTTTCGTCTCCCTTTTACCAACCTCTTTGCGGCCCATGACTTCCTCGCCTAGACTGCCTGGCTACCGAGGCGGCAAAATCGCCGCGCTCTGCTCGCTCTCACGCTCGCCGTCACGCTGCGCGCGCAATCCTCGGTATCGTCGCACCGCTGGAACGCAGCAGTCCGGTCACCTTGGAGGTGCCGGCGCAGGTACTGACATTTCAAGTGAGCATTCTCTCCAACACCGACGACTGGGAGGTGCGGCTCAGCGAGGTCGAGTCGGCGCGCGATGTACTACGGGCGCTGGCGGAGCGGCAGGGCTTCCGCCTAGTGGCGACGGAAGGGGTGAAGCTCGAGCAGGGCTACGGAAAGCTCTTTTCCTCCAGCGGCCGGTCGGAACTCGATGTGAAGTCGGCGCTGTTGCTGGTCGTCACCGCGCCGCGCTGCTTCAGAAAGTGCGCGAGCACGTCGATCTCACGGCCGGCGCACTCGGCAGCTCCACCGAAATCGAGGTGACGGGCCTCCATGAGCCGTTGATCTTGCGGCCTGCGGGAGAGCGCGGCGTGGAGGTGTCGTTGCCGCTGAAGGTGACCTATCGGCGCAAGGCCTAGCAAGCGGAGGGTAGGGCGGCTTATCCTTAAGCTGGCGCGCCCTACCTCACATCCGCGTGAGCGTGCGCAGCCCGAGAAGGTGCAGGCCAGTCTCCAGCGTCAGCAGCGTGCGGGCACAGAGCAGCAGGCGGCGGGCGCGCAAGGCTGGGTCGTCGACGAGGACTTTGTCGGCGTTGTTGAAGGAGCTGTAGTCGCCCGCGAGCTCGAAGAGGTAGAGGCAGAGATAGTGCGGACGCAGATTGTCGCCCGCGAGCCGAATGGCGTCGGGGAACTTCGTGAGTTTGCGAGCGAGATTGATCTCCGTCGGCGTCTCCGGGGCAGTCGCGGCGGCTTCGAGCGAGGCGTCCGTCGGCGCTATGCCGGCCTTGCGGAAGATCGCGTGGATGCGTGCGACGGCGTAGAGCAAGTACGGCGCGGTGTTGCCATCGAGCGCGAGCATCTTGTCCCAGGAGAAAACGTAGTTGCTGCTCCGATTCTGCGAAAGATCCGCGTACTGTACCGCGCCGATGCCGACGATGTTGGCGATCTCGCGGCGCTCGGCCTCGGGCATGTCGGGATTCTTTTCCGATACGATGGCGAAGGCGCGCTCCACCGCCTCGTCGAAGAGGGCCTTGAGCTTGATCACGCCGCCGTCGCGGGTCTTGAGCGCCTTGCCGTCTTCGCCGGTGACGGCGCCGAACGTCACGTGGTGCAGCTCGGGCAGGCGATAGCCCTTGGCGGCGAACCACTTTTTCACCGTGAGAAAGAGCTGCTCGAAGTGATCGCTCTGGCGAAAATCTGTGACGACGACGATACCGTCGGCCTTGAAGTGCTCGGTGCGATAGAGCGCGGTGGCGAGATCGGTGGAGGCGTAGCCGCTCGCGCCGTCGGCCTTGCGCACGAGGAACGGATTGGGCTTTTCGATGTCGCGCTTGAAGCGCGGGTGCTCATCGTGGAAAACCACGAGCGCGCCCTGGCTTTCCTCAGCGATCTTGGCCTCGGTGAGCTCCGCGTAGACGCGGCCGACCTTGTCGTTGTAGAACGACTCGCCGAGATTGTGATCGAAGGTGATGCCGAGCCGGTCGTAGATCTGCCGAAACGCGGCGAGCGAGACATCGGAAAATTTCTGCCAGAGCGCGACATTCTCTGGGTCGCCGTTCTGGAGCTTCACCAGCTCGGCGCGGGCGATCTCGAGCTCGCGCTGGGCCTTCTCGGGCTCGGGCGATTTTTCGGGATCGGTGGCTGCGTTGCCGAGTTTATAGAGCCGCTCGAGCTCCTCGATGGCATCGGCCTCGAGCGCCTTGGGATCGGCCCAGCGCTTGTAGCCATAGATGAGCTTGCCAAACTGCGTGCCCCAGTCGCCGAGATGGTTGTCGCGAATCACCTTTGCGCCGGTAAACGCCAGCAGCCGGCAGATGGCCTCGCCGATCACGGCTGAGCGGAGGTGGCCGACGTGCATCTGCTTGGCGGTATTGGGCGACGAGTAGTCGACGACCCAGGTCTGGCCCGCGTGGGCCGCGGCCGCGCCAGCGCGGAGCTGCTTTTCGGAGTCGTACGCGCGCAGCCACGCGAGGAGCGCGGCGGGCTTGAGGGAGAAATTGATGAAGCCCGGCCCCGCGATCGCCACGTCGTACTGGCCGCGCACGGTCTCGGAGAGCGCCCGCACGAGCTGCTCGGCCACGGCGCGGGGATTGAGCTTGCGAGCCTTGGCATAGCCCAATGTGCCGTTGGCCTGGAAGTCGCCATGCTTGGGGTCGGCTACGCGGACCTCGGGCGCGAAGGCGGCGGCGTCGGCGAGGCCGGCCGCGGAGGCGGCAGACTTGAGGGCCGTGTCGAGATCGGCGGCGAGGTTGAACGAGACGTGCATCGGGTCAGGAAACCGGAAGGGCGCGCCGTGGGGCAAGCGCGGAGTGGGGTAGGGGGCACAGCCGCAGCCGGAAGGAGGTGGGGTTTGACCCGCCCCACCGCAAGCTTGCGACCGCGGCGGCTTGCGGTTGGCATCGTGTGAGCTACCTCCAGCGCCCACGATGGATGCACATCTCGTCGAATTTCTGAGCCTCCTGCTTCGCTGGTTGCACATCATTGCGGGCATCGCATGGATCGGCTCGTCGTTCTATTTCATCTGGCTCGATAACAGCCTCGAGCCCCCGCCCCCCGGCTCCGACAACGCCAAGAAAGGCGTTTCCGGCGAGCTCTGGGCCGTGCATGGCGGCGGTTTCTACAACCCCCAGAAGTACGCTGTCGCTCCCGCCTCGCTCCCTGAAAAGCTCCACTGGTTCAAGTGGGAGGCGTACACCACCTGGCTCTCTGGTACGGCGCTGCTCGTAGTCGTTTACTGGATACGCGCAGGCACCATGATGGTCGATCCCGCCGGCGTGGCGCTCTCGACCTGGCAGGCCATCGGCATCGGCGCGGCCAGCATGGTCGGCTCCTGGTTCGTGTACGATGCGCTCTGCCGCTCGCCGCTCGGCAAGCGCGACGGGCTGCTCGGCCTCGTCGTCTTCGCCCTGCTCGCCGCACTTGCCTGGGCGCTCGACCACTTCTTCAATGGCCGCGCGGCCTTCATCCACGTCGGCACCGCCATCGGCACGATCATGGTGGCCAATGTCTTCTTCGTGATCATCCCCTGCCAGAAGAAGATGGTCGCAGCGATGCGCGCGGGCCAGCTGCCCGACCCGATCTACGGCAAGCGCGGCAAACAGCGCAGCGTGCACAACAACTACTTCACGCTCCCGGTGCTGTTCATCATGATCAGCAACCACTACGCCTCGACCTACGGTCACCAGCAGGCGTGGGTGGTGCTCGTGCTGATCTCGGCGGCCGGCGTGAGCATCCGCCACTTCTTCAATCGCCGGCACAAAGGCGTGCTCGCCTGGCAGTATCCGGCGCTCGGCGCGATGCTGCTCGGTATCGTCGCATGGTGGACAGCGCCGAAGGTCATCCCCCTCCCCAAGCTGGAGCAGCCCGCCACCTTTGCCCAGGTGCGCACAATCATGGGCCAGCACTGCATCTCGTGCCATGCGCCCACGCCCACATTTGCCGGCATCACCCAGCCGCCTGCGGGCGTGGTCTTGGATAATCCCGCCGCGGTCGTGCAAAATGCCCAGCGCATCTACCAGCAGGTCGTCGTCACCCGCATCATGCCGCTGGGCAATCTGACGCAGATGTCGGATACGGAGCGCGCGATCCTCGCCGATTGGGTGAAATCTGGGGCCAAGATGGAGTAGAGGCGCCACCCTGCGCCCCGCCCAGTTACTTGTTGTTAAGGCTTTACAGCTTAAGCCTTGGCGCGGCAACGGCTTGTTTTGGCTCGACTTTTTGCCGGGAGTGGATTGGCTCGCAAACTTTTCTGCCCGGCAGGGCGTACCTGCCGTTCACGTCTAAACCTTACTCATGACAAGTAAACGAAATATTCCCGCGCGTCGCTTCATCAAGCCTTCCTTCGAGTACCTGATCGAGAAGAAGCGCGATGGAGGCGAATTCACGCAAGAGGAAATTCGCTACATCATCGACAGCACGCTGGACGGGGAGATGCCCCAGCACCAGCTCGCAGCGCTCGCGATGGCGATCTACTTCTCCGGCATGTCCGCCCAAGAGACGGCCGACCTGACCGAGGAGATGATGCTCTCCGGCGAGGTGATCGACCTCTCCCACATCGCCAAGCCGAAGATCGATAAATACTCGACCGGCGGCGTCGGCGACAAGACCTCCCTTGTCCTCGTGCCCCTCGCGATGGCCTCCGGGGTCGTCGTGCCCATGATGTGCGGCGTCGAGCACGATTATATCATCAATACGCTCGAAAAGCTCGCAGCCATCCCCGGCTTCAAGGGCAACCTGAGCAACGACCAGTTCTCGTCCCAGCTCGCCCGCATCGGCGGCGCGATCGTGGGCCAGACCAAGGATCTCGCCCCCGCGGACGCCAAGTTCTACGAACTGCGCAAGGAGACCGGCACCATCCCGAGCCTCCCTCTCATCACCGGCAGCGTGCTCTCCAAGAAGCTCGCCGAAGGCTCCGAGGGCCTCGTGATCGATGTGAAGTGGGGCAACGGCTCCTTCATCAAGGATCTCGAGCAGGCCAAGCAACTCGCCCGCTCCATGACCCGCGTCGGCCGCTCCATGAAGCGCCGCTGCGTCGCCCTCGTCACCGACATGAACCAGCCGCTCGGCGACACCGTCGGCACCTCCCTCGAGGTCAAGGAGGCGATCCAGCTCCTCAAGGGTGAAGGCCCCGAGGACATGAAGGAACTCGTCCTCAAGCTCGGCATGGAGATCGTGCGCCTCGCTGGCGTCGCTGGCTCGACCCTCTCCGCCAAGCAGACCGTGCAGCGCCACCTCACCGACGGCTCGGCCCTCGAGAAGTTCAAAGATCTCGTGAAGGCTCAGGGCGGCGACACCTCCTTCATCGACCACCCCGAGAAGTTCACCGCGGCCCGCCACATCCGCAAGCTGCCGGCGCCCAAGCGCGGCTACGTGCACACCATCAATGCGGCGATGATCGCGCGAGGCGTGCACATCCTCGGTGCCGGCGCGGAAGTCACGACCTCCGACGGTCACGGCCATGGCCACGGTAACCACCATGCCAAGGTCGACCACTCGGTCGGCGTCTCCGAGATCAAGAAGGTCGGCACGCAGGTGAAGCAGGGCGAGCCCCTGATGATGATCCACTACAACGACGAGGCCAAGCTCGAGCAGGCGCTCGAATACTTCAAGAACGCCTACCGCCTCGCCCCCAAGCGCCCGACCCCGCCGCCGCTCATCGTCGAGCGCGTGGCGTAAGGCGTGGGGAGCGTTTCACGCACTGACGAAGCCGACCGATTTTTCGGTCGGCTTTTTTGTTTGCCGGAGTCCACCGGCCGAGGCCTGATTTTGAGAGCCGACGCGGTATGATTCATCGCACAGACGAGAAGGTCTTTCGATTCCTAGAGTTGACCAGCTACTGGGCGCTTGTCGTGGGTGCGCCAGTGCTCAGATTCGTCGAGCGGAAGCACAGCGGCTATTTCATGCCCGGGTCGTTTGCGTTGGTGGCTGCGTCTGGCGTCATGTTCATGACGCGTTACTTCGTCTACGCGGAACCTCGCCTTCTTTTCCGGCGCGAGCGTGCGGTATCGATCAGCCTCTCCCGCGATACGAAAATCGCCTTGGGCATCGGCTATGTGATGTGTGTGCCTATGTTTGTGCTCGGGAGTGTCGGCCTTTTGAGCCCTTTGTGGTTCGAGCGCACGATCCGCACCCTATCCCCGATGCGCTTGCTGCTTGAATGAATGCGCTATCGCTCGAGCGCTGGTGTGAACGACTCTGGCTTTTGGTGGATGAGCGCGGAGCGCGGCCATCCTGGGTTGTCGCTGACACGGGTTGCGTTGGTGCGACGTGGGCACTCTGGTGTGCAACGCTCTCTAACTCGCCATGCCCTACGTAAACGTGAAGATCACGCGTGACGGCGTCACCGCCGCGCAGAAGAAAAAACTGGTGCAGGATATCACCGCGTCGCTCGTCTCCACGCTCGGCAAGCGGCCGGAGCATATCCATATCGTGATCGACGAGATCGAGCCGGAGAACTGGGGTTTTGCCGGCATGCTCACCACCGAGTATCGCGCACTGGCCGCAAGGGATCGCCAAACGAAGGGGCTCGCACGTAGCGCGCAGAGGAAACGTAAAACTGCGCGGTAGTGGGGTGCTACGACTTGCTCGGCGCTTTGTTCGCTGAAGACGGCGATTAAAGCAAGGTGTGGCTACTCGACCAATTTGCGGCCGCGAAGACGGCGCAGTGGGTAGGCACGGGCTGACCCGCCCGTCCGCGGACGCGCAGGGCTGCGCGTCCCTGTTACGCTTCGCGATTCGCCGGGCTCTTTTTCGACCGTACTTTACTAGGCTGCCCTGAACAGCGCCGCCGCTTTTCGGTGCGGCCCTGGCGTAGCGCCAGAGTTGACCCGCGCACGCCAGCGCCTTCGTGTCGAGCCGCGTGATCATACGACGTCTCACTCCCGAGGATGCCCCGGCCTGCCGACGCTTGCGCCTGCAAGGTCTGCGTGAGGCACCGACGGCGTTTGCGGGCTCTTACGAAGAGGAATCGGTCCGCCCGCTCGAATTTTTCGCTCAACGGCTGGCGCCCAATGACAACGTCTGGCCTCTGGGCGCTTTTCGCGGCAAGCGGCTGGTGGGTATGGTGACCTTGGTGCGCGACGGTCAACTCAAGGCGCGGCACAAGGCCGCGCTGTACGGCATGTATATTGCGCCCGCGTCGCGCGGCCTGGGGATCGGCCGTCTGCTGCTGGCGGAAACCCTCAAGACGGCCCTCACCCTGGAGGGCCTGCGCCAGATCCGGCTCGGTGTCATCACCGCCAATCGCCCGGCGCTTCGATTCTACCGCAAAGCGGGTTTTGCCGAGTATGGCAAGGAGCGGCAGGCGTGGCTGATTGCTGGTCGATTCTACGACGAGACACTGATGGCCCTCCGGCTGCCGCGTGCTCGTCGAGTTCGACCAGAAGTGCAGTCGTGATCTTCATGGACCTGGCCGCATCGCCATGACTCCCGCACCGCATCGCTTTTCCCTTCGCCCCGCAGTGCCTGAAGACCTCCCTTTTCCCGAAGCGGTGCGCCGCACCGTGATGCGGGCTGTCATCGAAAACCACTGCCCCTGGGACGAGCACGCGCAGCGCGAGCGCGTGCTGGCCCACTTCGACTGCGCCCAAGTGATTGTAGTCGAGGGCAGGGATGTCGGCTTGTTCAAGGTCGTGCGTAGGCCAGACGAAATCCATCTCAGCCAGGTGCAACTCTTGCCCGAGTATCAGGGGGGTGGCATTGCGAGCGCGTTGATCCGCGATCTCCAGCAAGAGGCGGCGGTCGCTCGTTTGCCGATCACGCTCGATGTCCTGCGCAGCAATCCCGCGCTGGCGCTCTACCGAAGGCTGGGGTTTGTCACGTATGAGGAGAATCTGCACTTTTTCCTGATGCGATGGACCCCGCGGGAAACGCCCGCCAACGTGCGTGTGCCTTTATCACTCGGCAGCTAGATGAAAACCATCGCCTCATTTTCGACCCCCGCAGAAGCGCACGTGGCCATGTCGCGGCTTATCAGCGCGGGCATCGCCGCTGCGATTAGGGATGAGCACACCATCGCGCTCGACTGGCTAATCTCCAATGCCATCGGCGGGGTAAAGATCGAGGTGCCGGAGGACGAGGTGGCCGCAGCGCGGGAGATACTGGAGCTGCCGCCCCCGGATGCAGGGGTGCTACGCTGTCTCTATTGTGGGTCCCACGAGGCGCAGGTGCGAGTGCTGAGCGCTTTCGGCGCGGCGTGTGTGATCCTCAAGCTTCCGATCCCTCTGCCGAGCGCGACGGTCGATTGCCGCAACTGCAAGAAGTCGTACAAGGTTGCGCTGAACGGCAGGTAGCGTAACCGTTAAGGAGGTGGAGTTCACGGCCTATGCGCATTCTTTTCCTTCTAGTCGCTTTGCAGTTTGCCACGGCTTTCGCTGCCCCGAGTAAAAGCGGCGAGAAGGTGCTAGCGGCCCTTGGCGTGCTGATTGACGAACCGGCCTCACTGGGCTCGGATCGGTATAACGCTGCGATGGAGACGTGCCAGTCGCTGTTGACGACTGAGCTATTAAGTGTGCTGTCGGCCCTCCCGGAGCAGGCGGTGGCACGCATCCCCATCCAAGGCAGATGCCACCAGCCTTTGCTCCTCGCTTTTACCACCTCGCTGATGCGCGATCGTATGCTTGGGCGCACCGAAGATTCGTTGTATCGAGGCTGGATCGTGGTGCTGCACCACTACCGCCACCTACGCGAGGCCTACCCCGAGGAGGTGGCCACGGAGCCCGTACTCGAAGCCATGATCAAGAAAGAGGCCGCTGGCGCGTTGCGCGCCGAGGCCGCAGAGCTGGAAGCGAACGCGAAGAAGACCGAAGGCACTAAAAGCCAGCCTGTAAACCGGCAGTGAGCGGGGCGGTGCTTCTTTCGAGGGCCTCTGTGATCGCGGCGCTCGGCACGATGCGCGATGCGTCCTCGCTAAGGAAAAAGATTTGGTGGCAGTCTGATCGCCTCTTCCCATGTCGAATCCCAACGCTCCCGTCGTGCGCGCCCTCGGGCTTGCCGATCTCGGCCTGCTGCGCGAGCTTAGCGCTCTCTTCGCCACGGCCTTTGGCGACACTGCGTCGTATGCGAGCAAGCCGCCCAGCGCGGCGTACCTCGAGCGCTTGCTGGCGAGCGAGACCTTTATCGCGGTCGTGGCGCTCAAGGAGGACCGCGTGGTCGGCGGGCTGGCCGCCTATGTCTTGCATAAATTCGAGCAAGAGCGCAGCGAGATCTACATCTATGATCTCGCTGTCGCGGAGGCACACCGGCGCGAGGGGATCGCGACCGCGCTCATCCGCGAACTCCAGCGCCTCGCGGCGGACCGGGGCGCGTGGGTGATCTACGTGCAGGGCGACTATGGCGACGACCCGGCGCTTGCGCTTTACGACAAGCTTGGCGTGCGCGAGGAGGTGCTGCACTTCGATATTCCGGTGGCGCGGCAGGCTTTTGGTCCACGATCAGACTAGCGATACGCCGTCCGTATTCCAGCGGCGCTCATTCACCATGGCGCCTCGTCACCGATGCCGTGGTGTCGCAAAGCGAAACACGTATACGAGCGACCCGGCAGTGATCGCGCAGGCCACCAGCAGCATCGGCTCTTTCAGCAAGGCGGCCGTCTGGAGCAGCGTCGTATCGATCAGTTGCAGTTCCGAGCCCAGCGTGCCGATAGACTCTCCTTGGAGCGCAGCTAAGCAGACCACCACGATGCCCATCAGCGCTCCGAGGAGTACGATGAGCAACCGCGTTGGCGGGAGCCTTTTTATCGGTGCTGGTGGCGGGAGAGCCGCCATGATACCGCGGGTGAAACCGTGGTCGGGCAGCGTCGGTAGGGGGCGGCGCAGCAGGGTGTCGAGCGGATCCTCGTCGGATGGGCGGGGCTTCAGGTCTGGGGATTCCATACGGCGAGGAGGTGGCGGAGCTTTTCTTTGCCGCGCGCGAGGTGAGTTTTCACCGTGCCGAGCGGCCAGTCAAGGAGGCTGGCGATTTCGGGATGCGCGAGGCCTTGCTGGTAGTGGAGGTGGATCGCGAGCTGTTCGTCGGCGGAGAGTTGGCGGAGTGCAGCACCGAGGTCCTGCTGCAGGTCGAGCGTGCGCGCCGCTGGCGGTTCGCTGGGCTCGGGCGCGGTATCGATCGGCAGGTGCCCGCGTCCCCGGCTGCGGCGAGCGTTGCGCCACTGGTTATGCGCGATGCCGAGCAGCCAAGTGGAGAATGTCGCGTCGCCGCGAAAGCGCGCGAGGCCGTGAAAGGCGTGGAGAAACGTCTCCTGCGCGAGGTCGTCGGCGAGCGCGTTGTCGCCGCCGCTGAGATGCCGCAGGAAATGGCGGACGCTCGACTGGTGCCGCTCGATGAGCGCGGCAAAGGCTCCGCGGTCGCGATCGACCACGGCGCGTGCGACCAGTTCGCGGTCGGAAACGGTCACGACCGCGGAGCGGTGTCGTCGGCCTTGTTGCGGGCGAGGGCGGCGCTGACGATGCCGAAAAGCAGCAGCGCTACGCCGATGAGGCCGGGGATGGCGCCAGCGAAGCGCATCTTCTCCACACTAAGGGCGAAAAAGAAAAGGTAGATACCGAAGCCCACGGCGATGAGTATCAGGCCGGTGCGGATATCGTCGATCGGTCTGCGCGGCGCGGCAGGCTTTTCCACCGACTCGTCGCAACTGAGTTTGCTGATCAAGTCCGGAGGGAGCGGCTGACCTTTTTCGAGCGCGAGGCGCGCGGTATCGTGGAGGAGCTTCTTTTTCTGGTGCTGAAAATACATTCCGGCCAGGGCTATCGAGCAGCCGAAAATGATGGCGACGACAGGGACGACGATGGCGATCATATGCGGTTGTAAGCTAAAATCGAAATCGAACAGTGCGGCGAGCGGAAGCGGCTGGGAGAAGGTCATGTGGAGAAAGGAGATGGTTTGCGCCGAGTGAGTGTCGGCAGCCGGGCGTTTGGATTCAGAAACCGGAAAAAAATTGCGGCTGCCCTTCCGGCGCAGTCCACTGGAGGCATGTCTGAATTTGCTCCCGAGCCTAAAGAAAAGACGCCCCCGCCGCCGATCGATCGGTCGTCGTGGGCTCGGCCTTGGGCGCAGTTGAAGTATTTCACCTTCCAGCCCGCGATCTTCCCGCGGCTGCTGGGCCAGGTATCGCCGGATGCGCGCCCGGGCGACTTCGTCAACGTCTACGACAAGAACGGCAATCTCGCCGGCGGCGGTCTCTACAATCCCCGCGCCAAGATCCCGCTCCGCGTCGTCGCGCACTCCACCGTGCCGGTCGACGAGAGCTACTTTGAGCTGGCGATCCGCCGCGCGGTCGAGTTGCGCCGCACGCTCTTCAAGCTAGACGAGGTCACCGATGCCTACCGCTTGATCGGCTCCGATGGCGATGGCCTCAGCGGACTTACCATTGATCGGTACGGCGATACCCTGCTCTGCGAACTCTACTCGCTGGGTATCGCCCAGCGCCTGCCCAAGTGGCTTCCGTTGATTCACGAGCTTGCCGGCACCAGGTACGCCCGCGTGCACGTCGACCACGATCTCGGCAGCCTCGAAGGCATCAAGCCCTCGCTCTTCAATGAGACCAACGCCGCTGCGCCCCGCGCCGTCAAGATCCGCGAGCACGGCGTACGCTACGAGGTCGACTTTGCCGAGGGCCACAAGACCGGCTTCTTCTGCGACCAGCGCGATAATCGCCGTGCGGTCACCCGCTTTACCAAGGGCGCTCGCGTGCTCGATCTCTGCTGCTACACTGCCGGCTTTTCGCTCAATGCCAAGGTGATGGGCGGCGCGGAGGATGTCACGGCCGTCGATCTCGACGAGGTCGCGCTCGCGCAAGCCAAGCGCAACGCCAACCTCAACCAAGCCCGCATCAAGTTTGTCCACGCCGACGCGTTTGCCTACGCACGCCAGATGCAGACCAACGGGGAAAAGTGGGACGTCGTGGTCCTCGATCCTCCGAAGTTCATCTTCACCCGCGATGAGCACGGCAACTGGGAGGGACGGCAGAAATATGAGGATCTCAACCTCCTCGGCATCTCGCTCGTGAAGCCCGGCGGCATTTTTATCACCTGCTCGTGCTCAGGCCTGCTGTCGCTGGAAGATTTCGAGGCCCATGTTATCAAGGCCGCCCATCGCCAAAATAAGCGACTCCAGTTTTTCGACCGCACCGGCCCCGGCGTCGATCATCCCGTCTATTCCAACTGCCTGGAGAGCCGCTATCTCAAGGTGCTGTGGGCCCGCGTGGTGTGAGGCTGACGTGCGTTCCTTGGGCGTGCGGCCGTTTAACGGATGTAAAAAGCGACCGCAGAATTACCCTGCTCTCCAAACAAGTTCGGCATTGATGGGGCTAGGGTGTTCACCCATGTCTCTTAGCTAGACACATGCGACCCACTTTCCCCGCAGGCTTCCGGGTAGGGTGCGCAGCGCTCGCCCTCGTGCTCGGGGCGCTGGCGCGCGCGGCTGAGCCGCACCCACTCATGGGCGCGACGCGCGATGATGTGCTGGCCCGCTACGGTGAGCCTCGGAGCACGCTCGTGGGCGGTGGCCGTGAAATTCTGTTTTATGCCCGGGAGCGCCTTGTGCTGCGCGGAGGCAAGGTGGTGGAGGTCGAGCGTATCGCTGCGGAGCCTGTGCGGCAGCCGCGCCCTCAGCCGGCGGCCCCAGCTCCCTCGGCCGTCGTGCCAGCCGCACCCGAGACCACTGCCGCAGCCTCCACCGCATCTACGACCAAGGCACCCGCTCCCGTCGCGCCGGTCATCGCCCCTTCGCCCAGCGAGTCTCCTGCCCAGCGCGGTCTGCCTCCGCTTCCCGCGGGCACGGAGGCCGCGGCAGCTGGCGTTCAGCCGAGTGTGGCCCCGGAGCCCGATGTGCCGCCGGAGCCCAAGCTGGAGATCAAGCGTGTGCTCCCCCGAGGGACGAAGAGCGCCCCCATCGTCCGCACGGGCGAAGCCGCACCGGCGGCTTCGCCGCCCGCCGCGACTCCAGCGCCTGCTGCCGCCGCAGCCTCGCCCACTCCCGCGCCGACGACCGAGGCCGCCACGGCGTCTGCGACACCGTCCTCTTCCTCGTCGCCGCTGGCTAGTGCTCCAGCCCCTGCGGCCGAGACTGCGACGACCGTGCCGGAAGCGCCGCCTGCCCCGACGACCGAGGACGCCGACGAACTGGCGAAAAAGGAAAAGGCGAAGCGTGCGCTCGAGGTAAAGGCTGCCCGCCGTCGTCTCGAAGCGGCATCCGAAGACGCAAGCTACGATCCGACTAAAGCATTTTTCAACAAGCGCACCTACCTGATCACGGCGTTCATCGTGCTAGGCGGCGCTGCCTACATCGTGTGGCGTCGCCGCCAGCGGCAGATCGCCCTCATCGCCACCGCGGTGTCGCGCGAGCCCTTTGCAGGCCACACCGAGACGCGCGGCAGCGGCGCGATCTTCACCGCAGAGTTGCTGGCCAAGCTCGAGTGGAAGCATTTCGAGGAGCTTGTCGCAGCGTACTACAACAAGACCGGGGTCGTCGCGACGCGCACCAAGTCCGGGCCCCATGCGCCGGTGCATCTCAAGATTTCCTGGAAGGGCGAGTCTCGCCCCTTCGCACTGGTGCAGTGCATCGCGCAGCCCCCCGGTCTCGTCCCGGCAAAGTCCTTGCAGGAGCTCAACGAAGTCCTCGTAAAGGAGGATATCCGCCGCGGCTACGTGGTCAGTGCGGGCAAGTTCAGCGTGCCTGCCCGCGATGTGGCGGAAGAGAAGCATCTCACGCTGCTGCCGGGCGATATTTTCCTGGAAAAGCTCAACGCGCTCCCCGACCTCGCGCGCAACGAGATCATGCAGGCTATCACCGCCGGCGACTACACCACGCCCGTCTGCCCAAAATGCGAGGCCCGCATGGTCCGCGCTCCGGAAGACGCCAACCTCTACCGCTGCGCAACCCACTTCGACCAGCAGATCGCGGCGAAGAAGCCCACGCCGTAAGGACGAAGCGCGCAAGTAGCGCGGACGCTCCATGAAGAAACTGCGTCGAGAGTTCGCCACGCTTCCGGCCTGAAGTCGCATCGGCTTTAGAAGCTCGAGTGGTCGAATCAAACTGGGTGATAGGTCCGTGGGTTGAGCAGCGCTACCCAGGCCGCGTCATCTCACTCGACGAACGAGCCCGGGTGAGTGCGCTGCTCAAGAAGTGAGTGACTTTAGTCGCGAGGAGCGGCTCGTCTATCCGAACACTGCCGTGCGCTCCTCTGCCGAAAGCTCCCGCCACTTTCCCGGCGGCAGCTCGCCGAGCAGGAAATCGCCGATGCGCACGCGGACGAGGCGCAGGGTGGGGTGGCCGACGGCGGCGGTCATGCGGCGAACCTGACGGTTTTTGCCTTCGATGAGTTCCAGTGCCAGCCAGGCATCGGGGACATTTTTGCGGTAGCGGATCGGCGGGTCGCGGGGCGGGAGCGCGGGAGCCGGGTCGAGCAGTCGCGCGCGGCAGGGGAGGGTGCGGTAATCGCCGAGGTCGAGGCCGCCTTGGGCGAGGCGGCGGAGAGCGGCGGCGTCGGGCACGCGTTCTACCTGTGCCCAATACTCGCGGCGGTGGGCGTTTTTCGGGTCTAGCAAGCGGGAGTTGAGCCCAGGCTCGTCGCTCAGGAGCAGCAGACCCTCGGAGTCCGCGTCTAGCCGGCCCAGGGCGTAGACGCCTTTGGGCAGGCCGAAGTCCGCGAGCGTGCGCCACCGCGAGCCCGGCTCGGGGGTGAATTGCGAAAGGACGCCGTAGGGCTTGTGCAGCGCGAGAAGCATCGGCAGTGGATTGCGTAGGGAACGCTTCACGCTTATGGGTTACAGTCTAACCCTTTTCGCTCTGTCCACATGCGTGCCGTCCAGCTTCCTTCCCTGAACCAACTCCAGATCGTCGACCTGCCCGATCCCCAGCCCGCTCCGGGCGAGGTAGTCGTTGCCGTCCGCGCGGCCGCGCTGAATCATCGCGATGTCTGGATCAAGTCGGGCGCGTACGCCGGCCTGAAATGGCCGTGCATCCCGGGCTCCGACGGAGCGGGCGAGGTGCTCGCGGTAGGCGAGGGCGTCGAAGCGTCGTGGATAGGCCGCGAGGTGATCGTGAATGCGGCTTTCGACTGGGGCTCCGACCCGAAGGCACAAGGCGCCAAATTCTCGATCCTGGGCCTGCCGCGCGATGGCACGCTGGCCACGCGCCTCGTCGTGCCCGCAGTGCAGCTCGCACCCAAGCCATCTCATCTCTCGTGGGAGGAGGCTGCCGCGTTGCCTCTCGCCGGCCTCACGGCGTACCGCGCGCTCTTCACGCGCGCAAAATTGGAGAAGGGCGAGCGCCTCCTCATCAGCGGTATCGGCGGCGGTGTGGCTCTCTTTGCCCTGCAATATGCCGTGGCCGTCGGCGCGGAGGTGTGGGTGACCTCCAGCGCACCCGAAAAGATCGCGCGCGCGGTGAAGCTCGGTGCCCGGGGTGGCTTTGACTACACCCAGCGCGACTGGGCCGCTGTGGCGGCGAAAGACCCCGGGCAGTTTCACGTAGTGCTCGACAGCGCGGGTGGCGAGGGCTTTGGCCAGCTGGTCGATGCCACAGCGTCGGGCGGCCGGGTTGTGTTCTACGGCGCCACCCGGGGCGAAGCGGCGCTGCCCCTGCGCAAGATCTTCTGGCGCCAGATATCGCTTCTCGGCACCACGATGGGATCGCCTTCCGATTGGGCGGCGATGACGGCCTTTGTCGCACAGCACGCGATCAAGCCCGTGATCAGTGAGGTTTTTCCGCTGGAGCACGCGGCGGCGGCCTTTGCGCGAATGGAGCGCGGCGAGCAGTTTGGCAAACTGGTCGTCACTCTCGCATGAGGACGGACCTTGCAGACAGCGTTTATTAAGTGATTTTCGAAAACGATGACTGATAACTCGAAATTCTTCGCGTGCATCATGGCGGGTGGCAGCGGTGAGCGCTTCTGGCCGATGAGCCGGGCCAGGACGCCCAAGCATCTCCTGAAGCTGCTCTCCGAGCGCACCCTCGTCGAGGAGACCGTCCGCCGTCTGGGCGACGCGGTGCCAAAGGAAAATATCTTCGTGCTCACCAACGAGGTGCAACTCCCAGCCACCCGGGAAGCCCTCGCCGGCCTCGTCGCGCCGGAGCGCATCGTGGCCGAGCCCGCCAAACGCGATACCGCCCCTGCCGCCGCCCTCGCGACGGCGCTCGCCCGGAGTTGGGGCGGTGAGGGTGCCACCCTGGCGCTGCTCCCTGCTGATGCTTACATCGCCGACGCCGCAATGTGCGGGAAGCAGATCCGCGCGGCGCTGGATCGCGCTGCCGGCGCTGGCACGATCGTGACGGTGGCGATCCCTCCCGATCATCCGGCGACGGGCTTCGGCTACCTCGAGATGGGAGATGAGCGAGCGAAGGGCTCCGCTGGCACCGTGCGCGAGGTAAAGCGCTTTGTCGAAAAACCCAATCTCGACACGGCCCGGGAGTATCTCGCGTGCGGCCGCTATGCGTGGAATGCCGGCATGTTCTTCTGGAGTGTCGCCACCTTCACCGGCGAGGCGGAGCGCAACGCTCCGGAGCTGGCAGCGTTCATCCGCGAGTTCCCCCGGGGGGATTTCGCCGCCTATCTTCATGCCCGTTTCCCTGTGTTGCCCAAGATCTCGGTCGACTACGCGATCATGGAGAAGGCTCGGGCCGTGGAGACGTTGCTCGCCCAATTCGACTGGGATGATGTGGGTCTCTGGACTGCCCTCCCCAAGCATCTCAAAAACGACGCGTCGGGCAACGCTACTCGTGGCGCCGTCGCGACGGTCGACTCGGCCAATAACATCGTCGTGAGCAATGGCCGCACCATCGCGCTCTGTGGAGTGAAGGACCTCGTCGTTGTGGAGACGGCCGATGCCATCCTCGTCTGCCATCGCGATGCCGTGCAGAATGTGAAGCAGCTTATGCCGTTGCTGCCGAAGGAGCTGCTGTAAGGTCCTCCGTTGAGGTGAGGGGGGCGCGCCCCCCCTCGCACAATCGTCGAAAAATCGCATGAGGGGCGATTGCGGGCGCCTTGGCGGCTTCGTCGCGTGGTTTCGGAAGCGGCCCACACCTCAGAGTTGTATTCTTCACGAAGAAGGATTGGCTGGGGGAGGTCTTACCCCCTCCATGACTCGTCGCGCCGTACCTGTTGGCCTAGCTGTCGTATCCGCTGCTGCGTTGTTGATTCAGGCCGGCTGCGGGAAAAAGCCCATGCCGGAGACGGCGGCCAAGCCCGTGACGGCTCCCCCGGCCAAGGTTGCGGCGGTCATCGACGTGTCCGCGGCAAAGCCGAAGCTCTCGTTCAATGCGCACGTGCAGCCGATCCTCGCGGAGTATTGCTATCACTGCCACGGCGCCGATGCCGGCTCGCGCAAGGCCGGTTTGCGGCTCGATCGCGAGGAGTACGCTTTCAAGCAGCTCGAAAAAGGCGGCACGGCCATTGTGCGCGGCAGGCCCGATGAGAGTCCCCTCGTCCGTCGGATCGAGTCCAAGGACCCCAAGGTCACCATGCCGCCGCCGGAGGCGCACAAGACATTGTCGCCTGAGCATATTGCCACGCTTCGCCAGTGGATCGTGGAAGGGGCCGAGTACGAGGAGCACTGGGCCTTCATCGCGCCCAAGCGACCTGCGCCGCCCGCGGCGGGCCATGCCATCGATGCCTTTGTCCGCGCCGAACTCGCCAAGCATGGCCTCACGGCTTCACCGGAGGCCGATCGTCGCACATTGATTCGCCGCTCCACGTTTGACCTCACGGGCCTCCCGCCCACGCCCGAAGAGGTCGAGGCTTTTGTGGCCGATCGCTCCCCCGATGCCTACGAGAAAGTCATCGATCGTCTGCTCGCGAGCCCCCGCTATGGCGAGCATCGCGCACGCTACTGGCTCGACTATGTGCGCTTCGCCGACACCCACGGCATCCACATCGACAACTATCGCTCGATCTGGCCTTACCGCGACTACGTCATCAAGGCCTTTAATGCCAACAAGCCATTCGATGCTTTCGTGCGCGAGCAGCTCGCGGGCGATCTCCTGCCAGCCCGCACCCTCGACGAGCTGGCGGCGACGGGCTTCGTCCGCAACAACATGACGACGAACGAGGGCGGCACGATCCCCGAGGAGACGTACATCAACCAGACCCGCGATCGCGTGGAGGCGTTTGGTGCTACTTTCCTTGGGCTTACGACAGGCTGCGCGGCGTGCCACGATCACAAGTTCGACCCTTTTTCGCAGAAAGATCACTACGGCCTGGCTGCCTATCTTGGCAACACCGTGGAGAAACCGTGGGATCTCAATATCTCCGAGCCACTGCCCGTGTTGCGACTGCCGAAGGAAGAAAACAAGGCCAGCGCCGAGTTCGTGCTCAAGGCCCGCGCGGATCTGCAGGAAAAGCTCGCCGCCCGCCGCGCTCGCGCCACGGAGCTGGTGGGCGCGTGGCTCCAAGCCGGCAACAAGCCCACGCCAGTTGCAGATGATAAACTCGAACTCCGCCTCAAGCTCGATGAAGGCAAGGGCGATGTGGTGAAAAACAGCGCACCGGCCGCCAAGGTGAAGGAATTCAAGGCCGACACCAATCCTCTCGTCTGGGGTGAAAACTCCTGGCTCTGGCAGTCGATGCGCATGGATATCTTTACCCGCATCAATCTCGGCGATCACGGCGACGTCGATGCGGCCGATAAGTTCTCCGCCGGTGGCTGGCTGATGCTGCGTGCCAAACCCGGCGGCGGCGTGCGTACCGGCACTGGCAATGGCACGCTCCTCGCTCGCATGGGCGACGAGAAACGAAAGGGGGGCGCTGGCTGGGAGATCGCGCAGGAAGGGCTGCAGATCGTCGTGCGTCTTCTTCCCGATCCCGAGACTGCCCCCGCCGCCGCGCCGGCGGTCGCGAAGCAGGCGTCTGCTCCCGCTCCGTCGACCCTCGATCAGACGCTTGCCGCCGCCACCGCTACGGCGACCCCTCCCAAAGCGCCCGCCAAGAAAGCTCCGAAAAAGGCTCCCGCTCCAGCGCCCGCGGTGGCCGCCATGCCTCCCGCCAAGCGCGGCATCGAGATCGCCACCAAGCAGGGCCTCCTCACGCGGGACGAGTGGGTGCATGTCTTCGTCACGTACGAAGGCACGCGCAGGGCCAACGGCGTGAAGATCTACCTCAATGGCAAGCTCGCCGAGACCGAGGTGAAGCTCGATACCCTTGGCGCCAAGGACTCGATCCGCACCGATGCCGCCATGCACCTCGGCCGGCGTGACGACTTCAACCCCATGCGGGAGACACGCTT
This sequence comes from uncultured Opitutus sp., assembly GCA_964480585.1. GTDB lineage: Bacteria > Verrucomicrobiota > Verrucomicrobiia > Opitutales > Opitutaceae > ER46. The sequence goes on along the minus strand of CAYZPV010000018.1, from coordinate 56,843 downwards.
CATGGATGTGCGCTTCTACAAGCGCTCGCTGCCCGCTGCGGAAGTCGCGCGTCTGCCTTTCGAGCACGTCGCCTCCGAGATCGTCACCCGCCAGCCCGATCCCGCCAAATGGTCCTCCGATGAGACGTTTGTCGTGGCCGATCGCTTTTACCTCGGGGAGAAGGATGCCGAGGCGATGTCGCTGGCGTCGGCGGTCGCCGCCCACGATACCGCTTTCGAAGCGCTCACGAAGGATGGCACTGCCACGCTCATCGCGCTGGAGAAGAGCTCCCCGGCCTATGCCGATGTGCTCAAGCGCGGCGACTACTTTGCGCGTGGCGAGCGTATCGGGCCCCTCGTGCCGCACTTCCTGCCCGGGCTGCCCAAGGGCGCGCCGGCCAATCGTCGCGGCCTCGCCGAGTGGCTGCTCATGCCCGAGCAGCCGCTGATGGCGCGCGTCGTCGTCAATCGCATGTGGCAGGAGCTCTTCGGCCGCGGCCTCGTCGCTACGGCCGGCGACTTCGGCATCATGGGCGAGCGCCCGACCCACCCGGAGTTGCTCGATTGGCTCGCGGTCGAATTTCGCGAGAGTGGCTGGGATGTGAAGAAACTCTACAAGCTGATCGCCACGTCGGCGACGTACCGCCAGAGCGCGGCGGCGACGCCGGAGCGCCTGGCCAAGGATGCGGATAACAAGCTGCTCTCGCGCGGCCCGCGCTTCCGCATGGATGCCGAGGTGCTGCGCGACGCTGCGCTGGCCGCATCTGGCCTGCTGGTTGAAAAGCTCGGCGGCCGCTCGGTAAAGCCCTACCATCCCCCCGGCATCTGGGAGGAGGTGGCGATGCCCGGCTCCGATACCGCCAAGTACGTGCCCGATACCGGTGAAAATCTGTATCGTCGCAGCGTGTACACCTTCTGGAAGCGCTCCTCGCCGCCGGCCAATATGGAGGCTTTCGATGCGACTTCCCGCGAGGTCGTCTGCACCGGCCGCGCGCGCACCAATACGCCGCTGCAGGCGTTTGTGACGATGAACGATCCGCAATGGGTCGAGGCCGCGCGCAAGCTCGGCGAGCGCGCGCTCAAGGCTGCGCCGGCCACCGAGCAGCGCCTCGATTTTCTCGCCCGTGTCACGCTCGCCCGGCCCGTTTCCGAAAAGGAGAGGGCGGTCCTCAAGCGTGGCCTGGAGACCTTCCAGGCTAAATTTGGCGACGACAAGGCGGCGGAGGACGTGAAGGCGCTCCTCGCCGTCGGCGAATCCAAGCCCGATGAGAAGCTCGCGCCGGCGGACGTAGCCGCGTGGACGATGGTGGCCAGCCAGTTCCTCAACCTCGACGAATTCCTGACGAAATGAGCACGCACAACCACGACCTCTGTTCCGATCACGGTGGCGAGCACCCGAGCGTGTGGGACCTGCCGCATATTCCGGTGGGGCTGAAAAAGGAATGGCTCGCGCTGGAGACGCGCCGGCACTTTCTCGGTCGCGGCGCCAAGGCACTCGGCTGGGCGGGCCTGGCCACAATCCTCGGCAAGGCCGCCCCGCAGCTTCTCGCCAATACGGAAGCGGCCGCCAAGAAAGCGGGCCTCGCGCCCAACTTTGCCCCCAAGGCCAAGCGCGCGATCTACCTCTTCATGGCAGGCGCACCCTCACAGTTTGAGACCTGGGATTACAAGCCGGCCCTTGCAAACCTGTTCGATAAGGACCTGCCCGAGTCGGTCCGCGGCGGCCAGACGCTCACGGGCATGACGGCGAGCCAGGCCCGTTTCCCGATTGCGCCCAGCCTCTACAAATTTGCGCAGCATGGTAAGGCGGGCCACTGGGTCTCCGAGCTTTTCCCCTACACCGCCAAGATCGCCGACGATCTCTGCGTGATGAAGTCGCTCTACACCGAGGCGATCAATCACGAGCCCGCGATCTTGCAGATTACCACCGGCAATATGTTTGCCGGTCGGCCCTCCATGGGAGCTTGGCTTTCCTACGGCCTCGGCGCGGCAAATGAAGAGCTGCCGACCTTTGTCGTGATGACCTCGAAGATGCCGCTCCGCACCAATGTGCAGGCGCTGTCCAATCGCCTCTGGTCCTCCGGCTTCCTCTCCCCGGAGCACGCCGCGGTATCGCTGCGCGCTGGGGCCGACCCGGTGCTGTATCTCAATAATCCCAAGGGCATCGGCACCGATTTGCGGCGCGCGATGATCGATGGCGTCAATGATCTCAATCAGCAGCTTTTTGAGCGCGTGGGCGATCCTGAGATCAATGCCCGCATCTCGCAGTACGAGATGGCGTTTCGCATGCAGACCTCTGTGCCCGAGCTGGCCGATTTTTCCGACGAGCCGGCCTCGACGTGGGAACTCTACGGCGAAAAGGCCAAGGAGCCCGGCACCTACGCCTACAACTGCCTCATGGCCCGGCGTCTCGCCGAGCGCGGCGTGCTCTTCACGCAGGTCTTCCTCCGCACCTGGGACCAGCACTCGAATCTCCCGAGCAATATCAAGACGATGGCGCTCGAGTCCGATCAGGCGACTGCCGCGCTCGTCACCGACCTCAAACAGCGCGGCATGCTCGATGACACGCTCGTGATCTGGGGCGGAGAATTTGGCCGCACCTGTTACTCGCAGGGCGTGCTCCGTCCCGACAACTACGGGCGCGATCACCACCCCCGCTGCTTCAGCATGTGGATGGCCGGCGGTGGCACCAAGGCCGGCCTCTCCTACGGCGAGACCGACGATTTCTCCTACAATATCGCGAAAGACCCCGTGCACATCCGCGACCTCCACGCCACGATGCTCCACCTCTTCGGCATCGATCACAACAAGCTCACGTACAAGTTCCAAGGCTTGGACCAGAAACTCACCGGCGTGCTTCCCGCCAAGGTGATTGAAGATCTCTTGGCGTGATCTGACGCGATGACGAAGACGATTTTTTCCAGCCTTGCGGTAGCGGCGGCATTGGCGGCGGCGAAGGAGGGTAGCGCGGCCGAGACCTCTTTTTACGCCGAGCGGGTGGCGCCGATCCTCGATCAGCACTGCGTGGCGTGCCACGGCCCGGAGAAGGTGAAGGGCAAGCTGCGCGTCGACACGTTTGCGCATCTGCTGAAGGGCGGCAGCGATGGCGTGGTGGTAAAAGCGGGCGATGCGAAGGGCAGCGAACTCTTCCGCCGCATCACGCTGCCCAAGGACGACGAAGAAGTGATGCCGGCCGACGGCAAGCCGCTGCTGTCGGCCAACGAGATCAAGGTGCTCGAGCTGTGGATCGCGGGCGGTGCCTCCGAGACGGCGCCGAGCAGTGCATTTCCGGGGGCTCCGGCACTTAAGAAAAAGGCCGAGGTCATCGCGCTCACCGGAGACTGGCGTCCGCAAGCGGCGGAGATCGCGGCGCTGGAGAAGGCCACTGGCGTGCGGCTCGTGGCGCGCTCACAGCTAGCGACCGATGGCCTGCTGCTGCGTACTGCGAGCGCCCCGAGCCGCTGCGACGACGTCGTGCTCGCCAAGCTCGCACCGCTCAAGGACTTCATCGTCGAGGCCGAGCTGGCGCGCACCCCGGTGACCGACGCTGGACTGAAGGAGCTTGGCACATGGACCAATCTGCGTGAGGTCGATCTCACCAGGACCAAGATCACGTCGGCGGGGCTCACGGCGCTGGTGTCGCTGAAGAATTTGGAGGTCGTGAATCTCACCAACACAGCAGTCGACTCGGAGGGCGTGGCGGCGCTGAAAAAAGCGCCGGCACTGAAGCAGGTGTGGCTTTTTGGCACGAAGGCGCAGCCGGAGGGTGCTACCGAGAAGGTAGTGAAGAAGTAGGCGTGTTGGTGATGCGATTATTGAGGTAGGCGGTCCGCAGAGCGCCCTACTTGTAATCCGCGTGGCGGCGCTGTATGTCCGGGGTATGCCAGCCGTGACTCCTATTTTGCGACGCCATGTTTATCTCGGACGCATTGCGATGTTGGGGGTGGCGCTGGGCCTCGCGGGCTGTGTGGCCACCGTCAGTGTCAACACGACGACCACGCCGAGTGCGAGCGAGCCGCAAAATCTCACCGTCGCGAAGCAGCGGGTTAAGGCCTATGTCGACTCCGGCGGCTATGATCGCGATCTCGCGGTAGTCGCCAAGCGGGCGCAGTCCTGGCTCGAGCAGCGGGCAGCGCAGCGCAAGGGTGGCGAGAAGCTCGCCATCGTCTTCGATCTGGATGAGACGTTACTCAGGAACTACCCGCACATCGCGGAGAACGATTTCGGGTACGTACCCGAGATCTGGAATGAGTGGGTGGCCAAAGCCGATGCGCCCGCCATCGACCCGGTGCGCGAGGTCTATCGCATCGCGCGCAAACTCGGCGTGAGCGTGATCTATATCACGGGCCGCGCGGAAGACCAGTATGCCGCCACGGAGCGCAATGTGAAGGCCATCGACTGCGGCGATTTCGCAGAGCTGATCTGCAAGCCCGAGGCCCTCAAGCGTGCCTCGGCGGCGACTTTCAAGACCGGTGCGCGCGAGCGGCTGACGAAGGCGGGCTGGACGATCGTGGCGAGCATCGGCGACCAGCAGAGTGATCTCGACGGCGGCTTTGCGGAGCGGACCTTCAAGCTGCCGAATCCGTTTTATTTTATCGAGTAGGGACTGTCAGCTTCCGTGATCGAGAGTGTAGGGCGGTATCACGTGGTGGATGTGGTTCATCACATTCTCATAGCCGCCCGGCTTGTAGACTATTTCACCTTTTTTTCCGAGGAGCGCGGTGAACGACAATGCCACAGTACACACACGGCGTTTGGCCAGGCACTGCCCTACGAATGTGAAGGGATAGATGATCATATCCTGCGCCGGCGACACAACGCCGACATCACGGTGGCTGCCGATCTGGACATCCAGCCACGACCAGCCGCATTCGCGCACCATAAGCTCGCCCCAAAGAGAGCCCAGTGTGACCGCCTGGTCTTCGTCTCGGGACAAGCGATTGGGTTGGCCAAAGACGATTTGAACAATCGTCGCATCGATTTTCTCTACGACGATCGCTGCGGGATCTTTCTCCAAACTGACTCCCAAGACGGCTTCGGAGCCCGAGATCACGTCGGGGAAGAGTTCGAGGCGCACGGGGTCAGGTGGAAGGGCTGTGACAGAAGCATTCACCGGCGTGAGGGAACAGGAGAGCGTTGCCGCCGCGATCACGTCGCGGCGAATCGATGCTGCGAGCGAGGGAGACTTATTTTGCCTCGAGGTACACGCCCTTGAGGGGGTGGTTATCGAGGAGGTTGCCGTACCACCCCTTCACCTCCGGGCGGCGCAGATTGTTGCGCGCGTAGAAATAGAGCGGAGCGATGGGCGCTTCCTGAACAAGGATCTCTTCGCAGCGCTGGTAGTACTCGTAGCGCTTCGCTTTGTCGCCCGTGGCGTTGGCGGCGGCGAGGAGCTTGTCGTACTCGGCGTTTTTCCAGCCGGTCTGGTTGTTGCCGTTGTCGCTGCCCATGAGGTCGAGGAAGGTGCTGGGATCGAGGTAGTCGCCCACCCAGGCGAAGCGCGCGATCTGATAGTTGAGCGTGCGCATCGAGTCGTTCCAGACCTTGGCCTCTTGATTGTAGAGGCCGATGTCGACGCCGAGGTTACGCTTCCACATCTGCTGGATGGCCTCGGCGATCTGGCGGTGGCCTTCGTTGGTGTTGAAGAGGAGCTCGATCTTGGGAAAGCCCTTGCCGTCGGGGAAGCCGGCTTCGGCCAGGAGCTTCTTCGCTGTTGCGACATCGGTCGTGATTCTCGCCTTTGCGGTGAAGCCGGCGACATCCGGCGGACATAGATTGCCGGCGGCGATCTGGCCGCCCTTGGTCACATCGCGCACGATGGCGTCGCGATCGATCGCCATGCTCAGTGCTCGGCGCACGCGCGCATCGTTGAGCGGAGGGATGTTGACGTTGAAGCGGAAGAAGTATGAGGCCAGCATCGGGTGCGGCTGGTAGAGGCCGGAGCCGTCCTTCTCGTAGACCGAGATCTTGGAGATCGGCAGCGTGCTCGTCACATGGAGTTGCCCGGAGCGAAAAGTGCGTTCCTCGGCATCGGCGCTCTCGATTGGGTAGAAGACTGCCGCCTTCAGCTTCACGTTTTCTTTGTCCCAGTACGTCTCGCTGCGGGCGACGCGGATGTGCTGGTTGGCCTTCCATTCCGCCAGCGTGAAGTAGCCGTTGCCTACGAGATTGCCCTGGCGAGTCCAGGGGTTGCCGCGCTGGTCTGCCTTGCCGTGCTTTTCGATGGTGGCTTTCGGCACCGGGTACCAGGCCGAGTGACAAAGCATGGAGAGGAGATACGGCGTGGGCCGCGCAAGCGTGAGCACGAGCGTATGGTCGTCGGTTGCCTTGGCTCCGAGTTGGGCCGGGTCGGAGATTTTTTGAGTATAGAGCGCTTCGCCGTTTTTCAGCACGTAGAGCATGTTGGCGTATTCCGCGCCGAGCGCGGGGCTGAGGATGCGGCGGAAGGCATAGACGTAGTCATTGGCTGTGACCGGGGTGCCATCAGACCACTTGGCAGCCTTGCGTAGGTAAAATGTCCACGTGAGGCCATCGCTGGAAGTCTCCCAGCGCTCCGCGCCCGCCGCCACCGGCTCTGCGGTCTTGGGGTCGTACTGCACGAGCCCCTCGAAGAGCGACATCACGATGTTGAAGTCTTGGTGGCTGCTGATGATATGCGGATCGAGATCGACCGGCTCGCTGAGGTTGCCGATGTGGATGACCTGTTCCTGATTGCCGCTCTCGACTGCGGTGCCGCGTTTACCGCAGCCGGTGGCGAGGAGGGCAAGGGAGGCTAGGAATGCGACGACGGGTAAGCGTAGGAGCATGATGGGAAATGGAATAAGAACGGGGAGTGCTGGGGTGCAAACTAAGGGAGCAAAGCTTGGACAGAAAGCAAAAGCCACGCGAGGTCTCGCGTGGCCTTGGAGAAAAGAAGGGCTTTTTTCGAAGCGCTTACTTGGTCGGCGCGGCGCTTGCCTGGGGGCGGGTGGGCGAGGTGAGCTGCTTTTCGGGCTCCGTCGCCGCAGGGACAGCCGCGGGAGCGGGCTGGGCGGGCCCGCGCAACTCGGTGAGGCGCTTGTCGATCTCGCCCATGCGCGCGACGAGCTGTTCCTCCACCTTCTTGCGATCGCTGCTGCCCACGATGCTCAGGCTCGCGGCATCGCGGACGACATTGGCCGGCAGCGAGAGGAGCCGGGTGATGAGGCCTTGGTCTTTGAAGGAGCTCAGGTACAGCGCCGTGATCTCGTGCGAGAGCTTGAGTGCATCCTGGGCGACGGCCTGGGTCTGTTGCAGGTTGGCATTGAGCTGCTGATTCTTGGCGAGTTCGGCGGTGAGGACGTTGCCGATCTGGTCGGAGATTCGCTCGCTGTATTTGGCGAGGGAGTCGCGCGTGAGATTCTGGTCTTTGGCCATTTCAGCGAGGATGGGCTGGATGCGGTCGGCCATGCGGCCCGAGACCTTGTCGATTTGCTCATTCTGCATCCGTTCGGCCTCCTCCGGGCTCTTGGGCAGGGGGGCATTGGGCTGGATCTTCTTGGCGATGACTTCCGCGAGTGCGTTCATGCGCTCCACGTTGAGCTTCTCGAGCTCGGCGTCCGTGCGAAACATGTCAGCCTCGCGCTTGGAGATCGCGTCCTTCAGGAGCTGATTGGTCGCTGCGATCTGCCGGCGGTTTTCTTCGGAAGCCGCCTTCAGGTCGTCGTTTTGCTGGCGCAGCGGAGCGATCTCCGCCTGCTGCTTCGCGCCCATCTCACGCACCGTCTGCTGGTGCACCCAGTACGCTCCGCCGATCACGAGAAGCGCGGTGAGGATGACGGCAGGGATCTGCTCTTTGAATTTTTGCCACATAGAAGGAGGGGCTGAGGGTGAGGGAAGAGTATCCATGATGGACGGTTAATTGCAACGCCGGGCGCGTGCGGGGTTTGCGGTTGTTTTCCGGGCGAGGGTGCGCACGTTGGCCGCACCATGAGCCTCAATCGGTGCGAACAACGCGTCTTCGATTATTTGCAGAAGCATCCTGAGGAGAGACACTATTGGCAGAACAAGTTTCAATCGGTCTCGAAAGCCGCTGGAGACGATCATGTTGCGGCAGCCCAGCTCGAGCCGGAGCTTTGGCGCTATTACGAGGAACGCAGTGGCGTCGTACCGCTCTTCCGTGATGCGGTGCGCTTCGAGGGCCTCCACCGCACCAGCATGCGCAACCTCGCCGAGCTGCTCCTCCGCCTCTGGCTGGAGCCGCGCCCCAAAAAGAAAAAGGGCGAGGCCGACGACTATATCTTTGGTTGAGAAGCTTGCTGCCGGAGCGCGCTCGGCTGCCGCTCCGGCTGCAGCCGGCGTGAGTGCAGTTCATACGTACGACAAAACGCAGAAAAATGCTTCGGCCGCTGGAACTGTGACCGATCTGTGCTTTCGTATACGCATCAGACAATTTTCTCCTCCGCCTAGCGGTGGAGAATTGGGGTAAGTAAGAAAGCAATGGGCGGACCGCTTAGGGGTAGGCGGTCCGCCCTCTTTTTTTTGGCAAGGCCTGAAAGGCTTGGGAACTGAGCGCGCCGACCTGCGGAGGCTCGACTGCGGTTGCATGCAAGATCAGGCGCAGCTCGCGTTTCGCAGAAATGAAAAAGGGCCGAAAGGTGAGTACCCTTTCAGCCCTTCGGTCTTTTGGCCTTTCAGCTTTTTCAGATCTCCGCGCCTTTGGTGGCGATCGCGGCCTTCTGCTCGTGGAAGTCGTGCGCGGTGTAGGTGGGCTTCACGTAGCCGGCGCGGATCACGAAGTCGCCGAAGGTCTCGCCCGGCGTGCGCTCGGTGGCGTAGCGGCGGAAGATCGGGCCGAGGATCGGCACGAGTTCGGCGACGGGCACGGAGGCCTTGTAGAGGATGTTGAGGCGGCTGCCGTTGTTGGCGGCGCCGAGGTACAGGTTGTACTTGCCGGGCGCCTTGCCGACGAGGCCGATCTCCGCGAGGAAGGGGCGGCCGCAGCCATTGGGGCAGCCCGTGATGCGGAGGGTGATCGAGTCGTCGCGGAGGCCGGCGGCCTCGACTTCGCCTTCGAGCATCTTCACGAGGTCGGGCAGGTAGCGCTCGCTCTCGGCGAGGGCCAGGCCGCAGGTCGGGAGGGCCACGCACGACATGGCGTTGAGGCGGAGGCCGGTGGCGTTGTTGGCCGTATCCAGCTTGTAGCGGCGCAGGATCTCCTCGATCACCGGGCGGTCGGCGGGAGCGACGTTGGCGATGATGATGTTCTGATTGGCGGTGAGGCGGAGGTCGCCCTTGTGCACGAGCGCGATCTCGCGGAGGGCGGTCTTGAGCTTGTAGTCGTCGCTGTCCTTCACGCGGCCGCTCATGAGGAAGAGTGTGAAGTGCGAGTTGCCGTTTTCGCCCTGCACCCAGCCATAGCGGTCGCCGTTGGTGGTGAATTCGAAGCGGCGCGGCGCACCGAGGCGGTAACCCAGGCGGGCCTCGACCTCGGAGCGGAACCAGCCGAGGCCGCGATCCGCGATCGTGTACTTCAGGCGGGCGTGCTTGCGATCGGTGCGGTCGCCGAAGTCGCGCTGGACCATGACGACCTTTTCCGCGACATCGACGGCCTGCTCCACGGTGCAGAAGCCCATGATGTCGGCTGCGCGCGGGTAGGTCTCGATCTGGTTGTGCGACATGCCGAGGCCGCCGCCGACAGTGACGTTGAAGCCGACGAGCTTGCCGTTTTCGACGATGGCGATGTAGCCGAGGTCGTGCGCGTAGACATCGACGTCGTTGCTCGGGGGCACGGCGACGACGATCTTGAATTTGCGCGGGAGGAAGGTCTTGCCGTAGATCGGCTCCGACTCGGGCTCGCCGCCGGAGACGAGCTTGTCCTCGATCCAGAGCTCGTGGAAGGCGCGGGAGCGGGGGAGCAGGTGCTCGCTGATGGCCGTGGCCACGCGCTGCACTTCGGCGTGGACCGACGAGAGCTCGGGGTTGGGATTGCACATCACGTTGCGATTCACGTCGCCGCAGGCGGCGATGGTATCGAGATGCGCGGAGAGCTTGATCTGCTGGATGAGGGGCCGGAGGTTGCCCTTTACGATGCCGTGAAACTGGAAGGCCTGGCGGGTCGTGAGCTTGAGCGTGCCGTTGGCGTGGCTGTCGGCGAGCTTGTCGAGCTGGAGCCACTGCGAGGGCTGGCACACGCCACCGGGGACGCGGACGCGCGCCATGAAGATGAAGGCCTTTTCCTTGCCCTCCTTGCGGCGCTGGTTGCGCAGGTCGCGATCGTCCTGCGCGTAGATGCCGTGAAACTTCGTGAGCTGTGCGCTCTCCTCGGTGATCGTGCCGGTCGTGGTGTCGGCGAGATCCTTGAGGATGTTTCCACGCAGGAAATTGCTCTCGGCTTTGAGCAGCTCGTTCTTGTGGAGCGGCTTTGCGGCGGGTGCGGTGCTGGTGTCGGTCGCGGGCGTGGAACTCATGCGGAAGGGTGAGCTTGGAGGGTTTTAAGGGTGTCGCGCAAGGCTGCGGCGAGGGTGGTGATGACTTGAGGGTGGTCGCCAATGAGGCCGGTAGGATGCGCGCGAGCGCCAGCGGCTGCCTGGCAGATCTGTGCGATATCCCCCTCCGGGCCCGCGTGGCGGCCCGGCGAGAGAAACAGCATGGCTACGACCACATCCCGCCCGGCATAAGCAGGCGTGGCAAGGTGATCGGAAAGCAGGGGAGGGTGTTCGCCCTCCATCGATGCGGCCGAGATCGTCCCGATCTCGCGCTCCAGATGCTCCCGCAGGGCGCTCGTGAGGCTGTCACGGAGCTGGGCCGAGGCGGCCGAGGGCCCGCCATGATCCACGACGATGACCGGCGGCTGGCGCAGGGCCTTGGCTGCGAGGGTGGCTCGGATGCGGTCCGCCACGATCGCCGGGATCGCTCCGCGCGCGGCCAGCCCTTCGGTGAAGCTAAATTCAAAAGGCGGCGTTCCCGGCGGCAGCTCGGGGTCCGCCAGCTCGCGCTGGAGCGACTCCAGGCTGGTGCGCAAGGCCGAGCCGATCGCTCCTTGTGCGCTCACGAAAAAGGGGATGAAGACAAACTCGCGCTGGCCCAGCGCCACCATGCGGCGTACGAAGGGCGCGAGCGTCCACGCAGGCGTGCCATCGAGCGACTCGGGTGCGATCCGGTCGCTGTGTTTCCACGAGACGGCGTGGACTTGCACCTCCGTGCGCGCGGCGATCCCCGCAGCCACTGCCCGGAGATTGCGGTGGGCGGCGGGTTCGAGCGAGCCGTTGTCGATCAGGGCGACGATCATTGCGGGAGCGCGGCGGCGTTTTGCGCAAACCACGCGAGCTTCTCTGAGAGCGCTGCGACCTCGCCGATCACGACGATCGACGGCGCGCCAAAGCCAGCCTGCTCCGCTTCCAACGCGATCCTGCCGGCCGTCGAGATGAGCTGGCGGTGCGCCGTCGTGGTGGCTGATTGGATGACGGCTGCCGGCGTCTCGGGCGAGAGTCCCCCGGCTTGTAGGCGGCGCAGGATCGTCTCGAGATTTTTCATCCCCATGTACACGCACAGGGTCGCCCCGAGCCGGCCGTAGTCCTCCCAGTGGATTGCGGAGTCGGGCTTCGCCGGATCTTCGTGCCCCGTGAGAAACACCACCGCGGAGGCGTGCGCACGATGCGTGAGGGGTATGCCCGAGTAGGCCGCCGCCGCGAGTGCGGAGGTCACGCCAGGCACGATTTCAAACGGGATGCCGGAGGCGACGAGCGCCTCGGCTTCTTCGCCGCCGCGTCCAAAGATAAAGGGATCGCCGCCCTTCAATCGCACTACCTGCTTCCCTTCGCGAGCGAGCCGGATGAGCGTGCCTTCGATGTCGCGTTGCGGGCAGCAGAAGCCGCCGCCTTTTTTGCCGACGAAGACTTTCTCCGCATCCGCGCGCGCCAGCGCCAGGATTTCCGGCGCCACGAGATAGTCGTACACCACTGCCTCCGCTCCGCGGATCAGCCGCTCCGCCTTCCGGGTCAGCAGCTCCGGATCGCCCGGCCCTGCGCCGACGAGAAAAACTTTGCCGACCTCGCTCATGATAACCCCATGATAGCCAGAGGCATGCCACTCGCTACGTAGCGATGCGGCTTGCAGGTGGGATGTGAAAGGGATTCAATCATGACATCTTTAGTCAATATGACTTCTTTTAACCTTTACGCATGAGGTCTCCGGCGCAAGCCTTCTCGTTGTCATGTCCACAAATTCATCCACGCCATCGAAGAGAGACGAGAATCGCATCCATCGCGAACTCGTTTTTTCGCGTGGAACTAGGGCGTGATTGGCCTGCCCCATCCTCCCGCTTCCCCGCTACCGAGGCCCTTCTTCCAAGTTTACCTTTCTACTTAACATGACTCCTTCCGAACTCACCCGCCTCAACGCCGAGCTGCGTTCTAAGTCCCCCCTCGATATCGTCCGGTGGGCCATCAGCCAGGCCGGCGGTCGCGCCATCGTCTCCACCAATTTCCGCCCTTACGAGGCCGCGATCCTTCATGTCGCCGTGCAGGCGCAGCCCGATATCCCCGTCCTGTGGGTCGATCACGGCTACAATCGGCCCGCCACCTACAAGCATGCCGAGGCGTTGCGCGAGCGCTTCCATCTCAACCTCAAGCCCTACCTGCCCAAGATGACGCCCGCCCACCGCGATGCGATCCACGGCGAGATTCCCACGACCGAGCAGGAGGAGGCGCTCAAGACGTTTAGCGCCGTCATGAAGCTCGAGCCTTTTCAGCGCGGTATGAAGGAGCTAGCGCCCAAAGTCTGGATTACCGCTCTCCGCAAGGTGCAGAATCCCAACCGCGCCGGCCTCGATATCGTCTCTCTCGACGAAAACTTCGGCGCCCTCAAGGTCAGCCCGTTCTTCTACGCGAGCGACGCCGACATGGAGGCCTACCTCGCCGAGCACAAGCTCCCCAATGAGTGGGATTACTTCGACCCGGCCAAGGCCGACGAAAAGCGCGAGTGCGGCCTCCACGCCGCGTGGGGCAAGTCGGCGGCTTCCGGCGCTGCCGCGGCCGGCGTTCGGAAAGAGTAGTTCGGAGACCCCCCTACTTTCTTCCTCCGCCATCTCCGTACTACGAACTTCGATCCCGTTTTTCCGTGACGAACTACCATCTCGACCACCTTCAGCATCTCGAAACCGAAGCGATTCACATCATGCGTGAAGTCGCCGGCGAGTTTGAGCGGCCCGCGCTGCTCTTCTCCGGCGGCAAGGATTCGATCTGCCTGCTCCGTCTCGCGGAGAAGGCCTTCCGCCCGGCGGATATCCCGATGCCCTTTCTCAATGTCGATACCGGGCACCACTTCCCCGAGCTCAATGAGTTTCGCGATCGCCGCGCCAAGGAGCTCGGCGGCAAGCTGATCGTCCGCAAGGTCGAGGATGCCATCAAGTCCGGCATCGCCGTGCCCGCTCCCGGCGAGGTCAGTCGCAATCGCCTCCAGATTCCCACCCTGCTCGCCGCGATCGAGGAGTTTCGCTTCGATTGTTGCATTGGCGGCGCACGTCGCGATGAGGAGAAGGCCCGGGCCAAGGAGCGTTTCTTCAGCTTCCGCGATAGCTTTGGCCAGTGGGATCCCAAGAACCAGCGCCCCGAGATCTGGAATCTCTACAATGGCCGCCTCAATCAGGGTGAAAACATGCGCGTTTTCCCGCTGAGCAATTGGACCGAGATGGACGTCTGGGAGTACATCAAGCGCGAGAAGCTCGAAGTCCCCAATATCTACTTCAGCCATAGGCGCCAGTCCGTCCGCCGGGGCGGCCAGTGGCTCCCCGTCTCCGATATCCTCCCGCCCAAGCCCACCGAGGACGTGCGTGAGCTCGTTGTGCGCGTGCGCACCATAGGCGATATCATCAGCACCGGCCTCGTCGAGTCGCCCGCCACGACCGTGGACGACATCATCGCCGAGATCGCCGCCGCTCGTGTCACTGAGCGCGGCTCCCGCGCCGACGACAAGGCTTCCGAGGCTGCCATGGAAGACCGTAAGAAAGCCGGCTATTTCTAAGCCGCCGCCGTCACCCTCCCTTCCACACCCAAGCTCTCCTTTTTCTTTTTCATGTCTTCCACCACTCCGGTGCATGTTCCGGTCGACATTCTCCGCTTCAATACCTGCGGCAGTGTCGATGACGGCAAATCCACGCTCATTGGCCGCCTCCTCTACGATTCGAAATCGCTGATGGAGGATCAGATCGAGGCGCTCGAGCGCTCCGCCGATATCACCGGCGGAGGCCAGATCAATCTCGCCAACCTCACCGACGGCCTCCGCGCCGAGCGTGAGCAGGGCATCACCATCGACGTCGCGTACCGCTACTTCGCCACGCCGCGCCGCAAGTTCATCATCGCCGATACTCCCGGCCACGTGCAGTACACGCGCAACATGGTGACGGGCGCCTCCACGGCCAACCTCTCCATCGTGCTCGTCGATGCCCGTGCCGGCGTGATCGAGCAGAGCCGCCGCCACACCGCCATCGCTGCGCTTCTGGGCATCCCGCACCTCGTCGTCGCCGTCAATAAGATGGACCTCGTGGGCTGGAGCGAACAGCGCTTCCGCGAGATCCGCGCTCAGTTTGAGGAGTTCCTCCCGCGTTTTAACATCAAGGATGTCGTCTTCATCCCGATGAGCGCGCTCAACGGCGACAACGTCGTCGACCCTTCCCAGCACACGCCTTGGTACAAGGGGCCCACGCTTCTCACGCACCTCGAGACCGTCCACATCGCGAGCGACTGGAATCTTCAGGGCTTCCGCTTCCCCGTGCAGTGGGTCAACCGGCCCAACAATCCCACCAATCCCGATCTCCACGATTTCCGCGGAGTAAGCGGCCAGATCGCGGGCGGCATCGTGAAAAAGGGCCAGCGCGTCCTCGCTCTACCAGCCGGCGTCGTCTCCACCGTGAAGGAGATCTGGACCTACGATGGCCCGCTCGATGAGGCCTTTTGCCCGCAGTCGGTGACGATCGTGCTCGAGCACGATATCGATATCAGCCGCGGCAGCATGCTCATCGGTGCGGATCACCTGCCCGGCTCGGCGACCGAGCTCGAGGCCGATATCTGCTGGATGCACGTGCGCGCCCTCCAGCCTGGCAAGAAGTACTTCCTCAAGCACACGACTCATACCGTGCAGGCCGTCGTGACGAGCATCGTCAGCAAGCTCAACCTTTCCACCCTCGAGCGCGAGGCCGACGCACCCGAGCTCGGAGTCAACGATATCGGCCAGATCCGCCTCCGCACCTCCAAGCCGCTCGTCTTCGATGGCTACGAGCACAACCGTCTCACCGGCTCGTTCATCCTCATCGAGCAGGGTACAAATGCCACCGTCGGCGCGGGCATGCTTCTGCCGCCCCGTGAGGTCGTGAAGTCTGAAAACGGCGATTACGTGATCTGATCCCATGAGTGCTCTCCCCAGCCCCGCCGACTCGCGCCTCCGTAGCCTGCTCAAGGCCGTTAGCTGGCGTTGTGTGGGCACGCTCGACACGTTTCTCGTGAGCTTTGTCGTGCTCAATATGACGGGCGCTGCGGCGGGTGGGGTGGGGCACGCCGCTCGCATTTCCGGCGGCATCGCCGGGGTCGAGGTGGTCACCAAGGTCCTCCTCTACTACGTCCACGAGCGGGCTTGGGGCAAGGTGCGGATTGGCCGCCGCCGCCCAGGGCAGGCTGCTGCCGAGGCGCGCGCATGAAGGTGTCCGTCCAGGTCGACTATGCGTGCCGCGTGATGGCGGAGCTGGCGCGCCTGCACGGTTCGGGCGCCCTGGCGCAGATCGATCACCTCTCCAAGGTGGAGGCCGTTCCCGCCACGTTTCTCGCGCAGCTCCTCTGTAAGCTGCGCAATGCGGGTTTGATCCAGAGCCGCCGCGGTAATCATGGCGGCTATACCCTTGCCCGTGCGCCGGAGGAGATTTCGCTCTACGATATCCTCACCGCCATCGAGGGCCATTGCCTGCAGCTCAGCGGCAACTTCGAGGGCCGTAGCGGCCGCCGTTTAAAGCAGGTGTGGGATGATCTCGCCCGGGAGCTGTCGAAGCGCACCCAGAGCCTCACCCTCGATCAATTTGCCGGGAAGAAGGCCGAAGAGATGTACTACATCTAGGGCCGACGCCTGCAAACCATCCAAAAAAAGGCCGGGGGAGATAAGCCTCCACCCGGCCTTCCGAATTTCGAGCGCGGCTCGTGCGCCCGCTTACTGGGTCTTCAGGTAGGCTGCGATATCCGCCACATCCTGCGCGGAAAGCCCGAGTTGATCCGCGCTCAGCATGAGCGAGCGGCCGAGGTTTGCCGGGCGGCCCCGGGTCTTGCTGGCCGGGATCATTTGCGTGAGCCCTCCGGAGGAGATCACCACGATCGGGTCGCCATTGCTCAGCACCAGGCCGTGCACTTGGCCGCCGTCGCGGAGCGTGATCTGCGATCCGTCAAAGCCATGCGCGATTTCCGCTGAGGGATTGACGATGGCGTTGATCACCACTTCCGGCGTCTGGCCCTTGGCAAAGCCCGTGAGTGCGGGGCCGTAGTCGATTCCCTTGTCGCCGATGCGATGGCAGAGCAGGCACGCCTGTGCCGTGGTGGCACCCTTGGCGGGATCGCCCTTCAGCTTGGCGATCTCCGCTGCAGAGGGTAGCTTGGTGGGGGTCGGCTCGGGCACCACGATGGGCGCTACGGCAGCCGTTTCCGGGTCGTAGATCCCGCTTTCCTTCAGCGCGGCGTCCAGCCCCATCCCCTTCCAGTTGATTTCCTTGTAGTTGAGGAGCCACCAGGTGGCGTGGTTCTTCACCATGCCGGTCGCTTTCTTCGCTAGGTCGATGAGCGCGTCGGCGGAGGCCTTGGTCGGGATAAACCCGAGGGCTGTTACTGCGGCTACGCGGTCCTTTTCGGGCAGCGTGGTCGCGGCGGCGCGGGCTGCGAAGTCCTTTTCCGCGCCCGTGGGCGTCAGTCGCCAGATGAGGTTGGCGTAGCTTGCCGGCCACTTCGCGGCGTCGGTGCCGGGAGCGCTCGCGGCGAGCGCGGCGTAGATTTCCTTTTCCTTGCCCTTGGCGCCGATGCCCCAGGCTTCGAGGTACGCACGGTCTGTGCCATCGTAGCCCTTGGCTAGCGTCAGGAGCAGGTCCTTCGCTTGGGCCAGCGGCACGTCGCGGAGCGAGAGCGCCACTTCGCGGCGCACGGCCGCGTTGCTATCGATCGCGAGGGTCTTGGCGTGGGCGAGTATCTTCGCCGGGAGCGTGGCGTCGCTTCCGGATGGCATGCCCAGGCTGTTGGTCGCCCGGCGCAGTGCGCGATACGCCGCGATGCGCATCATCGGGTCGCCGTTTTTCAGCTGCTCCTCGACTTTGGCGATGCCCTGCGGGCCGAGGTGCGCGAGCAGATGCACGGCGCGGCCGCGCACGTACGGATTTGCGTCGTTCAAAAGCGCCGCGACCGGCGTCACCGACGCCGCTCCCGCCGTCTTGAGCGCGTTGAAGCCCAGAGCCCGCACGTTTACTGCCGGGCTCTTGAGCGCTTCGACTTGGCCCGCGACCGTCTTCAGGTCGATCTTGGGCGTCGTGAGCTTTTTGCCCTTCGGCGTCAGGCGATAGATCGTGCCGCTGAAGGTCTTGTCGAGTGCCGCGTGGCCGCCGGTGCGGGGGTCGAACCAGTCGGCCACGAAGATCGAGCCGTCCGGAGCGACTGCGATGTCCGACGGGCGAAACCACGTCTTGAGCGAGTCGGCAGTCAGCTGCCCGCGCATGCCGTCGATGCCTCCGAGCACTTGGTCTTTGTTGGAGGTCAGGAACTGGAAGCGCTCCAGCTTGTAGCCCGCGCCTTCCGCCTTCGGGAAATACCCGAAGACCACATTGCGCGAGGTCTCGCAGCTCAGCAGCGCGCCGCGCCACTTCTCGCCAAACGCGTCGCCTTCGTAAAATACGATGCCGGTCGGCGCGCCGTTGCCGTACACGTCGCCCACCGGGATCACGCCCGGATCGTCCTGGCGCCACTCCGCCGTCGCGATGCTCTGGCCGGGGCGCAGGTCCGCGCGCCACTGGCGTTTGCCATCGCGCGAGGTGAAGCCCACGTTGCCGTACTCCATCAGGAAGCTCGTGCGCGAGGCCGGCGGATCGTCGTTGTCGTTGTTGAAGACATCGCCAAACGACGTCACCGTCTGCTCGTACGAGTTGCGGAAATTGTACCCGATCGCCTCCACGTTCGTTCCGTCCGCATTCATGCGGAAGGCCGTGCCGCCCACGTACACGTGGCCGTCGTCGCTCTTCTGGCCCGAGTACTCCGGCGGCCGCTCCTTGTTCGTCGCGATGCCGCCGCCGCTCTTTTCCGGATCGTAAAAGGAGCCGTTGCGAAACGTTTTCCCCGATTTGTCCGTGAAGAGCGCGCCCGCGTTGCCGTGGTTGAAGTACAGCTTGCCGTCCGGCCCCTGCGTGACCGAGTGCAGGGAGTGGTCGTGGTTGCGCCCGTCAAAGCCCGTCAGCAGCACTTCGCGCTTGTCCACCGCCGGGTCGAATTTCCGGTCCCGGTTGACGTCCGTGTACACGATGATGTCCGGTGTGCACGACACATAGATTTTGTTGTCGATCACCGCGATGCCGAGCGGCGCCAGCAGCTCCTTGTCCTGCACAAATACGCTGCTCTTGTCCGCCTTGCCGTCCCCGTCCGTGTCCTCGAGGATCATCACGCGGTCGCCCTCCGGGTCTTTGCCCATGTGGCGGCGGTAGTTGTACGCTTCCGTCACCCACACTCGGCCATCCACATCGATGTCCATGTTTGAGGGCTGGCGAAACATCGGCGTCTGCGACCACACCGAGATCTCGAAGCCTTCCGGCGCTGCCAGCATGCTCGTCGGCACGTAGGGCGCCGGCGGATCGTACATCTGCGGCGGGGCTTTCTGCGGCGGCGCCGATTTGGCCGGCGCATTGGACTTCGCGGGCGGTTGCGCCAGGGCAACCGAACTCAACAAAAGGCTGGCGGCGACGACGAGGGCGCGCTGACGCCAGGCGGGGTTGGGGGATGTGGCCATTGGAAATGAAATAAAAAACGGACAGTTCTACGGTGGCGAGAGTGGAGTTTTGCGGCAGTAAGGGGGTACTCCTGAAAGACGCAGCACACCCGCGCACGGATGCGCGTCAATCCGAGACGACGGCCCCCGGAAGCCTCGGTAACCGTATGACACGGAGACGATGCTCCCTTCTCGACGTGGCGCGGAAGTCCCCGCCCCCCCCGCCTTAAATCCCGGGCCCCTGCAGCAAAAACATCACCGCCAGGAAATGGCACGCGCTCCCGCCCAGCACAAAGCTGTGCCAGAAGGCGTGGTGATACCGCAGCCGCTTCCACAGGTAAAATGGCACTCCCAGCGTATAGCACACTCCGCCCGCAAACAGCAGCCACAACGCCTCCGCCGGCACTGCCGCCAGCATCGGCTTGAGCGCCACCACGATCAGCCACCCCGCGAAGAGGTACGTCATCGCCGAGATCACCCGGCTCCGCGGCCCACCGATGAATTTGAAGAGCGCCCCGGCTCCGCACAGCCCCCAGATCACCCCGAAGAGCGACCATCCCCACGGCCCGCGCAGATTCGTCAGGAGAAACGGCGTGTACGTTCCCGCGATCAGCAGGTAGATCGCCGCGTGGTCCAGCCGCCGCCAGAGCCAGCGTCCCCGCTCCGTCCGCGTTAGATGATAGAGGGTCGAAAATAGATACAGCGCCAGCAGCGATAGCCCAAACACCGTGAAGCTCACCACGTGCCACGCGTCGCCTCTCAGGCTCGCAAAGATGATCAGCAGCGTCAGCGCCGCCACGCTCAGCACTGCGCCGATGCCGTGTGTCAGCCAGTTCGCGATTTCCTCGCCGCGGGTATACGCGCGCTCCGTTTTTGCTGTGCTCGCCCGCGCTGGTGCGCGCCGCGCCGCCACGGCCCGCGCCGCCGCCCGATCCAGCCATCGGATCACCCCGCGCGGCCTCGGTGCCGCAAAGTTCTCCTGCCGCCACTCCTCTCCGTCGGCATAGATCGTCTTGGGGATCACGCACGTTCCGAAGAGCCAGTCCGCCACCGGCAGGCCGAAAAACCCCGATACCGACTCGTTGCAGTCGATCGCCGCATGATGCCGCAGGTGAAAGCTGTACACCGGCCGCCAAAACCAGCCCCACTTCGCGTGATCCACCAGCCGCGCCCACCGCTCAAAGGGCCAGTGATTGATCGCGTGGAGCGTCTCGTACAGGATCAGCGACAAGGTCAGCGCCGCCACACCGCCTAGCAGCCAGGGAAAGGCTGGCGCCACCCAGTGCAGCAGCAGCAGGGCAGGGGAGAGCACCACCATGAAGGCCGCCAGCGAGTACCAAGGGAAAAACGATCCCTCCCCCTGCTCCGGCTCCGTGATCGGAAACTTGTTCTCTACAAACAGCAGTCCGCGCCCGTCCCGCGAGGGCTTCCGCGCGATTCGCGTCAGCGCATGATGCAGCGTGTGCTGACGGTAGAAGAGTGCCAGCCCTGGCACCACCGGCCGGTGCAGCACATAGCGGTGCAGGAAAAATTCGAAGAAGCAGTTGATCAGGCTCACCCCCGCCACCGCCCCTGCCCACGCCCACCATGGCGCGCTTACCTGCTCCGCCCACGTTTCCGGCGCGAAGTAGCGCAGCGCGCCCGCGGCCGCTGCCACCGTGGCTGCGATCGTGATGAAGAAGAGCCCGAGCGAAAAGCGCTCGTGCGTGTGGGCATGGTCCGTGGCAGGGTTCATTCGTGGAGGCGGCCGGGCCAGCGGGATCAGGAGCGGCGAGACGCGCCGCATGACTCACACAAGATCGGTACGCCTCCAGTGTTCGCTACAATTCACCATTAGTCGAGGCCCGCCGCGCGATTGTTTTCCCTCTCCCGTCTCCGCCTTTACGGCCTGGTTGCCGCCGCTTGCTCGCGGCCCGAGCTGTCGCGCGTTGGCACCTCCAGCGTCCGCCCGCTGAAAAATCCCACCGCCATCGGCGCCGCCACCGCCACTAGCGAGGGTATCAGCCACGGCGTGCTTTTCTCCAATACCGCGCCGCAAAGCGTCAGGCCCGCCAGGGCCATACCGAAAAACGCGTGAAAGCTCCGAAAGGCAAACATCCCCAGCAGCCCCACCGCCGCCGCCGCCGCCACCGCTACCCACGGCGCCAGCCCCGCCACCACTCCCGCCGCAAAGCCCATCGGCGCCAGCAGCGCCTCGCGGTCGCGCCGCGTGTGCATCTGCCACGCCACCGCCGCGCCCAGCCCCGCCACCATCGCAAAGTACGGCAGCTTCTCCGTCGCCTCCCACGTTTCCGCCGGCGTCGCCAGCGCCAGCTTCAGGCAGACCACCCCTGCAAAGGCCCGCACCGGGTCGAGCCACAGCATCGGCACCCACCACCATGGCCGGTGGCGCGGGCTGTCCTCCAGGCTCTGGAAACTCTCAAAGCTCCTTAGCTTCACCCGCCGCGACAGGAGTCGGTCCGCCGGAAATAGCAGCAGCAACAGCCCCGACGCCAGCAACCCCGGATATATTATCATGGAACGTTCGTCATCCTCCGCCCGTCCCCGCCCCGAGTCCACGGATATCGTCCCTACCCGCCTTGCGCCTGCCCAACCGCCTGCGCCCCTGCGTATTCCGTTCGCAATGGCCGTTCTTACGCCTCTATATTTCACCTCCTTGCCGAAAATAAGTCGCGATGGTCCTTGCTATTGGGGCCAGGTGCTGGATTGTGCCCCCACGTAGATAGCGTTTAGAACGCAGTTGGTTGGTGAGTTTTCAATTGAGCTTCAGGTTCAGGTGATGATTCGAAACCCGATTCCCGGGAACACAGACTGAGCACCGAACGAAGCATACGATTACACACCTATGAATTCCAAACTATACGTTGGAAACATGTCCTTTAAGACCAGCGAAGCCGAGCTCCGCGACGCTTTCGGCCAGTTCGGCTCCGTCACCGATGTCTACATCGCGATGGATAAGATGACCGGTCGCCCCCGCGGCTTCGCCTTCGTCACCATGGGCACCGCCGATGAGGCCAAGGTTGCCGCCGAGAAGATGAACGGCGTCGATCTCGATGGCCGCCAGCTCACCGTCAATGAGGCCAAGCCCAAGGAAGAAATGGGCGGCAGCCGCAATTACGGCAGCCCCGATCGTCGTGCCGGCGCCTTCCAAGAGCGCGGCAACCGCCGCTACTAAGCTCGGCATTCCCTCGCGCGCTCCGGCGCGTGCGGCTCACTCTCGGCGAAGCGCCTCGGCGCTTCGCCTTTTTTGCGTCCCCATCTCGCCGCCATGGTCGCAGCCGTGGGTGTTCCCTTCGCCGGGCGGCCTCCTCGCTGCGCTCCTGCCGCTTCTCTTGCGCGCTTAGCTGCCGCACCTTCTTTCGCTACGCATGTCTACCCGGTTGGGATGCGTACAGCCTTTCCCCCTGATCATCGCATTATAACGTAGGATCACGCTCATGCCTTCGTCGTCTTCCTCTGGTGCTTCCGGCCCGTCGGAGTTTTCCCGCTCCTCGAGTCCCTCTCGTCCCCCTCTTTCCGCCGCCCCCGTACCACTCTCGCGCAGCGGCATCCCCGGCCTCGACCACATCCTCCGGGGCGGCCTCCCGGAAAATCGCCTTTACCTCGTCAGCGGCACCCCCGGCAGCGGCAAGACCACGCTCGCCCTCCAGTACCTCCTTCAAGGTGCCGCCGAAGGTGAGCCTGTCATGTACATCACCCTCTCCGAGACCAAGGAGGAGATCGAGGCGGTCGCCCGCTCGCACGGCTGGAGCCTCGAGAAAGTCACCATCTTCGAACTCTCCGCCCTCGAGGAGCAGCTCAAGCTCGAGAGCCAGAACACCATTTTCCACGTCTCCGAGGTCGAGCTCAATAAGACCACCGAGGCCCTCCTCGAAAAGATCGATCGCGCCCGTCCCCGCCGCTTGGTCGTCGATTCCCTCTCCGAACTCCGCCTCCTCGCCGAGTCCGCCCTCCGCTATCGCCGCCAGATGCTCTCCTTGAAGCAGTACTTCAGCGGTCGCAACATGACGGTCCTCCTCCTCGATGATCACGCTGGCGCCGCCAGCGATCTCCACGTCCAGAGCATCGCCCACGGCGTCCTTCTCCTCGATCAGGTATCCACCGACTACGGCGCTAAGCGCCGCCGCCTGGAGGTTCAGAAGCTCCGCGGCGTCGACTTCGTCGGCGGCTTTCACGATGCCACCATCGTCCCGGGCGGCCTCCGTGTTTTTCCCCGCCTCATCGCTGCCGAGCACGAGCAGCCCTTCGATGATACCCCGGCCTCCTCCGGCAATCCCCAGCTCGATGCCCTCCTCGGCGGCGGCCTCGATCGCGGCAATTCCTGCCTCCTCTTGGGCCCCGCCGGCTCCGGCAAATCCACCGTCGCCATGCAGTTTGCCGTCGCCGCCGCTCTTCGCGGCGAGCGCGTCTTCTACTACCTCTTCGACGAGGGCACCCGCACCATGGTCCGCCGCGGCGAGTCCCTCGGCATGCCCATCCGCCGGCTCATCGCTGAGGGCCTCATTGTACCCCGCCAGATCGATCCCGCCGAGCTCCCTCCCGGCGAGTTCATCGATCTCGTCCGCGCCGCCACGGAGCGTCGCGCTGGCCGCGTCGTCATCATCGATAGTCTCAATGGCTATCTCCAAGCCATGCCGGCCGCCAATTTTCTCGCGATCCAGCTCCACGAGATGCAGACGTTCCTGGCCCGCCTGGGCGTGGTCACGCTCATGACGGTCGCCCAGCACGGCCTCCTCGGCCAGATGCAGGCTCCCGTGGATGTCACGTACCTTGCCGACACCGTCCTCCTCATGCGCTACTTCGAGCAGGCCGGCGCTGTCCGCAAGGCCCTTTCTGTG
Source organism: uncultured Opitutus sp. (assembly GCA_964480585.1). GTDB lineage: Bacteria > Verrucomicrobiota > Verrucomicrobiia > Opitutales > Opitutaceae > ER46. Next base: position 33,081 of record CAYZPV010000018.1, on the reverse strand, counting down.
ATTAAGAAGCGCGGCGGCCTCCACGAGAGCACCATCCGCGAGCTCGCCTTTGCTCCTACCGGTATCTCGGTCGGCCAGCCTCTCACCGATTTTCACGGCGTTCTCACCGGCGTTCCCGTCTACACTGGCGGCGACGGCACGATGCTCCCCAGCCAGTGAGCGCGCCCCCTGTCCAGGCGGAGCTTCGCGTGCTCGTCGTCGCCCCCACCGGCGGCGATGCGGCCAATGTCACCGCCCTCCTTTCTCGCGCCGGCCTGGCCTCCGCCATCTGCCCCAATCTGTCCGCCGTCGCCTTGGAGATTCCCGAGGGCTGCGGCGCCGTCCTCCTCACCGAGGAGGCCATCAATTACGAGCGCTACCGCGATCTCTCGCGGGCCCTCGCCGCCGAGCCCGGCTGGTCCGCCATCCCCGTCGTCCTCATCGTCGGCGGCGGTAAGACTCCCAGCTTCCACGAAGAGGCCGCTCGTGCCATCGGCGCGCGGGGTAATCTCCTCCTCGTCGAGCGCCCCCTCCGCTCCGCCACCCTCCTCTCTACCCTCCGCTCCGCTCTCGCCAGCCGTCGGCAGCAGTATGCGGTCCGCGATCTCCTCCACGAGCGCGAGGAACTCCTCGCCTCCCTCGAGCGTAAGGTCGAGGAGCGCACCGCCCGTCTCCAGGAGGCCAATGCCGAGCTCGAAGCCTTCTCCTACAGCGTCTCTCACGATCTCCGCGCTCCCCTCCGCTCCATGGAGAGCTACGCCCGCATCCTCTGCGAGGAGCACGCCGCCAGCCTCAACGACGAAGGCCGCTACTACGCCCAGCGCATCATGAAAAATGCGGCCAAGATGGATCGCCTCATGGTCGATGTCCTCACCCTCTCCCGCATCGGCCGCTCTCATCTCGACCTCGGCCCCATCGATGTCGCCGCCCTCGTCGAGGAGGTCATCGATCAGTATCCCGATCTAGCCGCCGTCCACCAGCAGATCCAGGTGGAGCACCCCCTCGGCCGCGTCATCGGCGATCATTCCTCCCTCGTCCAGTGCCTCTCCAATCTCCTCCAAAACGCCTTTAAGTTTGTCCCCCCCGAGCGCCCCGCTCGCGTGCGCGTTTCCGCCCTCCTTGAGCCCGCCTGGATCACCCTCAGCGTCACCGACAACGGCATCGGCATCGAACCCGCCATGCACCAGCGCATCTTCGGCATGTTCGAGCGCGCCGGCCCCGCCCACATCCCCGGCACCGGCATTGGCCTCGCGATCGTCAAAAAAGCCGTCGATCGCATGGGCGGCACCGTCGGCGTCGACTCCCAACCCGACCAAGGCGCCCGGTTCTGGCTCCGGCTCCCCAGGGCAGGGGAGTAGTCGTACCGTCTGGCCCTTTTCGCACCCTCACGGGTGCCGAGCCTCTCCCCTGCCGTTCTCTTGGGCAGGGGACTAGGGATGTAGATGCCGTCCCCGCGCGGCCTGCGTGCTTCGGTATGTGCAGAGTCGGATGGTCGCTATAAAAGGCTTAATCTGTTGCCGCGCGAAGGTGTTCTGCGCTTCCGTGGCAATTCGGAGGCGAGCCTCTCGCGTTTGCCTACGAGCGACGCTACTTTTCGAAATGATTCACCTGAGCCCCGGCGACTCACCTGTTTCCCGCTCGGAGCGAGGATTTGGATTTCTCATCGAAAGGGAGCGCTCTCTCCGCCTCTTTATCACGGTGCTCGAAAGCTCCGCGGCGACGCACACGTTGGCTACTTCCCGGATTCTCCGCAGCCAATTGCGTCGAGTGATGGATAATATCGCCCTGCTGGAGCACCGCTACGACTATTCTCTCGTCGCCGAGAATTTCATTTCCTGGCCGCCTATGAGCGCCGACCAAGGTGGGCAGCAAATAGTGCCTCTTTCGGTTCTTCGTCAGCTCATCGGACATCATCTCGCCATTGTCACTCTTGTCCAAGCTCAGGCGCTGGAGGATCGCTCTGTGAAAGAGATTCTCACCCAGATCGTGCGCAGTCACCAGGAAATGGCGTGGATACTCGTGGCCTTGCTCAAGGCGGAAGCAGGCGAGCCCTTGCGTTCCCTCGACAGGAGCGTTGAGCCCGCCGCGGGTGGGTGAGTAGCCGTTCGGCTTAGGTCCCGGTGGCGACTCAAAACCCTTCATTCCGCTCGATGGTGGCGGGATCAATTTATATGAACCTCCCGCAAATCTCCCTCATCACCGAGCGAGTCTCGCAAGTGCGCCACGCGCCTCCAGCTGATATTCTTTCCTCGCGGGAAGCCGGGATTTTCTCCCGCGCGTTCCTTATGATGGAGTCCACTCTCAGCCCGCTAAGCACCGCCTACCAGCACGGCGAGATCCAGCGCATCAAAGCCGCGCTCCGTGCGCTGAGTGCGGAACTTGATCTTCGCCTCGCGTGAGCCCGCGACCCCGCCCCACCTCTGTCGCTGGGCCTCCCACCTTCAGAGTCGGGGCGATGGGGGGCCGGAAGCGATCGACGCTTTTATCCGCGCGTGCGAATGCGTGAAAGCGCTCTAGTTCGCAGGTGCCTCCGTGCGGACGCACCCTCCTTCGTTGTCCCAGTTCTGCTGGGCTCGGATTGCCTCCTCCGTCCGGCCGCCGTTCCGATCATGCTCGGTCCGCTGGGCCGATTCGTCGTCCTTCACCAGAGCGGTCAGCATCCATGCCATCTCCTCGTGGTTCCGGCTCACTTCGTTGAGGATGAGTTCGCCGCGCTGGCCGTCCGGCGAGCGGATGATGAGCGCTTCGATATCCGTCAGCAGGCGAGTGTGCTGGCTGGCGAGGTCGGCCAGGCACCTGCTCTGATTCTGGCGCTCGCTTCGTTCTGCCGCCGGCGGCGAGCTACGGGCGTGCCAGTTGACGAAGCGATCGGGGCTAGGCAGAGCCTCGTAGCGTTGCTCGATGAGTGCTATGTTCGCCCAAAGCCGCCCAAGCTGGTGGCGCAGGATGCGATCGAGCCCCACTGAGTACTGTCCGGCTGGTTGGTCAAGGGAGTCTTCGGTGGCCCGGAGAAGCCTCTGTTCCTTTTCGATGACGGCGCCAAAGCCGCTTGTGATTGCGGGGTGGGGCGGTGTCGTCCAATGCGTTGGTCGAAGCCCGTGTGGTCACGCCTCCGGCAGTCTGAGGCAAACGTGGGTTGTTATCGGTGAAATCATACATAGGGGCGCGAGGGTTGTTTCGCACTGAGAGTGTACGCCCCCGTTCTTCGAAACGCGAGGGATGAGCCGCCAATCGTCGAAGATAAATTCAATCGGGTGGTCCCGCAGCAGGTTGCGGACGTGGCCGGCCCGCGTCGAGGGATAGAGGTCGCATTGGGGTCAATTCGTTTTTAGAATCCCCAAGTCGCCAAGCACGTTCTCCACGCGCTGTGAGATGGAGGGCTAGCCGGAGAAAATTCACCATGTCCAAATCCAAGTCTAAACCTACTCCGGCCGGCGCTCTCCTCCCGACGCGTTCTGGCAACTGCCGGGCCCACACGCTCCGGGAGCGCATCGCGGCCGGTGCCGTCGCAGCGGCGCCGCCGGGGGCCGCGATCCTCCCGCCTCCCGCGTCCCCTTGCGCTCAGTCCGCTCCGGGCGAGCCCACCGCTTTCAAGGTGAATGCAGTAGTCGCCGCGCCGTTCGTCAAACCTGCTGGGGCGGCGGCGAAACTCGACCTTCGGAAGTACACCCTCGTTCGCGCCGCCGACCTTCCTGATTTCTCAGCCTGATATTCCACTACGCGCCCTCCGGACCGGAGCTCACTTACGCCTATGCCCGCCAAACAACTCATCTTCGACCAAGCCGCCCGCCAAAAACTTCTCCGCGGTGTCGAGCTCCTCGCGCGCGCCGTCAAGGTCACCCTCGGCCCGAGGGGCCGCAATGTCGTCATCGACAAACAATTCGGCTCTCCCACGGTCACCAAGGACGGCGTCACCGTCGCCAAGGAGATCGACCTGCCCGATCCTTACGAAAACATGGGCGCGCAGATGGTCCGCGAGGTCGCGGCAAAGACATCCGATGCCGCAGGCGATGGCACCACCACCGCCACCGTGCTCGCCGAGGCAATCTACAAGGAGGGGCTGAAAAATGTCACCGCCGGGGCCAATCCTCTCTTCCTCAAGCGCGGCATCGACAAAGCCGTCGAGGCCGCCGTGGCTGAGCTTGCGCGCATCTCTAGGAAGGTCGGCGACCGCGATGAGATTCGCCAGGTCGCTAGCATCTCCGCCAACTCGGACGATGCCATTGGCCGCATCATCGCCGAAGCTATGGATAAGGTAGGCAAGGATGGCACGATCACCGTCGAAGAAGCCACCTCCCTGGAGACCTACCTCGACGTGGTCGAGGGCATGCAGTTCGACAAGGGCTATCTCTCCCCCTATTTTGCCACTGATCCCGACAAGATGGAGTCCGTCCTCGAGGACGCCTACGTGCTCATTCACGAGAAACAAATCGTCCGCCTCCAGGATCTTCTGCCTCTGCTCCAGGCTATCGCGAAAAGCGGTAAGCCTCTGCTCGTGATCGCCGAGTCCGTCGAAGGCGAGGCTCTTGCCGCTCTCGTGATCAATAAGATGCGTGGCATTCTCAATGTCTGCGCCGTCAAGGCCCCCGGCTTCGGCGATCGCCGCAAAGCCATGCTGGAGGACCTTGCGATCCTCACCGGCGGGCGCTGCATCACCGAAGACCTCGGCCTCCGCATGGAGAATATTACTCTCGCCGATCTCGGGCGCGCCAAGCGCGTCACCGTCGCGCGCGAATCTACCACCATCATTTCCGGCGGCGGTCACTCTGGAGATATTCAGTGCCGCGTGCAGCGACTCCGCCGTGAGATCGAGGAGACTACCTCCGACTACGACCGGGAGCAGCTCCAGGAGCGACTCGCCAAACTGTCTGGCGGCATAGCGGTGGTGCACGTCGGAGCGTCGACCGAGGTGGAGATGAAAGAGAAGAAGGCGCGCGTGGAGGATGCGCTGCATGCCACCCGCGCCGCCGTCGAGGAGGGCATCGTCCCCGGTGGCGGCGTTGCGCTTCTCCGCTGCGCCCGAGCCGTCACCGCGTTGAAACTCGAGGGCGACGAGGCCGTCGGAGCGCAGGTTGTCCGCCGTGCTATCGAGTCGCCGCTCCGCATGCTTTGCGCCAATGCTGGCGTGGAGGGCGCTGTCGTCGCCGCCGAAGTGGCTGCCGGAAAGGGAAACTACGGCTACAATGTCGCTACCGGCGAGTACGAAGACCTCGTCAAAGCGGGTGTCGTCGATCCCACCAAAGTCACCCGCATGGCCCTTCAAAACGCCGCCTCGATTGCCGGTCTGTTGCTCACCATCGACTGCATGATCGCCGAGTCGCCCGGCGATTCTTCCGGCTCTGCCGCCTACGCCCCAGGCGCCGGCATGAATTACTAGGAATTCTCTCAAACCTTTTCCGCTTGTTGTGCCACCACACAACGGCGTCCCGCAAGGGAGCGGAGTGATGCGCGCCAAATGTTAGGGCTACGGCATCACCCGCCGAGGTGGTGGATGCGGAGCATCTAGAAGCGCGATTCGGCGCGGCTCCGCTCCCGCCTCGCGCCAGCCCCCTCTCATGTACCACCGCGAATACCCGATTACCCCCAGCCAGCAGGCGGCCAATGGCGCCCTCTGTATCTTCGTTGAGGGCTGCCAGAAGGACGACGCGCGTCAGCAGCTCTTCGGCTTGTCTGTCCTCCGCAGCGCCACCGAGGCGCAGGTGCATGCGGCGATTCCCTCTGCTCAGTTGAGCCGCGGCGTCACCTCGGCGGATATCCACGCACTCCTAGCCCGTGCCTGAGGGCTGCCCCTTCGGAAACATTCCGTTTCACCTCCTCACCCGTGAGCTTGCCGGCGCGCATGCCACGCGGCTGCATATAAATCGCTAGCACTTTGCCACTCGATACGTAATCAGCAGCACCCCGGTCGGCGTCGCCCGCGAGTCCACCAGCACCATCCGCCGCGCTGGCACTCCCGCCTCAAAGAGCCGCTTTCCCTGCCCCAGCACCACCGGTATCACCCACAGCCGGTGCTCATCCACCAGCCCCGCCGCGATCAGCGTCTGCAGCAGATGACTGCTCCCCCAGAGATGCAGCGCCGGGCCGTCCTCCGCCTTCAGCCGTCGCACGTCCGCCACCACATCCATCGCGCCGATCCCCTGCGCCGCCGCCCAGTCCAGCCGGGTCAGTGTCCGCGTCGCGACATGCTTTGTCGCCTGGTTAAACGCCTTTCCGATCGCGTTGTCCCCCTGGTGTGGCCAGTACCCCGCCCAGATCTCATACGTCCGCCGCCCCAGCAGCAGATCAAACTCGCTCGCCATCAACCTGCCCAGCTCCTCCCGCACCATCGGGTCCGGGTTCGTCATCGCCCAGCCCCCATGCGTAAACCCGTTGCTCGGATCTTCATCCCGCCCGCCCGGCGACTGCATGACCCCGTCGAGCGAGAGTTGAGTGATGGCGATCAGAGGTCTCATTAACAGGAGAGGGGAGCTGTTTCGTGGTTTCAGGTTCCGTTAATCCGACGAACAATCAGCCGCTCGCCGGACACCAGCCAGCAATTCTCTCCGCCTTCGGTTCTGTGGACTCTGTAACTCGTCCATAGGCTCGTGCCGAGAGCCGCATCCCCTGCCTGCTAAGCGCCGAAAAACTCAACGCTCTTCGTTCCCTTCGTTATCGTCTGTTCAATCCCTTCCTCCGCTTTTTTCGCCCGTTTTCTTTTCGTGCCTTTCGTGTGTTTCGTGGTTCCTCTCCACCGGCCTCACCCCGCCATCCGCACGCTCTCACCATGGCTCGCCCCCGCCTCCGGTCCCCAATCGCCAAACGCGTCCTCGTCTACGGCAGCCTCTGCCTCTTCGCGTGGTGGGCGTGGTCTACCTACGGCCTCAAATCCATGGGCCGCGGCCCCGTCGCTCTCGACGCCCCCCGCGCGCCCTTCGCCAAGGTCGTCTCCCTCGACAAGGTCTGGCTCCTCGGCCTCGGCGATAGCGTCATCACCGGCTTCGGCTCCGATGGCCGCGGCCTCTTCCCGCTCCTCCTCGGCCAGGTCGACGACGACCCCTTGCAGCTCAACCTGAAGCAGGTCTACCCGAAAATCGAGCACCTCAACCTCGCGCAAAACTCCACCACCACCGCCATGCACGTGGCGACCGTCCGCGCGTACCAGCGCCAGCTCCAGTCGCTCAACGCTCCCGCCCTCGTCGTCCTCTCCACCGGCGGCATCGACCTCATCCACGACTACGGCCGCGGCGCCCCGCGTGACGGCGCGCTCTACGGCTCGCCCGCCGAAAATCTCCCCGCCGACCGCCAGCGCTTCGCCGCGCGCCTCGACCAGTTGATGCGCGAGCTCCAAGCCAGCCTGCCCGCCGGCCTCGAAGTCTACCTCCAGACCATCTACGACCCCACCGACGGCGTCGGCGACATCGAGAATGTTTCCCCGCTCCTACGCCTCATCCGCCCCCTCCCACGCTGGCCCGCCGGCCTCGCTTACCTCACCGCGTGGAACGAGGAGATCCGCGCCCTCCCGCAGCGCTTCCCCTTCGTCCGCGTCGTCGATGTCCACAAAGTCTTCCTCGGCCACGGCATCCACTGCGACGACCCTGCCAACCCCCACTACGACGCCCGCGACCCCAGCTACTGGTACTACTGGAACCTCGAAGACCCCAACGTCCGTGGCTACGACGCCATCCGCCGCGCCTACCTGCGCACATGGGCCGCCAAAAGATAGGGCGCATAATGCGTGTTTCGTCGCCTCCGGCGAAGGCGCCTCCCTCACGCGCCACTCAGGAGCTACGCCTTTCCAAGGCTCTGGCCTGAGGTGCTCCATCAAAGAAGAATCCCCGCAGGAACGCGCACAAGTTCAGGCCTTTTTTTGCGCCTTGTGTGCCTTTTTGCGGCCCATCCTATTCTGACGCCGCTCTCGGAGCTACGAATCCTTGCTCCCATCCCGCACCCTCCCGACTCAGACAATTTAGCGAAGATTAGCGCCTTTTAGCGGTTGGCCCGGTTTGATCATTTGGGCATGCGCGCACCTCGCCGCCGCCCCTCACTGCCAGCGCGGAAACCCCATGATCCCCGCCGCCGTCGTCACCCGCCGCCCCTCGCTCTTCCCTACCTCAAACACGGTCAACACCGGCCCCGTCGGCCCGCCAAACCGCATGAAGGCGATCTGCTTCCCGTCCGGCGCGAGCGTCGGCGCGCCATACCCCTTCAGCCCATCGGCGTAGAGCGTGCGCCCCGAGCCATCGAAGCCGCGCGTATACCACAGGTCATCCGTCTCCTCGTAGAGGATGCGCTGCTCGTTGTGGAGCACGACGGGCGAATCGCCTTTGAAGAGATCGGTCAGCGTTCCATCGCGGCCGAGCCGGCACACGATGCGCTCCTCGATCCCGTTGGGATCGCCCCTCCCGACGAAGCGCTTGAGGATGAGCCCGCTGCCATCCGACAGCCATGCATGCGGTCCGCCGAGCGGGCCGGGCTTGCCCAGGGGTGTGACCTCCTCGCTCTCCAGGTTCAGCAGCACCATTTGAAAGTCGAGCGGGTTGGCGCCCAAGCGATCGAGCATGATCAGCGCGACCTCTTTGCCGTCGGGCGATAGCGTGGCCGCTGCCGGTAGCCATCCGGCGTAGCGCCCCAGCGGCACCGGCGTGTTTTCTCCTGTTTTCAGGTCGAGCTTGTACAATTGGGTGGCCCCGAAGGCGTCGCTTCCCGTCGCCAGCACGGCCTCGCGGCCTGGCAGGAAGCAAAGCGGCCCCGAGGCTGTGTCCTCGAAAGGCAGCCGTCGGATTTCGCCGGTCTTGGCGTGCAAGAGGTGGCCGTCCACCGCCGGCTTGGTCTTCAATGTCCCGTGGGGATCGTACATCACCATGATCCACGCTTGCGGATCGTGGAACGGCGTCGTGTGGTCGGCGGCCTTTGCCGGCGCGGTAAAAGCGTTCGCGGGTAGCTGGTCCATCAATTCGAAACCGACATAGGTGACCGTGAGTTGGTGTACGCGCGTCTCGATGATCCTCCCCGTGCTTCGGTCTACGCGGAGGGGAGTGCCCTCTGCGAGCAGGCTCTTCGCCCTCGCGCGGGCCCTTTCCCGCTCCGCCGCCTTGTCCTTGGCTGCCGGGGGCATCGCCTCGATGGTGGCGAGCGTACGCTCGAGTGCGCGCCGTTCCGCCTCGTCCAACTCGATTCGGAAGGTCACGATCCCCTCCGCGCTCCCCTCGAGCCGCGCATCCTCCAGCATCGCTGCATTGTTGACGAAGTAGCCTGTCGCCAGCGCATGGTAAAAGTAGGCGGCGGGCAGCGGCAGCAGCGCCTCGTACGGGCGATATTTCTTCCGGTCGTCGCCGTGCTCCACGATCCATTCGTCTCCGTCCATCAGCAGTCGCATGAGCAACGTGAGTTTGCCCTCGGTTTCGACATAGAAGCTATCCGCGCGACGTGAGCCGTCGAAGTACGTGCGCACCACGATCGTCGCCTCCGGGGTGAGCGCCACCCGCGTGATCCACCGCGCCGGCCGGGTCTTGAGCTGCTCGTGCGTCTTTTCGCCTGCCGCGATCAAGGCCGCGATCGTCTCCGCCTTCGCCGCCTGTTCGGCGCCGCGCAGCGTCGCGCCCAGCAGGCAGAGGCCGCACACAACCAGCAGTCGGGCAATAATACGCGCTTTCATGTCGCGCCAAGCTGCCGACTTTCCCGCCGGTGTCACGCCGCGAGTGTCGTGTCCCACGCTTGGGCCAGCCTCCGAGTCGGCCCGCCAAGACTCACATTCTCCCGGTACCCTCTAGCAATCGCCCCAGGAAATCGATATAGAGAGGTAGGCCGGGGAGGGTGGGAAAGGCTTGTTCCTCCTCCTCGTCCGCCAACGCAGATCACCGAAAGGCCATTTCCCATGACGACCGCGACCCTACCCGCCCGCAAAGTCCGCTCCGATGCCCGACTCGAGCAACTCACCCCCGAGCAACACGCCCAACTCCTCCTCTGGCTCGACGACGAAAACCTTTCCTACACCGAAGTCACCGCCCGCCTGCGCCAGCAGTTCGGCCTCACCGTGGGCCGCACCGCCGTGGCCCGCTATTACCGGCGCCACGTCCAGTCCGAGCGCTACGATGAGGAGGCCGAAACGGCGGAGACCATTTCCCGCATGTCGGCCGGCCACTTCGATGCGGCCACCGTCAATCGCGCCCGGTATCTCGCCTATTCCGCGCTCGTCCAGCCTCAGCCGGACATAGATACCACCGCAAAACTCCTCAACCTCGTGCGCCGCGCCGAGCAGCGGGATATCGCCCGGGAGCGCTTGGATCTGGCCCAGCAGCGCCACGCCCTGCGCGAGCGCGAAGTGAGCCTCCGTGCCCGCCGCCAACGCGCCGCCGCGTCGTCGGCAACCCGCAAGCCCGAGTCCTTCCCGGCTCGCCCTTCTACGTCCAGCCCGATCGATCCTGCCGCCCTCTCGCTGGCCGTCCGCTCCGCAGCATCCCCCGCCGAGACCGACGCCACCACGCTCCCGCCCGCGGAGGTAGTGCCCGCTCAATCTTCGCCCGCGTCTACCGATCTCGAAGCCGCCACGCCGCCCGCCGCTTCCTCGATCGCTACCACCCCCGCCAAGACTCCGCTCGCCACCGCGCGCCAGCAAAAGCCTCCGCAAAATTCTCCTATATATTCGCCCTATTTCGCGCTAAATCAGCCTCCGGAAACCACCGGATTTTTCCCAATTCTGGCGGTCGCCATTCGCGATTCTTCGCCTCCGCAGTCCGATGCTCGCAACCCTGTAACGGGTGCCGAGCCATGCCTGCTGGTAAATGGAGGTCAGCACGCCTCCCGTCCCTTTGCGCGCTCGCAGCCCGCGGCCCCGGTGTGCCTGGCCACGAGCTGAGCGCGGCTGAGAGCCCGAGCGCCTTTGTTCGCGCTCTGGACTCTCAGCTATCGACTCTCAGCCGCGGTAGCCGATCACTTCCCGTGAATCGCCGGATCGAGCCCCAGCGTCCCCGTGAGTTTGCCCACGTACGCCGCGCCCTCTGCCGCTTCCGCGCTCACCGCCGCGGCCTTCGCCTTCGGCGCGAGACCGAGCGGCGTGGCCACGTCCGTGTACTTGCCGCTGTCGAGGTGCTTCTGCACATAGGCGGCCCCTTTCTTTGCCTGGGCCACGTCGTAGCTCTGCTGCGCCGCCAGGCGCGCGGCGTACCAGTCGCTCTTGAGCACCGTCTCACGCGTGAAGAGCTGGCGGAAGGCCGGCGCCTTTGCGTCCAGCCCGTTCCACGTCCCGTCGCGCATGATGTGCAGCAGCGCCGCCAGCGGTGGCACCGCCTGCTGGATGGAGCCGTCGGCGAAGTAGCTCTGCGCCGCCGAGCGCATCGCCTGCTCGATATTGTCCATCCCATCGGCAAAGACCGCCTCGTCCTGCAGTTCGGGCTTGAGCTGCTCCTCGCTGAAGAGCGTGGAGGGATTGCTCAGCACGCGCCCGCAGAAGGTCTGCACGAAGCGCGACGTGATGCGGTAGCCCAGCCGCGAGGCGAGCACCGGCTTCCCGTTGTACGTGCGGTCTTCGATCTTCTCCAAGTACCCGTTCTTGATGAGAAAGTCCGGCGCGCGCTCGTCGGCCGACATGCGTGCCCAGATTTCGGGCACCAGCAGCGAGATATCGTGATCCACGCGATACTTTGGCCCCAGCCAGCCCGCCGCGGAGGAGAAGACGCCCAAGTCCGTCAGCGCATACGAGACGAAGGCCGCGTTCAGATCGTGGATCGGCGGCAGCGCATTGAAGGGCCCCTTCGTCAGCGCGCCTTCCGAGCCCGCCCCGGTCGTCGAGGGCGACTTGCCTGTCAGGCTCGCGATGAAGTCCATGAAGGCCTCCGGCAGCTCCTGGTAGTGGATCGGGCCAAAAACGCACATCGGCCGCACGCCCGGCTCCGGCGGATTCAGCCGGCGGCCCGCCAGCACCGCCGCCACCGGGAAGAGCGCCGTCGCGCCCGCCGGCACGCGGCGATAGAGCTGCGCTCCGATCTGCGCCAGATAGGTGGCGCGCGGGTCGGCCAGGTCGGGCCGCTTTTGCAGGTAGCGCGGGTTTTTCGTCGGCTTGCCGTCCACGATACGCGGGTGCGAGCACGAGACGATGTAGGCCGGCTTGTCCGCCGCCACGAAGCCCGCCAGTCGCTCCCGCATCGGCTCCGTGAAGGTGTCAAAGCCGATCGCGTCCTCCACGATGCCTCGCGCTGTCTCGCGCGAGAGCGGCTCGTAGTTCGAGAAGAAGTTCCCCGGCGCTGCGAAGTCGCTCTCCGTGTGCTTGTCGTAGCCGCGGTGGATCGCGTCATCGGGCCGCTGGAAGAGCTGGAATTCGCAGTTCTGGACAAACTTCAGCGCCGGCGCATCCGCCTTCTCCGCCCACGCGGGCAGGCCCTTCAGCGCCTTGCGCGGCACCACCACCGAGGCCGTGATATCGTCCTCCGCCTGGATCTTGATCGCTGGGAAAAAGTCCTTGCGCAGGCTAAAGGTCCGCCAGCCGCCATCCGCCGTGAAGCCCACGCGCAGGTAGTGCGTCAGTACCTTCTGCCGGTGGTACTTCACCTCGTTGCCGGGCAGGCCATTGATCGTGTCCGCCGAGAAGTGCTTCCGCCAGTCGCCCTTCCACTCCGGGCGGTAGTACCGCTTTACCAGCAGTACGATGTCGTGGATGTAGCGTGGGATCGAGGCCAGCCACGCGTTGAATTCGTCCGTGTAGTCCGGGCTTGGGCTCAGCAGTTTCACCACCGAGCCGAGCGAGCGCTCCGGCCCCAGCAGCGGCCGGCCCTTCGGCTTGTTGCGCGCCGGGTCGCGGAAGCGCATCCCGTACTCCTTCTTCAGGATCGAGTCCACCAGGTCGAAATCCGCTACGATGTCGCGCACGAAGTTCGGCCCCACGAAGGTCGCGTCCGCGATCGACTTGCTGATCTCCGATTTGCCGCCGCCCGAGACCGTGCACGGCTTGTGGCACAGGATGCCCTCCGCCGTCGTGCCGCGCAGTCGCCAGCGCCGTCCCTCGTCGGGCTTGCACATCTCGATCTTGTAGCCCGAAGGCAGCACATACGTCTGCCGGGGCAGCAGCTTGGTCGAGCGCTTCTGTCCCGCTGCCGCCGGGTCGGCCCACGTGATCGTCTGCGCGCGCAGGTCGAAATAGGCATCCTCCGGCACATAGTGGATATCGGGATACTTCGCGTCGCGCGCGCTCCCGTCCGGCTGCAGGATCGCGCGGTCGCCCAGTTGCGCCAGCGCCGCCGCAAAGGTGTGGTCCACAATGGCCAGTTGCTCGTTGAGCTTGAAGTCTTCGCCCAGGTCGTAGCTCGGGAAGACGATCGCCCCGCCCGCGTGCTCCTCTTCGCACAGGCCGAGGAGGTTCGCCGAGAAGCTGATCTGCGCCTTCACGTCCTTCTTGCAGTAGCCGAAGTAGTTGTCGGCGATCAGCGTCAGGATCACGCCCGAGGAGTCGCGCGCCGTCACCTTGAAGGCGACGCCGTCATTGTACTTCTCGTCCTCCTTCTTCCAGCACATGCCATCGCGGCGCTGGAGTTCCGTGGCGTCTTCCCACTTCGGCAGGCCCAGCTCTTTCTTGGTCAGCTGGGTCAGGTGGGTCGCGAGGATCACGCAGCCCGAGTGTCCCGTCCAGTTCGCGGGGTTCAGCGCCGCGTCGTTCTCCGGCAGTTGCGGGTCCCCCGCGTTGCCGAAGATGCGCTCGATGAAGTCCAGGTTGGCCACCAGCGCTCCCGGCACGAAAAAGCGCGTCTCCAGCCGGCGCTCCGGCGTAAAGCCCGGCACCTCCGGGCACACCAGCGGCCGGATGTGCAGCGAGACAAAGCACTCCGCCGGCTTCGGCGCCTCTGCCGTGAAGGGCAGCCGCAGGTGCGAGGCAGGGGGATTCAGCGCGTGCTTGAGGAGATTGGCAAAGACCGCCGTCGGTACGGTCTTCTTGTCGTCCGGCACCGGCAGGTTGCCGATCTGCGCGATGTGGAAGATGCCCTGCGTCGTCCGCCGGTCGCTCTTCGGATTGTGCAGCACGCCCTGGCCCACCCGGTACGAGGAGAGGATATCGCTCGTGAATTTATCGACCCCCGGCGGCAGCGAGAGCACGCGCGCGAGGCCCGGCCGGTCCAGCACCAGCGTCGTCGCCGGCAGCTGCGGCACCTTGCCCCCCGTCACCCCCGCAAGATGCTTGTCCAGAAATGCCTGCAATCGCTGGTCCACCGGCGGCAGGTGCCGCTCCAGTGCCCGATCCTTCTCCCGGGAAAGTGCCAGGAAATGATCGACCAGCTCCGAGAATCCGGAGCTCTCCGCCGCCGTGGCCGGAAGGGCAGGCTGACCGATCTCTCGCAATTTAAGATTCAGGTAGGCAATCAGTTGCGCATCGGAATCGGGCGCGGGAGCTGCGGCTTTAGCGGGAGCGGTCGTAGTCGTGGCCATGCGGTTGAGGGATTAACGTGTGAGGTCCAAAATCCGTATGAGCAGAGCACTTGCCAACGTGAGTTTGCAACCGCGATTCCCCCTCAAGACATAAAAATTCGCACCCACCGGAGCCGGTGCGAACGACGCTCGTTGCCGCTTCTTGATGGGGCTTTCGCCCACGCCCGCTTACGACGGTCCGAAGTGCGTCGCGAGATTCGCCGCGAGGAGCGAGCCGGGCTTGGCGCCGGCGCGAGCGCGGGAGAGGTGCTGTGCGTGTTCCTTTTCGAGGCGGTTCGGCCACGAGCTGGCGAGCGCGAGGGCAAACTCCATCTCCGCGTCGTCGCCGCGGAGAGCGCGGGCTCGGGTGAGGATCGCATAGCCGTCGATGGCCGATTCCACACGAGCGTGGCGGAGCGTTTCGACGAAGAAGCCGTAGTCGAAGAGCGCGAGCGCCTGGTCGGAGTCCTCGGCGGCGTCGGCGCGGGCCTTGAGCTTCTTGGTTATAGCCCGGGTGTGAGCGCGATCCTCGTCGGTGAACCCGCTCTTGGTCGACCACCCACGCATGCCAGCGGTGGCGTAGATCGCCGCGCGGCGGAGAGTCTCCATGCGCACGATCACGGGCGTCTTGGGCGTGAGAAGCGCGAGGGTGTCGGTGACGAGATTGGCGCGATTGTAATCGGGATTGACGCCCTTCCAGTCGCCCGTGCTTCCCGGGAGAGACTTGGCGTCGCCGATGGCGTAGGGGTGGCAGATGAGCGGCGTGCCAGCATGTGCAGGCGAGAGCGCGAGCGCGAAGGCTGCACACAGGGAGAGGAGTCGTTCGAGGAATTTCATGGGAGTTGGGTGGTTCGATGGTTTTCCGAGCGTGTCGCTGTCATTCCTTCGATGCCGGTGTGCGCGGAGAGGTTGGAAACGAGGCGCACTTTTTCGGCGTGCGTCGCCGGGCGAATCGCGTCCTCATCGGCAGCGTCTTTCTTCCCCGCAACCCTTACCTCCCATGAAACTGCTCCGCCTCGCGGTCTGTATTCTCGGCCTCGCCGCTGCGCTCGTCGCAGCCGAAGCGCCCAAAAAAGTGCTCGTCGTCTCGGTGACGACCGGCTTCCGCCACTCGTCGATCGCGACGGGCGAAAAAGTGCTGGGCGAGCTCGCGGCAAAGAGCGGCAAGTTCACCGTCGATTTCATCCGCCAGCCATCGGATCTGCCCAAGGCGCCGCAGCGCCCCCGCGCCCCCCAGAAGGGCAAGGGCGGCGACGAGGCTACCTATCAGGAGGCGCTCAAGAAGTTCGAGGCCGACGACAAGGCCTATTGGGCCGCCGCCGAGCCTATCTTCCGCAAGGCCCTCGAGCCGCTGAACGTCGCCAATCTCAAGAAGTACGATGCCGTCCTCTTCCTCAATACCACCGGCGATCTGCCGCTGCCCGATCCCCAGGGCTTCGTCAGCTGGGTCGAGTCAGGCAAGGGCTTCATCGGCATCCACTCCGCGACCGACACATTTCACAAGACGGGCCGCTTCCCCGGCTTCCCTCCTTACACGGCGATGATCGGCGGCGCCTTCCGCACGCACGGCCCGCAGGTCCAGGTCGACGTCATCAAGAAGGACGCCAAGCACCCCGCCTCGGCGCCACTCCCTGCCACCTGGACGCTCTTCGACGAGATCTATGAATTCAAGGACTACGATCCTGCGCGGGTGCACGCGCTCGCCTCTCTCGACAAGCACCCGCAGACCAAGGCCGAGGGCCACAATGGCATCGCCTGGGTGCGCGCTCAGGGCAAGGGCCGCGTCTTCTACACCTCGCTCGGCCACCGCGAAGATATCTGGGACCCCGAGTACAAGGACAAGGACGGCTCCCGCAAAAACTCTCCCGAGATCGCGAAGCAGTACCAGCAGCACATCCTGGGCGGCATCCTTTGGGCGCTCGGCCTGGAAAAGGGCGAGGCCCGCCACGCCAAGTAAGGCGACCTCACTGAAAGATCCGCACGCTCCGCGTGTGCTCGAGTACCTCGCGGAGCGTCGTGCGCCAGTTTACCCGGGCGGAGACGCCGTGGTCGGTCTCGCGGCCTTCCTCGTGGCCGACCTTGTACGCCAGCTCGAGCTGCCACTTGCCGGGAAGGTTCCACCCGGCGGTGCGCTCGAGCGGGATATCCCAGATCGTGCCGACCTGCACTTCATGCCCGAGCCGGTAGCCAATCTCTTCATCGAGGTGGCGGATGCGGTACTCGGCGAAATAGCCGAACTCCGAGGGCTTGAAGAGCAAGCCCGGCGAAAACTCCAGGATGTGCCGACGCTCGACCTCGGGTGGCGCGGGATCGCGCTTGGTGAGCTTCACTGCCCGGTCGTAGCTCAGATTGGTGTAAAACGTCGTGGACGGCCAGCGCACCAGCTGCCGCGCCGAGGAGACGAACGGCTTCACGTGGGTGTAGTGATCGTTGAGCTCCACCGGCGGCTTGCCGAGCGGGATGCGATTCTCGAGGCCGAGGGTGGTGTCGTCGAAGAAGCCGAGCGTCTTGCCGAGGTCATACTTGGCGCCGAGCCGGGCCTCGCCGAGGCCCCAGCGGTGGTCGCGCCCCGAGTTGATCGGGCTGGGAGTAAAGGGCACCAGCCCGGTCTGCAACTCGAGGCGGTCGGTATAGCCGTAGCGCAGCTCGATGGGAAAGCGGATGTACTCCTCATCGCGCAGGTCGCCGAACTTGGGTTTGAAGGAGAGCGTGATGTTCTCCTTGTCGAGCACGCCAGGGAGCATCGTGTCGAGGAAGTCGGTCATCCGGAGGACGCGCTCGCGCATGCGGTCGGCGGCAGACTGGGGCTCCGTCGGCGGAGTCGCAGACCAACTCTGCGCCGTCGCGAGTACGGAGGCGACGAGCAGGGCGCACGTGCGAAGTAGCCGAATCTGGAGGAGGGGCATAAGGCGCACTGACAAGCGGGGTGTGGGCAGGTGCCGGGGAAGACGGTAGGTTGTTTGCCTAGGGAGTAGTTCGGCGATTTGGGGGCGAAATGTAACAAAAAACCGCACGCCGGTGGGCGTGCGGTTGCAGAAGGCGTGGACTCGAACTCCCGCCTCCCTCTTGAAGAGCTCGCGAGATCGGAGTATAACCAGAGGCACGCGAGGCTGAAGCGGGAGGGCGCGGGTTCTTTGAAAGTGGCTGGATCGTTGTGGGCGGCTCTGTCTTTCCCGCCTCAGCGGCCGTGCAGGTAGCTCATCAGGAGGTTTTCGAGATACTCCTGTTTGCCGCTCTTCGGTGTGGGTTCGCCTAGCTTGGTGAGGACGAGTTTTTCCAGTTGGCGGAAGTTGGCGCGGCCGGTCTCGATATCGCGGCCGTAGCCCGTGTCGAAGCTGGCGTAGCGCTCCTGCACGAACTTCTCGAACTTGCCCTCAGCGAGGATGCGGCGGGCGAGCTTGAAGGCGAGGGCGTAGGCATCCATGCCGCCAATGTGGGCGTGGAAGAGATCCTCGAGATCGATCGAGGGGCGGCGCAGCTTGGCGTCGAAATTGAAGCCGCCGGTGCCCAGGCCGCCGCCGCGAAGGATCGAGATCATCGCGAGGGTGAGCTCGCGCACGTCGGTGTTGAATTGATCGGTGTCCCAGCCGAGGAGCAGGTCGCCAGCGTTGGCGTCGATCGAGCCGAGCATGCCGGCGGCTGCGGCCACCTCGATCTCGTGCTGGAAGGTGTGGCCGGCGAGCGTGGCGTGGTTGGTCTCGATGTTGAACTTGAAGTGCTTCTCGAGGCCGTAGGTGCGGAGGAAGGCGATGCCGCTCGCGACGTCGAAGTCGTACTGGTGCTTCGTGGGCTCCTTGGGCTTGGGCTCGATGAGGAACTGGCCCTTGAACCCGATCGACTTGGCGTAATCGACCGCCATGTGGAGGAACGCGGCGAGGTGGTCCTGCTCACGCTTGAGGTTGGTATTGAGCAGCGTCTCGTAGCCTTCGCGGCCGCCCCAGAAGACGTAGTTTTCGCCGCCGAGCTCCTTGGTGACTTCGAGCGCCTTCTTTACCTGCGCGGCGGCGTACGCGACGACGTGCGCATCGGGATTGGTGGCGGCGCCCGCGAGGTAGCGGGGATTGGAGAAGAGATTCGCGGTGCCCCAAAGGAGCTTCACGCCGGTCGCCTTCTGCAGCTCGTAGGCGTGGGCGACGATGGCATCCAGATGCTTGTTGGACTCGGCGAGCGTCCTGCCCTCAGGCGCGATATCGCGGTCGTGGAAGCAGTAGAAGGGCGCGCGGATTTTCTGGAAGAACTCGAAGGCGGCATCCATGCGTACTTTGGCGACGGAGACGGCATCCTTCCCCGACTCCCACGGGCGCACGATGGTGCCGGGGCCGAAGGGATCGGAGCCGGTGCCCCGGAAGGCATGCCAGTAGGCGATGGAAAAGCGCATGTGCTCGGCCATCGTCTTGCCATCGATAACCTCGTCGGGGTTGTAGTGCTTGAAGGCGAGAGCGTTGTCGGCCTGCGGGCCTTCGTAGGCGATGGCGGCAATGCCGGCAAAGTGGGATCGGGATTTTTTCATAAGAGAAAGGGAGCGTGGGTGGGCGCGACGGCGCAGGGGGAAAAGGATGATCTTACCCAATCGGGGGGAGCGAAGGGTAATAAAAGAGCACGAATAACTTTTGATTTTTTGTAGGGCTCGCAATGCTGAGGGCGTGGCACGAGCGAATGAAAGGACGCGCAAGGTGGCGCTGCTGATCGAGACTTCGAATCGGTACGGGCGCGACTTGCTCAATGGGGTGCGCGACTGGATGCAGGAGCATGAGCGCTGGGCGGTGCACTTCACCGAGCAGGCGCGGCTCGCGCCGCTGCCGGGGTGGCTGCGGACGTGGCAGGGCGATGGCGTCATCGCGCGGGTGGACTCGCCGGAGAGCGCGGCGACGCTGCGGAAGACGGGGCTGCCGGTGGTCGATGTGAGCGCGGAGCGGAATCGCTCCGAATTTCCGCGCGTGAGTGTCGACAACGGGGCGGTCGCGCGGCTCGCGGCGGAGCATTTGCTTGCCAAGGGATTCCGCCATTTCGCGTACTGCGGAGACGCGCGGTTTCTGTGGGCGCGGGAGCGCGGCGCCGAGTTTAGGCGCGCGCTCGCGAGCGTGAAGCAGCCATGCGCCTTCTTCGACGGAGCCGTCCGGGAGGGGAGGCGATCCGAGGCGGAGGGCCGCGCGCTGGCGGCCTGGCTCGAGGCGCTCCCGAGGCCGGTGGGCGTGTTTGCGTGCTACGATGGGCGGGCGCAGCAGGTGCTGGAGGTCTGCCAGCTGCGCGGCTGGGCGGTGCCGGATGAGATCGCGGTGCTGGGCGTGGACAATGACGATGTGGTGTGCGAACTGTGCTCGCCGCCGCTGAGCAGCGTGCAGCTCAATGCACGGCGCACAGGCTACGAAGCAGCGGCGATGCTGGCGCAACGCATGGAGGGGGAGCGCGCGAGCGGCACGCGGTATGTGCTGCCAGTGCGGGTGGTCGAGCGGCAATCGACGGATGTGGTGTCGGTTCCCGATGCGCGGCTGGCGCAGGCGCTGCGCTTCATCCGCGAGCAGGTGCTCACGGGAATCGATGTGAACGATGTGCTCCGCGCGGTGCCGATGTCGCGCACGCTGCTGGAACGGAAGTTCAAGACGGTCCTCGGGCACTCCCCGCACCGGGAGATCGTGCGGCAGCGGATCGAGCACGTGAAGCGGCTGCTGGTGGATACGGATATCTCGATCGCCGCGGTGGCGGATTTCGCAGGGTTTCGCGATGCGAGCTATCTGAGCGTGGCCTTTCGGCGCGAAGTGAAAGAGAGCCCGTATGCGTATCGCGCACGGAATCGGGTAGGCAGGTAGTCGGCAGCCTTAACCGCCCTCGGAGGCCAAGGATGGGTGCCCTCTACCTGTCGGGGCACCGCGCTTCCATCGATGGATGGTTGAGCCTACAGTAGCTTGCCGGGTTTGTAGTCGGCGGCGCCTTTATGCTTCTTCGCGAGGGGCTTGATCTCAGCGAGGAAGGCGTCGACCTGGTGGGGGGCGGCACCGACGAAGCGGGCGTTTTCGGCGAGGATGGCCTGGAGGGCGCGCTTGCTGAGGCCGATGCGCTTGTCGCCGGCGAGGCGGCCGAGGAGGTCGGCGTCGCCGCCACCGGAGCGGAGAGCCTTCGCGGCGGCGAGAGCATGCTCCTTGATCGCCTCGTGGGCGGTCTCGCGGCCGGCGCCGTGCTTCACTGCCTCCATGAGGATGGTGGTGGTGGCGAGGAAAGGGAGATTGCGCTCGTTTTCCGCGCCGACGGCCGCGGGGAAGACTTCCATCTGGCGCAATACCGTGAGGTAGGTCTCGAGCGCGCCGTCGATCGCGAAGAAGGCATCGGGCAGCGCTACGCGGCGGACGACGGAGCAGGAGACATCGCCCTCGTTCCACTGGTGGCCAGCGAGCGCGCCCATCATGGCGACGTAGCCGGAGAGGATCGTGGAGAAGCCGCAGATGCGCTCGCAGTTGCGGGCATTGACCTTGTGCGGCATCGCGGAGGAGCCCACCTGGCCCTCCTGAAACCCTTCGGTGAGCAGGCCCGCGCCCGCCATGAGGCGGATCGTGGTGGCGCAGCTCGCGGCTGCCGCACCGAGCTGGTGCAGCGCGCTCACAACCTCGAAGTCCAGGCTGCGGGGATACACCTGACCAACCGCGCCGAGCGAGGCGCGGAAGCCGAGGTGCTTGAGCACGCGATTCTCGAGCTGATCGACCTTGTCCGAAGCGCCGCCGAGGAGCGTGAGCTGGTCGAGCTGCGTGCCGACGGCGCCCTTGAGGCCGCGTACGGGATAGCGCGCGAGGAGCTCCTCGATGCGGATGAAAGCCTGCAGAAACTCCTGGCCAAACATCGCGAGGCGCTTGCCGAGGGTGGTGGGCTGGGCCGGCACATTGTGCGTGCGGCCCGTGATCATGAGATCGCGGTGATTTTCCGCCTGGCGGCCGATGGCGAGGAGGGCGGCGGCGGCCTTGAAATGGACGAGCTTGAGCGAGCGCAGGATCTGGAGCTGCTCGACGTTTTCCGTGAGGTCACGGCTGGTGAGGCCGAGGTGGATGAACTGGCGCTTGGCGAGATCGGAAAACTCCTCGATGCGGGCCTTCACGTCGTGAAGCGTGACGCGCTCGCGCTGGGCGATGGCGGGTAGGTTGATGTCGCCCTTCACCTTCTCGTAGTCCTTGATCGCATCGGCGGGGATGGCCACGCCGAGATCGCGCTGGCCTTTCATGACGGCGATCCAGAAATCGCGTTCGAGCGACACGCGGCCGTACTGCGACCAGATGTCTTTCATCGCGGGCGAGGCATAGCGCTCGGCGAGGACATTGGGAATGGGTGTGTTGGCGGCGGAGGAGGTGTCGTTCACGGCAAAGGGTGCGTTGTAAAGGCGGGCACTGTGCCTTGGCGAACGGAAAAAAGGGGTGCGCCGGCTTGGGCGTTACGCACAGTGGATGGCATGGCGCACTCGGTCTCAGGCCACCTCAATCTCCGCGTGGCGGAATATGACGAACTCATCCGGCGGCTCGTGCCCGCGTATTCTGCGATGCGGCCGGTACAGCTCGACCTGCTGGCGCTCGCGCTGCCCGAGGGCGGCAAGGGGCGACGCGTGCTCGATCTCGGCGGCGGCACGGGAGCGCTGGCGGCGGCGATCGCGGGGCGGTTTCCGGAAGCGGTCGTCGAGATTTGGGACACCGATCCGGCGATGCTGGAAGTGGCGCGGGAGCGGTGCGCGGGGTTTGGCGAGCGGGTGCAGTATGTGGAGCGCTCGTTTGCCGAGCCGCTGCCGGCGTGCGACGCGGTGGCGGCGTGCATCGCGCTGCACCATGTGAAGGACATGACGGTGAAGGCGGGGATCTATCGAAATATCTTCGCAGCGCTACGACCGGGCGGGATCTTTGTGAATGCGGACACGGCGGTGGGTGCGACGCCGGTACTGCGCGACTATGCTTTTGCGGGTTGGGCGCGGAGCATGGCACCGCATGGGATCGATGAACAGCAGGCGTACGTGCACTTCGCGAGCTGGGCGCACGAGGACTATTATCCGCCGCTGTGGAAAGAGCTGACGATGCTGGCAGAGGCGGGGTTTGCGGAGCCGGAGTGCTTCTGGCGAGAGGCGGCAGCGGTAGTGTTTGGGGCGGTGCGGTGATTTTCCGTCAGTCGCCTGGTTGGGGCGGGTTCTTTTAGGGATACCATTGAGCCTCGATCCAAGGAGACGCAGTCGTGCTTTCCCGGAGCCCGGACTGCGGAGGGATTCCAAGTACCATCGAAGTCCATGGCGCCTCGGGCTGGATGCTGTAGTGGGCGCGAATCCGCAACTTTTGTTGAACGGTTGGCGCGCCGTCCCAGTGCTCCTTCAGATCTACCGCGATGATGAAATGTTGATCGGGCGCGATGATGTAGGAATCCGGAAAGTTTCGATCCCAACCGCGCGACTGCTTTTTGATCCAAGCGGTCGCTCCGTCTGCGGTCTGCACTTCGAAGGTGAGCGCGTAGTATCCCCAACTGCACCACTCCTTCCAGACTAGGACAGGTGCCGCCGACGGGTTTGTGGCTACGACATAAAACGGCTGGCAGGCATCGATTGAGAGCCCGAGCTTCGCGTGAGAGCCATTTGGCACCACGGCAAGTTTGAGAGGCGAAGCGTCTGGCTTGGACTCGCTGGCGTAGGCTGGAGGGAGAAGGAGTATGAGAGCGGCGAACAACCGGAGCATCCGCGCGCCGACAATCAAGAACCCGAATTCGTTCCGCTTATCGCAGGGTGAAGTGAACCGCTAAAAGTATTTCACCAACGGGTGAAGTCTCGGGGACGAAGCTTCGGCTGAACGCCTGCGCCTCAAGGAAGGGAGTCTGCTGATCGCAGGCTGAGGCCGAGGTGTCGCTGGTAATAGGGTATTCGAGGGAAGCTCCTCGCAATAAAAGGGAGGCTTAGCGAGGTGGCGAGACTGTATTGCCTTTATAAGCCGATAGCCCGTTCCTGCCCTCACGGGCACGGCTACTTCTGAGTTACTTTATCTTTCAGCAATTGCGCGCGGGAGGCGTCGAGGGCGGTTTGCCACTTTTTAAGGGTGGTCTCGGCGGTGATGATTTGCGGGGTGAGGTCGGCGACGAGCTTTTTGGCTTCGTTGGACTTTTTCTGCGCGGCGGAGTGGGCCTGCTGGGCAGTGGCGAGAGTCTTTTCGGCGAGGGCGACGTCGGTGTTGGCGGTCTTGGCGGTGGCGAGGGCTTTGCGGGCGGCGACGAGGGCGTCTTGCGTCGCCTTGGCGGCGGCGGTGGCGGCGTCGGAGGCCTTGGTGGCTTTGAGGAGGTCGGACTGTAGCTTCGCTAGCGCGAGGGCGTTTTGCTTTACGCGGTTGGCGAGAGTGGGGGGATTGGCCTCGAGGGCGCCGACGGCTTTGCCGGACTTGGCGTCGGCGGCGGTGACCTTGCCCTGCCAGTCACCGATGACGGCGCGGGCGCCGTCGTGGGTGAAGGCGACGCGGTTGGGGAGGTCTCCGGTGAAGGGGAGGCGGCGGAGGTTTTTGCCGGCGACGTCCCAGACGGCGACTTTGTTGTCGCGACCGGAGGAGAGGATTTCGCCGCCGTGTGAGAAGTGGGTCGAGAGCACGCCGCCGGGGTGGGCATTGATGCTGCGGAGGCTGGAGCCATCGCTGGCTTTCCAGAGCTTGAGGGTGCCGTCTTCGCTCGCGGAGACGAGGAGCTCGGAGTCGCCGCGCCAGGAGAGAGCGGTGATGGCCCCCCGGTGGCCGTTGAGCGTAAACATCTCCTGGCCGGTCTCGGCCTCCCAGAGTACGAGGCCGCCATTGCGATCGCCGCTGGCGAGGTATTTGGCGTTGGGCGAAAACTCCACGGCAGTGACCCACTCGGTGTGCTTCTTGTGCTTGTGCTCGAGCGCGCCGTCCTTGGTGTTGTAGATTTTCAGGACCTTATCGGGGCCGCCGAGGGCGATCCAGCGCTGATCGGAGCTGAGGTCGGCGGCGAGCACGGAGTCGAACTGATCGCCGATGGTGATGACGCGCTGGCCGGTAGAGATATCCCAGACGACGACGAGGCCCGACTGGCCGCCGCGGCCGCCGGCGGCGAGGAGGAGCTTGCCGTTGCGGCTGAACTTGAGGTCGTACGGAAAACCCTCGGGGAGGGGCAGCACGCCGAGGAAATCGAGATCGTCGGTATTGTAGAGCGAGACCTGCTTGGCGCCGGCGAGCGCGACGATGGGAGCCCACGGGCTCGGGGCGATGGCGGGCACGGCGGAGCCGCGCAGCGCCTGCACCGACGGGTCGAGCGGCAGCGGGCCGGGCATCGGGGGCGGGCCTTCGGGTTTGCCGGTGGAGGCGACCTTGAGGCTCAGATCGACAGCGGGCTTATTGGCGGCGAGCGCCTTGCTATTGGCTCCCTGGAGAAGGCCGCCCTCGATCCAGCGCTTGATCGTGGCGATCTCGCGCTCGGCGAGCTTGCCATTGGGTGGCATGGTGGGCTCCTCGGCGTGCGTGATGGTCTTGTAGAGCATCGAGCCATCGGGGTCGCCGGCATTGAGCGTCGCGCCGCTGCCGCCACCCTTGATGGCGCTGCTAAAAGAGGTGAGATCGAGATCGCCCTTAATCTTGTCGGGATTGTGGCACTTGAGGCAGTTATCGCGGAAGATGGGGAGGACATCGTCCTCGTACGTGACCTTCTTGCCCGCAGCGGGCGGCTCGGAGGCGAATGCGGCGGCGGCCGAGGCGAGGGCGAGGAGGAGCGCCGTGGACGGGAAACGCGACGTCATGGCTCAGTGATTGAACACAAACTCCTTCGCATTGAGGAGGGCCCAGAAGAGATCGTTGAGGACGGTCTCCTCATTTTTGCCCTCGCCGAAGAAGCCGGCGAGCTTGGTGCGCTCGGTCTCGGTGGGGAGGCGGGTGAGGGTGCGGAGGTAAAGCTCCTCGACGATCTGATCGCGCGTGCGGCGTTCCTTGAGCCACTTCTTCACGAGGCCGCCGGAGAGGACCTTGGCATTGACGGCATCGCCATTGAGAAGATGAAGGGCCTGGGAGAGATTGGGCTCCATCTTGACCTCGCAGGAGCATGGCGTCTCGCGGGTGGCGCGGCCGAAGGTAGTGAGGAAGTAATTGCTGGTACGGCCATCGGCGATCTCGACGGCGCGTGAGCCGGCCGGAAGGCCGCGGAGTTTTTCCGGAGAGGCGGTGATGGCGCCGAGAACATCGAGAAGAACCTCGGCACGGATGCGGCGAATGGCGCCGCGGGCGAAGTTGCGGGTGTCGCCCGCGTTGGTGGCATTGGGGGTGGACGAGAGCTGGTAGGTGCGCGAGGTGCAGATGGCGCGCACGAGCTTCTTCATATCGTAACCATCGCGGACAAACCGAGCGCCCAGATGCTCGAGCAACTCGGGATTGGACGGGGGATTGCTCACGCGGACATCGTCGACGGGGTCAACGATGCCCTGACCGAAGAAGTGGGCCCAAACGATGTTGGCGATATTGCGGGCGAAGTACGGATTATCGGGGGCGGTGAGCCACTCGGCGAAGGCGGCACGGCGATCGGCGCCTTTATCGAGCTTGGGGGCAGCGCCGCCGAGGAAGCGGGGCGCGACGTCCTTGCCGCTGACGGGGTGCCGCACGCCGCCGGAGGCGGCGTTGTAGATGATCGTCTCGCGCGGATCCTCGCCGGCCTTGCGGCCGACCTGCGCGAAGAAGGCCGCGAGACTGTAGTAGTCATTCATCGTCCAACGATCGAAGGGGTGATTGTGGCACTGCGCGCACTGGACGCGGAGTCCCATGAAGGCCTGAGCGACGTTCTCCGAGAGCTTGAGGGTATTGCGCTCGACCTTGTAAAAGTTGGCGGCGGGGTTTTCGAAGCTCGGACCCGAGGCGGTGAGCAAGGTGCGCACCATCTGATCGACGGGGACATTTTGGGACACCTGCTCATCGAGCCAATCGAAGTACTGCAAAGCGGACTTGGGGCTCATCTGCACCACCTGATCGGCGCTGCGCACCTGGAGGAGCTCGGCCCACTTCATCACCCAGATATCGGTGAACTCCCTGCGGTCGAGCAGGGTATCGATGACGGTCTCGCGCTTGCGGGGGGAATTGTCGGCGAGGAAAAGGCGCACCTCATCGGAGGTGGGCAGCAGGCCGACGAGATCCAGATAAACGCGGCGGAGAAAGGTGGCATCGTCGCAGACCTCTGACGGGGCGATGCGGAGCTTGCCGAGCTTCGCATTTACAAGGGCATCGATGGGATTGGTGGTGGCGATGGTGGGCGCGGTGAACTGGAGATCCCGGGGGATCGTGAGCACCTGCACACCGACGGCCTGGGTATCGAAGCGCGCGGTGATGAAGGCCTCGCCGCGATTGCCGGCGGTGAGCCTGCCCTCGGGGGAGACCTTCACGACGGCGTCGTTGGTGGTGATAAAGGCGGTGAGGTGGGTGACATCGCGGTCGGTGCCATCGGAATAAAAGGCGCGAACGCCGAGCTGCTGGGTAGCGCCGGCGCCCTCGAGGACGGACTGCGCGGGAGCGATCTCGAGGCGCTCGACGCTGACGACATTGGCCTTGTCCTTGGGCGCGCCGGCCTGGAGCCACGCGAGGAGCGTGCGATAAAACTCGCTATTCACCTCGAAGAGCTTGCCGCCGGTGTGCGGGACGCGGTTGACGGCTTTTTCGAGGAGGAGGCTTTCCTCGGGCAGCGAGAGATTGATGCGGCGGCCGATGGCCTGGCGGGTGATGCGATAGTAATCACCGTCGGAATCGTAGCCGAAGAGCGAGAGGTGAAACCCATCCTTGCCGCGCGAGGAGCCGTGGCAGCCGCCGGCATTGCAGCCCGCCTTGGTGAAGATGGGCATCACATCATGCAGGAAGCTGATCGGGGGCGTGACCTTGGCCTGCGCGACTTTGACGGGCACGGAGAGGGTACGACCCGCGAAGGCGACCTCGAGCTGGGTGGCCCCATCGGCAAGAGGGGCGAGCGTGGCGCGATCGAGCCTGGCGAGCGCGGCATCGGCGAGCGTGTACTTCGCCTCGGAGGTGACATCGCGAGTGACGCCATCGGCGTAGACGGCCTGCACGACAAGGGACTGGCGATCGGCCTGCGTGGTGAGATTTACGTCGGTGGGGAAGACCTTGAGATCGGTGAGCGCGGGCCGGGCGAGAGCGGCAAGCGGGAGGATAAGAGGGAGAAGGAGGGCGCGGGCGAAGGCGGACGTGGGCTGAAAGCCGCGCGGCGGGGACACCGCGCCTCCAGCAGAAGCCGAGGCAGGAAATGAGGACAGGCTCATTGGGCGGAGTGAGCGGCGGGCTTGGCGGGCGCGGGGTCGACGCGCACGACGCTGCCGAGGGCGATGAGGTGAGTGATGGGCTCGCCTTCCTGCATGATATCGACGCGGCAGGAGACGTTTTTAGTGAGGCCGAGGGCGCTCTTGTCGCTGCTCTCCAAGGTGAAGACGGCTTCCTTGTCGTCTTTGGTGAACTCCACGGGGGCGGCGGTGACATTGGCAGGGAGACCGACGAGGGTGGCCCTGGCCTTGCCATCGAAAGGCACCTTTTGATCGAGCGCGCACACAAGCCTGGTGGGCTGGCCGCGGGCAACCTTGGTAAGAGCGATCTTGCCGAAGAGAAAAGGCGGCGCGACCTCGAGGGTGGCGAGCTGCGAAGAGGCATGAGCGAGGCCCTTCTCGACCGTGGCGCTGGCGATGACGGCGATCTTCCACGCGCGGGTATCGGCCTTGGCAGTGGCATTGAGCTTGTAGGCGATGGACGTCGCGCCCTTGGGGATCACCATGTCGGGCTGCGAACTGATGCCCGGGGGATTCCACAGCATCTTGACGGTGATGGGCTCATCGAAGCCCGCGCGGCGCTCAGCAACGATCTGGAGCGCCATCTCACCGCTGGGGACGAGGGGCGCCTTGGGCTGCTCGATGCGGACCTTGAAGGGGATCTCCTCGACGACGGCGGCGGCGATGCGGCCGACCTCGGAGCGGACGTAGACCGTGTCGTTTTGGATGCGCACCCAGTCGACATTGTGCCGGTAGCGGCGAGCGACGCCGGGGCGCTTGAGCTCATCGACGGGGTAGGCATCGGGCGTGAGTAGTGCGCCCGCGATGGCGGCATTCGAGGCGGCCTCGAAGACGACGGGGACAGCGGAGAGACTGCCGGGGACCGTGTCGGCCTGAAGCGTGACGCCAACAGGCAGGCCCGGGAAGGCGACGGTGAGATCGTCGTTACACAAATCGCGGTTGATATTGAGCAGGACGGCGAAGCGATTGCCCCGGGGAACGACGAGGGACTTGCGCGTCTCGTAATCGTAGCGGGCGGTGTCGGGGATGGAGAGCGTGAGCGCGGGGCGGACCTCGGTGACCTCGACGCGGTAGGCGTAGAGGGGGCCGCCTCGGGCGAGCTGATCGGCGACGCGGACGGTGTACTCGCCATCAGCGGGCAGGCGGACGCGCGTCATGCTATCGGGATTGCCGGAGGCATCGTCATTGGAGCCGAGGCTCTTGCCCTTGGCATCGAGGACGGTGAGCACGGAGTCGAGCGGAGAGCCGAGGCGGCGGGCGTAGACGGCGAATTCGAGATGCTGATCTTTTTTGCCGGTGAAGCGAAACTCGCCGGGCTTGCCCTTGGTGGCAAGGATGCCGTGGCGGGCAAAGGGGGCGGATGGCGCGGCGTCGGCGTCCGCATTGGGAAACTCGGAGACGCGGAGCCAGTTGGGCGATGGAGCGAGGCCATCGCGCTCGGCGACGGCGCCGAACTTGCCGACGGGCTCGGCTGGCAGGGTGACAGACTGGGCGATGTCGCCGGAGAGATCGCCGAGGAACTTCACCGCGAGCGTATCGCCAGCCTTGCCGCCGAGCGGGTAGGCAAGCGCGGGCCGGGGAAAGGTGCCGACGTGCAGCCGGTAAACATGACCCGCGCCAGCGTAGACCATGTCGCGCACGGCGACGGTGTACCTACCATCGGCGGGGACGATGACGGAGGCGGAGCTATCGTGACCGAGGAGGGTGGTATTATCGTTGGCGGCGAGCTGCTTGCCGCTCGCATCGTGGATGGCGACCACGGGATCGAACATCGTACGCCCGAGGCGCGCGCCCTCGATCTCGACGGAGAGGCGCTGGCCCTTTTTTGCCTCCACCACGAAGGTATCAATATCCTCGGCCGCGATGGTGCCGTGGACGGTGGTATTAAGCGCGATGGGCTGGGGCCGGGCCGTGGAATTATTGGGCTCCTTTTCGTCGACGGACGGAAAGGGGCCGACGTAGAAAAGGCGCAGGGCGGAAATGCCGCCAGCGGTGCGCACGCGCAGCGGGTGCTCGCCGAGCGGGCAATCGGGCGCGATGGTGAGCACGGCCTTTACCTTCTTGTCGGCGGCCTCGCAGATGTAGTCCACCTTGATGCCCGGCTGATAGAAGAAGAGCTCCTCGGCGTCGGCGAGGCGATCGCCGGCGAGCGTGACCTCGACGGTGCTGCCGCGCTGGCCGCCGGCGGGGGTGACGGTGGTGAGATTGGGCGCAACGGCGTGGGCGAGGGGTGCGGCGAGGGCGATCAGTGCCGCGGCCAAGGCGGGAAACGCGCCGCGCTGGGCCAGGTGGTGGGCCGAGGAGCCTTGCTGCGCAGGGGCCCTCGCAATAACAAGGGGCTGTGACTGGCTCACGCGAGCAGTTCCTTGACGACGTGGCCGTCCTTGACGATGGACTGCGGGCGGCCGCCGGGAGTCATGAGGTTTTTCTCGGGATTGATGCCGATCTGATGGAAGATCGTGGCGGCGTAGTCTTCGACGCTCACGGGATCGCGATCGGGCTCGCCGCCAGTGGCATCGGAGGCGCCGTGGACGTAGCCGCGCTTCACGCCGCCGCCGGCGAGGGCGATGGAGAAGACCTTGGGCCAATGGTCGCGGCCGGCGGTGCCATTGATCTTGGGGGTGCGGCCGAACTCGGTGTTTACGATGACGAGGGTATCATCGAGCATACCGCGCTCGTCGAGATCGCTGATGAGGGCGGCGTAGGCCTTGTCGAAATTGGGGAGCTGCGTGCCATTGGCGCGCTTGATATTGTCGTGATGATCCCAACTGCCGTAGGTCATCGAGACGAAGCGCACGCCGGCCTCGACGAGGCGGCGGGCGAGGAGCATGCGTTGGCCAGCCTGATTGCGGCCGTACTTGTCGCGGGTCTCCTTGGACTCGGACTTGATGTCAAAAGCGGCACGGGCCTTTTCCGAGCTGATCATCGCGTAGGCCCGCTGATAGAAGGAATCCATGCCGTCGAGGGCGTCGGAGTTTTCGAGGGCGCTGAAGTGCGCATCCACCACGGAGCGCATCTCGCGGCGCTCGTGGAAGCGCTGCTCATCGATACCCTTGGGCAGGGTGAGATCGCGGACGGAGAAGGCATCGGTGGCCGGATCGCTGCCGAGGGCGAAAGGGCCGAAGGCGGAGCCGAGGTAGCCGGTGCCCGCGTAGGGTGTGGTCTGATTGGGAATCAGGATATACGGCGGAAGATTATTGCGCTCGCCGAGTTCGTGGGCGACGACGCTGCCCATGCTGGGGTACTGAATCGCGGGGCTCGGGCGGTAGCCGGTGAACATCGCGTGGGTGCCGCGCTCGTGGGCGGCCTCGCCGTGCGTCATCGAGCGGATGACGGTGATCTTGTCGGCGATCTTGGCGGTCTCCTTCAAGTTTTCGGAAAAATAGACGCCATCGAGCTTGGTCTTCACGCCCTCCATGGGGCCGCGGTACTCGACGGGGGCGGTGAGCTTGGGGTCGAAGGACTCCTGGTGCGACATGCCGCCCGGGAGGTAGATATTGATGACGGATTTGGCCTTGGCGCCGGGGCCGGTGGGGATGGTGCGGGCGGCGGCGGCCTTGGCCTCGGCGGCGTAGAGCTGGTTGGTCGTGAGGCCCACGGTGCCCAGGAGGCCGACGTACAAAAATTCGCGACGAGAGGGACGCCAGAGCGAGGAGGGGTGGGGTGTATTCATCGGTGTTTACGAGCCGAGCACAGGCGCTGTTGAGACGACGCGATGAAGCGACGGTTTCAGGGGAAATTCAATCTTCGTAATCTTCGCAAAGGGTTTTCCCCTAGGGTGTCGTGGAGATCCGGAGTTCGATGAGGGGAGAGCACAGACCGAGGTGGGACCCGGGAATTTAGCACGCAAGCGCTTCGCGCGTTGGCGCCGGGCGATGGGGAGATGCCGCGGACTGCGGTCGTGGGAAAGGGCAGAAGACCCAGCCTCAGGCCAAGCAGCGGACGGACATTTCGCGGAGGACTTCCTCCTGCTCGTGGGGGCGCTGGATGATCTCCTCGAAGGCGGTGATGAACTCCTGCTGGTTGTCGATCAGGCGCTTGAGGGAGGGGAGCTTGGCGCTGCTGGCGAGCTTGCCGACGTACCAGGGATTTTGCGTGAAGAGGTTGTACGAACTCTTCTCGGTTGCGCCGATGAAGTGCTTGCCGAAGGTGGTGCCGGCCTGCTGGAGGCCATCGAGGCCGCGCGGGCCCATCCGGGCCTTGCCGGCGTCGAGGAGCGCGCGGACCTGCAGGAGGATGCGGTTGCGATTTTGTAGCGCGCTGATGACCGGGCGTGCATCGCCGCCGGTGAAGAAATGCCGGTGCAGGGCGGCGAGCGTCCACTGGAGATCGCCGCTGAAAAAGGCCTCGGCGGCCTCGAAGAAATCGCCCTCGGCGACATTGGGCGTGAGCTCGGCGACGTGGGCCTCCTCGATGGCCGCGCCTTCGCCGACGTAGGTGGCGAGCTTGCGCGTCTCCTCGACGATGAGGCGGGTATTGGCGCCGACTTTGGCGAGGAGAAGCTCGACCGCGCCGATGCCGAAGGAATGGCCCAGGGACTTGGCCTCCGCGAGAGCGACGCCCATGAGGGCGTCGCCGGCATTGTCGGCATCGCCGCCGACGAGAGTGAAGTCGCCGTTTTTCTCGCACCACTTGGGGAACGAGCGGCGGCGATCGACGGGGGCGGCGGTGATGAGCACGGCGACCTCGTCGGGATTGATGGCATCGAGGAGCGCCTGCAGATCCTCGAGGAGCTTGAGCGTGCTCTCGGCGCGGCCGGTGACGCTATCGGCGAGGAAATTGACATCCTTGAGCCAGACAACGCGCTTGCCGCCAAACATGGAGACCGTCTGGACGGAGTCGCGGAAGCGATTTACCGCACCCTCGACCTCGCCGACATTGGCGGCAAAGCCGTTGATGGTCTCGCGCGAGAACTCGTCGGGGACCTCGGCGGCGAGCGCCTCGTAGCGCTCCTTCCCCAGGCGGCCGACGAGGAAGTCGTCGGCCCCGCAGATGAAGGTGAATTTTTTCGCCGCAGCCATGAGGGAGGGGCGAATCTGAGGGAATGGGGCGGGAGCGCACGAAAAAAGTAGGGCGAGTTTTGGGCCGCCTAAATTTCGGCGGGAACCGAGGCGAGGGTGCGGTGGAGATGGCCCTTGCTTGAGGAAGCGCGGTGGGGGCACCGAGCCTCCATCGAGGCAGATTTGGCGGCCTATGGGCGTGCGGATATCTGGGGAGTGGCGTCGAGGATAGCGCCCTACCTTGCTTTTCGTGGGGGCTTTGCCTCAGCGTCTTGGGGTGCGTCCAGCCGTGGCATGAAAAAAGTCCTGATCGTCTCGCCTCATTTTCCGCCGGTGAATGCGCCGGATATGCAGCGTGTGCGGCTGGCGCTGCCGCATCTGCGGGCGTCGGGGTGGGAGCCGGTGGTGCTGGCGGTGGGGCCGGAGTATGTCGAAGGTGCGGTGCTCGATCCGCTGCTGGAGGCAACGTACCCCGCG
>CAYZPV010000017.1:0-111292 GCA_964480585.1 uncultured Opitutus sp. | reverse complement strand
CAATTACGATACGCTTACCAAGATCGCCCAGAACAAGGCGATCGACGTCATCTACGTCGTCACGCCCAACTCGCTGCACGCGCAGCACACGATCGCGGCGGCCTCGACCAGGCGCCACGTGATCTGCGAAAAGCCGCTCGCCAACACCGTGGCCGATTGCGATGCGATGCTCCGCGCGTGCACGGAGGCGGGGGTGCGGCTTGCGGTGGGCTACCGGCTCCACTACGAGCCGCAGCACCAAGAGATGATGCGGCTCGCGCGCGACAAGAGCTTCGGGCCCTTTATGCAGATGCGCGGCGGGCTCGCCTTTCCGATCAACCGCCGCGTCTGGCGCGTGGAAAAGGCGATGGCCGGCGGCGGGCCGCTCATGGATATCGGCATCTACTGCCTGCAGGCCGCGTGCATGGCGGCGGACACGAGCGGAGCGAATCACCCCACGTTCGCGCCCGTGGCCGTGACCGCGCGCGAGCACCCGAAGAAGCGCCCGGAGTTTTTCCTCGATGTCGAGGAGACCATCGAATGGATCATGGAATTTGCCAACGGCGCCAAAGCCCACCTCGTCACGAGCTACAACGCGGGCATGGATGAATTCCGCGCCGAATCGGAGAAGGGAAACTGGATCGAATTCAAACCCGGTTTTGGGTACGGTGGATTCAAGGTCGCGACCAACAAGGGCCCGCTCGGCATCACGCCGCCCCAGAGCCAGCAAGCGCTGCAGCTCGACGGCATGGCGGTGGCGTTGCGCGACAACAAGCCGCTTCCTGTGCCTGGTGAAATGGGCCGCCGCGACATGGTGATCATCGAAGCGATCTACCGCTCGGCTGCAGAGGGCGGGAAACGGATCGAGATCAAGGTGTGAGGTGCGGGAGGAGCCTCTGAGCTGGAGTGGGGCAGGATCTGTCATGCCTGCCGGCGGCGGCTTGTAGGCAGCTGGTTCCGAATCAGCCTCTTGCGCTCCGCATTTTACGAAACATTGCGGTGAATAGCTGCGTCTAAGCGTGCCATGAGCCTGAAATTCTGTCGCCGGTTGACCCTCGGCCCGGGAGCGGCCGTTTTGATTTTTTCCGCGGCGAGCAGCTTTGCCGCCAATGACGGCGGTGTCGCCACCGTGCCGCCGGCGCCGCTGATCGAGAAGCCGCTCAATCCTGCGGGGAACGACACACCGGGAGATCAGCCATCGACGCAGCACGTGTGGGTGCCTGGGCACTGGCGTTGGAGCGAGGGCGCGTATGTGTGGGAGATGGGCCGGTGGGAAGTGCCGCCGACGAGTAATGTCGTCTGGACGCAGCCGGAGTGGCAGCGGCAGGGCAATGGGTTTGTGTTGAAAGAAGGCTATTGGGCTGAGCCCGCCCCGCAGCCCGTGCAGGTGGTGGCGGCGCCTTCGACGCCCGCGCCCCAAGCGGCACCTCAGGTCGTTTACGTGGACCAGGCACCGCCGCTGCCGCAGCGCGAGGTGATCTACGAGCGGCCGAGCGGCGCACATGCATGGGTGGGCGGCTATTGGGCCTGGCGTGGTGGGCGCTATGTGTGGATGCCCGGCTCGTGGGTGCGCCCGCCGCGCACCAATGTCGCGTGGGTGCCCGGTCGTTGGGAGTCGCGTGGCGGACGGTATGTATTTATCGAGGGCTACTGGCGCGATGTGGGCGTAGTCGTGGCGACCCCGCCGCCGGCTCCGCCGATCCCGACACAGGTCGTGACTGCGCCGCCTCCGGTGCAGCAGGTGATCGTGGTCGCTCCGCCGCCGCCGCGCGCGGAAGTCGTGTACGCACGGCCCTCGCGCAGTCACGTGTGGGTACCCGGTTACTGGAGCTATGCGGGTGGGCGCTATGTGTGGATCGCTGGCCACTATACTCTGCCGCCGCGGGGGCGCGGGCACTGGGTCGAACCACGTTGGGAGCGGCGAGGGGGCTCGTATGTGTTTATCGAGGGACGGTGGAACTAGCTGAGGTGAAAATCACAAACACCAAAGGTCCAAACGCCAAAGAAATCCCAAGACTCAGAATCCCAGAGGACTCGAGCGTTGAAGCCCGAGATTTTTTTGGGATTTGGCTCTTTGGCGTTTGTGATTTCGGATTTTTAAGCGCCGCTCAAAAATCGGCTGTGCCCGGCGTGCGAGCGAAGGGAATCACGTCGCGGATATTTCCGACGCCCGTGACGAACATCAGCATCCGCTCGAAGCCAAGGCCGAAGCCTGCGTGCGGCACGCTGCCGTAGCGGCGGAGGTCGAGGTACCACCAGTAGGCTTTTTCGTCGAGGTGGTGCAACGCCATGCCTTCCTTCAGAAGGTCGAGGCGCTCTTCGCGCTGACTGCCGCCGATGATCTCGCCGATGCCGGGGACGAGGAGGTCCATCGCGGCAACGGTCTGGCGCTCGGGGAGCTCGCCGTCATTCTTGCGCATGTAGAAGGCTTTGATGGCGCGCGGATAATTGTAGACCGTGACGGGGCACTTGAAGTGCTCCTCGGTGAGGAAGCGCTCGTGCTCGGCCTGGAGATTGGCACCCCACGCGATCGGGTGCTCCCAGGTGCGGCCGCTCTGCTCGAGGATCGCGATGGCCTCGGTGTAGCTGCAGCGGACGAAGGGCTTTTCCAGGACGAAGTCGAGGCGCGCGAGCAGATCCTTGTCGACGTACTTGCTGAAAAATTCGAGGTCGGCGGCGCAGTGCTGGCGCGCGTCGCGAATGAGGTACTTCACAAATTCCTCAGCGAGCGCCATGTTGCCATGGATGTCGCAGAAGGCGATTTCGGGCTCGATCATCCAAAACTCGGCGGCGTGGCGCGAGGTGTTGGAGTTTTCCGCGCGGAAGGTGGGGCCGAAGGTATAGATATTGGAGAGCGCGTGCGCGAAGATCTCGCCCTCGAGCTGGCCGGAGACGGTGAGGAAGGTCTTCTTGCCGAAGAAATCCTTGCTCGTGTCGACGTGGCCCGCCTCGTTCATCGGCGGATGAGCGAGGTCGAGTGTCGTGACGCGAAACATATCGCCCGCGCCCTCGGCGTCGCTGGCCGTGATGATGGGTGTGTGGACGTAGAAGAAATTCCGCTCCTGGAAAAATTGGTGGACGGCGTACGCGAGCCGGCTGCGCACGCGGAAGACCGCGCCGAAGAGATTGGAGCGCGGGCGGAGATGCGCGATCTCGCGGAGAAACTCCAACGTGTGGCCCTTTTTTTGGAGCGGGTACGTACTATCGGCCTCGCCGAGGATTTTGAACTCGGTGGCGACGACTTCCCATTGCTGGCCCTGGCCCTTGGAGGGGACGAGCTTGCCGCGGACCTCGATCGAGGCGCCGGTGGAGGCGCGGGCGATCTCAGCCGCGTAGTTGGGCAGCGATGAATCGGCGATGACCTGGATACCCTTGAGGCACGAACCGTCGTTGACCTCGATGAAGGAAAAGGTCTTCGCGTCGCGGCGGGTGCGGATCCAGCCCTGGAGCAGCAGCGCGTCGTTGGGCGCGTTGTCGGCGAGGGCGTCTTTGACGAGAGTGCGTGACATGGGTTTTTGCCTGCCAACGAAGCCGCACCGCAGGAGCGAGGCAAACCCGGAAACGTGCGTCGCGCTGGGGAGCGGGTTTGACATGCCCTCGGAAAATCTCCCCGGGGAAACTGGGCGGCCGGGATGGGGAAAGGACCTCCCGTGATGTCGGGCGCCAAACGCGAACCGAAGCATTGCCCGGCAGTCTGCCTAGGTGTATGAACATGCTCCCTTCCCCTCGCGCCTTCGATCTCAAGAAATCGACCGCGGCGCGTTTTGCCCTGTTTGCCGGTGCGATCGGTCTTTTTGCCGGTTGTGCCTCGGAGCCGTACTCGCATGTCGTCTCCGCGCCTCCTCCGCCGCCGCCCGCTGCCCAGCAGCAGGTGGTGTACACCACGCCGGCCCAGCCCGTACAAACCACGGTGCCGGTCGTCGCGCAGACGCCCAACGGCCCCGTTACCGTCGGCAGCGCCACGGTGCCCTCGCCCGTTGGCGCCAGTTCGGTGGTCGTCATGCAAGCGCCGCCGGCGGCGCAGCAGGAGATCCCCTCCGTGCGGCCTTCCGCGGACCATGTCTGGGTAGCTGGATACTGGTCGTGGAAGAACAACCAGTATCAATGGATGGCCGGCCACTGGGAAGTGCCGCCCACGCGTGGCTCTGTCTGGGTGCCGCCTCGCTGGCAGCCCGAGGGCACCTCGTGGCGCTTTTACGAGGGCTACTGGGACTGAGCCCTGACGACTTCTACACCGGGTCGCTGCGACACGGATGCAACAACGGCGCGGAAAATAGACCGCGCCGTTTTTTATTGGTGTGCCGCTCCTGTGCGTGCGTCAGCCGGCTGAGCCATCTTTGCGAGAATGGAGGCAGATGCGGTTTCCATCCGGATCGGCGATCCACGCCATCCAGCACACCCCCGTTTCTATCGGTTCTATGAGAACTTTGGCCCCGCGCTTGCGGCACGTTGCGATGGCCGAGGGCACGTCGTCGACGGCGAGCGCGACACAGGCCGGGCCGCTCCAGTCCCACTCCTTATGCTTGTGGTGCTCGGTGCCATTGAGCGCCAGCGTGATGGGCTCGGTGGCAAACTCTGACCACCAGTCAGTCCACTCTTCGCCGCGCTTGAAGCCGAACAGGTCTTGGTAAAACGCGCGGGTTTTGCGGATATTCTTGGTGTTGTACATGACGAAGTCGACGGCCCGCACATTCACGCGGGCCCGGCGTGCAGGGCGCTTGGCGGCGCCGGCTCTTTTGGAATGACTTGCCTTGGCGGTAGGCCTCTTCTTGGAGGAAGACATGATGGAAAAGGGGAGTGGATTTGTAATCCGGCGCAAGAGAGTGTGACACGGGTGAAAAAAAGAGTTTCGGTTTGGCAGAATTTCTCTCCTTGTTGGGAATCGCTCTCGCGCCCTACCGATGCTTTCCGTTGCCGAGCTTAAGAAATCCTTCGTGTCCCCCGAGGGGCAGCGTGTCGAGATCGTCAATGTGCCGCACTTTGCGCTCGCAAGCGGTGAGCAACTCGCGCTTCGCGGCGAGAGCGGCTCGGGGAAAACGACCTTTCTCCACCTCATTGCGGGCATCCTCGCGGCAGACTCGGGCACCGTGACGATCGACGGTGCGGTGATGACCGAGCTAGGCGAGGCCAGGCGCGATCGGCTGCGCGCGGAAAAGCTCGGGTATATCTTTCAGACTTTCAACCTGCTCCAAGGCTTTACCGTGCTGGAGAATGTCGTGCTGGGCATGAGCTTTGGCCCGCGAGGGGCAGACAAGAAACAGGCGAAGGAGATCCTCGAGCGTGTGGGCCTCGGGCATCGGCTGAATCACTTTCCTGCGCAACTTTCCACCGGGCAGCAGCAACGCGTCGCCGTGGCGCGGGCCTTGGCCAACCGGCCCAAGCTCGTGCTGGCCGATGAGCCGACGGGTAACCTGGACCGGCGGCACTCTCGCGAGGCCCTCGCGCTTATCCGCGAGGTATGCCGTGAGCAATCGGCGTCGCTGCTGCTGGTGAGCCACGACGAGGAAGTACTCGCGCAGTTTGAGATGAGAAGGGACTTTGGGCAACTCAACGTCGCGATGAAGGAGGCCGCTCGATGACACTTCCGCTTCTCATCTATCGCTCGTTGCGCCAGCATGCGCTTTCGACGGTCATCACGGCCGGTGGCATCGCCTTGGCGTGCGGACTCCTCATGTGCGTCTGGATGGTAAAGACGCAGTCACAGTCGGCGTTTACCCAGACCAATACGGGCTTCGACGCGGTGCTCGGGGCGCGCGGGTCCAAGTTGCAGCTTGTGCTCAATGCGATTTTCCACCTCGAAGCCTCGCCGGGCAATGTCGCCGCGGCGGATTTCGAGGCGGTGCGCCGGCATCCGATGGTGAAGACCGCGATCCCGATTGCGGTGGGCGACAATCTGCGCGGGTACCGGCTCGTCGGCACCACGCCCGAGCTTTTCACGACCGTGGAGTATGCGAAGGATCGGAAATTTGCCCTTGTCGCAGGCGGGAAGATCTTTGCGGCGGATGCTCGCGAGGCCGTTGTAGGCAGCTTCGCCGCGCAGAAACTCGGGCTCACGGTGGGTTCGACCTTCAAACCCTTTCACGGCCTCGCTTACGACGCCAAGGCAGAGCATGCCGAGGTATTCACGGTCGTGGGCATCTTGGAGCCGACGAATACGCCGGTCGACCGGGTAGTGTGGATCCCACTCAAAGGTCTGCAAACGATGAGCGGCCACGACCCGAGGGCCGCAGCCGATGTAAGTGCTGTCCTTCTCCAACTGCGCACGCCGATGGCGGGTCTGCAAATGGACATGATGTACAACAAGCAGGGTAACCGACTCACCTTCGCTTACCCGGTCGGCGCCATTGTGGCTGAGCTTTTCAGTAAGATCGGCTGGTTTGACCAAGTCCTGGCGCTCGTCGCCTATCTGGTGGCCCTGGTGGCTGCCGGCTCGGTG
Organism: uncultured Opitutus sp.; assembly: GCA_964480585.1. GTDB lineage: Bacteria > Verrucomicrobiota > Verrucomicrobiia > Opitutales > Opitutaceae > ER46. Next base: position 104,877 of record CAYZPV010000017.1, on the reverse strand, counting down.
CTGGCGAGCATCTACAATTCCATGAGCGCCCGTCGTCGCGATCTGGCGATCCTTCGAGCGCTCGGCGCCAAGCGCAGCACGATCTTTGGCGCGGTCCTCGCGGAGGCAGCCTGCATCGGCGCGCTCGGCGCGTTGGTGGGTATGGCGATCTACGTCGCGCTGTTCGTGGGCGTGGCCCAAGTGATTCGGGCGCAGACTGGCGTGGTGCTCGACGTAAAGACCTTCCATCCCGTGTTGTGGATCTGCCCAGTCGCGATGATTGGCGTATGCGCCCTCGGCGGCATCATCCCGGCGCTCAAGGCGTACCGGACGCCCGTGGCGGAGACGATCGCCCCGGTGTCCTGATTGCACCTACGGATTCAAAAACCCTTTTGACGCCAGCGGCAGTCTGAGTAGACTGGCTCCCAGCTATGAAAAACGCGCGTTACCTCTCCCTTGCTGCCCTTTCGGTGCTCGTTGCGCTGCCGTTTGCGACGCATGCGGCGGATCAGGGAGCGGCGGCGGCCGATGCTCCGGCCAAGCCAGCGCTGGTCACTCCGCTGGCTGCGCCGGAGATGGATAATGGCTATCTAAAGCTGGGCTTTGACCAGCTCGCCTCCTACAATTTCACTCCGCCCCCGTTTGATCCGGCTGCCGATCCCAAGGCTACACCCCCCACCGGCGAGGAGCAGATCCCTGCGATGGTGAAGAGCTGGAATGGCAAGAAGGCCGTCGTCACCGGGTACATGGTGCCAGTAAAGATGGATAAAGGCCTCGTGATGGAACTGCTCCTCATGCGCAACACGATGGCCTGCTGCTATGGCACCGTGCCCAACATGAATGAGTGGGTGGTGATCAAGATGAAGAAAGGCGTGCAGCCCATGATGGATGTGCCCGTCGCTTTTTACGGCCAGCTCAAGGTGGGTGCCATGTTCGAGAATGGCTACATGACTGGGCTCTACGAGCTGGAAGGCGAGAAAATGGCTGAAGTGCAGGCGCAGTGACCTCAGAGGGCCGCAGTTAGTCCGACGCGACCACCCCGAGACAAGGCCGCTCCTTTACAAATCCCAGTAGCCTTCGGGTCGCTGGGATTTTTTGTGGGCGGCACCGCCTGCGACCTATCAGCCCGCGGTTTTGAGTCCTTCGAAGCTAAACCAGAAAATCGCGCCTTCATCTACCTTGCCGTCGGCGTGTGCTCGGCCTCCATGGCGATTGAGGATGCGCGAAACCATGGCAAGCCCGACCCCATTGCCCTCAAATTGAGAGGGCGTGTGCAGGCGCTGGAAAACGCCGAATAGCTTTTCGTAAAAACGCATGTCAAAGCCCACGCCGTTGTCTTGGATATAGATCGACGGGCGCCCATCCCGCAGGGTGCAGCCTGTCTTGATGACCGCGGGCCGGCGAGGGCGCGAATACTTGATCGCGTTGGAGAGGAGGTTGACGAAGACCTGCCGCATGAGGCCCGCATCGCAGTCGGCGTGCGGCAAGGGCTCGTGGTGCCACATGATCTCGCGGCCCTCCACTTCGGCGGCGAGATCGGCCAAGGCCTCCTGGAGGAGCAGATTCAGATCCGTGCGCGCCAGCTCCAGGGGTTTGCGCCCGAGCCGCGAAAAGCGCAGGAGATCGTCGACGAGGTGGAGCATCTTCTCGTTGCTGACGAGGATGCGTTGAGCGAAGCCGCGGACCTCGGCCGGCACCTGGTCGGCATAGTCTTCGATAATAATGTTGGCGTAGCCCGCCATGTTGCGCAGCGGTGCACGCAGGTCGTGCGAGATCGAGTAAATGAACGACTCGAGATCCTTGTTCGAGTCTTCGAGCTCGTGAGTGCGGAGTTCTACGCGATGCTCGAGCTCGGCGTTGAAGCGCGCGCTTTCTTCCTCGGCCAGCTTGCGCTCCGTGATATCGACCGCAGCGGAGAGCGCCAAGGGTTCGTCGTCGATCTCCCCGCGAGTGACGCGCGTGATGAGCTGCACGTGGCGCACTTTGCCGTTGCCGCGATCGGCTAGCAAAAGATCGCAGGTGCGCTTGGTGCCGGTCTCGAACACATCCTCCAAGTGTTGCAGGAAAAGCCTTTTAGACTTCTCGGCAAAAAACGACACGGCCGGCACGGCCAGCGCCCTCTGTCGATCGACATCGACGAGCTCGGCGGCGGCAAGATTGAGAGTGGATACCAGCCCGCTGCGCTTGAAAGTGAAATACGCCACCGGAGCAAAATCGAAGAGCTCGAAATAGCGGGCTCGTGAGCGCTCCAAACTGTCCTTCGTTTGGACGAGCTCGTGGTTCTGCATCTGCAGCTCGATCTGGTGAGTCTGTAAATCAGCCGCGAGCTGCCGCTCGTGCTCTGAGACGATCGGAGGTTTGCTTCCCGTGCGGCGGGCTTTGGTCGCTTTAGATTTGGCGTCGCTCATGGCTGAGGGTGCGGCGGCGCGGTTGGTTTTATTCGTGCGGTTGGGCGGCAGTGAGACTGAAGTGGGTCACGACCAGCCCTTCTTCCGGCGCCGACAGTGGGGATGCAGTGATGCGATACCAACGGCGGCCAGATGGAGCGTCGGCGGGACCGACGGCATAGTCCGTCGAAAAGCTTTCGCGTTCCCGACGAAGCGCCTTGCGCAAGCCCTGCAGGGTGGCGGGAGCTGCGAATCCAGAGGGGGCGCTGGAGCGCTGGGCAAGGTCGAAGAAGTTCCCGCCGACCTGCAGGTTGGCGAGGGTGGGGTGACCCGCGGCCGCCACCATGCTTGCCCAATGGCGATTGACCAGGAGCACCTCGCCATGGCGGTTGAGCACCACGGTGCCGGAGTCCATGGCATCGAGTACGGTCTTGATCAGCTCTGTCTGGGCGGTGGAGCGCTCCTGGCTACGGTGGCGCTCCGTGATGTCGATCAGCGTCACGACCGCGCCTTGGGTGCGACCGGTTTCGTTGCGGAAGGGTACGCAGCGCAGGAGCGTCCAGCGTCTGCTATCGGCGCGGCGCACCTCGAACTCCTCGCTGTGGCCCTGCGCCATGACGTGCTGCACCTTGGCGGGCAGATCCGGTGCGTGCAGGATGCGGGCAATGGTCTCGATCGGGATGCCTAGATAGGAGTCCGTGAGGTCGAGCAGCTGCAGGGCGGAATTGGAGGCGCGGCGCACGCGCAGTTCCGAGTCGACGAGCAGCACGCCGACGGAGGCGGTGGCAAGGAGGTTATTGAGGTCGTTGTTGAGCCGCGTTGTGTCCTCGATACGCGACTGATTTTCCACGTTTACGGTGTGCAGCTCTTCGTTGACCGATTGGAGCTCCTCATTGGTGCTCTGGAGTTCCTCATTGGCTGCGAGCAGTTCCTCGTTGGCTGCCTGGATTTCCTCGTTGGAGGTCTCGAGGTCCTGCACGGTCGCCTGAAGGCTTTCCCGCGTGAGGGACAGATCGCGCTCGAGATCGGCGATATGCCGCGAGTCGGCACTATTCTGGCGTGAGCTGCGCCCGGCGGGCGAAGCGGGAGCAGCTTTTACTTGCTCGATGAAGATAAGCCGTGTGCCGGTAAGTTTCCCCTGCCGGTCGAGCATTGGCCGCACGTGTAGGCGGACGACCTTGGTTTTGCGGCCCTCGGTGTACCGCACGTTGTCATAGGTAAAGCGGTCCCCTTTCTGCTGCGCGCGAATGAGAGCGGAGCGAAGGGCATTGGCGAGGTTGTGCTGCGTAAGTTTGAAGATGTTTCGCGTGATCCCGCCTTCGCCGAGCTTAAGGTAGTCGCCGGCGGATCCTAGGATGTGGACTACGTCGTCGCGGCCATCGATCACGAGGCAGGCGGGTGCGAATTCGGCTACGATCTGCCGGTGCACCGTCTCGAGTGCAGGCACATCGCCGGCGCTGGCGCGGGCGGCAGCGCGCTGGATGGCCGGTGAAGGATCGATCGCTGGTGGCCGTGGGCGTGCAATGCGCGCCGGATTGGAGAGCATGGGCGGCGGCGCGCCAATCCGGCGGTTGCGGTAGAGATTGGCCCGCGTGGCGATGGGTTGAAAGCGATCCGTCGCATCGCCGATGCTCTCGCTGCCGCCGAGGAAGAGCACGCCGTCCTCACGCAGCGCGAAGCTGAATAGCGTGAGCAGTCGCTGCTGCATGGTGGAGCTGAGATAGATAAGTAGGTTGCGGCAGGAGACCAGCGAGAGCTTCGTGAAGGGTGGATCGCTGAGCAGATTGTGATTGGCGAAGACCACCATCTCGCGGAGCCGGGTGCGCACCCGGTGGCCGTTGCTCTCCTTGACGAAAAACTGGTCGAGCCGTTCGGGTGTGAGGCCGGCTACTTCACTGGGCGAGTAGTGTCCGCGAGCAGCCACGCCGAGGGCGCTCTTCGAGATGTCGGTCGCAAAGATCTTCACTTGAGGATGCAGCTTCAAGCGATCCATCGCCTCGGCAAAAAGGATCGCCAGCGTGTATGCCTCCTCGCCGGTGGAGCAACCCGCCACCCAGGCGCGGAGGGGCTCGCCGGGGGGAATGGCCTTCAGCAAAGCGGGGATCACCTCCTTCTCCAGCGTCTGCCATGCCTTGGCATCGCGGAAAAATGAAGTCACTCCGATGAGCAGCTCGTCGAAGAGCAGGGAGATTTCGCGCGACGACTCGCCCAAGTGACGTGCATAGTCGGCGAGCTCAGTGATCTGGCAGACGCTCATCCGCCGCTCGATGCGGCGGTCGATCGTGGCGGGTTTGTAGTGGGAGAAGTCCACCCCAGTCTGGCTGCGCAGGAGGGTGAAGATCTCTCCCAAAGTCGCTTCGATGTTGCCGCGCTCGCGCGTGGTGGCGTGGTTGGGCGCGAGCAGGGGATGGCTGAGGTAGCGCGCGAGCTGCTCCGGCATTTTCTCCGGCGGCAGCACGAAATCGGCGAGGCCGGTGGCGATGGCGCTGCGCGGCATGCCGTCGAACTGGGCGCTATCCTCGCTTTGCACCATCACCATGCCTCCGGCATCCTTCACGGCGCGTATTCCGGCCGTGCCATCGCTGCCCGTCCCCGAAAGCACGATCGCGACTGCCCGGCGCTGCTGATCCCGCGCGAGCGAAATGAAAAACTCGTCGATCGGAAGATGGAGGCCCCGGCGTGGATCGCTCTTCACGAGTTGGAGACGGCCCCGGGAGATGGTGAGTGTGACCTTTGGCGGGATCAGGTAGACATTACCCGGCCGGACCGCCACCCCGTGCTCCGCGCGCTGGACAGCCATGCGCGTGTGCTTGGCGAGCAGTTCGACCATGAAGCTCTTGAAGTCAGGCGAGAGGTGCTGGACGACGACGAAGGCGGCGTTGAGCGATTCCGCCACGGCGCCAAAAAAAGCCTGGAGCGCCTGCAGCCCACCTGCGGATGCGCCGACACCTACGACGAACACTTCCCCTTGCGACCCCGTCGTATCTGGTTTTGCGCGGCGTGCCGCGCGGTCGGCAGAGGCGGGTTTATTTTTGGAGGGGACTTTCGCGCGGGCGGCCATGCAAGGTCTTCTACGTGCGAACGGGGGGCGCGGATGAACTGGATTAGCGCGCGATGTCGCTTTGGGTCAGCACGCGAAAGCCGCGCTTGCTGAGCGATTGGGCGGCGACCTCGCGGTCCTCCGCATTGATGGCAAGGGCGGCAAGGCCCTCGGGGCGCTTGATGAAGCTATAGATGTAGTGGATATTGATCTCCGCCTCCAGCAGGGCGGCCAGCACGCCCGTGAGTTGCGACTCGTCGGAGATCTCGACGGCCAATACTTCGCACTCCGTGTAGGCGTAGTCGTTATTGATCATCAACTCGCGCGCCTTGTCCACGTCGTCGACCAGGAAGCGTACGATCGCGCTATCCGTCGTATCCAGTACCGTGATACCCATCACGTGCACGTTGTGGTGCTTGAGCAGCGCGGTCACCTCATGGAGGCGGCCAACTCGGTTTTCCGTGAAGACGGAAAACTGTTTCACGGGATCGCGGGGCGTCGTGCTGATTTCGGCGGCCATGGCAGACTGAATAGACTGCTGTGGAATGCCCCGGCGGTCAATGGCTTGGATGCACGCTGTGCGCCTTTGCGGGTCGTGCAATTCGCACACAGCTCGCGCTCGGCTCTGGACTCGCAGGGCGTGGGCCTAAACGCTCGGCGGCGTGAGTCTTCCACCGCCCTCGTCGCCAATCCCTGTGCCGCACCCCCATGCGGCGATGCAGCGTGCGGCCGAGCGGAGCGCGCAACTCGTGTTGCGCGGCATCGCCCTGAATGCGGTGTTGGCGGTGATCAAGTTCACCGGCGGCATCTTTGGCCATACCTACGCATTGGTAGCCGATGGCGCGGAGTCGGTGCTGGATATCTTCTCATCGCTGTTGGTCTGGGCGGGATTCAGGGTGGCTTCGCGGCCGCCGGATGCGGACCATCCCTATGGCCATGGCAAGGCCGAGCCGCTTGCCGCGCTGGCGGTGGCCGTGTTCATCTTCGCGATGGCGGCGTGGGTGGGCGCGCACGCTATCCGCGAGATTGTGACGCCGCATCGCGGGCCACATTGGTGGACGCTGCCGCTGCTCGCGGGCGTGGTGCTCATCAAGGTGTGGTTCTCGCGCCGGATGAAGGCTGCCGGTGACGAAGCCGGGAGCACCGCTCTCGGGGTGGAGGCCCAACACCACTGGGCCGATGCAGTGACTTCGGCGGCGGCGTTTGTCGGCATCACGATCGCACTCATCGGTGGCGAAGGGTGGGAGGCTGCCGATGACTGGTCGGCCCTGCTTGCGTGCGTGGTAATCGTGTACAACGGCGTGGGCATGGCCAAGAAGGCGCTTGGGGACGTGATGGACACCGCAGTGCCGGAGCATTTCGAAAACGAGGTCCGCGCCGTGGCGCTCGCGGTCGCCGGCGTCGGCGCGCTGGATAAGGTGCGGGTGCGCAAAAGCGGACTGAGCCATCTGGTCGATATCCAAGTGCGCGTTGATGGAGGGCTTACCGTCCGCGAGGGGCATGACATCGCGCATGCCGTCAAGGATGCCTTGATCGCCGCAGCCGGCCTCAGGATCACGGATGTCTCGGTGCATGTGGAGCCGATGAAGTAAATTGACGGGACCCGCGCGGGGCGCTCCTGCTCATCCGCCATGCATCCCCCGGCTACCCCCGCCGTCTCGCGCGCCCAGCGCTTTCTCGGCGGAGTGGAGCGCGTGGGCAATGCGCTGCCTCACCCGGTCTCGATATTCGTGCTGCTGGCCGCGCTCGTGCTAGTGCTATCGGCGGCGTGCAGTGCTTTGGGTGTGGCGGCCGTGCATCCCACGAGCGGTGAGACGATCCGGCCCGTCAATCTCCTGTCGGTCGCGGGCTTGCAACGGATGATCCTGGAGTGCGGATCCAATTTCATCCATTTTCCGCCGCTGGGGGCTTCGCTCCTTTGCCTGCTCGGGCTGGGAGTGGCGGAGCGCAGCGGGATGATACGCGCAGGTGTGAGACTTTTGATCGGAGCGACCGCGAAGCGGTGGATCACGCCGGTCACGATCCTGGTGGGTATGCTTTCAAACTCCGCGAGCGAGTTGGGCTACGTGCTGGTGATTCCGCTTGCGGCGGCGCTGTATCACGCGCTCGGCCGCCATCCGCTGCTCGGCATAGCCGCGGCTTTTGCCGGCGTATCAGCTGCCTACAGCGCGAATCTGCTGATCGGCACCGGCGATGTGCTGCTGGCAGGCATCTCGGAGAGTGCTTCGCATATCGTCGATCGGGCGTACATCGTGCGGCCGACGGCAAACTACTACTTCATGTCCGCCACGGCGTTCGTGCTGACGGCAGCTGGCGCTTGGGTGACCGAGCGCTGGGTCGCGCCGCGGCTCGGCAGCTATGGTGGCGACGTGCCGCGTGAGCCTTTGGCCGCGCTCTCTGCCGCCGAGCGGCGCGGTCTGAGGGCTGCGGCACTTGTGGCCCTCGCGCTTGCCGCGACTGTGGTATGGGGGGTGGTGCCCGGCGGCGGCTTCCTGCTCGATCCCGCGAGGCCCGGGTTTGGCGGCTCCATCGTCGTGCGCGGGCTGGTCGCCTTTATCTTTCTTTTTGGGCTTCTGCCGGGCCTCGCTTACGGGATGGCTGCGGGTACGCTGCGCAACGACCGCGACGTGATGCTGGGCATGACGGACGCGATGAAGTCGCTCAGCGGCTATGTGGTGCTGGCCTTCTTTGCCGCGCAATTCATCGCGTATTTCAACTGGAGCAATCTAGGCGTGATCACAGCCATCGGCGGGGCGGAGGCGGTCAGGCACCTCGGTATCCACGAAAGCCCCACGCTGCTCGCCGTCGCGCTCGTGATTTGCTCGGGCGTCGTCAACCTCGTGATCGCGAGCGCCTCGGCCAAGTGGACGCTGATGGCTCCGGTGTTTGTGCCCATGTTTATGCTCCTGGGCTTCTCGCCTGAGCTGGCCCAGGCCGCGTATGGCGTAGGCGACAGCGTGACTAATGTCATCACGCCCATGATGCCGTACTTCCCTTTGGTGCTTACCTTTGCCCAGCGCTATGAGCCCAAGGCCGGCGTCGGCACCCTCGTCGCGCTGATGCTGCCGTACACGGTGCTGTTTTTGATCGTGTGGACAGTGCTGCTCGTCGTGTGGGTCTGGCTGCGGGTGCCGGTGGGGCCTGGGGCGGCGGTGATGCTGGGTGGCTGATCCCGCGTGGGTGCGGCGCGAGCCCCCTTACTTGTAGCCTGCGGTCACGAGCGCTTCATAGATGCGATCACCGCTTCCGAGCACGTGCCTCTCCATCAGCTCGCGAGTGAGGCCAGCGTCGTGGCGCTCGATTGCATCCACGATGGCGTGGTGCTTGGCCGAGGGATTGGCGGGATCGACTTGGCGGCCGATACGGAGATAGGCGGGGCGCTGCGACATATCCAGCGCCGACATCACGATGTTTTCCAGCATCGCGTTGCGGGCGGTGCGGACGACGCGGAGATGGAAGCGGGCATTGGCGCGACAGTAGTCGGCGAAGCCCGCGTCGTCATTCGGGTCAAAATCAAGGGATGCCAAGGCGCGCAGCTCGGCGATGTCGGCCGACGTCGCACGCTCGGCGGCGAGCGCCGCTGCCTGAGGTTCTACGATGGCCCGTAGTTCGGTGAGATTGCGGTAGCCATCCAAGGTGATCGGGGCGACTCGGTAGCCGGCATTGGGCTGGAGGGTGACCAGCTCCTCGTGATTGAGCCGGTTGAGAGCCTCTCGCAAGGGGGTGCGAGATACTTCCAGCACGGCGCACAAGTTCTTCTCTATTAGGCGTTCACCTGGTTTCAATGCGCAGGATAAAATCTGCTGTTTCAAGACCGCGTAAATGTGGTCGGGGAGAGCCGTGGGCCGGGTCGCAGTGGTGCCCAGTTCAACCAGCGAGGGACGGGGAACGGCGGGTGATTGCATGGCGGAAGGGGTGAGAGACAGCAAAAATCTGGTGAGCCGAGATTGTCCAACATTATACTTGCATACAAGTATACAATCTGCCTTATTCGGCTTTGATCTGAAGCCAGAACCCCTTCCGTCGCGTAGCCACGCGACGGACTCCGAGCGTCCGCAACCCCACGTGACCCAGCCTTCCGCCCCTTCTTTCGATACCTTGGCGCCCGCGCGCTCGCCGCTGCGCCGCTTGCTAGGATCGCTCTACATCCAAGTGCTCATCGGCGTCGTGCTGGGCGGCCTGCTCGGATACGTGAAGCCGGACTGGGGGGTGGAGCTGCGTCCCTTGGGGGATGCGTTTGTAAGCCTCGTCAAGATGCTGATCGGCCCGATCATTTTCACCACGGTCGTGGTCGGTCTGGCGGGTATGGGCGATCTGAAGAAGATCGGGCGAGTCGGTGGCCGGGCCCTAATCTACTTCGAGGTCGTGACGACGCTGGCGCTGATCATCGGGCTCGTCGTCGCCAACGTCTTCCGGCCGGGCGACGGCTTCCACGCCGACCCGGCCAAGCTCGATGCCGGCTCGATCGCCAAATTCACGGGTGCAGCGAGCCAGATGGGCACGGTGGATTTTCTCCTGCACATCATCCCGAAGACCTTCGTGAGTGCCTTTGCGGAGGGCGAGATCCTGCAGGTGCTGTTTCTGGCGATCCTCTTCGGTCTCGCGCTGGGCAGGCTCGGCGACCACGGCCGGCCCATCCTCAACCTTCTCCACGATATCGCGCGGGTGTTCTTCGGGATCGTGACGATCGTCACCAAGGTGGCGCCGATCGCCGCTGGTGGCGCCATGGCCTTTACGATCGGCGAGTACGGCGTGGGCAAGCTCGCGCAGCTCGGCTACTTGCTCGCGTGTGTGTACCTGACCTGCGTGGTGTTTGTGGTGGTCGTGCTTGGGTCCATCGCACGCTTCGCCGGCTTCAGTCTTTGGAAGATCTTGAAGTACATCCGCGAAGAACTCCTGTTGGTGCTCGGCACGTCGTCGTCGGAGTCCGCTCTGCCCGGCCTGATGGCCAAGATGGAGAAGGCCGGCTGCTCGAGGCCCGTCGTCGGCATCGTCGTGCCCTCCGGCTACTCCTTCAATCTCGACGGCACGTGCATCTATCTGACGATGGCGGCGCTTTTCGTGGCGCAGGCGACTGATACTCCCATCTCTCTGGTGGAGGAACTCGGTCTGATCGGCATCCTGCTGCTTACGTCCAAAGGCGCTGCCGGGGTGACGGGCAGTGGCTTCATCGTGCTTGCGGCCACGCTGAAGACCACGGGAAAAATCCCGGTCGAGGGCATGGTGCTCATCCTTGGGGTGGATCGCTTCATGTCGGAAGCGCGGGCCATTACCAACTTCATCGGCAATACGGTCGCCACCTTTGTCGTTGCGAAATGGAATGGCGACTTCGACCCCGTGCTCGGCGCCGAGGTGCTGGCCAATCCGCCTGAGACGACGACGCCGAAGTCCTGATACTTTACCGTGATCGCCAACGTGAATTCTTTAGCATCGTGCTTTTCCTTGAGCCGCGTCTTGCGAGTGATCGCGCTGGCCGCCTGGCTGGCCGTGGGTGGTGCGGCCTCCGCGGCCGAGGAAGCCCTGAAAGCCTCGCCACCGGCCCCGCTGCCTGCCGGCGTGAGGTTGCTGGCCGACGTGAGCTACCTTGAGCCCGAGCGTGCGGAGAAGCTCGATATCTACCTGCCCGCCGAGGGTGGCCCGGGTAAGTCCCTCCCGGCGGTCGTCTACTTCCACGGCGGCGGCTGGGTGCGTGGCGACAAGGCCGCCGAACGCGAGCGAAACCTCGGCGCCAACTTCGCCAGTCGCGGCTATGTCTTCGTCAGCGTTAACTATATTCTCGGGCCCAAGGCTTGGCCCGCCAATCTCTTCGATTGCAAGAATGCCATCCGCTTCCTCCGCAAGCATGCGGAGCAGTATGGAGTCGACCCCGAGCGCATCGCCGCGATGGGCGCCTCAGCGGGTGCGCACCTCGCACTGATGGCTGCATATACGCCCCACGTCGCCGAACTCGAGCCCCAGGGGGGCTTGTACGCCGGGGTGTCGAATCGCGTCCGCGCCGTCATCGATTTCTATGGTATGAGCAATCTCCTCACTCGGCGTGTGGTCGAGGCCGATGGCACGCCGACGGGCGCTCTGATGGATTCCAACGCGCCGGCCGTCATCGGCGTATCGCGGGCTGAAGGAGCTGCGAAGTGGAGGTTTGCCTCCCCAGTGACGCATGTCGCCCCTGGCTCACCCCCCACGCTGATCGTCCACGGCCTGGCCGATCCCACCGTCGACTATATCCAGGCGGTCGAGCTGGCCAATGTGCTACGCAAGCACGGTGTGGCGCATGAGCTCGTGCTGCTGGAGGGAATCGGTCATATGTTTCACTTGGATTTATGGCAGCAGACGGCGTTGCCAGAGAGCCTGAAAACCGCTGTATTTAGCTTCCTGTCCCGGCATCTGACTCGTGCCGGGGCCGCAGCCCAGTAAACCTCTGCGATCGGCAACGATCGAGCTGACCCTACCTAACATGAACCTGAACAACCTCACGCCGCGCCCCGTCACTTCCCGGGCGCTGCTCTCGTTTGCCGCGCTCGCGGCAGCGCCTGCGGGCTTGCTGGCGCAGGCCGCGCCCGCGCCTTCAGCGCCGGCCGTAGCCGGCGCCGAACAGCCTGTGCAGCTTGAAGCCTTCAATGTGACGGGCTCCAACATCAAGCGGCTCGAAATGGAGAAGGTGCTTCCCGTTTCCGTCTTCGATCAGTCGGCCATCGAGATCCGCGACGCCGCACAGCCCTCGGATCTGCTGACCGCGCTGCCGATCGTGACCGGTCTGCCCGGCAACGAGACGGCCACGCTCGGAGCTACCGCTCGCGGTGACAATGCCAGCGTCTCGCTCCGCGGCATCTCTTCGAGCAATACGCTCGTGCTGCTCAATGGTCGCCGGCTCGTCCCGCATCCGATCAGCCAGAGCGAGGCGGGCGTGCCCACTCTCTCCACCAACATCAACCAGCTCCCCAACCGCGGCCTCGATCGCGTGGAGGTGCTGAGAGACGGCGCCTCGTCGGTGTATGGCACCGACGCTGTCGCCGGTGTTGTGAACTACGTGATGCGCCGAGGCTTCACAGGTACGGAACTCGCACTCCGCTACAGCGTGACAGACTACGGCGATGGCGACGACTACCGCGCCACACTCACGCATGGGCTTACCTTTGCGAAGGGCAAGGGGCGAGCCATGATCGTCGCCGATCTTTACCGCCGCGAGGCGATGTATTCTCGCGACCGGGATTTCTCGGGTGAGGCTGACCACAGCAATCTCGCCCCCGCGCCTTGGAATGTATCGACCAATACGACTTTCAACGCGCGCTCCGCGACGACCGAGTACGGCAATTACCTTCTCGGCACCGTCACCGCCACCGATCAGTTTGGCAATGTGACCGGCTTTGCCGGATCTCGTCCCGCGGGAGTGCCCACGACGATGGCTGCGGCGAGCGGGCTCTTCGTGCTTCAGCCCACGGCTACTGGCGGCGTGGCCTTTGGCACTGCGGCCCCCAGTCGCGCGGGCGTCACCCAGAGCTATTACTGGAACAACAACGCCTATCGCGTCATCCAGCCCAAGACGCAGCGCACGAATATCTTCACATCTACGGAGTTCGACATCAACGACCGCCTCACGGCGTTTGTCGATGCGAGCATGTACCTTGCCGAGTCCGTCACTTATCGCGAGCCCGACGGCATCACGCAAAGCACCGATGGCTTCATCATCGTGCCGGCGACTAATCCGTGGAATCCCTTTGGCACCCGCTTCTGGTCGCCCACTGGCGCGCCGAACACCGATGGCACGCCGCGCCTCACCGGTACGCCTTCCGCAGTCTCGATCACCAACAAGCGTCTCACCGACCTCGCGACCCGCACTGATTGGGTGGATACGTCAGTCTATCGCGGCGTCGCTGGCTTGCGGGGCAAGATCTTCGACTCATCGTGGACGTGGGAGACGGCTGCCCTGTACTCGCGCGCGCATGTGATCGAGAACGAGGAAGGGCCGAGCCGTAAGAGCCTCCTGGTGCAGGCGATCAACCAGACGGATCCCGCCCGGGCCTTTAATCCCTTCACCCGCACCTTCGGCGTACAGAACGGCCAACTCGTCGTCACCGGCGACTACGTCAATCCGGAGAGCGTGCAGCAGACCTTCCGCTCCAGCTTCATCCGCAGCGGCATCTCCAAGCTCGCAAGCCTCGATTTTCGCGCCTCGGGCGATCTCTTCCAGCTCTGGGGCGGCAATAAAATTGGCGGCGCTTTCGGCGGCGAGTTTCGCTACGAAGCGTACGATGATTTCCGCCCGCCCTATGCCGGCCTCAATCCCCCCGGCTCGGGCCTGTCGCTCGAGGCCAATGACTTCCTCGGGTTTTCGCCCAATTCAGATACTCACGGCAACCGGCACGTGACGGCTGCGTACGCCGAAGTGGTCGTGCCGCTCGTCGGCCGCCAGACGCAGTTGCCCTTGGTGCAGTCGCTGGAGCTTTCTGCCTCCGCCCGCTACGAGGATTACACGGATTTCGGCGACACCACGAAGCCTAAGTACGGCATCAACTGGAAGCCGGTCTCCTGGGCCATGGTGCGTGGCTCGTACAACGAGGGCTTTCACGCGCCCAACCTCGCGCAGCTCTTCACCGGCACCCTTATCCGCACCGTCACTGGGAGCAACGATACCTACCGCAGCCCCGTTACCAACCTGATCAACGATGGCCCGTCCAACCGCCGCAGCGTCGCATCCGGCAATCGTAATCTTCAGCCTGAGACCTCGACCGGGAAATCGGGCGGCGTGGTCATCGATGTGCCCTTCGTGAAGGGGCTCTCGATCTCGGTGGACTATTATGAGATCCGCCAGAAGGGGCTCATCTCCTCGGGCGGCAGCATTGCCGACGATACGGCCGCTCTGCAGGCCGCCACGCAGACGGCTCTCGCAGCAGGCCAGTCGATCAACGCGATCGATCTCGGCAGCGGCACGGCCGCCTATCAAGGCGACCCGGCCGTGGTGCGTCTGCCTGTGACGCAGGCCGACCGAGATGCCTTTGCGGCGTACAATGCCACTCGAGCCCCTGGCAACCAGCGGGCAGTCGTAGGCGCGATCGATATCCTGCGCACGAGCTATTTCAACAAGTCGGAGCAGTTCACCAACGGCTTCGACTTCGATGTGAATTACCGCTTCCCTCGGCTCACGGCTGGCCAGTTCACCTTCAATACGAATTGGACGTACGTAAACGATTACCATGCCTACAATTCGGCGGGTGCTCCTCGCACGGAGCTGCGCGACGGCAACTCCTCGGCTGTCGGCGGCGCGACGCCCAAGTGGCGCGGCGGCTCCACCATCACGTGGCGCAAGAATCAGTGGGGCGCAGGGGTGGGCTTCTACTACATCGGCAGCTTCACCGATGTGAATGCGACCACCACCCAGGCGGTCTGGGATTCGCTCGGCAACCCGAGCTACATCAAGCCCGTCTTCAACAACGGCGCTTACTCGTATCGCTACGTCGTACACGATTCCAAGTCGTACAACGCTCACGTTACCTACCGCGTCAAGGCGCAGAATCGGTGGCTGAATGAGACGAGCATCCGCCTCGGTGTGAATAATGTCTTCAACACCGAGCCCCCGCTCTCCTCTGACTCCCGCGGCTACGAGCCGTCTCTGTACAACGTCATGGCGCGCGGGCGCACGTACTCGCTGCAGGTGACCAAGAAGCTGTAAGCGAAACCAGCGCGAGGGCGGGCTGCCAGAGCCCGCCCTTTTTTATAGCCAGATGAATCCTGATCGTATGTCGCTGGTGATGCATATATCGTATTCATGCATCGGCTCCCTTGTGAGCACACCTGTGGCTGAATCTTCCTCGTGCGTTGCCGTTTCCGCAACCTGCGCGTACCTCAGGAACTAATCGCCAGTTACATATCGCCTTCTTCTCCCCGTGTGACCGGGTTTCCGGTTTACTCCTGGGTCTCGACATATCAGCCTTACACCATGAAAAAGCGCATCGCCGCCAAGCCCCTAGCGACCAATAAGCATCTGCTCCGCTGGGTCGAAAAGATGGCCGATCTCTGCAAGCCCGCCGCGGTCCACTGGGTCGATGGATCGAAGGAGGAGTACAATGCGCTCTGCGCGCAGATGGTCGCCGGCGGCACATTCATCAAGCTCAACCAGAAGCTGTGGCCTGGCTGCTACCTCGCCCGCTCCGATGCCAGCGACGTCGCTCGCGTGGAGGATCGCACGTTCATCTGCTCTCTTTCCAAGGAGGCGGCCGGCCCGACGAATAATTGGGTAAATCCCTTTGAAATGCGGAAGACGCTCAAGGGACTTTTCCACGGCTGCATGGCGGGCCGCACCATGTACGTGTTGCCCTTCAGCATGGGCCCGATCGGCTCACCCATGTCTCAGATCGGGGTGCAGCTCACGGACTCTCCCTACGCCGTCGTCAATATGCGCATCATGGCGCGTATCGGCAAAGAGGTCTTCAAGCTCATCGACCAGGATTTCAAGCGCGTCGTGCCGTGTGTGCACTCAGTGGGCGCGCCGCTGAAGGCGGGGCAAAAAGATGTCGCGTGGCCGTGCAATAAGGAAAAGTACATCGTCCATTTCCCCGAGACGCGCGAGATCTGGAGCTATGGCTCCGGCTATGGCGGCAATGCGCTGCTCGGCAAGAAATGCTTCGCGCTACGCATCGCCTCTGCCATGGCGCGCGATGAGGGCTGGATGGCGGAGCACATGCTCATCCTCGGCCTCGAGAGCCCGCAGGGGAAGAAGAACTACGTCGCCGCCGCTTTCCCCAGCGCCTGCGGCAAGACCAACTTTGCGATGCTCGTCCCGCCTGCGCATTTCCAGAAGGAGGGGTGGAAGGTGACGACCGTCGGCGACGACATTGCCTGGATCAAGCCCGACGAGCACGGCCGCCTCCGTGCCATCAATCCCGAAGCCGGCTTCTTCGGCGTCGCACCCGGCACGAGCGTAAAGACCAATCCCAACGCGATGGCCGCGTTGTCGAAGAACACGATTTTCACCAACGTCGCTCTCACTCCCCAGGGTGGCGTCTGGTGGGAAGGCATGACTGACGAGCCACCCGAGATGGCGACAGACTGGCAGGGCAAGATCTGGACGCCCGAGATCGCCAAAGCCACCGGCGCCAAGGCCGCGCATCCCAATGCCCGCTTCACCGCGCCAGCCGCGCAGTGTCCTACGATGGATAAGGCGTGGGAAGACCCGCACGGCGTGCCGATCAGCGCCTTCATTTTCGGCGGACGCCGCGCGACGACGATGCCGCTCGTTTACCAAGCCTTCAACTGGTCGAGTGGCGTCTACGTCGGCGCAACGATGGGCTCCGAGATGACGGCCGCCGCCGCTGGCACAATCGGCAAAGTCCGCCGCGATCCGATGGCGATGCTACCTTTCTGCGGCTACAACATGGGCGACTATTTCCGCCACTGGATCAGCATGCAGCGCAAGCTCAGCGAGACCCCGCGCATCTTCCACGTGAATTGGTTTCGCAAGGATGCCGATGGCAAGTTCATCTGGCCTGGCTTCGGTGAAAACATGCGCGTTCTCCGCTGGATCTTCGACCGCGTCCGTGAGGGCGGCCGGGCGAAGGAGACGCCCATCGGCTGGGTGCCGCGCTACAAGGATATCGACTGGACTGGCATGGAGTTCTCGGAGGAAAAATTCGAGGCGCTGCAAGCCTTTGACCGTGCCGCTTGGCGCGCCGAAGTGCTCGGTCACGAGGAGCTCTTCATTGATCTTCACGCCGCCCTGCCCAAGGAGTTGGTCTACGAGCGCGAACTCCTGATCTGCCGCATGTGATTTGCCCTTGTGGCTGGAGTGCCGTCCCGCGGAAAGGCACTCCGTACAGAGGGGAGTCATACGCATGATCGGCGTAAGTGGTAATACGCAATCGTAGCTTTGTGCTTTAAGACAACGAAGGGGCGAGCCGTTGCCTCGGTGAGGTCCGCGTCCTCGTGCTTACGGGCGAGGCGGAGAATCCCTACTCTCTCCTTCGTCTCATGAAAAACTGGACTATCGGTAAACGTATCTTGTTCGGCGGCTTCGTCGTGCTTGCGGCTCTGTTGCTGGCGGGCGGCGATTCGCTGTGGGCCCTTAGAAGCATCCGATCCCTGGCCGAAACTCGCCTGAAATCCGACGTGATTCCCGGCCTGGTGGAAATGGCGACGATCACCGACTATGCTCTCCGTGTGCAGGTGCGCGGGTTGATGGCGGCCAACGCCTCCGATGAGGCCCAGCGGGAAAAGTACCTCGAGCTGCTCGCCTCCAACGTCAAGAAGATCGACGAGGCGATGGTGCGCTACGAGGCGGCGATCTCGAGCGAGGAGGATCGTAACAACTTTGCCCAGCTGAAGAAGCTCCGCAGCGAGTATAGTGCGGAGCGCGACAATTATCTCGCCTTGCTCAAGGAAGGCAAAGCCGCGGAGGCGCGCGCATACATTTCCGAGAAGGTGGAACCGCTCTTCGTCGCTTATCGCGATCACACCGGCAAGATGCTGGAGTGGAATCAGGCGGCGGCAATTTCCGCCTCTGCCGAGATCGTGGATAGGACGGCGGTGGCGCTGACCACAGCAGCCGTAATCGTGATCGGGGGCATTGTCTCTGCGGTCGTCGTCGGCTGGCTGGTCATCCGTGGCATCAACAAGTCCCTCCACGTGATGGGCGCCTCGCTTGACGAGGCGTCGAATCAGGTGGCGAGTGCTGCCTCGCAGCTTTCCGGTAGCAGCCAGTCGCTTTCCGAGGGCTCGGCTGAGCAGGCGGCCAGCCTCGAGGAGGCGAGCTCGTCCCTCGAAGAGCTGACTTCGATGACCAAGCGAAATGCCGAGAGCGCGCGTTCTGCCAAGACGATCTCCGGCGAGACTCGCGGCGCGGCTGAGCAAGGCAATGGCGCGATGGTGGAGATGATCGAGGCCATGCAGTCGATCAAGACGTCCTCGGCCGACATCGCCAAAATCATCAAGTCGATCGACGAGATCGCGTTTCAGACCAATATTCTCGCGCTCAATGCCGCCGTGGAAGCAGCCCGCGCCGGCGAGGCGGGCATGGGCTTTGCGGTCGTGGCCGAGGAGGTACGCGCACTTGCCCAGCGCTCGGCCAATGCCGCGAAGGAAACGGCTTCGAAGATCGAGGTCGCGATCCGCAACAGCGAGCAAGGCGCGATGATCTCCGATAAGGTGGCCTCCTCTCTCAAGGTGATCGCCGAAAAGGCGACCGGGCTTGATTCCATCATCAGTGAGATCGCCACGGCTTCCAGCGAGCAGGCGCAGGGCATCACCCAAATCAACTCTGCCGTCAGTCAGATGGATAAGGTCACCCAGTCCAATGCCAGCAGCGCCGAAGAGACGGCCGCCGCGGCCGAGGAACTCAATGCCCAGGCGGGGTCCCTCCGGGAGTCCGTCGAAAGCCTCCGGCTACTCGTGGGTGGCAGTGGTGCCAGCTCCCAGCAGGCGCCCGCCGCCGAAGCGGCTGCGCCCGCGGAGAAGGAGCAGGCCGCTCCTCGCAAGGCGATGGTCCTGCGCAATCGCCCTCCCCTTCCGCCGGCGAAGAAGATCGCTCGGGAAGAGCCGGAGCTGTCCTTTGCCGATTCGTCCGATTCCTGAGCGCTTTCCCTGAGGCGGGGAGCGCGATTGCCTCCCCGCAGGGCTTGTCCTTTTGGCGGCCGCTGGCGTGCGGCAGCCCTGAAACTACAAAAGGCGCGACAGGACGAACCCATCGCGCCTTCTGACCTTCGGCGATCAAATCATTCTAAGACTGCTTCACATTAGAACGTACCCTTGATGCCGAAATTCCAGTTAGCGCCGTAGTTCTCGTAGATACGCACGGCTGCGGCCTGCCCCTCGGGGACATCCGTCGGGCCGTACATCCACGTCTGCCCGTCGTTGAGGATGTTGCGCCCTTGGAAAAATAGGGAGATGTAGCGATTCACGCGAAATTCGCCGCCGAGGTCGAACTTCACATCGTGGCGGCGGAAGTAGTTATACTCGCCGACACCGCCCCATGGGGTGTCGTCGCGCCACACGATGCCCAGCCGGCCCCGGAAGCGCTTGTAGCTGTAGCCGATACCGCCTGAGGCACGGTGCGGCAGCAGGCCTTGCCGGCGGCCGTTTACGTAGGAGCGCGTGTAGGCGACGTTGACGGTGATGCCACGCAGCGCCTCGTGGCGGAAAGGCAGCGACTGATTGTACGCCACCTCCAGATTGCGGTGGCGTCGCGGCGCCGGGATGTTGAAGGGCGAGCGAAATTCGTAGCTGCCGTACTCGGGATCGTCGCCCAAGCCGAATTCCTCCGCAGTGCCGTTGCGGGTCTCGCGGGCATTTTGGATGTCGTTTTGCGTGAGGGTGAGCGAGAGCTGGCCGGCGGGCTCGAAGTAGTAGGCGAGACGGGCTGCGTAGTTCTTGGAGTACTCAGGCAGCAGATTGGGGTTGGGCGAGGTGATGATCTGCGTATCCTCGTTGATCAGCCAGGCACCGGTGAGCGAGTCGATCGGCGGGCGGGAGATCGCCTTGTTGAAGCCTGTGTGGAACTGCAGATTGGGGGTGATGCTGTACTTCGCCGAGATCATCGGGAAGAAGTTGTCGTACTCCTTGCGACGCTCGACCTTCGGGTTGGTGAAGTACTGGTACTGCATGCCCGCAATCGTAGTCGGCCGCGCGGCGGTGTTGACCGGGAAGCCTGCGGCGCGCACCTCGGCATTGGTGAGCGGGTCGAACTCGGTGGCGATGTTCTCGGTTTTTTCCCAGCGCAGTCCGGTGCGCACCGAGAGCTTGGGCGAGATGCGTAGATCGGCCATTCCGTACGCAGCGGTGACGATCTGCTGGATGTCACGCTTCGGTGCGATGAAGGCGTTGTAGTAATTATCCGCCGTCGCGATGTTTACGAACTGCTCGGGATGCTCGTTGAAGAGTGTCGCGATCGCATTGGGGTCGACGCGCGGGATCGAGTTGGGGCGATACGCGCCTGTGGAGTCTCGCAGCGTGAGAATGTTGGAGTTGCCTGTGCTGAAGAAATTGCGGTTCGGATACGCGGCCCAGGTGCCGGTCGTAGTGAGCGTGGGCGCGCCGGTGGTGGGATTGTAGCCGGTGAGGATGTTGCCGCCGGGGCCGATATACGACCAGTTGTAGTACGAGGTCTCGTTGCCATTGTCGCGATTCTCCTCCGACCACTTGCCTCCGAATTTGAGCGTCAGTGGGAAGCGCCGGAAGGGCGTGGCCCATTGAGCATTGAGCGCGCCCGTATAGATCTCGGTGCGGGCATAGCGGCCCTCGTTGCCGATGCGGGGATTGACGTAGTTCCCCAGGTCAAACCAGTCGGGCCCGCTCACCTGCTGCACCGTCCACTCATGTGAGGTGATGTCGGAGCGGCTGGCGACCCATTGGCTTTGGATGTTGTTCAGGGATTCGACTCGCGCATGGCCCTCCTCGAGCGCTTCGTAGTTGTTGAAGGAGCGGGAGTACGTCGCCCAGCCGTCGACTGTGAGACTCTCGTACTTGTACTCGAAGCGCGGCGCGATCGTGACGGTGTGCGTGCGCTTGCTGGCGTTGCCGCCGGCGAGGGCGGCGTTGGCGAGGGCATTGGCGTTGGTGGTGACGCGTGTGAGATCGCCGCCAGCGGTGTGGCGGCCGTTGTTTACATTCGCGTTGTTGTTGGCCGCGGTGAAGGTCAGCTCGCGATTGAAGAACTGGCCGAGCGCATAATTGTAGATGAAAGTGTTGGAGAGCACGAGCCGGTTGCTGGCTTTCAGGTCGGCGGTGAAGGAAAAGGTATCCTTCTCGATGTTCTTGTTGCCGTCCTTGAAGTTCAGGGCGGTGATCGCCATCGGCCGCGTGTCTCCACGCGCGGGCGCGGGGGTGCGATTATAGGTGACATTGTGCCGGTACTGCTCGGTGAAGGAGTCCGCGTGGCTGTAGCTTGCGACGATGCCGAGTCGGCGGTTGAAGAAGATATCGGAGTACTCGAAGGAGTAGTTGGGCTTGGCCTTGTACTCTTTGTTGCCGCCCGGCCCGTAGGTGCGGTTGAAGTGAAACTCCTCGGAGTTCATGTTCACGCTCGCGCTGTAGCCGATGCGGCGGCCTTTGCGGTCGAAGGCCCGGCGAGTCTTCATGTTGATCGTGCCTGCGGGCGAGTCGGCATCCATGTCCGAACTCGTGGTGCGGCTGATCTCGATCGACTCGATGGAGCTGATCGAGAAGGATTCGAAACTTGTGGCGCGGCCGAGATCGCCGGTGCGGTTGGCATCGGCGGAGGCGAGTTTCACGCCGTCGAAGGAGACGCCCACATACTGGGCGTCCATACCGCCGAGGCGCGGGCCGCGGGTCTCGGATTCGACATAGTCGACGTCTACGCCTGGGAGATACTTCAGGAACTCGCCCACGTTGCCGTCGGTGACGTCGCCGAAGATATCGGAGGCCACGGAGGTAGAGATGTTCATATTGCGCTTCTGCTCCATGATGGCCTTTGCGTTGCCCTCGCGCTCGGTTGAGACGGTGAATGCGCTCAGCTGCACGACGCTGCCTCCCTGGCCGGCCTGGGTGCTCGTGAGATTGATTTCGCGCGTCGCAGTCTGGCCTGCCGAGACGCTGAAGGTCTCGCGGGCGGTATTGTAGCCCGTGTAGGTGACCACGACGGTGGCGGTGCCTGCCGGCACACGATTGAAGGTAAATGATCCATCGCTCTCCGTGGACGTGGCTTGGTTGGTGCCTTCGAGGCGCACATCGGCGTCGCGCACGTATTGCTGGGTCGCGGGATTGTAGACGCGTCCTTGGATGGTGCCGGTGGTTTGAGCGATCGCCGTGCGAGGCAGCAGTAGAAATGCGAGGGTCGCGGCGGCAAGCGACACTACGCGCATGAGCAGGGGTGGGTTCGGTTTCATTGGAGGTAGGTTATTGGCCAAAGCTCCGCCCCGAGAGCAGGTGTTCGCTCCAGCAAGCAGCGACTCGGCAAACTGGGGGATTGCGCGAGAAGCGACCGGGCGCGTTCGTCGCAGTCGCGACGCTGTCCGCAGGGACGCAGCCGGGGAAGGGGATTGGTGTAATAACGATTAGGAGATCGCGGCTCCGTCCGTCACGTCCGGGCCAATGACATTTTGGACAGGTATTTTGCGGGAGCTTTTGCGCTTCAGATTCTGGGTGGGGGGACGATGGGAGAATGGAATGCCTATCGCCGCGTCCAGCGCTGCGCCGTTTTCGCGCGAAAAGATCCTGCAGGCGGCGCGCACCATGCCCGCCGATCTGCAGGTGCTGTCTGCGTTGGGCGAGATGCTGCAGGATGTGAACAGCGAGCTGGATGACCTCGCCGCCCTGCTGCGCCGCGATCTGGCGCTCGCAGCGCGCATCGTGCGCATAGGCAACAGCCCCATGTTTGGCGGCAGCGGACGCATCGCCTCGGTAGAGGAAGCAGTCAATCGGGTGGGCTTTAGCGAGATTCTCAAGCTCGTGGGCACCGCCAGCGCGGCACGTATGAGCGAGCGTGCGCTGGAGTGCTACGGCCTCGGTGCGCAGAAGCTGCGCGATAACATGCTCTACGGCGCCGTCGCGGCCGAGGCCCTTGCCCGGACAGCGGGTGTCGATCCGCGGGCCGCGTATACAGCTGGTCTGTTGCGTCCCCTGGGCTTGATGGTGCTCGATCGAGCTGGCCGCGGCGGCCCGCTTGCCGGGCAGCGTTATGATACGCTGCGCTGGGAGAGCTATTCAGCCTGGGAGGGAAGCCTCTTCGGCGTCGATAACTGCGATGTCACGGCGATGATCCTCGAGGAGTGGAAATTTCCCGCCGAGCTGTCGCGTGCGATCCGAGCCCACTACCTCGTGCAGATCACAGACTACGATCGCCCGCTGGCTTTGGTGCTAAACCTTGCGGGCGGCCTTTCTTTGCGGGCGGAGCGGAGTTTCCCTGGCGAGAGCCGCTGGTGGCCGCTCTCCGAGCGTAAGCTGCAGATGGCCGGTATCTCTGCCGAGCAGCTTGTGGCCGTAGCCGCGGAGGCCGAGGCGGCGTTTACGATCGCGGTAAACGCTCTCTCGCACTAGCCGGCCGTACGAAAAACCACCGTCCGGGCCTACAGGGTGAGTAGTTTCCGCCGATAGTATGAGTCGATGCCCCCCGTCGCCCTCGAAGCTCCTCCGGTCCCTATCACGCGGGACGTGATCCTTCAGCATGCTCAGAAGCTGCCCGCCGCTCCCCAGGTGCTTGGCGGCCTTTTCGAGATGTTGGAGGATGTGAATACCGATCTTGATCAGATCGCCGCCCAGATCCGCGTCGATCCTGCGCTCTCGGCACGTGTGCTGCGCATCAGCAACAGTGCCGCGTTTGGGTCCGGCTCCGTGGCGTCTTCGATCGAGGAGGCGGTTTCGCGCGTCGGTTTCGCCGAGATCACGCGGTTGGTGGGCGTGGCGACGGTCGTGGGCTTGGCCGACAAGGCCTTGCAGGCTTATGGCATCTCGGCGATGGCGCTGCGCGAGTCGCTGCTCCTGCACGCGCTCGCCAGCGAGGCCCTGGCCCAGCGCACCATGCTGGATCCGCGTGCCGCCTACGCCGGCGGCCTCCTCCGCAGCGTGGGTGTGATGATCCTCGAGCGCGTGGCGCAGGCCGAGCGCCGGGGGCAGGTGGAGCCCTTCGATCCGAAGGCGGGCGCGGGCTTCTCGGCATGGGAGCGTATCCATTTCGGCATTACGAGCGTGGAGGTGGCCACTTCGATTCTCGATGAGTGGCGCTTTCCGCACGAGCTGGTGGTCGCGATCGAGCGCCATCTTGCGCCGGAAAAGGAGGCGATGGCGGCAGTCCTCCATCTTGCGGGCGCCATGGTGGTTGCGCACCGTCGGGCTCTCCCCGGTGAGGCCCGCCTGTGGACTGTCACCCCCCGCTTGCTCGCGATGGCGGGAGTGGACATGCCCGTTTGGCAGGAAGCGTGCGCCGAAGCGGGCAAGGTCTTCGATCACCTGAAGCAGGCGCTTTACTAAGCGCCTCGGGGCGGAGGCCTCAGCCGAGGCCGTTTTCCAGGCTCCAGCGCACGAGGCCGGCGGTGTCTCGCACCCCGATCTTCTGCATCAGATGCGCGCGGTAGTTCTCCACCGTGCGGGTGCTGAGATTGAGCTGCTGGGCGATCTCTTTGGAGGAGAGCCCGCTCGCCACGAGGCGCGCGACGTCGCGCTCCCGGGGTGTAAGGACCGAGGGGCTGGTGGAGCGGCTCGCGCTGGAGCGCAGGGCAAGCCCAGAGGCATTGGGCGTGACTCCTGCGAAGAAGTACATGCCGCCCGCCAGCACGCGCTCCACGGCGCGCAGCGCATGCTCCAGCGGGGCCGCCTTGTCGACAAAGCCGGCCACCCCTAGTGCCACCAGCTCGGCCGGGAGCGTGCCATCGACCATGCCCGTCAGCACGACCACTCGTGGCCGCCGCTGCTGGGCCGCTGCCTGGCGGATGATCTCCCTGCCATCGATATCGGGCAGACCAAGATCGACGAGCAGGATGTCCACCGGATTGGCGAGGCAGTGCCTCAGGCCATCCCGGCCGGCGCTGAAAGCGTTGAGACTGGCAGGCTGAAAATGCTGCCGCAGCAGGTTGGAGAGCAGATCGAGAAACAACACCTCATCTTCGATGACGACGAAGTTCGCAGCCTGGGGGGAGATGGCCGTGACCTTGGACTGAGGAGAGGGGACTGACACAGCCGCGAGAATTTGGGCGCTGGCGCGCAGCCCGCAAGACGCTTTCTCGCAGTAAGACACGCAGTGCGCGCCCTGCCGCCCGTGGCGAAGGATTGCCAAGCGCGGTTGTCGAGTGGGAATCTGCCGCCGTGTCGCGCTGTCGCATGCTTCTGGTCTGGGCGCTGATTTCGGCCGCCGGGTGGGCGCAGCATGCGCCTACCCAGGGAGTGGCCGAGCTCGTCGAGCAGGTGCGCGCGCTGGAGTCGGTCGATCTGGCCAAGGCTTGGGAGCTTTCCGCTCATGCACGCGCTGCGGCCAAGACTCCATACGACCGCGCCTTTGTGGAGCTGCGTCGCGCTGCGATCCAGCGCCGCCGCGGCGACTATGCCGATGCGTTGGCGACGGTACAGGCGGGGCTCGAGAGCTCCCGCACCGTCGCCGATCCTGCGCTCGAGGCCGAGTATCTCTACCTGCTGGGCCTCACCAAGTGGAGCATGACGGATTTTCCCGCTGCCTTGGAGCACTATCGGGCTGCCGCCGCGTTGGCAGAGCGTATCGGCAAGTGGGCTGTCGCGGCCCGCGCCCACAGCGGCGCCGGTAATACCTGCCGCGACCTCGATGATCTCGCCACCGCCGACCGCCACTATCAGACTGCCCTGCGGCTCGCGGAGCAGTCCGGCGATCGCATCGCGTGGGCCGATGTGCTCAACAACTACGGCTTTCTCCTCCTGCGGCTCGGGCGTGCCGAGGAGAGCCGGGCGACGCACCGGCGCGCCTTGGCCTTGCGTGAGGAGCTCGGCCACCGCCCCGGCATGGCGGACTCGTATTTCAATCTCGCGGCGACGGCCGATACCATCGGCGAACGCGAGGAGGCGCTCGCCTACTACGCCCAGGCCCAGCGGATCTACGAGGCGCTCGGCTACAACCGCAACCTCGCCAACCTGCATCACTCCGTGGCGGAGGTGCTGCGAGGTTTGGGGCGGCTCGATGAGGCGCTCGCCCACCTGCGCAAGGCGGAGGCGCTCGCCCAGACTTTGAAAACGGCTCTGCTCTCGGCCAACGTGTATGAGGAACTTGCCCTCGTCCTCGCGGCGAAGGGTGATTTCCGCGGGGCCTATGAGTATCAGTTGAAGTATCGCGAGGCCAATAACGAGGCCATGGGGGAGCGTACGCGCAAAGAGGTCGCCGCACTCAATGCCCGCTACGATGCCGAGCGTCGCCAGCACGAGATCGACCTCCTCCAGCGCGACCGTGAGGCCCAGGCGATCGAGTTGCGGGCGGCGCGCACGCAGGGTTACTGGCTTTTCGGCTTTCTACTGGCCGGTGGCGTGGCTTTGGCGGCGATCGTGAGCCGCCAGCGAGTGAAGCAGGCGGCCGAGCGCCGTTTCTTGGAAGAGACGCGGGCCTCCAAGGAGGCTGCCGAGCGGGCCGACGCGCTGAAGACCCGCTTGGTCGGCATCGCTTCGCATGATCTCAAGGCACCTGTGGCTGCGATGATTGCCGGCGCGGAAGCCCTCCGCCAGGAGCCGGACGACCCGGCGCACGTGGCGTCCCTGGCGCGTGCGATTGCAG
The DNA here is from genome assembly GCA_964480585.1 of uncultured Opitutus sp. Taxonomy (GTDB): domain Bacteria; phylum Verrucomicrobiota; class Verrucomicrobiia; order Opitutales; family Opitutaceae; genus ER46. The sequence continues at coordinate 78,308 of CAYZPV010000017.1, read as the reverse complement.
GAGAGGGCCACCGCACCTTGGCGCTCATCCGGGATCTCTTGGATCTTTCAGCGCTTGAGCACGGTCGCTTGCAGCTTGTGTGTGTCCCGGTGGAGATCGCCGCTCTCGTCCGCGCGAGCGTGCAGGCCGCGGAGTCGCGCGCCGCAGCCAAAGCGCTCAAGCTCGACTACCACTGTGAGCGTGAATCGGAAGAACTCTTTGTTTCCGCCGATCAAGATCGTTTGCGCCAGGCCATCGACAACCTGATCGACAACGCGATCAAGTTTACTCCCTCCGGGCGACAGGTTTCCGTGCGGCTCTCGGCTCCGCCTCGCGCGGTTCGCATTGAAGTGCGCGACTCCGGCCCGGGCCTTGCGCCTGAGGACTACCTCAAGCTCTTCGAGCCTTTCCAGAAACTTTCCGCCCGGCCCACTGCTGGCGAAAGCTCCACGGGACTAGGCCTCTCGATCGCGCGCGAGTTGGTGGTGCTGCATCAGGGCCAGTTGGCGGTCGAGTCCACGCCCGGGGAGGGATCGATCTTTGCGATCGATCTGCCCCGGTGGGAGCCGGGCGCCTTGCCCCAGGCCTGAACTGCCGGCGGCCTAGGCTGTCCAAGCGCAGGTGATCGTCCTGCGCATAGTTGCCCTTTGGCTGATCTTCCCGTGGCTGGCCTCTGCGGCTGCGCCCGTGGCAGCTGAGCCGTTGCTGGAAGGCGCGGTCGAGCGCTGGCTGGGGGAGCGCGACCACTGGGCATTTACCCAGCGCGCTGTCGAGTTCGACGACGCTGGGCCACGGGAGCGCCTCGAGCGTTACGATCCGTCGCGCCCGGGCAATGCCCGATGGACTCTGCTCGCTATCGATGGTCGTCCGCCCACGGCGCAGGAGCAGGAGGCGTGGGCCAGGAAGAAGTTTCGCAAGGAACGGCGTAAGTTCGATTCACCCATTGGCGACTATTTTGATTTCCGCTCCGCTCGAGTCGTCTCTGAGTCGCCGGCTGCCATCGATTTCGAGGTGCCGCTTCGCCGGGATAAGAACTGGCTTTTCCAAACGGACAAGGTTCGCGTGGTCGTCACGATTAGCAAAGAGACCAAGGCGCTCGTTCACTTGCGCGCCAGCGTCCGCGAGCCGGTAAAGGTGCTGCTCGGTCTTGCGCGTATCACGGCTGGCCGAGCCGATCTGAGTTTCCTGAATTTCTCCGATGAGGCCGAGCCGGGCCCCGAGACGACGCAACCTACCGGGAGCGCGCGAGTCTCGGTCTCTAAGTTTGGAGAGCGCGTCGAGTTTACGTGGAGCGACTTCAAGCGGGTGGTGCCTGCGACCTATTGACGGACTTCAGGCGTTATGCCGTGGCCGCGAAGCGGGGAATTTCCTAGGAAACGTCCGCTTGCCAGTCAGGTCCATGTCGTGGGATTCCCCTCGTTATGAAAACGTTGCGCCTCTTCCTCCTCTTTGCTGGTTCTGCTACCCTCGTTTACGCGCAGAAAGCCCCCACCGTCACACTCACGCCAGGCGAGCCTACGCGGACTATCGCCTTGGGCGAGTCGATCACATTGACCTCGGATGCGACGGATGCCGATAGGACAATGGAGGCCCACCATCTCGATTGGCGCGATCCCGAGGGGCGTTGGAAATGGCAGGGTACCTCCGAAGGGCTGAACTTTAGCGAAGTGGAGGAAAAGTGGTTTGGCGCTTCGGGCTCCAGTTCGCGTACCATCACCGTGACGCCCAAGCGCGCCGGCGTGTATCTCCTGAAGTTCAGTGCCTTGGACGGCGGTGCATGGACGGAGTCGCCGACCATCGAGCTTACCGTGAAGGATAAAGCTGCTCCTTGGAGCGTGAGCATGCTCCCGGAGGGGCCTCATACGCTGGCAGTCGGCCAGCCGCTCACATTGCTTTCGGTGGCTACCAGCGAGACTGCCGATATCACCGGGCATAATTTCGACTGGGCCGATCCCTCTGGCCGCTGGGCTTGGGATAACGGTGCCGATACGCAAGCACTGACGCTCGATACCCAGCGGGAGATCACCTTCTCCCCCACGCAGCGGCATTCGCGCAGTCTTACCGTGACACCGCGGAAGCCCGGCACCTACAAACTTCGGTTTGCCCTCCAACGCGAGGGCAAGTGGATCCCTGGCCGGGAGACGACGCTGGTGGTCACTGAGGCGAAAAAGTAGGCCCCTTTGTCGCCGGTCGGACTTGCGGCGGAGCGGCTGTGTGCGGAACATTCCCGCTCAGCCATGGCTCCCACTCGCATGCTTCGCTGCCTCCTATTGCTCGCCTGCTCTCTATTGATGGTGGCTCGGGCGGGTGCCACCGCACGCCCCGCTACGCCCGCGGAGGCTGCCTTGCTCAATGAGCTGCTGCATAAGACGGCCGATGATCTGCGCCGATGGGCCTATACGGAGCGCAGGATTATGCGCGACCACGAGGGCAAGGTGAAATCGGATCATCTCATCCGCTACGATCCGTCCAAGCCCTATGCCGAGCAGTGGATGCCGCTGCAGATCGACGGCAAAGAGCCCTCCGATCGCGACCGTGCGCGCTACCGGCGCCGTGGCGAGCAGTCCGCGGAAGCGACCAAGGGAGCCATATCCGGCGTGCAGATGGGTGGGCGCAGTTCCAAGCGCGTCGCCTTGGGCGAGGTGATCGATGTGCCGCGCGCCTCGATTTCCGCGGAGACAGCGACGCACCTCGTGTACGAGATCCCGCTGCGCAAAGTGGGCAACGAGCGATTTCCACCGGAGAAGTTCATGGTGCATGCGCGTGTGCGGAAAGAGGGCAGCGTCTTGGAAAACGTATCTGCGAAGCTGCGCGAGTCCTTCCGCTCCAAGCTCGTGGTAAAGGTGAAGTCAGGCGAGGGGAGCATCGACTTTGCTCAGATCGACCCGCAGCATCCGCCGACGATGGTAAAGGTGTCGGGCGATGCCGCCGCCTCGGTTCTGTTCTTCAATATGGGTGGGTCGCTTGAGCTCCAGCGTACAGACCTGAAGCGCGTGCGCCCTTTCGATGAGCGGTTTGAGGTGCAAATCGGAAATCTGAAGGCGATTGATTTCTGATTGGAGGCTGGCTCGGGCTAGGGTGTCGGCCTGCCGGTAGCCGCGGCTGATTTCGCTTAGTTTGCCATCCGGGTGTGCCGATGTGGGGGGCAACTTATCGTCCCCGGCTATGTCTCTCACGCGCGAAACCATCCTTACTCTGGGCAACAAACTCGCGCCCGCCGCCTCCACTTTCAGCCGCTTGCGCAACCTCCTATTGGATCCCGACACCAGCCTGGAGGAGATTGTAAAGCTGATCCGTCTCGATCCTGCGCTCACCTTTCACGTTATCAGGATGAGCAACAGCGTGCTTTTCGGTCTGCGCGAAAAGACGACCTCGCTCGACATGGCGGTGGGAAGGGTAGGCCTCGGGGAAATATTTCGCTTGGTGGGTCTCGCTGCTACCCAGCAGGTGTGCCAGAGCGACCTTGTAGCTTATCGCCTGCCGGCCAGTCGCTTGTGGGAAAATTCTGTAGCCACTGCCGCCGCTGCCGAAGTGCTGGCCGCCCGCGCCGGTCTCGATTCGGGGCTTTCCTATTCTGCGGGGCTCATGCGTACGATCGGGCGCGTGGTGCTGGATGGTGCCGCCCTCGGCCAGGTTTATCCTGGTGAACTCGAATGGCCCTCCGTCCTGGAGTGGGAAAAGAAGACTTTTGGCATCACCTCCGCCGAGGTGACGACAATGCTGATGACGCATTGGCGCTTCCCCGCCGAGCTCATCGAGTCGGTTCGTGGTCATTACAATCCGCTCGGCAACCCGGAGAGCTCGGATGTGAGCGCCTGCGTGCTGAATCTCGCGTGCGGTGTATCCGCACGTTTTGGCCTGGATCTCCCAGGCGAGGCAGGCGACTGGATCGTTTCCCCTGCCAAGCTGACGCTTGCCAACGTGAGCGAGGCCGATCTCGAGGACTGCGCCAACCGTGCCCGTGCGCACTACGTGCTGCTCTGCGCAGTGATGTGAGGTTTGCCGCTACCTCTCACTGAAGAGGAAAGCTGGCCTGTGCCGCCGTAGCTACGGCGGCATCTGTGCATGTACCCCTCGACCATCGGCGTCCTTTGGGGATTGTTTCCGTCGGCGGCAGGCCTGTGTCGACCTTGCTAAGTCGCCGCTCCAGAGGCTAATACAACGGGGTGAGCGCGCCTCCCAAAGACCCTGCAGATTCCTGCAACTTTGGGGAGCCCCGTGGGGTTCTGCCGGGGAACGATGCTTCTCCAGTGCAGACCACCGCAGCCGGCTCACGTCCGGTGACAGATTTCACCACCTTCATGCGAAACTACCAAGATATGGTATTCTCAACCGCCGCGCGCCTCACCGGCAACGATGCGCAGGCGGAGGATATCTCGCAGGAAGTGTTTCTCAAGGCCTATGAGAACTACGACCATCTTGCGACGAGCCCAACTGCGGGCGGCTGGCTGAAGACGGTGGCGACCAACCTGTCGCTCAATCATCTCTCCCGCTATCGCAACCGCTGGAGGTTTTTCTCCGAGTTCAAGCGCGACGATTCCGACGACGACCGCCAGCCGCCCGAGGTCGATTTTGCTGCACCTGATACCTTCTTCAGTAGCGTCGACGCCGCCGATCGCCGCGCCCAGGTGGAAGAGGCCTTGTCCAAGCTTCCTCAGCACCAGCGCGTCCCCTTGGTGCTCTATCACTACGAAGACATGCCTTACGACGAGATCGCAAAGAAGACCGGGGTCTCGCTCGCCAAGGTGAAAACCGATATCCTGCGCGCCCGCGCTGCACTCGCCAAAATCCTCGCCCGCGGCGGCCCCCACGAAACCCTTGCCTGACTGCGTCATGACTCCTTCTCCCGAAAAACCCTCGCGCGAAGCGCAATTGGAAAGGCTCGTCCACCAAACGCTCCGGGAGCTGCCGCCTCGCCGCGCCCCCCGTGCGTTGGAGGAGCGCGTGCTGGCCGAGCTGGCCCGCCGCGCCGCCCTCCCTTGGTGGCGCAAAAGCTTTGCGCACTGGCCGCCGGCAGCTCGTGCGCTCTTCGTCGTAGCGGCCCTTTTCGTCGCCAAGCTGGCCGTCTCGGGCGCCATCTGGCTCTTTTCCGGTCTCGAGGTGGCGCAGTATCGCACGATTTTCGCCACGGAGATTGGCTGGCTCGAGAGCGCGCGCACGCTCGGCCACGCGGTCAGTAGCTTCCTCGATATTCTCGCGCGCAATATTCCCCCGCTTTGGATCTATGGCGGCCTCGCCCTCTGCGTGGCTGCCTACGCCGCCATCTTTGGCCTCGGCGCGGCGGCCTATCGCGCGCTGCGCAGCACGGAGTCCTGAGCGGCGACCCTCTCCCGTATATCTCGCTTCATCTGTTTAATGAAAACCACGTTCCATTTCCCTCGTCTGTTTGTCGCGCTCGCTGCGTGGTGCGCTCTGGCGCTCGCTGGCGTCGCGCAGGAGCCATCCCCTACGCCAGTCGAGCCTGTCGAGAAGGAAGCGCCGCTCCGCCGCCTCGATAACCAGCCCGAGCAGCCTGCCAAGAGCGGCGCTGCGCCGGAGCGTCGGTCGCGCATGAATAACGGTTCCGACAATATCCCGGTCGGCGACCATTATGTGCCAGCCCACACCCGGACTCGCGAGGCCATCTCGATCTTCGGTTCGACGACGGTTGACGGCGAAGCCACCAGTGATGCCGTCTCGATCTTTGGCAATACGACCATCGGGCCAGACGCCACCGTCGGCGGTGCGGCAGTAGCGATCTTTGGCTCCCTCAAGATCGATGGTCCCGTGGATGACAACGCAGTCGCCGTCCTGGGCACTTCCCGCATCAATGCGCGGGTGCGGAGCGGAGCGGTAGCCGTGCTTGGTAATCTCGAACTCGGCCCCAAAGCGATCATCGAGGGCGATGCTATCGTTGTCGGGGGAGTGCTGAAAAAAGACCCTGCTGCCGTCATCCATGGCAATGTGGTGCGCGTGCCATTCATCGGGGACTTCGGCGACATGGAGTGGCTGGCCACTTGGCTTAGGCGCTGCGCTATTCTAGGCCGGTTGCTGGCCTTCGGCGGCCACCTGGGCTGGGCGTGGGGCGTGGCCTTCTCCTTTCTGGCCTTCTACGTGGTCCTCGCGCTGCTTTTCTCCCGCGGCATCGAACGCTGCGCGGCGCTTTTCGAGACCCGGCCTGGGCCCTCTATCTGGACCTCGTTTCTCACGGTTTTTCTCACTCCGATCGTCCTCGTATTGCTGGTCTCTACAATCATCGGCGCCATCGCGGTGCCCTTTGTCGGCTTTGCGCTACTTATCGCCGGCTTGTTTGGCAAAGCCGTCATGCTTGCGTGGGTAGGCCGGCGCTTTACTCGGTTCTTCGGCGATGGTCCGCTGGGGCACCCGGCGTTTGCCGTATTGGTGGGCGGCTTGCTCGTAATGCTGCTCTACACGGTGCCGCTAGTCGGGCTTTTCACCTACAAGCTCCTCGGCTGGCTCGGTCTGGGCGTTGTCGTTTATGCTATCGCGCAGTCCCTCAAGCGCGAGAAGCCCGTAACTATGCCTGCGACTCCCGGGGCTCCGTTGGGGGGGGCTCCAGTTCCCGGCGCTGCTGCGCCGAGTGCTTTTCCCGTGTCTGCTCCTTCCGTAGTGCCGGCCGCTGTCGAGCCCGCACCGTCCAAGATTGCTCCTTCACCTGTGCAAGCGACCGTCGAGCCACCCCAGCAAGAAGTTATCCGCGGATCGGTCGCCAGCCTCGGCGCAAGCTCGGCCGGCTTTGGCCAGCCGTCGGTCCCTCCGCCGCCAATCCCCACGGTGCCGCCTTCACCCGCCTATGTGCCGCCTCCGCTCTTGTCGTCTGCCACGCTGCCACGGGCAGGCTTTATGATCCGCATGGCGGCGCTTTTCCTGGACTTGGTCTTGGTTGGCATCCTCTGCGCTATGCTTAATAACTTCCTGCCCAGGATGCATCACTTCAATCCGCCGCAGGTATTGATCCCGCTAGCGATCTATGGAGCTGTGATGTGGAAACTGCGTGGCACGACCATTGGCGGCATCGTGTGTGGCCTTAAGGTGGTGCGCGTCGATAATCGTGTGATCGACTGGCCTACCGCCGTCGTGCGCGCGCTGAGCTGCTTCCTCTCGATGGCCGTCGCAGGGCTCGGCTTCCTCTGGATGCTTTTCGACGACGACCGCCAGACCTGGCACGACAAGATCGCCGGCACCACGGTCGTGCGCGTCCCGAAAGGCATGTCGCTGGTTTAATGGGCGCGGCTCGCGCGCTGCTCTGGGCATCAGCTGGCTGCTCGCGAAAGATAGGCTGAGGTCACTCGGGCGATTCGTAGATCTCCACGAGTGCAATGCCGTTGGCCGCCGCGCCCTGCGCATTGGCGGGGCCGGTGACCTGCACGGTGTAGGCGCCGGGCTCGAGGTAGACGAGCAGCGCGGCATCCAGACTGGTGGCTCCGAGGGCGAAGGCGCCCGCGTTTGCCGCCGCGGTGCGAAGCAGGGCAGCGGCCGTGGCATCGCGGAACCAGTCGTCGTTGTTCCGGATGGCTGTGCCGCCCCGAAAGACGGTGATCTGGGGGTTGGCAAGCACCCCCGCGACATTGAAAGGTGCGCTTCCCAGGGTTGGGCCGACGCCGCGGATGAGCACGCGCCGCGGCGCGCTCCCTCCGATGACAAAGCCTGCGATCAATTGCGTCGTGGGAGACACCAGGGCTCGCGTCGAGACATTGGCGAGTCGTCGTGTGCCGGGCGCCTCGCTCGAGGCGAGCACCTCATAAACCTCGGCCAGCACGATACCGGTGCCGCCACCGATCACGGCGGTATAGGCGCCTGGCTGGAGGGTGGCGACGAGCGCCGCATCGGCGCTGTTATTGGCAAACGGAAATGCGCCCGTTTGCGTGCTGGCCGCTCGTACCGCAGTGCCGTTGGCGGCGGGCGTGCCCCAGTTGTCGTTTTGTCCGGCCGAGGCGGTGCCGCGTAAGATCTGGAGTGAAGGATTTGCGAGCGCGCCAGCCACATTGAATGGATTGCCTGCCAGCGCCGGGCCTGCCGCGCGCACCAGCACCTGCTTGGGAGTGGTGCCAGTGATCACAAAGCCGGCGATCAGCGGCGATGCTGGGGTGGTGATTCCGCGGGTGGAGAGATTGATCAAGCGCTCGGTGCCCGCCGCGCCCTCGGCGATTCCGGAGAGGGCAACTGTCGTGCTCGCGTTGATTCGCGCCGTGCCCGAGAGCACGCCATTTGCGCCGAAGGTGAGTATTATCGGTGTGCCTCCGACCGAGGTCGCCTCCAGCCGGGTGCCCACCATGGAGCCACTGAGGCTGTCGAGCGCGCTGGCGTCGGCGGTGAAAAGCATGGTTCGGCCGTCGGCGCCCACAATCACATAGCCGCGCCCGCTGGCGCTTCCGACGACGGCGAGTTGATAGATACCTGCCTGCGCCGCAGCCGGCCCGTCGATGGCACTTCGCGTACCCTCCATGCCCACGCCTAGTTCCGCCACTGTTCCGGTGAGGGTGCCAGTGGTGAGATCGATCCGCCCGGAGAGCGTAACTGGCCGCGGTGCCGCGGATGTCGGCGGTAGCGCGGATGCAGATTCCGGGGTGGGGGTGCGGGCGAGCGTGGTGGCACTCACCGAGAAGCGGCCGGTGTCATCGAGTGGCAGTGCCAGCGTGATGACCGCGGTCTGCAGCCCGGGCAGGTGGCCGAAGAGCGCCGCAGTGCCATCTGGCCGGACATAAACCGCGAGATTTCCCGCGCTTGTTTCGCCGGTCGTGAATCGGCCGAAGTACCCGCCAGCAAATGCATTGGGCTGCACGGTCAATGTGGCCGCATCGCTGGTGACGGCGCCCAGGGCGTTGGTTACGACCACGTCGTAGAGACCGGCATCGCCGGCATTGATGCGAGGAAAGGTGAGAGTGGAGCCGGTGGCCCCGCCGATGCCCACGCCATTGCGTCGCCACTGGTAAGTAGGCGCGGGAAATCCAGTCGCCGTCACCTGTAGCGTGGTGGCCGTGCCAAGGGTGGCAGTGCGACTTGCAGGCTGCGCTATGATCTGCGGTGCCGCGCGCACGATGAGCTGGGCGGAGGCTTGGGAGGAGCCGCCAAGATTGGTGGCTATCACGGTGTAGCGGCCGGCATCGGCGAGGCTTACGCGCGAAATTGTCAGCGTCGCGGAGGTAGCCCCAGGGATATCTGCGCCCTCCTTTTGCCAGCGAAAGGTAGGTGTCGGAGCGCCCAGCGCGCTCGCGTGCAGCACTACGTTCGTTCCCGCTAGCACGGTCTGATCGGCCGGTGGCACACTGATGAAGGCTGATACTGCGCCCGCGATAAATCGGTAGGTGCGCTGGACTGGTTCCGCGGCGCTGTACTGGCCGTCGCCTGCCTGCGTGGCACGGATGACTATTTCCCCGCTCTGCCCTGTCAGCGTATTGCCGGTGAGCGTGCCGGAGCCGGATATGAGCGTGTAGGTGACGGAGAGTCCTGAACTCGCTGTGGCTCGTAGCGCTACCGTCGAGGCCGCGGGGTAGGCTGAGGCGGTCTCGGGAAATGTGATGGTCTGCGGGCGCTTCGTGACGGTGAGCGTGATGGGTGTGCTTGCGATGGAGCCGGCGAGATTGGTCGCCACGATCTGGTACGAGCCCGTGTCGCTGAGCGCTGCGCTGGCAAAGCTGAGCTGCGTGTCGGTTGCGCCCGGGATATCGACCCCGTTTTTACGCCATTGCATCGTGGGAGTCGGCGCGCCGCCGACGGTGGCGGAGAGCGATATCGTTTCTCCGACGTGGGCCGTGGTGTCGCTGGGAGAAGCAAGCAGCACCGGCGCAGACGCGTCATGGACGAAGCGGAAGCTGCGTTCCACCACCGGCGCCGCGAGATAGTTGGCGCTGCCGGATTGGGTGGCCCGGATTGTCACGCTTCCTGCGGCCCCCGTCGGAGTGATGAGATTGCCGGCCAGTGTGGCGATATCGGGCGAGCCGCTCACCAGTGTGAAGCTCACAGGCAACCCGCTGCTGCTGGTCGCGGCAAGGCCGAGCGGCCCGCTTGCGGTGAGGCGGTCGGGGAGAGGCGCAAAGGAGATCGTTTGCGCAGCGGAGGCGATGGTGAAGGTGCCGGTCGCAGTCGCGGCGTAGTTGCTGCCAGCGTCGAAGGTCGCCGTTACCGCATACGTCCCTGCGTCAGTTGGCGCGGTCGTGCTCGGGCCGTACGTCGTGCTCCCCGTACCGGTGTAGGTGAGGATGACGGTCTGGCCGGAGGGAGATGCGGTGGCCGTGGGACTGCGTGCCGTGCCGTCGTAGGTGGTGGTGAGATTGTCCAAGGCAAGCGTGCCACTTGCGGGTGTGATGACAAAGGTGTCGCTGGCTGTGCCGGCGTAGTTGGCATGGTTGATCGTGCCCACCAGAGGGTAGCTGCCCGCGGTGGTTGGCGCGGTGGCGGAGCCATTGTAGGTGAAGGTGACTGGCAGGCCGGTGGGGGTTGTGGTGGCGGTGGCGAAGCGGGGCGAGCCGTTATAGGTCTGGCTGGTCGATCCGAGCGTCAGGGTGGCATTTGCCTTGGCGATCGTGAGGGTGCCGTTGCCTGTGCCTTGGTATTCGGAATGGTTGATGGTACCGGTTACTGAGTAGCTTCCGGCCCCTGCGGGCGGGGCCGGTGAGGGGCCGTAAGAGATGCCGCCTGTGCCGGTGTAGGTCAGGATTACGGGCAAACCGGCGGGTACCGTCGTCGCGCTGGCGCTCTGCACCGAGCCATTGTAGGTGGCGGACGGGCTGGTGACTTCCACCGTGGCGAAAGCCTTGGCTACCGTGAGCGCAGCGGCGTTGGAGGTTGTCGTGCCGCCCAGCGCGTCACTCACCTGCACATCATAGTTGCCCGCCGAGGTGGAAATGAGGGTGCTGAGTTCGAGCGTCGCCGTGATCGCGGTGGCATTGAGCGATGAAGGGATCGCCGTGCCGTCCTTGCGCCACTGGTAGGTGAGGGTGCCGACGCCACTCGCTGTGACGCCGATGGTGGCGCTGCCGTTTGAGACCGCCGGTGCCGGGGTCGCGGTGAGGGTCGGCTGCGTTTCGATTGTCGGACCGGCAAAGGTGACCAGCACGTCGTCGACGCGCCAGGATGCGGCCGCAGTGCCCTCGCTGGCGTAGATGCGGAAGGTCACTGCTGTGTTGGTGGCGGGGGCAAGCGTGAGATTCGAAAACGTCGCCCGCGTCCAAGCCCCATTGGCCGGCACGCTGGCGGCGCCAAGTGCCGTGGTAAACCCATCCATGCTCGAGTAGAGCGTGAGCGTAGTTGCTCCCGTCGCCACGCTGCGGCTGCCGAGCGCCACCGAGGCGATCTTCAACGCCACGGTCGGAGTGAGTGTAAATTGCAGGTAGGTCGAGTCGGCCGTCGAGAGCGCTCCGGCTTTTGCGATCACGAGGGCGTGATTGCCGCCGGTCGCGCCGGTATAGGCACCCGTCGAGGCCGGATCGTTGTCGAAACTGAGCGTACCCGAAGCCAGGTTGGCCGCCGTTATCGTGCCGCCGGTGATTTCTGCCGGCCGCGTGGACGTGTTGCCGTTGGCAGCGGAAAAGTTCCATCGCACCTGTGCTTGCAGGACTGACGCAAACGAAACCAAGAAAGCACACAGGGCAGCGAGCTGGGGGCGCATGGGGCGGTTCAACCAAGGCAACGACGCGATGTCCATGCCTTGGTTTCGTATAAATGCGACCGCCCCTGCTCGGCGGGCTTATCGTTTCGCCAGCCAGGTAAGCACCTCTTCCATGAAGATCGCGCTGTCCTTTCCCCAGTACGTTGTCTTTGTGGGGTCTTTAGGCACCCCGGAAAGACGGACTCCCTCCGGCACTCCCAAATAAGCCGAGGCCATCGCATCGCTCATCACGATGATTCGCGCCCCGTTCTCCAGCTGCTTGTAGGCGGCAAAGGGTTTCGAGGGTTTTCCTTCCCGGTCGAGCTGCCAGGCAAAGGGGGTGCCGCCTTCCACCGCGCGCCCTCCGCTGAAGGGTATCTCTCGGTCTTGGGCATGGATCGTACCTGCTTTTGCCAGGCCGCCCTGGTTATGAATGTAGTCCGTGTCGCCGGTGAGTTTGAGGCCGAAGGGTGCAAGGATGTCGTTGATGCCTGTGCTCAGCGGCGTGCGCCTCTCTTCATCCACGATAACCAGCAGCGATCCACCTTCTCGCACAAACGAGATTACCGCGGTCTTCGCCTCGGCAGAGTAGGGTTTGGTCGGCGTGCGCAGATACGCGATTCGGCTGGTCCGCAGCGTGGCGGTCGACAGCGGTTCCTGGCCGCCGACTACTTCGAGGCCGATCTTCTTGGCGGTTGCCACCAGAGGTGGATTGGGTGCGGCCATTCCGCCGTGGCTGAGGTCTACGTAGAGCGGGGCCGGAGCGGCCGCAGCACCGATGCTCGCGAGTGCGAGGCTGGCCGTGAAAGCGATGAGGTGTGACTTCATGGTTGTTTTTTAGCCGAGAGGGGAGGGCCGCTCGCGCGCAGATTCATCCGCGTCGCGACCAAGGTTGGCCTGCCGGCTCGTTGCGCCACGACGCCACGTAGCTGCACCGCTTCGGCGTCATTCATGCTCGGCAGGCAGTACTGTCGGTGAAATTCCGCGACCGGTCGCGGCAACTCTAGGTCGTAGATCACGTCTCGGCCGTCTTCCGTGTGGATGAAGATTCCTTGCTCAGGGGCGTGGCCCTTGGTCGCGGGCAAGGCGCAGACGGGACAAAAGGCGCGGCCTTTCCAGTCGCGTGCCTCCCCCTCCCCGCGGGAGGGGGTAAAAAAGTATACGGCTCCCACGGCTGCCAGCGCCACCGCGATGCCCGCGAGCGGCCTCCAGAGCCATCTCCAGGCGACTGCTTTTGCGGTCGAGAGCTTTGCGCCGAGTCCGGCCAGGCCGATCTTGCCGAGTGAGGCGAGCACGGGCGCTGGAGCCGTGACCTCGATGTGCTGGACAAAGAGCGTGGCGAGCGTCGCACTCGCGATCACTCCGCGCCGTTGCAGCGCCGCTCGCAGAAGGGCGATGCCAGCCTCGAGCGAGCGAGATACCGTGGACTGGCTGACGCCCAGTCTCTGCGCGACTTCTTGCTGGGTGCGTCCGCCGAGGAAGTGCTCGACGAGAGGCTCCCGGATGTCGGCCGGCAGGTCCTCGAAAGCGTCGTCGATCAGCGGCTCGAGCTGATCCCAGGTCGCTTCGAGTGGCGCGATGGCCGCCGCGCTCTCCGCTTCCCGCTCTCGTCGTCGGCTCTCGGCGCGCACGATGTTGCAGGCGCGGTGGTGCGCCACGCGGTGCAGCCATGCGCTGATCGATTCACGGATCGCCGGCGGCCTCCGCGCCAGCTCGAGGAAAGTCTCCTGCGCCACGTCCTCGGCGAGGCTTGCATCGCGAGTGATCCGCCGCGCCGTGGCAAACACCATGCCCGCGTGGAGCTGCACCAATTCGCGAAACGCATGTGCGTCGGCGCTCGTTTGATAGCGTTGCAGGAGCTGAAGATCGGGAGGCATGGCGGCAGGCAGGAAAGGACTGGCGGCGTTTCTTAAAGGACACCGCACTCCCCCGCGTTTATGCACCAAGCAGAAAAAATCCGCGCTCAAGCAGCGCGGCCCCATCCGTGCTGTCGGCAAATGGTCGGGGCGACAGGATTCGAACCTGCGACCTCCTGGTCCCAAACCAGGCGCTCTACCAGGCTAAGCTACACCCCGCCGACAGGCCGCGTACCGTTGGCGACTCCCGGGGTATGTCAACGCCCGTCTCGGCCCGCCTCAGTTTGGCCAAAACGGCCTAGTTTAGCTTAACTAATTATCCTTTAACATTTTAAACGATCTTTGGCCTTGAGGGCGACTGCGAGTGACGCTACGCATTGTGGACAATCTCTTCTTGCGTCGTCCGACGTTACGGCTAGGACTCGAATTCCTTCACCTTCTCTCCATGGACACCATTTCTCGGGAAAACAACAGCATGCTTCCGGTTGGCGGCATCATCGTGGGCGTCATCGCCCTGCTGCTCGGCGGCTACTCTGCGATCACTCTTTCCAAAGTGAATCGGCAGCTGGCGGAGCAAGAGACGAAGGTGGGCGAGATTGAAGCGCTCAAGAGCCAGGTCGTAACGGCCGCCGACTCCGGCGCCAAGGCCGCGCGTGATGTGCAGGGCCTCCAGCGCTCCATGCAGGATGCCTTCAATCAGGTCGGTCCTGAGCTCGCCCGTTTGGGTGGCGAAGTGACCAAGCTCCAGGAAGCCGCCAAGAAGCCGGCTCCCGCGCCCGAGACCACCAAGGGTGGCACCAAGAAGGGTGGCCCCGTCGAGGCCGGTCCCGGTGAGTATGTCATCAAGGCCGGTGACAGCTTCGCCAAGATCGCCCGCGCGCAGGGTGTCTCCCTGGCCGACGTGCAGGCCGTCAATCCTGGCGTAAATTCGTCGGCGCTCAAGGTCGGCCAGAAGATCAAGCTGCCGAAGAAGTAAGCTTTCGCGCCCTCTGCGCGCATGAATTTGAAATGCCTCTCGCCCTCGTGGCGGGAGGCATTTTGTTTTTGCTGGTAGCGCGGTCTTCCTGTGCTGCGCCCTCGCTTTTATGAGTTCTTCCGCTCCGCACCCCTCCCGCTGGGAAAAACTGGGCCGTACGCTCCAGCTCAAGACGCGCGTCTTCGAGGTCGATGCGGTACGCTATCGCCATCCGGTGCGCGCGACCGAGCGCGAGTTTGTGGTGATCAATCCCAGCGGCGATTGGGTCAATGTGCTCGCCGTTACCCCCAACGACCACCTCGTGATGGTGCGGCAGTTTCGCTATGGCATCGATGATTTCTCGCTCGAGATTCCGGGGGGCGTGATGGACCCCGGCGAAGATCCAGTGACTGCTGGCCTGCGCGAGCTGCGGGAGGAGACGGGCTTCGCAGGTGCGCCCGCCAAGCTGCTCGGCAGTGTGCACCCCAATCCCGCGATCCAGTCCAACCGTGCGCATTTCGTCCTCGTCGAGGATGCCCTCCGCTCACACGACCTCGAGTGGGATCCCGATGAGGAGATGCACGTCACCATCGAGCCGGTGGAAAGTGTCCTCGCTGCCGCCCGGAGCGGCGGCATCACGCATTCGCTGGTGTTGAACGCGCTGATGCTCTTCGAGCCGCACTGGCGGGCACGGAAAAAGGCGTAGATACTGACAGGCCGTTGGCAGCAGCATCCGTCCCGTGCATTTGACATCGGAAAATCCCCCGATTTCCTGAGCACTTCACTTACCGATGCCCGCTCCCACCTTTGCCAATGCCTCCGAGTCGCTCGGTGTTGCCACCCAGGATTTTGTGCCGACGGCGTTGGAGCGCGAGGTGAGAAGGATCTATGAGCGCAGTCCTCTCTACGGGCAGCGCTTCCCGCTCCATAAGGAGCCGCTCCAGTGGTCCTGCTATCAAGAGATCCCCGCGCTTTCGAAAAAGGAGATCGTTGAGCGTGGTCATCAGGCTTTCTTCTCGGATTACTCGGTGATCGAGCGTGGTTTCGCGGATAAGAAGTTCGAGTATGAGAGCACGGGCGGCACGACGCAGTCGCCAATGACGGTGATCATGGAGGATGGCTGGTGGAATGCGCAGACTGCGCGTGCCTATCTCGCCTCGCCGATCTTGCGCCAATTTGTCGGCCGCCCTTATCGCAAGTGCGTCCTCGCGCCAGTGGAGTGTTCAAGCAACCTCTGTCCGTACGAGGATCATCCGTTTCCGCACCGCTATTTCGACGGGGTCGTCTATCTCAATCTCTCCAGCGATCCCTTCGCTTTTCCCGAGAGCGAGTGGGATCGCATCGTGATGGAGCTGCAGGCGACCCAGCCCGAGGTGATCGAGGGCGAGCCGGTGTACCTTTCGCTCCTCGCGCGTGCCGCCAAAAAGCGCGGCGTGCAGGTGCCGAGCGTCAAGGCTGTGATCCTTACCTACGGTAAGGCCAGCAAGCAGCATGGTGACCGCATCCGTGAGGTTTTTCCTGCCCCTCAGGTCGATCTTTACGGCTCGACCGAGGCGGGTTACTTGTTTGTCGGTGAGGCTTTCAAGGATGACTCCCAAGTCATCGATGCCAATGCCTTCATCGAGCTCGTCCCGTGGCGCAAGGAGCTCGCCGATGTCTACCAGATCTATGTGACTACGCGCGATCGCGAGGCCATGCCGCTTCTGCGCTATCATACAGGCGATATCGTCCAGCGGCTTGGCACGGGCTTCCGTCTGCTCGGCCGCGAGGGTGGTCTCTATTTCCGTCCCGATGGCTCCTTGGTCTCGCCAACCGATGTCGACGCCGCTCTCCCTAAGGATTTCCAGTGCTGGCACTACTCGCTGATCCAGACGAGCGAGTCGCGTTGGGACTTCCACTACGTCGCCGACCATGCTGCCTCGCACCGTGAGCTCGAGACTGCGCTTGGCTCGATGCTCGGCAACGGTGCCCGCGTAAACGCCTTCCGGCGCAAGTTTATCGCGCCTGCTGCTAGCGGTAAATTCGCTTTGCTCAAGCCGCTCGCTAAGTAACTGATTGGTTCCGTGCCTGATTGCTCTGGGGCACTGTCTCCACTGAGAATCAGTCGCGGTGGTGGGTTGCTGTAGCTTCATGCCGGGTTAGGCTCGCTAATAAGCGAAGGTGGCCATTTCCGTGTCTTTACAAGACCCACCGCCTTGGCGAATTTTTACCGCCTCTGCCTTCCTGACCCCCAACGGCGACTACATGCGATGAATCTCGTCGGTTATTTCTTCCGCTCCTCCATCGGACGCAAAATCCTGATGGCGGTCACGGGTATTATTTTGATCGGCTTCGTGGTCGGCCACCTCGTGGGCAACCTCCAGGTGTTCTCCGCGCCCGATAAGATCAATGGCTATGCCCAGTTCCTGCACCAGATGGGCCCGCTCCTCTGGGTTGCCCGCATCGGCCTTTTGGTGGCCGTGGTCATCCACATCTGGGCTGCGACTGTCCTCACGATTGAGAACAACCGTGCCCGGGGCTCCGAGCCTTACGGCTTCAAGCATACGATCCGTGCCACGCTCGCCTCGCGTACCATGCGCCTCACGGGCTATATCGTGCTCGCCTTCATCGTCTACCACTTGGCTCACTTTACCCTCGGCGGCGTGCAGACCTCGACCTTCAAGGATGCGTTGCCCAAGCACACCATGCAGGCGGATTACTCGGTAATGGGCTTTCAAGTCGTCGCCAAGGGGACGCAAGTCGCCGACGTCCACTCCATGGTGATCAAAGGCTTCGAGCACCCCGTCGTCGCGATCTTCTACATCATCGCGGTGGGCCTCCTCAGCTTCCACCTCCTGCACGGTGTCGATAGTCTCTTCCAGACGCTCGGTCTTCGCTCGGGCCGCTGGTCCAAGGGCCTCCGCACCTTCGCGATCATCTTCTGCGTCGCGTACTTCGTCGGCAATCTCGCGATTCCCGGCGCCGTGCTCACCGGCCAATTGAAGCCGCACGCCGCCAAGGTGACGGCAAAGGCTGAAGGGCTGAAAAGCTGAATGGCTGAAGCCTATCCCTCCGCCTAACGTATCCGTCTTCAGCCTTTCCGCCCTTTAGCTTTTTAGCCCTTTCCTTCGATGGCCACGCTCGACTCCAAGGTTCCTCCCGGTCCGCTCGCCGACAAGTGGCGCAACCACAAGGCGAACATCAAGCTCGTCAACCCCGCCAACAAGCGGAAGTACGAGGTGATCGTCGTCGGCGCGGGCCTCGCCGGCTCCTCCGCCGCCGCCTCGCTTGGCGACCTCGGTTACAAGGTTAAGAATTTCGTCTTCCACGATACCCCCCGTCGCGCGCACTCCATCGCCGCGCAGGGTGGCATCAACGCCGCCAAGAACTACCAAAACGACGGCGATAGCGTCTACCGCCTTTTCTACGATACCATCAAGGGTGGCGACTACCGCTCCCGTGAGGCCAATGTCCACCGCCTCGCCGAGGTGTCGGTCAATATCATCGATCAGTGCGCCGCGACCGGCGTGCCCTTCGCTCGCGAGTACGGCGGCCTCCTGGCCAACCGCTCCTTCGGTGGCGCGCAGGTCTCCCGCACGTTCTACGCTCGTGGCCAGACTGGCCAGCAGCTTCTTCTCGGCTCGTATTCGCAGCTCATGCGCACCGTCGGGCAGGGGCTCGTGCAGCTGTACACGCAGTACGAGATGCTCGATCTCGTGATCGTCGGCGGCCAGGCCAAGGGCATCATCGTCCGCAACCTCGTCACCGGCGCTGTCGAGCGCCACGCGGCCGATGCCGTCGTGCTCGCGACGGGCGGCTATGGCAACGTCTTCAATCTCTCCACCTACGCCCGCGGCTCCAATGCCACGGCCATCTGGCGTGCCTATAAGCGCGGCGCGTGCTTCGCCAATCCCTGCTACACGCAGATCCATCCGACCTGCATCCCGGTAAGCGGTGAGTACCAGTCGAAACTCACCCTTATGTCGGAGTCGCTGCGCAACGATGGCCGCATTTGGGTGCCGAAGAACGCCGCCGATAGGCTCAAAGATCCGTCGAGCATCCCCGAGGAGGCGCGCGATTACTACCTCGAGCGCATGTACCCGTCGTTTGGCAATCTCTGCCCGCGCGACATCGCCTCGCGCGCCGCCAAGCGCGTGTGCGACGAGGGTCGCGGTGTCGGCGCCAGCGGCCTCGGCGTCTACCTCGATTTCTCCGATGCGATCAATCGCCTCACCGAGAACGGGGTGCGCGAGCGCTACGGCAATCTCTTCGATATTTACCACGAGATCACCGCTGAGAGCGCCTATAAGACGCCGATGCGCATCTACCCGGCCGTGCACTACACGATGGGCGGTCTGTGGGTGGACTACAATCTGATGTCGAATATCCCGGGCCTCTTCGTCCTGGGCGAGGCCAACTTCTCCGATCATGGCGCCAATCGTCTCGGCGCTTCCGCCCTCATGCAGGGCCTGGCCGACGGCTACTTCGTCATCCCTTACACGATCGGCAATTACCTCGCTGAGCAGAAGCCCGGCTCGCGCCCGAGCCCCGATGCGCCCGAGTTCAAGGCCGCCGAGGCCAGCGTGGTGGCGATGAACAAGCGCTTCCTCGAAAACAAGGGCAAGGAGCCCGTCAGCAACTTCCACAAGCGTCTCGGCAAGGCGATGTGGGAGTTCTGCGGCATGGCCCGCACCAAGGAGGGCCTCACCAAGGCGCTCCAGCAGATCCCCGCGATCCGCGAAGAGTTCTGGGCCAACGTCAAAGTCCTCGGCACCGCCGACAATCTCAACCAGTCCCTCGAGCAGGCCGGGCGCGTGGCCGACTTTCTCGAGCTCGGCGAGCTCATGTGCCGCGATGCCCTCACCCGCGAGGAAAGCTGCGGCGGCCACTTCCGCGAGGAGTACCAGCACCCCGACGGCGAGTGCAAACGCGACGACGAGAAGTTCGCGCATGCCGCGGCCTGGGAATATCAAGGCCCCGATAAGACCCCGCTCCGCAACGTCGAGCCGCTCAACTACGAGTTCGTGAAGATGAGCGTCCGCAATTACAAGTAAGCCGCCACCGCCCAAACTAGGAATACGACCATGGTCGCTGAAAACACTTCCCACAAGCCCCTCTCGATCACACTCCGCGTCTGGCGCCAGGCTGGCCCCGGCGCGGCGGGCAAGTTCGTCGATTACCAATCGAAGGATCTGAGCCCCGACATGTCTTTCCTCGAAATGCTCGACGTTGTGAACGATGAGCTGACGATGAAGGGCGAGGAGCCGATCGCTTTTGCGCACGATTGCCGCGAGGGCATCTGCGGCACCTGCTCCTGCACGATCAACGGCAAGCCCCACGGCCCGGGCAAGGGTGTGGCGACTTGTCAGGTGTACATGCGCAGCTTCCGCGATGGCGATGTCGTCGTCGTCGAGCCCTTCCGCGCCGAGGCCTTCCCGGTCATCAAGGATCTTGTCACCGATCGCAGCGCCTTCGACAAGATCCAGCAGGCTGGCGGCTTCATCACCGCCCGCGCCGGTTCCGCGCCGGATGCCAATGCCATCCCGGTGCCTAAGCCCGATGCCGATCTCGCGATGGATGCCGCCACCTGCATTGGCTGCGGTGCCTGCGTGGCCGCGTGCAAAAACGCGAGCGCCATGCTCTTCGTCTCTGCCAAGGTCGGCCACCTCGGCCTCATGCCGCAGGGCCAGGCCGAGCGCGATCGTCGCGTGCTCGCGATGGTCAATACGATGGATGAGATGGGCTTTGGCTCCTGCACCAACCAGTACGAGTGCTCCGCCGCCTGCCCGAAACTCATCTCGCACGACTTTATCGCCCGGATGAATCGCGATTATTTGAAGGCTGTGCTCCGCACCAGCTTTAAGCCCGAATCGCTGAATACCAGCGGCGGCGGGGCGTAATGAATGCCTGGCGCGACGAAGCGCCGGGTTTCAGCGTTCTCGAGCGCAGCCTTTCCGGCTGCGCTTTTTTTGTAACTTTGGGCAACCCCTGCGGGTTCTTCTGGCATCCAAACAACGGATGTTATGAAGACAAAGTCTGTGATGATCCTTGCTGCGTTGGCCCTCGGCCTCGCCGCCCTCCCTGTGAACGCCGCGATCGGCGCGACGCTCCTTTTCGCTACCGGTTTCGGTGCGATCGTGATTTCGGACTACACCCGCCGTGAGCGGGCGTTGCTCCTGCCCGCCACCGTGGCGCTGGGTGCCCGTGCGGAGAGACTTGGACTAGCTGCTTGATCGGGCTGGTTCACTGGAGGCAGCCCCTCTGCGCTTAGCGTGGGGGGGCTGTTTCATTTTTGGGTCTCTGCGTTGCCCCTCGGCCGCAGATCTGCAAGGCGCACCGCAATCGCAAAGCCCGCAGCCGCTCGTTCTTCCGTGCCAGCGGTGCGATCAAAATACCGTCAGCGCCTTGGCGCTTTCGACTACGATCCACGCCGCGCCGCTGGCGGCTCCGAGGGCGAGCAGCGTCTTGAAAACCTTTCGGCCCTTCAGGACTGCGTCCTGAAAGTCCGTGTCACTTCGGCGGCGATTGCCAGCCGAGAGAAAGCTCGCAAACTGCGGGTCACGAAAACGCCCGGAGCCGCCCCGCCGCATTCCAAAGCGGATCGGAGGACGACGACAGAGATTCAGCAACGCGCGCAGCACAGCACCCGCGATAACTAAATTTGAAGTGGTTATTTCAAGCGGAAAGCCGCTACGTTTCGCGCTTTCACGCGATTTTATCGGCCCTATCAGGATCATCATGCACCACTTCCACTACGCGGGCTCCTCCCTCCAGTGCGAATCCGTCGATCTCGCCGCGATTGCCAAGCTCTACGGTACGCCGACGTATGTCTACAGCGCGACGACGATGGCCGATAACTACCGCCGCCTGCAGCACGGTCTCTCGGGTCTCGACGTGCAGCTCTGTTACGCGATGAAGGCCAACTCCAACCTCGCGATCCTCCGGCACTTCGCCAATCTCGGCGCGGGCTTCGACCTCGTGAGCGGCGGCGAGATCCGCCGCGTGCTTGCTGCCGGGGGCAATGTGAAGGCGAGCGTCTTTGCCGGCGTCGGCAAGACGGAGGAGGAAATCCAGCTCGCCCTCCAAAACGGCATCTTTTCCTTCCACGTCGAGAGCGAGCCCGAACTCGCGCGCATCAACCACGTCGCCGGCAAGCTTGGCGTAAAGGCCCCCATCGCCATCCGCGTCAATCCCGACGTCGATGCCCACACCCACGCCAAGATCACGACGGGCAAGAGCGAGAATAAGTTTGGCATCCCGCTCAAGTACGCCGCCGCCGCCTACGAAGCCGCTTCCAAGTACCCCAATATCCAGATCAAGGGCGTGCAGATGCACATCGGTTCGCAGCTCACCTCCCTCGCCCCCTTCGTCGAGGCGGTCGAGAAAGTCGCGCCGTTCGCCGCCGAGTTGAAGGCCCGCCATGGCATCACCTATTTCTCCATCGGCGGCGGCATGGGCATCATCTACAAGGATGCCCTCGCGAGCGGCCAGCAGGCTTGGTGGGATGCGCAACCGGAAGACCAGCGCCCGCTGACTCCTGAGACCTACGGCGCCGCCTTGGTGCCGCTTCTCCAGCCGCTCGGGCTCAAGATCCTGCTCGAGCACGGTCGCTTCATGGTCGGCAACGCCGGCATCCTCCTCTCGCGCGTCGAGCACCTGAAGCGCGGCGCGGGCCGAAACTTCCTCATCGTCGACGCCGCCATGAATGACCTCGTGCGCCCCGCGATGTACGACAGCTATCACGAGATCGTGCCTGTTCATCGCGATTCGTCGCGCCGTGCGCTGGTCGCCGATGTCGTCGGGCCGGTTTGCGAGAGCGGCGACTGCTTCGCCAAGGAGCGCCAGCTCCAGGAGGTGGGCGAGGGCGAGCTGATTGCCTTCATGAGCACTGGCGCCTACGGCTTTACCATGGCCAGCCGCTACAATACTCGCAGCCTCCCCGCCGAGGTCCTTGTGAAGGGCAGCGCCTTCGAGCAGATCAACGCCCGCGAGAGCTTCGAGCACATCATTGCCACGGAAAAGATCCCGGCCTTCCTCAAAGTCTGAGTTTCTCGGCGCTGCCCGCGAGGGCAAGGACGGCAGGTAGAGACCTTTGGCCCGCCACGCTTTCTCCGTGCCCTTCAGCTTTCCTCGCTCTAATCCCTTCCTATGAATTTCGTCGTCGTCGGTGCCGGCGCCTGGGGCACGGCCTTCGCTCTGCACCTTGCACGGCGCGACCATGCCGTCACCCTGGTGCCGCGCCGCTCCGAGCAGGCTCGGGCCATCGCCACCACCCGCGAAAATACCGATTACCTGCCGGGTATGACGCTCCCTGCCAGGATTGCGGTGACTGCCGACCTCGATCACGCCGCGTCGCTCGCCGACGCCGTCTTGCTGGCCTGCCCCGCGCAAGCGCTCCGTGAGACCTGCGGGCGGCTTCGCCCCCGCGGCATCGTCGTCAGCCTCGCCAAGGGGCTCGAGGTGGGCACGCACCTGCGCCCCACCGAAGTGATGGCCGCCGCGCTGCCCGGCGCGCGCGTTGCCGCCCTCACCGGGCCTACCAATGCCCTCGGCGTTGCGCGCGGCGATCCTTCGGCAATGGTCCTCGCTGTTGCCGGCGATGCCGAAGTGGCCGCCCATCTCCAAGCCGCCCTGAGCGACCGCACGCTCCGTGTCTATACGAGCGACGACCTCGCCGGCGTGGAGTTTGGCGGCTGCCTGAAAAATATCTACGCCATCGCCGCCGGCTGCTGCGATGGCCTCCAACTCGGCGATAATACCAAGGCTGCGCTCCTCACTCGCGCTCTCGCCGAGATGGTCCGCGTAGGTGTGGCGCTCGGCGCCCGCCCCGAGACCTTCTATGGCCTAAGCGGTTTCGGCGATCTTGTGGCGACCTGCTACGGCGGCTGGAGCCGCAATCGCGAGTTTGGTGCTCAGGTCGGTGCGGGTCGCCCTGTTGCCGAGCTGATGGGGGGGCGGCGCACCGTCGTCGAGGGCTACAAGACCACCGAGGCCTTCGCCGGCCTCTGTCGTGCGCGTGGCATCGATGCCCCGATCCTGCTCGAGACGCATGCGATCCTCTTCGAGGGCAAGAAGCCCGCGGCTGCGCTTGGATCGCTGATGGCCCGCGAGCTCAAGCGCGAGGCCGCACCCGCCGCGGTCCGCTAACGTCTTCCTCGGCATGTCCGCCGTCGCCCACCCTGGTCGTGTCGCTGTCGTCGGCACACTCAATGTAGATCTCGTCTGGCAGGTCGTGAGCCTGCCCACGCCGGGCCAGACCGTGCTCGCCACCACGACTGAGCGGCAGTTTGGCGGCAAGGGTGCCAATCAAGCCGTCGCCGCCGCCCGTCAAGGTGCCCACGTCACCCTCGTCGGCGCGGTCGGCGCCGACGCGGATGGGCATGCCTATCGCGAGCACCTCACCCGCGAAGGCATCGCCCCCACGCACATCGCGGTCCTGCCCGGCGTTGCGACCGGTACCGCCCACGTCTACGTCGATGCCCGGGGCGAAAATCTCATCGTCGTCGATCAAGGCGCGAATGCTCGCACTTCAGTCTCCCGCCTCGCGACGCTTCTTCCGCAAATCGACGTGCTCCTCGTCCAGCTCGAGTGCGCCTTGCCCGCTGCCGTGGAGGCGCTGCGCCTTGCCGATAGGGCCGGGGTGCGCGCCGTGCTCAACGCCTCGCCCGTCAATGCCGCCTTCCCTTGGGGCCGCCACGCGATCGACACGGTGATCGTCAACGAGCACGAGTGCGCTGCGTGCTTCGGCCTCACGCCCGATGCGCTGCGTGCGCTCTCTATCAACGCCCGCAACGACTTGCTCTCCCTGCGCAAGGTGCGCCACCTCGTCGTTACCCAAGGCTCCGCGCCGACCCTCCATTTCACTGCGGAAACGTCGCACGAAGTGCCCACCTTTCCCGTGCAACCACGCGATACCGTCGGCGCGGGCGACACCTTTGCCGGCACGCTGGCCGCCCAACTCGCCGAGGGCCGCGCTTGGCCCGAGGCCCTGCGCCACGCCAATATCGCTGCCGCGCTCTCCACGCTCGCCCTTGGCGCGCAAGCCGCCATGCCGACGCGGGAGCAGGTGGATCAAGTTCGGGGAAAAAAATAGAGCGGGCCTTTTGGGCCCGCCCGAGAATTGGCGCAGAGAGGGGGCTGCCGTGTCGCTTAGTGCCCCATCCCAGCCTGCTGCTCCTGGATGTACTCCTGCTTGAGGCCTAGTTTCTCCGGAGCGTGGAGGACGAGCATCTTCATGCGTACGTCCGATGGGATGTCCTTCGCCGTGGCCTTCGAGACTACGATCATGAGGATGATCGCGAGCGGCACCGACCAGATGGCAGGCTGCTCGCACAGGATGCGGAGCAGCGGGTGCTCCGCCCAGAAGCCGTTGATCGGGGCAAAGACGGAGAAGATCTTGCCCATCGGCCCCTTGTCGAGGGCCAGGGTCGAGAAGTTCGTCAGCGCCGCCGCGCCGAGGGCGCAGAGGCCACCGGTGAGCATGCCCACAGCCGCGCCCTTCATCGTCATGCCGCGCCACCACACGCTCATGAAGAGCAGGGGGAAGTAGCTGGCAGCCGCGATGGCGAAGGCCTGGCCGACCATGAAGTTGATCTCCAGCGGCTCGACGAAGCAGCCGAGCGTGATTGCCACCGCGCCCACGAGCACCGCCGCGATCTTGAAGGCGAAGAGCCGCTGCGCCGGCGTGGACTTGGGCCGGAGCATGCGCCCGTAGACGTCGTGCGCCAGCGCGCTCGTCATCGAGACCAGGAGGCCGGAGAAGGTGCTCATGAAGGCCGCGAAAGCGCCGGCGCACGTGATACCGCTCAGGATCGAACCCAGTAGGCTCGACTTGGCGGAGAGCAGGGTAGGCAGCTCGAGCACCACCTTGTCGGTGCCCTTGGCGCCCACGCCTGCGTAGAGTTCCGGCATCAGGTTGCGCCCGATCACGCCGAAGACCGGCGGGAAGACATAGAAGACGCCGATCAGGATCATCACCCACATCGTCGTGCGCTTGGCCGCGCCGCCGTCGGGATTGGTGTAGAAGCGCACCAGGATGTGCGGCAGGCCTGCCGTGCCGCAGACCAGCGCGATGATGAGCGAGTACGTGTAGAGCAGCGAGTAGGGCTTCTGGTGCTCCGCGAGGTACGCGGCGCGCTGCTCGGGCGGGAGCGCTGCGGCGGCGGCATTTACGGCCTTGGTCGTGAGCGGGCCAAAGGGCGCGATCCATGCCTCGTCCTTCGGGGCCTTTTCGGCGAGCGGTTTGCGCTCGAAGTCCGCCTGCTTCACGATCGCTGCCGGCTCCACCGCCGTCTTGTTGGCCGCGAGGTGCTGATTGTAGAAACCGTAGACCGACATCACGACGAAGATCGGGATGCTGATCGCAAACATCTTGGCCCAGTACTGGAAGGCCTGCACCAACGTGATGCCCTTCATGCCGCCGAGCGACACGTTGAAGGTGATCACCGCGCCCACCGCCACCACGCCCGCCCAGTAGGGCAGCACGGGAAAGATGTACGCGAGCGTCACGCCCGCGCCCTTCATCTGTGGCATCGTGTAGAAGAATCCGATGAAGAGCACGAAGCACACCGCGATCTTGCGGAAGAGCGGCGAGTCGAAGCGGCCCTCGGCAAAGTCCGGGATCGTGTACGCGCCGAAGCGGCGCAGCGGGCCCGCGATGAAGAGCAGCAGGAAGAGATAGCCGCACGCGTAGCACACCGGGTACCACAGCGCATCGTAGCCGCTGGCCATCACCATGCCGGCGATGCCCATGAACGACGCCGCCGAGAGATATTCACCCGAGATTGCCGAGGCGTTCCAACCGACGGAGACTGAGCGGCCTGCCACGAAGAAGTCGCTCGCGGTCTTGGATTGCTTGGCCGACCAGAATCCCATCGCGATCGTCACCGCCACGGTGATGAACGAGAAGCTGAAGATCCACCAGTCGATGCCAGCGCCGCTCGCCGCGGCCAAAAAGGGAAGGTTCGTCATCATGGCTTAGCCACGCTCCTTCTGTTCGTTCACCTGGCGCACCTCGTCCTCTTCCAGCGCGATCGAGCGCTTGATGAACACGTAGGAGATGATCCACACAAACGGGAAAAAAAGCACGCCCACCACCAGCCAGCTTAGGGTAAAGCCGCCGACGCGCGTCGCCATGAAGTCGGGTGCGAAGTAGTTAAGCAGGGGCAGGCCGAGCAGCGCGACCATGAAGGTCGCGGCGCACGAGACCGAGAGGGCCAGTTGCCGGCGCATCAGCGATGCCAGAAACGACTCGCTGTGTACCATGTCGTCATGGTCGGGTGGGGAAGGGGGCATTCAGGGCGTGACGATGCGACTCCCCGCGAGCCTGACAATGCCGTTTCGCGGTCATTACGCAGGAATTTTGGCTAACGTTCAGCCCCGGGCACGCTAGGTGCATCGCCTTCCCCGCCAACGGCTCCGGGGCCGATCTCCAAGACGAGTTGCACCCCACCCTATTTTCCTGAAGACTGACCCGCTTAAATAACCGAAATGAAGTCTGCGCCGCTCCTGTACGAGTCCCACTCCCACACCACGCTTTGCAAGCACGCCATCGGCACGCCCGCCGACTATGCCCGCGCCGCTGTCCGCCGGGGCCTGAAGGGCATCATCTTCACCTGCCACTGCCCGCTGCCGGATAATATCTCCTACGCTGTCCGCATGCGCCCCGAGGAGTACGAGACCTACGTCGACCTCGTCGCGCGCACCCGCACCGCCTTTGCCAACGACGTCGACGTGCGCCTCGGCCTCGAGAGCGACTTCTACCCCGGCGTCGAGCCCTGGCTGGAAAAGCTCCACGCCCGCGTGCCTCTCCACCACGTCCTCGGCTCCGTCCACACCCAGGTGCCCGACTACCGCTCGCAGTACTTCCGCGGTGACTGGTTCGACTACCAGCAGACCTATTTCGAGCACCTCGCTCAGGCCGCCGAGACCGGCCTCTTCGACACCCTCGCGCACCCCGACCTCGTGAAAAACGAGGCGCCGCAAGAGTGGATGCTCGGCCGCATCGAGCCCTACATCGTCCGCTCCCTTGATCGCATCGCCAAGACCGGCGTTGCGATGGAGCTCAATACCTCGGGCAAAAACAAGGCCCTGCCCGAGATGAACCCCGGCCCCCGAATCCTCGAGCTCATCCGCCAGCGCGGCATCCCCGTCGTGATCGGCGCCGATGCCCACCGCCCCGAGCGCGTCGGCGATGGCTTCACCGTCGCCTTGGAGCAGCTCCAGACGCTGGGCTTCAAAGACGTCAGCTTCTTCCTCGACCGCAAACGCCAGACCGTCGCCATCACCGATGCGCTGGCGTCGCTGCAGGTGCAGGCGGCTGCATAGTAGTAGCGAGTATTTGCTCTGTCATCCCTGAGCTGGGCTGGTGTCTGCCTATTTACTCAAAAGAGGGTGGATTATTGTCGCCAAGCGCCGCTCGTTGGGGGGGAGCGTCGCGCATGCGTACGATCTTCCGCTACATCTTGGTCTTTGCGATCTGTGCCGCCGCAATGCGTGCGGCACCGGGTAAAGCGGAGGCCGAAAAACTGCTGGCGCAACTTCCTTCTTATCGAGCACTGGCTGATGCTAGAGCGGTGGTGGTTCCGGGTCCCGCCGGAGAGCCGCCACGCGAGGCGGCTGGCAAAAGTGGGGAGGCGCTTGCCTTCGCCACCGCGCAGATCGAGCGGGCCAAGGAAGTCATCCCTAAACTGAGGCCTCTCCTCACTGTGCGATCATCGGTGTTCGACTACCCAGGGCTGCTTGCTTGCGGAGAGGTTCATTGGCTGGACTACGCTCGGGAATATGAGGTCCGCCTGGGTGTCTATCTTCGCCCCACGGAGGGGCGGGGTCCCTACGACTTCAAAGTGACTTTTGATGAGAAGGGCACGATCACGAGCGTCACGGATATCGTGTGGAAGCACTGAGCGCCGGCCAATCTCACGCCCCCCGCATCTTCTTCCACGTATCCAGGCACCGCTGCGCGGTCTCAAACTCTGGAAACCGCGAGCCCTCCTGCTCCATGAGATAGTACTCCACGCCGCCCACCGACTCCGCGGCCGCGATGATTTCCTTCCAGGGCGCGACGCCCTCTCCGAATAGGACGCGATACGCCTTCCCGTCCTCTTTCTTGCCCGGCGTCCAGTCCTTGAGGTGCACGCTTTTGATCCGGCCCGGGTGCGCCTTGATCCACGCGACACAGTCCACGCCAGCCTCAAGCGCCGTGCCCACATCGAGCTGGAGCACAAAATCCTGCGGCGTACTAGCCGCCATCACGTCCATCACGTGGCGCGTGCCGTCGATGACTTTCCACTCGGTCGCGTGATTGTGGTAGCCCGTGAGCAGGCCGTGGGGCTTGAGCCTTTCGACGACGCCGACGAATTGCTCGCACGCCCGCTGCCAGTCCGCGAGCGTCTTGGTGTTGGCCGGCGGACTCGATGCGATCACATGGCGCGTGCCGAGGATCTGGTTGAGCTCGATGACTTTGGTGAGATTCGCCGGCGTAAGGATCGAGACCGCCCGGTTGTGCGTCGATAGGCAGCGCATCCCGAGATCGTCGAGCAGCGTGCGCACCCCCTTGGCGAAGGGAAACGTCCAGTCCACGTACGGCGCGTAAAACTCCACGTTCTCGTACCCCATCGCCGCCACCTTGCGCAGCGTATCCGGCAGATTACGCATCAGCTCGGTGCGCACCGAGTAGAGCTCCAGCCCGATCGGGATCTTCTTCGCCGCGCCAGTTTTCACGGCCCCTGCCGCCACATCAGCCGCTCGGAGCGACATCGGAAGCACGGAAGCAGCGGTGGTAGCGCCCGAGAGGGCCAGAAAAGCACGGCGCGAGAGCGGGGTAGGGGAGCGCATGTCGGGATAACAGCTATGCGTCAGGTCGCGGGAAACAAGCGAAAGGTGACGCCGGACGAAACGACTTGTTCCCCGCTGCGTCTGGGCGTATCCACGCCACTCCCTCCTCCGTCTCACCCCTCATGCCGGCCACCGTCATCATTCGCGACCTGCAAAAGCGCTACGGCGCCGTCGCGGCGGTGCGCGGCGTGAGCTTCGAGATCGAGCCTGGCGAGATATTCGGCCTCCTCGGCCCCAATGGCGCGGGCAAGACTACCACCGTCGAGTGCCTCACCGGCCTCCGCACGCCCGATGCCGGCGAGATCGAGGTCTGCGGTGTCGATGCGCGCAAGCAGCCCGCCGAGGTGAAGCAGCGCATCGGCGTCGCCCTCCAGAGCACCGCGCTGCAAGACCACATCACCCCCCGCGAGGCCCTGCGGCTCTTCGGCGCCTTCTACCGCGAGCGCGCCGAGCCGGCCGCCCTGCTCGCGCGCTTCGGCCTCGAAGAAAAAGCCGACGCCCGCTTCGCCACCCTCTCCGGCGGCCAGCGCCAGCGCCTCGCCCTCGCGCTCGCCTTCGTCAATAATCCCCAACTCGTCGTCCTCGACGAGCCCACCACGGGCCTCGACGCGCAAGTCCGCCGCGATCTCCACGCCGACATCTCGCGGATCAAGGAGAGCGGCTGCACCGTCCTCCTCACGACCCACTATCTCGAAGAAGCCGAGCGCCTCTGCGATCGCCTCGCGATCATCCACGGCGGCCAGATCGTCGCCACCGGCACCCCGCGCGAACTCATCGCCCGCTCCAGCGGCACCCAGACCGTACGCATCGCCACCTCTCGGCCCCTTTCGCCCGATGCGCTCACCCGCCTCCCCAGTGTGGAAGACCTCCACACCGAGTCCGGCCACACCGTCGCCACCTGGACTACGCGCCAAGCCACCGAAAGCGTTGCCGCCCTGCTGCGCCTGCTCGCGCAGGAGAAAAACGAATTGCTCGAGCTCCAGGTGAAGAAGGCCTCCCTCGAAGACGTCTTCCTCGCCCTCACGCGCGAAAAAGAAAACCGGGGAGGGGCCTCCTCCCGATGAATGCCCTCGTCGAGCACCTGCGCGCCTCCCTGCGCCTGCACTTCCGAAATCGGATGGCGCTGATCTACGGCTATCTCTTCCCGCTGATCTTCCTCGTGGCCTTCGCGGTGCTTTACCGGTACGAAAAAGTGCCGCTTCTGCGCCATATGGGCGAACTCCTTACTGTGGCCGTTCTTGGCGGCGCGTGCTTCGGATTGCCTACGACTCTCGTGAGCGAGCGCGAGCGAGGCGTCTGGCGTCGTTACCGCCTCTCGCCTATTCCTACCTGGGCCGTCATCGCGAGCACCGCTCTCGCGCGCTATTTCATCGTCCTCACCGCCGGGCTGCTCCAACTCGGCCTCGCGCTCGCCATCGGCATGACGCTGCCCGAGCACCTCTTCGGCCTGTGGGTGGCCTTCACGTTCGTTGCCTTCGCCTTCATCGGCCTCGGCCTCGTGATCGCTACGCTCGCCGACAATGTCCCCGCCGTGCAGGCGCTCGGGCAATGCATTTTCTTGCCGATGCTCATCATCGGCGGCGTCGCCGTGCGCCTCGATACTCTTCCGCTCTGGGCCCAGCACGTCTCGGCCTTCTTCCCTGGTCGCTACGCCGTCGAGGCGATCCAGGCCATGGTCAATGGCCCTGGCCTCGCCGGCGCGCGCTTCAGCCTGCTCGCCCTCGCGCTCACCGGCTTCGCGGGCTGCCTCGCCGGCGCGAAACTCTTCCGCTGGGACGCCCAGGAAAAATTCGCCGCCCGCTCGGGCAAGGCCTGGCTCGTCGTCGCCCTCGGCGCCTGGATCGCCGTCGGCCTCCTCGCCGAGTGGCGCGGCCGCATCGCCATCCCCGTCGATCGCGAGCTCGCCACACCAGCCGCATCCACTCCGGCCCCCGTCGCCCCCACGCCTGCGCCGACTCCCACCGCCACGCCGCAGCCCGCTACCGTCGCGACTACCCCTCCGCTCGCCACACCAGCGCCCACTGTCCCCGAGCGCAAACTCACCCCGCCCCCCCCCGATCCCCCGTGGGCCAAGATCACGCAGCAGGACATCGACGCCCTCGACTACAACGTCCCACCCGACAACGCCATCGTCTCCCCCTTCGCCGCCCCCGACGAGGAGTACGACGATTTCACGAAGCAGATCCTCGATGGCATCCGCGCCAAGCTCCCTTCCTGGCCCCCCGGCGCCGATGGCGACGAGGCCGCCTGCGTGCGCAATGTCCTTTACGTCGCCGCCGTGCCCGATGCGATCCAGATGCCCGTCGAGCGCTACGTCCCGCGCGTCGTGTACGAGTACCTGATTGACACCTATCCCAAGGATAAACTCACCAAGATCCTCACCTACATCGCGCAAAATCCCGAGTCCGGCCCCGTCGTCGACGATATTTCTGACCTCGGCATCGAGGGCTCCGTCGGCGATCCCATGCTCGTCCGCGAGCGCGCCTACCTCTACGCGATCAAGATGGTCGCCCGCCTCACCGGCCGCGTGAAGGAGTGAGCTGAGGCGGACCAGGCACCACGCACTCAGGACCAGGAGCGAACTCCCAATCACGGCTCGTCCTCCCTTAGGCCCATTCCTCATGCTCAAGCCCGCCACACTGAAGATCAGCCTCTTCATCCTCTTTGTGATGACGCTGGTGTGCCTGCCCTTCGCCGTCTGGGGCGAGGAGTTTGTCCTGCCCCTTCTCGAGTCCCGGCAGGAGCAGACCGTGGCCCTCGTGCTCATCGCCATCGCACTGCTCGCCTGCGACTCCGTGGCGCCTATCCCGGCGACCCTCGTGATCATGTTTCTCGCCGCACGCACCGGTCGCGTCTCCGGCATCATCGGTGGCACTATCGGCCTCAGTCTCGGTGTGCTCATCGCGGCTTGGCTCGGCCGCACTGCTGTGGGCCGGCTCGCCCCCAAATTCATGTCCGATGCCGACCTCGCCCGCCTGCGCGCCTCCCTCCAGAGCCGCCTCGCCATCACGCTTGCCTGCCTCCGCAGCGTGCCCGTCTTGGCCGAGACCTCGGTCATCGTCGCCGCCGCGACAGGCATCCCGGTGAGACGCATCTTCCTCGCCACGCTCCTCCCCAATTTCATCGTTGCCACCATCTACTCCCTCTCCGCGTCCGAATCCGCTACCACGGCCGCCGTGACCTTTCTCGCCACCATGGTCGCCTCCTGGCTCCTTTGGCGGCTGGTGGGTAGGGGTAAGGGCGAGACCGCAGGGCCGAGGTAGACTGTTCTGTGCCCCGTCTTTTTCCATTCCGCTCTGCGGCCACGGCCTGTTGCTTGGGCCCGCATTTTTAAGCGCGCCGCTAGTAACTGATTCGGCACCTGCACATTTTGGGATTCTCCTTTGCCGCAGGCTCGTCCTTCATCGCGGGCTCATCCCCATGCCCACACGTCTCAGAGCCGGCTGATTTATAGCCTTATCCGGTTCTCAGCTCTCGCCTCCTCCGCTCTCACTTTCCTGACCTACACCATGACACCTCCCACCGAATCCTGCCGCGGCCGCCTCTTCGTGATGATGGCCCTGGAGTTCTTCATCTGGGGCGCCTGGCTGCCCCTGATCTTCGGCTACCTGCCGAGCCTGGGCTTCACGCCCGGCCAGCAGTCGTGGATCCTCAATGCCTTTCCGATCGCCTCGATCGTCGGCATGTTCTTCAGCAATCAGTGGGCCGATCGTAAGTTCGCGGCGCAGAAGTTCCTGGCGTTTTCCCACCTCATCGGCGGCCTTGCGATCCTTGGCTGCGGCTTCACCAAGAGCTTCTGGCCCTTCTTCCTCCTGATGCTCGTGCACTGCCTCCTCTACGTGCCGACCATTTCGATCACCAACTCGATCGCCTTCGCCAATATGAAGGACCCCGCCAAGGAGTTCGGCGTCGTCCGCGTCGGCGGCACCATCGGCTGGATCCTCGCCGCCTGGCCCTTTACCTTTATCTTCGTCGATTGGGACGCTGTTTCCAAGATTCAGACCACCGGCTTCGTCAACTGGATCGGCACCGTGTTTGCCAATCCGCTCACCGGCGAGGCCGCCAAGGCCGCGACCAAGTGGACCTTCATCGTCTCCGGTATCGCCTCGCTCGCGCTCGCTGCCTTCAGCCTCACGCTGCCCCACACGCCGCCCAAAAAGGCCGCCCCCGGCGCCGCCGAAAACCTCGCCTGGGTCAGCGCCTTCAAGCTCCTCAGGCATCCCTTCGTCCTGGTGCTCTGGCTCGTCACGCTCGTCGATGCTTTCGTGCACAACTGCTACTTCTCCTGGACAGGTGTCTTCCTCGGCACCGAGGTCGCCAAGGGCGGCGTCGGCATCGCGTCCAACTGGATCGCGCCCGTGATGAGCATCGGCCAGGTCGCCGAGATTCTCACGATGTTCGTCCTCGGCGTCACCCTCAAGAAGCTCGGCTGGCGCACCACGATGATCGTCGGCATCCTCGGCCACGCCGCGCGCTTCGCGGTCTACGCCTTCATGCCTGAGAGCATGAGTGCCGTCATTCTCATCCAGGTGCTCCACGGCGTGTGCTACGCGTTTTTCTTCGCCACGGTGTACATCTTCGTCGACGCCTACTTCCCCAAGGATATCCGCACCAGCGCGCAGGGCCTCTTCAATCTCCAGATCCTCGGCATCGGCGCTCTGCTCGCCTTCTCGATCTGCCCGTGGCTCATGCAGGATGTCTTCACGAAGAACAACCTCGTCGACTTCAAGGGCCTCTTCATGGTGCCCCTTGCTGCGGCCTCCATCGCCGCTGTCGCGCTTGCGCTCTTCTTCCACCCACCCAAGGACACCGCGGTCACCTCCGGCGGTGCCAGCAGCGCCCCGCATTGAAAAGTAGGGCGGGTCTTTTACCCGCCCTCTCGCACCTCCCCCACGCGGGAGCCCCTTTCCCGCGTGACAGGTACGTGGTACGATTCATCCTATCCGGGGCGGGCCTAAAAACCCCGCCCTGTTTTTTTTGCCCCCACCTCGTCCCGTCCCGCATCCAACCCCGATGAAGACCCTCGCCCTGCTCATCGCCTCCGCGCTCCTCGCCGCGCTCGCCTCCGCCGCCGAGCGCCGCCCCAATATCGTCATCCTCTACGCCGACGACATGGGCGTCGGTGACATTGCGATCCAGAATCCCGAGTCCAAGATCGCCACGCCCCACCTCGACCGCCTCGCGCGCGAGGGCACCCGCTTCACCGATGCGCACAGCTCCTCCGGCATCTGCACCCCCAGTCGCTACGCCCTGCTCACCGGCCGTTTCCACTGGCGCAAGTTTCACACCATCGTCCAATCCTTCGGCGCGTCCGTCTTCGACAACGAGCTCACGCTCCCCGCGCTGCTCCGCCAGCAGGGTTACCGCACCGCGTGCATCGGCAAGTGGCACCTCGGTTGGGATTGGGATGCGATCAAGCGCCCCGGCGCCAAGCCCGACCCCAAAACCGGCTACGCCCCCGATGCCTTCGATTGGTCCCGGCCCATCCCCGGCGGTCCGCTCGCACGCGGCTTCGATTATTATTTCGGCGACGATGTCCCCAATTTCCCGCCCTACGCCTGGTTTGAAAACGACCGCGTGCTCCGCGCCCCCGATGTCCCGCTCGCGATCACACCGCAGACCGCCGAGGGCAATTGGGAGGCCCGCCCCGGCCCCATGGTCAAGGATTGGGATTTCTACGGCGTGATGCCCAAGCTCACCGAAAAAGCCGTCGAGTGGCTTGCCGCGCGCAAGGGCGACGCCAAGCCCTTCTTCCTCTACTTCCCCTTCACCTCGCCGCACGCCCCCATCGTGCCCACGCCCGAGTTTGCCGGCAAATCCAAGGCTGGCGGCTACGGCGACTTCATGCAGCAGACCGACGACACCGTGGGCCGCGTCCTCGCCGCCCTCGAGTCCGCCGGCCTGCGCGAAAACACGATCGTGATCTTCTCCGCCGACAACGGCGCCGAGCGCTACGCCTACGAGCGCATCCAAAAGTTCCAGCACCGTAGCTCCGGCCCTCTCCGTGGCCTCAAGCGCGATCTCTGGGAGGGCGGCCACCGCGTACCCTTCATCGTCCGCTGGCCCGGTGTCGTAAAAGCCGGCGCCGTCAGCGACGCCCTCACCAGCCAAGTCGACCTCATGGCCACCCTCGCCGCCGCCTCCGGCGCGAAACTCCCTGCCGGCTCCGCCGAAGACAGCTACGATCTCCTCCCCGTCTGGAAGTCCGGCGCACCCAGCCCCCGCCAGGCCATCGTCCACAATACCAATGCCGACGGCTACGCCGTCCGCTCCGGCAACTGGGTGCTCATCGCCACCAAGACCGGCGCCATCACCCGCATCCCTCCTTGGTTCGACAAGGAAAACAACTACCCCGCCAACACCGCCCCCGGCGAGTTGTACGATCTCAGCAAAGACCTCGCGCAGCGCGACAACCTCTACACCCAGCACTCCGCGAAAGTGCAGGAACTCACCACACTCCTCGCTGCCATCCGCGCCAAGGGCCAGGTGCGGTGAGGTGCCTGCGTCGCCGGGGGTGACGTCGCCTTCAGTAAGGGTGGATCTCGATAGTACCGCCGCGCTGGTAAGTGACCCATCCGATTTCCCAAGGTATACGCGCGCCTTTCCGGTCGAGAAACTCGGTGCTCGTTGCGACAGCGTGGTCGGGATCCCAAGCTGCGACTGACTTTTCCACCAGGCGCCGCAGTGCTCCGCGAGCTGCGTCATCGGAGGGCGGAGGAGCTTGAAAGGAGAGTAAAACGGCATTTCTGACCCGCTCCTCATAGCATCCGCTGGTAATCGAGAGCGATGCAGGTGAATCGTTGTCGCCGTTCCAGGCGCCTAGGCTGAATCCGAGCTCTGGGATGGGCTTTCTATCGGTATCGCGATTGTTGGTTTTGAGCTGTGCGGCGATCGATTGCACCGAGGTTCCCACGGGTACACTGGCCTTCTTTCGACTGTACGCTTGGAGAAACCACCGCGCAAAAGGAGGTGTGCCTTCGATGGCGCGGAGGAAGTTCGAGATTCGCTCTGCACATTGTTCGCGCGTCTCTTTCCTCGCCGACCAGTAGATGCCGATAAAAAGGTTCTCGTCCAATGGGCTGGGGTCTTCGGTTTCGTCGATATAGGCTGCCTTGGCGTCCCCTTACTTTTTCAGTATGGCATCCCGCTTCGCCTTGAATTCCGTGCCCGGCTTCCACTCCGGCCACGTGTCCCCATTCGCGATGTCGCGGCCGATGTTCACGATAAGCTGCGTATCCTCCGCCGCGCCGTCGTAGGTCCACCACGGCTTCACCTCGTCGGTCACGCTATGGTAGTCCTTGGTCCGGTACTCGTCCTCCCGCTGTTTCCCGTAGCCCGCCGGCTGGCCGATGATCTCCTTGCCCGCCTTCGGGTAGAAGGCCGGCACGCCCTCCTTCGCAAACTCGAAGTGGTCGCTGCGGTAGAAGTAGCCCTTTTCCGGCTCCGTATCCGGTACGAGGATACGATTGCTCTTCTTGAGGTAGTTCGCCGCGAGGTCGTCGATCGTGGAGTTGCCGTAGCCGATCACCTCGAGATCCTTCGAGCGCCCTTTGATCTGCCCGCCGTCGATGTTGATATTGGCGAGGGTCTTCGCGAGCGGGTAGAGCGGCGAGGTTGCGTAGTGCCGTGCGCCGAGCAGGCCATATTCCTCGGCCGTCACGAGCAGGAAGAGCAGGCTGCGCTTGGGCCGCTGCGCGGCCGGCATCGCCGCAAAGGTCTGCGCCGCCTCCAGGATCATCGCCGTGCCCGAGGCGTTATCGAGCGCGCCATTGCGGATCGCATCGCCCGAGAGCTTCGCATCGCGGCCGAGGTGGTCCCAGTGTGCCGTGTAGATCACGTACTCGTCGCGCAGCCTCGGGTCGGAGCCCGGCAGCTTCGCGATCACATTCTTCGAAGCGAGATCGCGGAAAGTATTGGCCGCCGTGAAGCTCGCCTTCGCCTTGAGCGCCACCGGCTTGAAGTCCCGCTTCGTCGCCGCCGCCTTGAGCGCCGCATAATCGGGGGCGCCCGCCGCCTTGAGCAGCCGCTCAAACGCCGTGTGGGTCACCCACCCCTCGAGGGGCACGCGGCTCGCATTGCGATCCGGCGTGGCAAGGTCGAAATTCTCCCGGCCATACGTGCCGCCCAGCACTGCAAAGGGATAGCCCGCCGGTCCGGTCTCGTGCAGAATGATGCAGGCCGCCGCTCCCTTGGCGGAGGCGATCTCGTACTTGTACGTCCACCGCCCGTAGTAAGTCATCGCCCTCCCGCGAAAGACTTTGTCATCGAGTCGTCCCGCGCTGTCGGTCACCTGCGGGTCGTTGATCAGCATGATCACCGTTTTGCCGCGCACATCCACGCCCTTGTAGTCATCCCACTGATACTCCGGAGCCACGATGCCGTACCCCACAAAAACCACGTCCGTGTCCTTCGCGTCGATCTGCGGCGTCAGGTGCCGCGATGCCACCGTGTACTCCGTGACGGGCGTAAACTCCACCTTCTCTGCGCCCACCGCAAACGCCGCCGTGGCCTTCGAGGTGATGCCGACTAGCGGCGTGTTCTGCAGATACGTGCCATCCGGATTCCCTGGCTGCAGCCCCATCGCGCGAAACTGTTTCTCCAGATACGCGACCGTCTTCTCCTCGCCGGTCGTGCCAGGCGCGCGCCCCTCGAACTCATCGGAGGCAAGCGTCGTGATGTGATTCTTGATCCGCTCCGGTGAAGGCGCCGGCGTCTGGGCAGATAGGGTATGCGAGGCCAGCGCGGCAAGCAGCAGCAGCGCCGGGGTGGACGAGCGTAGGTTGGGCATGTTCCGAGTCTGGCCAAACTTACCTGGCCCCGCAAGGGAGGAGCGGCCGCCGTTGGCCCTGCGCCTGCCAGAGATCGTGTGGCCCGCTCCGTGGGGGGCGAGGCAGAAGTCCTTTGCCTCTCGTTTAGACCTTCACGGGCCGCGCAGCTAGCGGCTCCCTTTTACTGATCTGCGCTATCTCGCCGCTTAATCCGCGAAGTACACGCCCTGATAAGTCCGCGACCACAGCCCATCCTCCTGCCAGCCCCTGAGCTTCGGATTCATCAGCCAGATCTTCGTATTGTAGTAGAGCGGCGCGACGGGCGCAGCCAGGATGAGGTGCGCGCTGGCCTCGCTTTGCAGCCGTGCGCGCTCGCTCGGGGCGGCTGTCGCGGCGATGCGCGCCACCAGCGCGTCGTACGCGGCGTCCGACCACTGCGGATAGTTGTCGATCGAGCCCGTGACGAAATTGCTGAGCAGCGACGTCGCATCGGCGACCTCGGGAATCTCGGTGATGAACCCGATGTCGTACGTGCCGGTCTGCAGCGAAGCGATGTGTACCTTGGCCTCGCGGACTAGGATCGCCACCTCGATGCCGAGGTGCTGCTTCCACATCTGCTGCGTTGCTTCCAATATCGGATTGTTGGCCCAGCCGGTGAGCTCGAAGCGCGGGAAACCCCTGCCGTCTGGGAAACCCGCTTCCGCGAGGAGTCGCCGTGCCGCCACGGGGTCAAAGGCAATCTCTGGCAGCGGCGCGTGCTCGACCTTGGCATCGAGTGGCAGCGTGGCGGGGAGAAAACTCGACGCGGCTTGCTGGCCGCCACGCGTGACCTTCGCGGCGAGCGTCGGCCGGTCGAGCGCGTGGATGAGCGCCCGGCGCACTCGCGCATCGGCCAGCGCGGGGCGCTTCGTATTGAAAGTCAGGTAGCGCGTCTCGATCATCGGCGCTCGCTGCAGCTCGCCGGCGCGCTCGGTGGCGTAGGTGTCGAGTTTGCTATTCGGCACCGACATCGTGGCATCGATCTGCCCCGCCCGGTAGGTGCGATCCTCGGCGTCTCCATTGTCGAAGTGGAGAAATTGGATCTCGCCCAGCCGCACGCTCGCCGCCCCATGCCAGCGCGGGTTTTTCTTCACCACGATGCGCTGGTGGGGTCGCCACTCCGTCAGCACAAAGGGCCCATTGCCCACGAAGTTTCCAGGGGCCGTCCACTTGCGGCCATGCTTCGCCACCGTCGGCGCATGGATCGGCAGCCATGGGCCGCTCGCGACATAGTGGGGGAAGCGAGGGTTTGGCTGCGCGAGCGTCACGACCAGCGTTTGCGCTCCCGCCGCACGGATGCCGACTTCGCCAAAGTCTGTGATTTCGCTCGCGAGGAAGGCCTTCGCGTTTTTTACCGGATGAAAAACCACGGCTTTCGTCGCCGCTGTGGCAGGCGTGAGCATCCGCTGGTATGAAGCGACGAAGTCTTCCGCCGTCACGGCATCGCCATTCGACCACCTGGCGTCGCTGCGAAGGTAAAAGGTGTAGGTCAGCCCATCATCCGAGACTTCGTATCGCTCCGCCGCACCAGGCAGCGGTTCCCCTCCAATCGGCCCAGGGATGAGCAGCCCCTCGCTGAGCGCGCGAATGAGCGCAAATTCATCAGGCAGCGTCACGCTGGCAGGGTCGAGATCGCCAGGCTCGTTGCGCTGGGAAAGTCGCAGCGTTTGGGCGGCGGCGCTCGCCGTGGCAGGCGCTCCGGCGCTGGGGGAAGCGCTCTTTTTTTCGCAGCCGCTCAGGAAAGACAGCGCAGCCGCTAGGAGGCACCAGCGGGATAGCAGGGAGACGGGAAGTACGGCGTGAGTGCTCAAGCGGCGATGAGTCGGTAAATAGAGTCGGGAAACGCGCGCGCACGCAATGATGGTGGTGCAGCCCCTCCGAAACGTCACCGATCGCTCTGCGGTTCCCGCCCGGAGCCATCGCGCGATGAAACTCCCGGTAAGGGGATGACGAGCCCCCCGGATTCAGGTATACTCTGGTCAACCCGCATGGCCCTCATCCCTTCCTTGGTACCACCCCTTTACACGTCGATGCTCTCGGTGATTTTTCTAAAAAAGCCCCTCTATATCCGGGATAATTCGGACTAAGCTGCTCTATGCGCGGCTATCCCCGCCTATTTTTTCTCCTCCAGCCACACGTGCTTGTAAGGATGGTGGTCTAGGATCGTCGGGTGCCACCCCTGCACGGAAGGCTTCTTGAGAAAGGTATGTGTGAAGTAATATACCGGCGCGATCACTGCCTGCTCGATCAGGATGCTCTCTGCTTTTTGAAAGAGCGCGAGCCGCTCGGCTTGGTTGGTCGTGCGCGCTGCGGCAAACATCGCCGCGTCGTAGTCCGCGTTGCCCCACCCGGTGTAGTTGTTCCCGTTGTCGCTGCGGAAGATGTCGAGGAAGGTCGAGGCATCCACGTAGTCGCCGATCCAGTTGGACCGCAGGATGTGGTAGTCCCCGGCGCGGCGGGCGGCGAGGACGACCTTGTTTTCCTGATTCACGAGCTTCACGTCGACGCCCAGCTTGCTGCGCCACATCTCCTGGATGGCCTCGGCGATGAGTTTGTGGTTCTCCGAGGTGTTGAAGAGCATCTCCACCGCTGGCAGGCCTCTGCCGCCCTCGAAGCCCGCTTCTGCCAGCAGCCGGCGCGCCTCGGCCAGCGCCGCCTCGCTGCCTGCGACGAGCTTGGGCTGCGCAAAGGTGTAGCCCGCCGTGTTGGGCGGCGTGAAGCCGTAGGCCGGCATCTCTCCGCCTTTCAGGATTTTGGCGCAGATCACTCGGGCATCCAGCGCCAGCGCGAAGGCCCGGCGCACGCGCACGTCGTTGAAGGGCGCCTTGCGGGTGTTGAAGCGGTAGAAATAGCTGCCGAGGTACGGGTCGGAGCGGATCAGCCCCGGGTTTTCCCGGCGGTACGTCTCGATCTTCGCGATTGGCACCGTCTCCGTCACATGCAGCTGGTCGGCCCGAAACATCCTTTCCTCGGCGTCGACGCTGTCGACCGGGTGGAAATGCACGCCGTTGAGCCGCACCTTGCCCGCATCCCAGTAGTGCGGGTTCTTCACCGTCGTGATCACCTGATTGGGGATCCATTTTTCCACCTTGAAGGGC
The DNA here is from genome assembly GCA_964480585.1 of uncultured Opitutus sp. GTDB lineage: Bacteria > Verrucomicrobiota > Verrucomicrobiia > Opitutales > Opitutaceae > ER46. The sequence continues at coordinate 37,212 of CAYZPV010000017.1, read as the reverse complement.
CCGTTGGTCACGATGCGGTCCGGCTTCGTCCAGGGCGTGCCGCGGCGGTACGGGTCGCCGCTCTTCGCGATCGTCGCCACCGGCACCGGGTGCCACGGGGGATTGACGATCAGCGAGAGAAAGTACGCCGCCGGGTGCTCGAGCGTCAGCCGCAGCGTGCGCTCATCGACCGCCTTGGCGCCCACCGTCCCAAAGTCCTTGGTCGTCCCCTTGTGGTACGCCTCCGCGCCTTGCAGGATGTAGAGCATGTTCGCGTACTCCGCCGCCAGCGTCGGCGTTAGGATGCGTTTGAACGACGCCACAAAGTCGTGCGCTGTCAGCGGCGAGCCATCAGACCACTTTGCATTGGCCCGGATGTGAAATGTGTAGGTCGCCCCGTCGGGCGAGATGTCCCAGCGCTCCGCGACTCCCGGCACGGGATGGAGATCCACGGGATCTTCGCCCACGAGCCCCTCCGAAAGCGCACGCAGCACCTCGCCCTCTCCGATGCCCGTCACGACGTGCGGGTCCAGCTCGCTCACATCGTAGCTCAGCCCGCGGTGGATGATCTGCTCACGATTGCCATGGGCCACGTTGGACTCGCGCCGCCCGCACGCGGCAAAAAACCCGGCCAGACAGAGCAGCGAAACGATGCGGAAAGCGCGGGAGTACATGGGCGGAAAATTGAGAGTCTGGAGCTGAGAGTTGAAAGTTTAGGGCGTGGAGCAATCAATCGAAGTGAGGGCGGTTGTATTTCTGGCTCTCAACTCCGACCTCTCGGCTCTCTACCGCCTGTGCCATGCTCAGGCCTTCACGATCAAGCACACGGCGTGCGCGGCGATGGCGAGCCCCCGGCCGATTTCGTCGATGCCTTCGTTGGTCGTGGCCTTGAGCCCGATGTTGGCCACCGGTACATGCGTGGATTTCGAGAGCGCCGCCTTCATCTCGGCCAGCCGCGGATAGATCTTGGGCTTCTCCGCGATGATCGAGGCATCGATGTTCGAAATCGCGAAGGACCGCTTGCCGAGTTCGCTGACCACGCGCGAGAGCAGCACCTGCGAGTCGATGTTCTTGTACGCCGGATCGGTATTGGGGAAGAAGTGTCCGATATCGGGCAGTGCCGCCGCGCCCAGCAGTGCGTCGCAGATCGCATGCGTGACGCAGTCTGCATCGCTGTGGCCCTCCAGCCCGTAGTCCGTGTCGAACTTCACCCCGGCGAGCACCATGGGGCGCCCGGGGACGATGCGATGGATATCGTAGCCGTGGCCAATGCGAAAGTTCATGGTGAAAGCATCTCAATCCCCAAACGGCCAAACGCCAAAGAATATCCAGAGGCGGTTTGGTCAGTTGAGATTTATTTGGCGTTTGGAGTCTGGCGTTTGGGAATTCCGCCCTCAGGCGGACTCGGTTCGCTGCAGCAAAAATTCCAGGTACGGCAAATCCGCCGGCGTCGTCAGCTTGGGATTGGGGCTCGTGTTTTCCAGCAACGCGATCGGATGCCCGAGGGCCTCCACTGCCTGCGCATCGTCGGTGATGCGGAGCTTCTTTGCTGCCACCTTGGCATAAGCGCGGCAAATCAGGTCCCGCGAAAAGACCTGCGGCGTCTCCATCGCCCACAAGCGCGAGCGATCGAGCGTGCGCAGTTTCGCATCGTCCCGGTGCTCCTTGATCGTGTCCGTCACCCGGTGCGCGAGCACCACCGCCTGCTCTTTCCGCACGATCTTGTGCAGCCCCACGAGCTGTTCGGCTCGGATCAGCGGGCGCGCACAGTCATGGATAAAGACATGCTCGATGTCGGCCGGCAGCGCCGCAAGCGCCGCCGTCACCGAGTCCTGCCGCTCGCGTCCGCCATGCACGAGCACCGATGGCGTCGGTGCATATGCCGAGAGCTCCATCATCTGCCGCTGGTCGCGGTACACGATCACATACAGATCGGCGATCGCGCTCTGCATGAAGGCCGAGGCCGACCAACTGAAGACCGGCCGTCCCGCAAGCGGCGCAAGCACCTTGTCCTCCACGGTCCCTTGCATGCGCGTGCCGCTGCCTGCGGCGAGAAGGATGGCGGCGGTGCGAGACATGCGGCGAGGGAGTTGAGGTTGGAAGGAGAGAGTTTGAAGGGGAGGGGAGTGTGCAATAGGCGCTCAGGCGCCGATCTCGGCGAGGATTGCCTTTGCCGCTGCGACCGGATCCGGGGCCTTGAAGATCGGGCGACCTACCACGAGATAGTTTGCGCCAGCCGCTGCGGCCTCGGAAGGCGTCATGATGCGGGTCTGGTCGTCCGCCTTGGCATCGCGCGGGCGGATGCCGGGGGTCACGAGCGCCACTTCGTGGGGCAGCACCGCGCGCAGTGGCGCGATCTCCAGGGGCGAGCAGACGAGGCCGCGCAAGCCGGAGTCGGCGGCGAGTTGGCCCAGTCGTACGACCTGCTTTTCCGGCGAGTCCGCCACGCCCGTCTCCGCCAGCCCCGCCGCGCTCATCGAGGTCAGCACCGTCACGCCGAGCAAAAGCAGGTCGGGCTTGTGCTGCTGCTGGGCCTTCACGGCCCATTGCATCATCTCGCGCCCCCCGCACGTGTGCAGCGTCAGCATGCCGATCGGCAGCTTGGCCGCCGACTCCACCGCTTTGGCGACGGTATTCGGGATGTCGTGCAGCTTCAGATCGAGAAACACCTTGAAGCCGAGGTCCGCGATCTCGCGCACCGCATCCGGCCCGCAGGCCGTGTACATTTCCAACCCGATCTTCACCCAGCGTACAGTGCCTTGGAGCTGGCGGAGGGATGGGATGACGTCGCGCGGGGCTTGGGCGTCGAGAACAAGGATCAGGTCGCAGGCCATTGAGAGGTCAAACCATGGGAGGTTTATCGTGTCGGTTCAAAACCAAATCTGCGTTCTCCGGAAAACAGATCGCGGCTTTCCGTCTCGCCGTGGGCGAGGGCTACTTTGTCCTTCCCGCGCTTCCCTATCTTCCTGTTTTCTCTTTGCTCGTGGCCCCTTTCTCCCTCTTCGCACCCGCCAAGCTCAATCTCTTCCTCGCGATCACCGGGCGTCGGGCGGATGGGTTTCACGATCTCGTTTCGGTCGTCTGCCAGCTCGATTGCGGCGATACCCTTCGCGTCGAGCCGCAGGCTGCTGGCTACGCTCTGGCGTGCGACGACCCTGCGGTCCCCGTGGATGGCAGCAACCTCGTGCTGAAAGCCGCCACCGCCTTCGCCGCTCGCACGGGTTGGCAGGGCGGTGCGGCCTTCTTCCTCGAGAAGCGCACCCCCATGGGCGCCGGTCTGGGCGGCGGCAGCAGCGATGGCGTGGCTGCCCTGCGTGGGCTCGACCGCCTGACGGGCGGCGCCCATTCCTCGGCCCTCCCCGAGCTCGCCGCTGGCTTGGGGTCGGATTGCCCCTTGTTCTTGCAGACCGCTCCCGTCGTCATGCGTGGCCGTGGGGAACACGTCGAACGGCTGGCCGACGCCTCAGCCACCCGGCTCCGCGGGCGCCGGGTGCTGGTCTTCAAGCCGGCCTTCGGCATCGCCACCCCGTGGGCCTACGCCCAGCTCGTGCGGTCCGCCCCTGCCGGCTATCTCCCGCCAGCCGAGGCCGAGGCACGCCTCGCGGATTGGCTCTCCCGGCCGGATGCCCCGGCCGAAGACTTGTTGTTCAACAACATGGAGCCGCCGGCTTTCCGCAAGTTCCTCGCCCTTCCTACCCTCTTGGATCAGCTCCGTGCCGACTTTGGCCTCCATCCCCGGATGAGCGGCAGTGGCAGCGCCTGCTTCGCCTTCCTCGGTTCCGCGGCGGATGCCGCCCCCATCATCGCGGCCATCCGGGCCGCGTGGGGCCCTTCCAGCTGGGTCATAGAAGCGCGCATTTTGTAAATACCGCATTGACCCACCCCGAGCGCGACGCGTTATCGTCGGTCGCCCGCTGGCGTTACCCCTGCGCAGTGCGCGGGCGACGTCACCAAAATAATGGAGTCCCAGGCTAAGACCGAAGTGGTCGTTCAAGGTATCGCTGCCTCCCAAGGCATCGCGTACGGCCAGGTCTTTGTCTATCTCCAGAGCGATATCGAGGTCCCCAACTATCAGGTGGAGATCGAGAAGCGCATCGACGAGGTCGCGCGCTTCGATCGCGCCCTCATCGCCACTCGCCAGCAGATCACCAAGATCAAGAACGAGGTCGAAAAAAACATCGGCCCCGAGGAGGCCGCCATCTTCGACGCTCACCTCATGGTGCTCGAGGACGAGGCCCTCATCGGTGAGACGATCCGCGAGTTCGAGTCGACTGGGCGTAATATCGAGACCTGCTTCCACAAAGTCTCCTCCCGCTACGTCCAGGCCTTTTCCGAGATCGACGACGAGTACCTCCGCGAGCGCGCGGGCGACCTGCGCGACGTCGCGCAGCGCGTCCTCCAAAATCTCCTCGGCCAGGCCGAAAACTCCCTCAATCGCCTCGCCGATCAGCGCATCGTCGCCGCCACCGATATCTCCCCCTCCGAGTCCGCCTCGCTCGATCGCTCCGCTGCGCTCGCCCTCGTGCTCGATTCGGGTAGCAAGACCAGCCACGCCGTGATCGTCGCGCGCTCGATGAAGATCCCCTCCGTCGTTGGCGTGCGCAATTTCACGCGCCGCGTCACCAACGGCGATTGGGCCATCATCGACGGCTACGATGGCCTCGTAATCCTCAATCCGTCGGAGAGCACCCTGTTCCGTTACGGCAAGATCCAGGAGCAGAAGAAGTCCCTCGAGGCCCGCCTCCTTGAGGGCAACCGTCTCCCCGCCGTCACGCAGGATGGCGCGCCGGTGAAGCTGATGGCCAATATCGAAAAGGCCGAGGAGGTCACCAAGGCCAAGGCCTATTACGCCGACGGCGTGGGCCTCTACCGCACCGAGTTTCTCTTCCTCAACGCCGCTCGCATCCCCAACGAGCAGGAGCAGTTCCTCGCCTATAAGGCGGTCGTCGAGGCCATGTCGCCCCAGCCCGTCATCATCCGCACTCTCGACCTCGGCGGCGATAAGCCCATGGTCGGCAAGGCCGATCTTTTTCCCAAGGAAAACAATCCCTTCATGGGCTTCCGGGCCATCCGCTTTTGCCTGGAGCACGCCGATATTTTCAAGGAGCAGCTCCGCGCCATCCTCATGGCGAGCGCCTACGGCAAGGTGCAGCTCATGTACCCCATGATCAGCGGCACCGAGGAGCTCGCCCGCGCCAATGCCATCCTCGACGACTGTCGCCGGGAGCTCAAGAGCCGCGGCGTGCCCTTCGACGAGGCCATGCCTGTCGGCGCCATGATCGAGATCCCGAGCGCTGCCCAGACGTCCGACCTCCTCGCCAAGCAGTGTGCGTTCTTCTCCATCGGCACCAACGACCTCATCCAGTACATGCTCGCGATCGACCGGGTAAACGATCGCATCGCGCACCTCTACGAGCCCACCCACCCCGCCATCCTCCGCACCCTCCGCTACGTCGTCGACGAGGCGCACAAGCAGAAGATCCAGGTCAGCGTGTGCGGCGAGATGGCAGGCGATCCCGTGTTTGCGCCGCTCCTCCTCGGTCTGGGCGTCGATGGCCTCAGCATGTCGCCCGCCTGGCTGCCTCAGGTGAAGTACCTCGTGCGCTCCATGTCCATGAAGGCCGCCCGCGAGCTCGCCGCCGAAGCGCTCACCATGAGTTCGCCGAAAGAAATCTACGCCAAGTGCGACGCCTTCTACCGCGCGCACGTAAAGATGGATTGAGCCGCGCCCGCGGCGACGGCGTATGACCCATATGCGCGATGGCCGGGGTAACGAAGGCGTTACCCGTCTGCTGTTGCGAAAATGCGCGCATCGGCTATATCGCCTTACGTCAAACGCATGAAGCTTACCTCGTGTGTCGTGCGGGTTACCCTCGGCTTCGCTCTGGCCGCCCTCGTTGCGCTGGCAGCCGGCTGTGCGTCGCTTGCGCCCAAGTATCGCATCCTCATCGATAGCATCACATCGCCCGGCGCGGCCAAACCCAGCGGCCAATCCTACCGGCTGCTGCTCGTCGAGCGCGGTGGCGCGGGCACGCGCTACGCGATGGCCAAGCATCTCGTCGAGGCCTGCGTGCATTCCTCGCTCGGCACGGTCGGCATGTTTGAGGCGCCGCCCAATGCCGCACCCGATGTCTTCGTCACCGCTACCTACGGCGTCGACGGCGCGGCCCGCACGGATCCCCGCGGCCGCGAGACCTTTCTCCAGCTCTCCGGCCGGGCCAATCCCGAGCGTTCATTTACCGTCACCAAATCCGCGCCTGAGATCTGGGATGTCCGCGCGGGCTTCATGAGCGGCACGACCAACCCCGTGAGCGCCATGCCCATGCTCGCCGCTACCGCCGTCAATTACATCGCCACCGATACCCGGTACGAAACCCGCGTCGAGGTCGCGCAGGATGCGCCCAATGTGAAGCAGATCCGCGAAGCCGCGATCAAGCGCGTCGAGGCCGCCGGCGGCACTGCGCCGCCCGCGGCTGCCGCGGCCGAGGCCGAGGCCCCGAAGAACTGATCGCGACCGCGCGCCCTCGCCAGCCCTGGGCTGGGCTGCTGCGCGGCTTTAGGGATTGCGCCTCGGTGGCTTTGCCGCACGCTGACTGCACCCCCCCCCTTAGGTCAGTGAAGCTTGGTTAACCCTGTTCTGTTATGAATGCTCCGATCACGGCGATCCTCGATCGCAAAGGTAGGAAGGTGTATTCCGTGTCGTCGAAGGTCAGTGTCGCCGACGCTGTTGGAGAGATGAATCGTCACCGCGTGGGCTCCGTCCTCATCATCGACGATGGCCGCCTGGTCGGGATCTTTACCGAGCGCGATGTGCTGCGCCGCGTGGTCGGCGCCGGCGTCGATCCCGCCCGCACCGGCGTCGCCGAGGTGATGACTTCACAGGTGATGACGATCGGCCCCGATGCCACCATCGAAGAGACCATGCGGATCTTTACCGAGAAGCGCTGCCGCCACCTCCCGGTGGTCGACAGCGGCAGCCTCCTTGGCGCCATCTCCATCGGCGATATCACCCGCTGGATGGGCGATGCCCATCGCGCGGAGGCCGAGCACCTAAAGAACTACATCACCAGCGGCTTCTCCGCGTGATCGGTGAGTAGGTCTTGATCGGGCTCGTGCGCTTCGCGCGCCGGGCTACGTTTTCACCGCCGCAAGCGCGTAGCGCCCGCCGCTGCGGCGCAGGCGCAGCGGCGCGCCAAAAGTCGCGGAGAGATTGGCCGCGGTGAGCACCCGCTCCCGTCGGCCCGCCGCCTGCACCCGCCCCTCGCGCAAGAGCAGCGCGTGCGTGAATTCCGGGAGGATCTCCTCCACGTGATGCGTCACGAGCACGAGTGCCGGTCGCTCCGCGCCCGCGTGCCGTGCGAGACCGCCGAGGTACTTCAGAAATTTCTCGCGCGCCACCGGGTCGAGCCCCGCGCAGGGCTCGTCGAGGATCAGGAGCTTCGGTCGCGCCATCAGTGCCCGCGCGATCAGCACGCGCTGCCGCTCGCCCTGCGAGAGATACGCCCACTCGCGTTTTTCCAGGTGCGCCAGCCCGCTTTGCGCCAGCAGCGCGCGCCCCGCTTGCCTGTCGGCCGCCGAGACCCGATGCCACAGGTCGAGCTGCGCAAACTTCCCGCTCACCACCGTGTCGAGAGCCGTTTCCGCCAGGGGTATCGAAGCCACAAAGGCGCTCATCACCACTCCGATGTGGAAGCGCAGATCGCGCCAATCGCACTCGCCGTACCGCTTCCCAAGTAGCGCGAGCCCGCCCGACGTCGGCGAGAGGTAGCCGGTTAGCGCTTTCAGCATCGAGGTTTTGCCGGAGCCATTTGCGCCTAGGATTACCCAGTGCTCGCCGGGCTCTACGCGCCAGTCGATGCCGCGCAGGATCTGCGTCGAGCCGCGTGCTACTTGGAGTTGAGAGACTTCGAGGATCGCCGTCATCGCCCGGCAGGATGGGGGAGCGCTTCACCCCGGGTCAAATGGGGAGAGCATCTCCGCCAAAATGAGGCGCTCGCCGCCCGGCGATTGGGGTGCCTGGGAGCATTGCACGATGCAGGGCGACAAACGTTCCGGATTAAAAGATGCGCCCGTTCTGCAACGCGCGCAGCCAGCCCGAAACTAAGGGCAGGTAAACGCTGAATCATCACTCCAACACACAAATCCCACACTCACTATGAAAGCACATCGACGCCTCCTCATCACCCTTACGCTTGGTGCCGCCGCCGGCCTCGCTGCCGAAGCGTTCGCCCAGGCCGGCAAGCCCGTCATCATCTCCGCCCCGCGCCATGATGGCAGCGCGTGGAGCGCCGCGCCGTTCCCGGCTCAGCGCCAGTTCGACGACGTCAAGGGCCCTGATGGCCATGCCATCGATCGTCTGCCGCCCAATACCGAGGCTACCAATAACGAGCCACCGCTCCCGGCCCCTCGCGTGGCTATCTTCCAATCCACCCCTGAGGTCGATGCGAGCGCGGTCGCGGTCGCACCCGCCGCGCCCGCTCCCGTCGTCGTCGCCCAAGCTCCCGCCGAGCCCGCTCCGGTCGTGATCGCCCAGACTCCCGCTGAGCCGGTGCTCACCCCCACGGGTCGCTCCACGGTGGCGGTAGCGTCCACGCTCGATGCCGCGATGTACTCGCCCACGATCCGCGCTTCCACGTACGAGGCCCGCGCGCAGACGATGGCCGATATCGAAAATCGCCTCACCGCTAGCGAGAGCGCCCTGGCCTCGGTCAAGGCGAGCGCCAGCTCCATGAACGACGACGCGCGCAAGTCTTTCGACACCGCGCACGATGACGTGAAGGCCAAGGAAAAGGCCCTGCGCAAGAGCATCGAGGCCGCCAATAAGGCCGACGCTTCGGAGTGGGAAAATGCCCGCGCCCAGCTCGCCGCCGACTACGACGCCTATGCCGCCGCTGTCGCCAGCCTTGATGCTTCCGTCGGCCTCCGCTAAACCCTGACAACCGTCAGTTTCGCCTCGCGCGCACCTCACTGCGCCCGAGCCTCCGACTCCCGCTCCGGCCTTTGCCGGGCGGGAGTTTGTGCGGGTAGGAGCAGCGGCTATTGCTCCAGCGGCTCCCGAAACTCTCGGAAAAACATGATGAGCAGGATCACGCTGCCCACGATCTCCAGAAACATCACTTGCGCTCCCGCGCTCGGCCCCAGCTTTGTCATCTGAAACACGATCATCGCCGCTGCCAGCATCGAAGTCGCAAAGACGAAGGCCCCGGTCAGGCTGATCGTCATCCGCGCGTTTTCCCGCAGCTCATGCACGCGGCGGAAGTAGTACATGCTAAACCCGATGAAGATGCACATCGAGAGGTAGCCCTCATCGAGCTGAGGCAGACTCATGAAGGCGTTGTACAGCCCATGCAGCACCACCGTCAGCGGAAATATGAAGAGAAACTCGTTGAGGCCCGCGCTCCCGCGCAAGGCGCGGAAGAGCGCCAGGCCATTCAGACCCGTCAGCGCGATATGGAAGAAATTGGCTGACAGGAAACGGCCCGGCACGCTCGTCCCCGCTGAGGCGACGAAGTAGTTGCCGTTCTCTTCGATCGCGAACCCCAGACCGACAAAGCTGGCCACGATCAACGCGGTGAAGTCGTCGTAGTTCCGGCGCATGAAAAACAGCAGCGGGGCGAAGCAGAGGAGCTTGCATAGTTCTTCGCGCAATCCGACGCCCGCGATGTGATACAGGATTACGCGCGGAGCCTCCGTGCCCGGCGCAAAGCCTAGGATGTCATCCTGCAGGATGACGGCGTAGAGCGTGGCGGTGGTGCTCAGCACCCCGAGCCCAAAGCCCACGATGCTCAGCACCGCGATCTTGGACGACCATCGGGGCCACTCGCCGAGATGCGCCAGGAAAAAGGCCCATGCGAGCCCCGCGATCCCGGCGAGCAGCACCACATCGGGCGTATACGAGTGGAGTTGCACGCGCGCCAGCGCCTGCAGGATGCCGAGCCAGTCACGCTGGCCGGTGGCCAGCCGCAGCTCGATCCACGGCGTGCGAAACTCGGCGAAGCCCGGCTCGCGCAGCAGCGCCTCCCCTCGCGCGTAGTCTTTGCCCTCGATCAGCGCTACCACCGCGAGATAGCGCGCCGAGCGCGCCTCGCGCCGTTCGCCCTCCCGGAGAAAGTACGGCAGCGCGGCGGAGAAGTGCTCCTGCTGCAGCTCGATCCGGCCGAGCGCGTAGTTGGCGTGCGGCACGGGGGGCGATGCCCCGGCCATCGTCTGCAAGCGCTCGAGCGCTTCGCGGTCCCGGAGCCCCCAGGCGCGGAGAAAGTTCAAGGCGAGCGCTGTCTCCGTCTCGCTAAAGCGCTGGCGCAGCGCTCGCCGCAAGGCTTCGTCGTGCCGGGCCGGGATCGCTTCCGCGAGACGAGGCATGATCAGCAGCACATCGACAAACGGCACCTGCGGATCGCTGAGCTGCTGGGCAAAGATGGCTATCGCCAGGGCCGGCTGCTCCGTTTCGACGCCCTCCGGCAGCACCACAGTTGGCGCGCTTGCGCGCGGCCGCTTCGCCTCGGGCTCCTCGATGGGCAGCCCGGACAACGCGAGCACCCGCGCCCGGAAGTTTTCCGGCCCCGAGGGATTGAGCCAGCTCAGCCCATAGCCCACCGCTGCGCCCGCGAGGATCACAGTGGCGGCGAATTTCCAAAGAAAACTCCGGCTGCGGGAAGCCCGATGCAGCCGACGTTCCCACCGTGCCGAAAACTCAGGGGCGGACATGCCCCCTACTTGAGATGCCCGCCGCTCCATGTCGAGGCCCCCGATCGACGCTGTTGCGCAGCGCCTCGATTTCAACGCTTGCCCCCAGCCCCTGAACGTCGAAGCGTCAGCATCTCGCCGCAAAGCGAGCTTCAACCGCGCTCGGGTGATGGAATGGCAGACATGAGGGTCTTAGAAGCCCTTGCCGTAAGGCGTGCAGGTTCGAGTCCTGTCCCGAGCACCATCTGTAGATGCGCCTTGGGCGGCGCTCGCCCGAGTCGCCGGTCGACGCAAAATCCGTTTCTCGGCGTACTGCTCTACGGCTCGCACTGCGGCCTCGGCTTTGTGCGAGAGAGTGGCGGCGGAATTACGCCCACACCGCGAAGAGCAGCCAGGCCAGGAGGAGTGTCCAAAGCACATTGGCGGCCTGGCCGCCGAGAAAGGCGAGGGCCGGGCGTACGCCGCCGAGGCGCGCCAGGTCGCCGAGCCGCGTCTCGAGCCCGATGCAGACAAAGGCCGCCGCAAACCAGAGCTCGCGCAGCCCCTTCAGCGGCTTGTCGCACGCCTTCACCACTTCGGGTGCGAGCACAAACGAGAACACGAGCGACGCGCCGATGAAGCCGAGCACGAATTTCGGGAAGCGCTCCCAGATCACGGCGAGGCCCGGGCGCGGCGCATCGGGATTGGTCCGCCGCTCGCGAAAGGTCCACCACAGCGAGATCACGAAGGCCGCCACGCCGATCAGCACATTTTGCGAGAGCTTCACCACGGTCCCGACCTTGGTCGCCGTCTCGCCGACCGATTCCGTCGCCGCCAGCACGGAGCCGCTGGTGTCGAGCGTGCCGCCGAGCCACGCGCCGCCGACCGCCTCGCTCAGCCCCATCCACTTGATGCACCACGGCATCAGCACCATCATGGGCAACGCGCACAGCAGCACGATGGAGGTCACGTAGGAGAGCTTCTTCTTGTCGCCCTGGATCGCGCCGCACGCCGCGATGGCCGCCGAGACGCCGCAGATCGAGGCCGCCGTCGAGAGCATCACGCCAAACTCGTCGTCGACCTTCAGCCACCGCGCCAGGCGGAAGGTGATGTGCCACACCACTGGGATCACGAGCAGTGCTTGCACCATGCCGGGCGCGCCCGCCTTGAGCAGATCGCCGAAAAGCATCCCCGCGCCGAGGATCACGATGCCCGATTTGATGAAAAACTCCGTGCGCACCGCGCTGCGCAGCCACTCGGGCACGGGCAGCAGATGGCTCCATGCCAGCCCCAGCCCCAGCGCAAAGAGCACATACTCGAGGCCGTAGGCCTTGATGCTCGCTTGGGCGGAGAGCCACTGCGCCGCCCACGCGAGCGCAAAGACGATCCAGGCGCCGCCGAAGAATCCCGGCGTCCGCCTCCCGAGCGAGGGCGCGAGCACCAGCGTGCCCAGCGCGATCAGCACCGCGCTCGTGCCCAGCATCGCCATGAGGTTGCCGGCGGAGAATACCTTGCCGAGATCGCCGCTGGAGGCCCACGCGAGGCCTGGCAGCTTCACTTTCCAGCCCAGCACGACGGCGGCAATCAATGGCACCGCAGCGACCACGGCCAGCCAGTCCTCATTCTGCCACCAGGCCACACTTGTCGGCGGAGGCGGCGAGGTGTCGCCTGGCTTGGTGGCGGGAGTGCTGTCGGGGTGAGACGCTTCTTGCTGGTGAGACATGGGGCGGGTCAATGAGCCGAGCGGGCGCGATCGCTGGTTGCCAGCCCGGGGCGGCTGGGCTGGCCCGCGTGTACGGCTCGGGGTCGGAGCGCGGGTCGCGCTCGCTGAGTGCCGAGCGCGCGGAGGGCGCGAGCGAGGGGTGAAGGCATGATTATGCGCTCCGAAGTGAAAGATGAATCACAGCGGTGTCGACATCCGCCCGCTTCGTCTTTGCGCTGGGCGGCTTCCAACGATGAACAAACGAATTCGAGTTCTGGTTGTCGGCTGCGGCCACATGGGGGCTTCGCACGCCAAGGCATACAAGAAGATGTCCGATAAGTTCGAGATCGTGGGCCTGGTGGCCCGCGGCGCGGGCAGTCGGGAAAAGCTCAATAAGGAGCTGGGCGGCGGCATCGCCGAGTTCTCCGATTACGCCACGGCGCTCCGCGAGACCAAGCCCCAGGCCGTCTGCATCAGCACCTACCCCGATACTCATGCCGAGTACACGCTCGCCGCCTTTGCGGCGGGCGCCGATGTGTTTCTCGAAAAGCCGATCGCGACCACGCTCCAGGAGTGCGAGAAAGTCGTCGCCGCCGCCAAGGCCGGCGGCCGCAAGCTCGTGATCGGCTACATCCTCCAGGTGCATCCCTCGTGGATGAAATTCACCGAGATCGCGCGCGAGCTGGGCAAGCCCCTCGTGATGCGCATGAACCTCAACCAGCAGAGCCACGGCGCCAACTGGCACACCCACAAGCAGCTCATGGTCTCGGCTTCCCCGGTCGTCGACTGCGGCGTCCACTACGTCGAGGTGATGACGCGCATGACGGGCTCCCGCCCCGTGCGCGTCAGCGGCATCGGCGTGCGCATGACCGATGAGATCGCGCCCAATCAATTCAACTACGGCCACCTCCAAGTGACGTTTGCCGATGGCTCCGTCGGCTGGTACGAGGCGGGCTGGGGCCCGATGATGAGCGAGACTGCCTTCTTCGTGAAGGACGTCGTCGGCCCACGCGGCTGCGTTTCCATCGTCGCGAAGAATGCGACCAAGTCCGGCCGCTCCGACGACGTCAATGCCCACACCCAGACCGAAGTCCTCCGCCGCCATCACTCCGCGGTGCAGCCCGATGGCAACTGGGTGAAGGAAGACGAGTTCATCGACGTGACCGACGAGCCCGATCACGATGAGCTCTGCCGCCGCGAGCAGGAGCTCTTCTACCGCGCCATCCAGGGCGAGATCGATCTCACCAATCACCTCAACGGCGCGGTCGATAGCCTCCGCGTCGTGCTCGCCGCCGATCAGTCGATGCGCGAAGGCCGCACCATCGAGCTCGCCCCGCTCTGAGCCAGCGCCTTGGGCGCTCTTGCGACTCCCGCTTGGGCCGCGCCCGGCGGGAGTTTTGTTTTGCGCCGTTCACCCGATGGCAAACGTGCTCCCCACCGCAGCGTCGCCGATGCCGTGGGTGAGGGCGGGCGTCGCGACGGCGGGCGAGGGCGCCGAGAAGGCGCTCGCGAGCATGTAGACGCTGGAGAGCGAGCCGCCGAGCGCCTGCACTTCAGCGGCGCAGCTGCTCGCACTGAGAAGTGCGGCGGGCACGCTGAACGAAAATTTTTGCGTAGGCCCGAAACTGCCGGGAATCGGTGGGGAGGTGTAGAGGACTGCGCCGTCGGTCGCGGGGTCGGCACTGGCAAGTCGGACGACATAGGCGGGAGCGCCGCTGACCGCCGCGCAGGTCACCGTGGTCGGGATGAGGCTCGCGGGTGAAGGGGCGACAGGCGCCGCGCCGAAGGCCAAGATCGCGCCGGTCGGGGCGGCGAGCGTTTCCAGCGCGATCGAGCTCCACGGGCTGCTGAGGGTAGTGATGCCGTCGCCGAGTGCCTGCACGAAGCAGCCGTACAATTCGCCCGGCGTCATGGGCGGCAGCGCTGCGGTATACGAAGCGCCGCCACAGTATTCGATGTTGCCGATGAGCGGCTTTTTCCTGCCGGGGCCGATGAGTTTGAAAAAGTACCCGGCGCCCGCGCTCATCGGGCTCCACGTGCAGGTGAGCGCAGCGGGCGCCGAGGTGAGCGCGACAGAGAGCGCGAGCCCGCCGGGGGCGGGTAGCTGCACGGGCGCGGGGAAGTGCGGCGCAGCGCCGCCGCCCGAGGAGCCGCCTCCGGAACCGCCGCTGCTGCTGCTCCCGCCGCAGATGCTCGCGATGGCGTGGACGGCAGAGGAGGCCAGCGATACCGCGGCGCTTGCCCCCGCCGCGAGAGCCGCGCCGACGCTGTCGCCGACGCTGCTGCCTTCCGCACTCAGCTCCGTCTCGAAGGCATCGAGGCCATCATCGGTGTCGGGGTTGTTGAGTGAGCAGGATTCCTGCGAGGCAAAGTCGTTGAGCGCTTTCTTGAGCCCCTCGGCGCCAAGAAACACGGCGAGGAATTTCGACAGCTCGGGCTTGTTGTTCCAGAGTGCATTGAAAAGCTGATCGGCGTTGGCCACGATCCCGCTCGTGATCGTGGAGACGATATCGCCAAAGCCGAACGAGGCGGGCTCGGGAATCGCGATCGCCAGCGTGGGCAGGGCCACGGTGCAGATGAGCAGCTTCTCCGTGGTGATCTGGAAGCTGCCGTTGAGAATGAGATACGCCGCTCTGGGGCCCGCTGTCATGCCCGCGGGCGGTCGAGTGGCGACTTGGGGCGATACGGCGACGTGGGTGTGGACGGTATGGTTGAGGCTTTTGATGCTCGGTGCGGCGCACTTCAGCGAGGAGAGGAAAGTGCTCAGCAGGCTCTCGAAATCGAGGCCGAGATGGGAGATGCCGAGCACCGGAAAGCCATCGACGATGAGGCCGCCCGCCTTGGTCCACGAGACCGAGAGCGAGGGATCGCTGAAGGGCCCCACGGTGCCATCGTAGGTGAGCGTGGCGGAGAGTCGGCTCGCGCCGTCGACCTTGGCGATGGCGAGCGTGGCCCCCACGCTCTCGCCGAGGAATTCGATGGTCCCCTGCAGCCCAAAGGTGGGCGTGCCCTTCGTCGAGTCCACGCTCAGCCGCGGTCCGCTCGCCGGCGTGGTGGCGGTCTCGCTTGAGAGGGTGATGAGTCCCCCGCAGAGCGAGATCGGCTGGGCAAATTCTCCATCGATCGTCAGCCCCGAGGTTGTGCCGCCGCGCACCACGCCCACTTGCACGTCGATGGCCGGGAGCGTGGTCTCGTCGATCTCAAGCTGGAGCTGGCTTCCCAGTTGGAGCCCTGGCTCGTTCACGCTGGCGAGCCACGTGGGCAGCATCCCACTGCCTAGGCCCGCCGGCAGCGGAGTCACGAAGCAATAGTAGACAGTGGTCGCCGCGAAAGTGAGGTCGATGAAGCTCGCGGGCCATGTGGCGGTGCCTCCCGCGGCATTGACGAGATCGTGGAAGATATCCGCGACCGCGAGCGTGGGGATCGGCGGGGTGGTGGCGAGCAGGGCGAGGGTCCCGTTGTCGATCCAGCCGTTTCCGCCTAGGTGATGGCCGGCCACGACGACGTGGCATGAAAGCTCGGCCTGCCAGGTGGCCGATGCGGAGGTGGGGCGCATCGAGTGGGCGTGGTGCCAGGTGGGCGCGCTGTCTCTGCGGCCACCTGGCGGGCGGGCCTACTTGCTGCCCGGGGGTGTGCGGGTAAATTCCACCCCCACCGCGGTGATGGCCAGGCCGGGGATCAGCGTGGTGAGCGGCGATGTGCCCGAGAAGGTCGCGCCGACATCCAGGGTCACTCCGCCTTTCAGCGTGATCTCCAGCTCCGAGATGTTGAAGGTTACTCCCGTGCCGTTGAGCCCCCCAAAGGCAGGCACCGCAGGGATTCCCGTGTCGTTGAAAATGTTTCCGACAAAGGTCGTCAGTTGGCTAGCGGTGAAGCTGATCGTGTTGCTCCCCGTGGGCGGCACCAGGGAGATGGAGTCGCCGGCCGTATCCGCGACGAAATTCATGGGAGTGCCGCCGATCGTGGCGGAGACCGTGGCTACGGCGTTCCAGCTCGCGGGCGCGGGTGCCGGAGTGGGAGGAGGTGTCGGTGCAGGAGCCGCCTTGGCGGCGGCGGATTCGTTGGCCATGGTGAGCGAAGGATCGATGGTTTAGGTTGAGGTTGTACTGAGCAAAGAGGCGGCCGCGCTTATGTCGCAGGGGAGGGCGGCACCAGGCGGGTGAGGCGCTCCCGCTCCTCGAGCGACTGGAGCCGCTGCAGCAGCGCGGCGTTCTGGTCGGCCAGCTCGCGCACGGCGCCCGCTAGCACGGGCATGAGCCCGCTGTAGTCGACCGACTTGATGCCGCTCGCATCCGTGTGCACGAGCTCCGGCAGCACCGCTTCCACGGCCTGCGCGATCAGGCCGATCTGCGCCCCGGTGTCAGGCGCGTCGCCAAAGATCGGGGCTTGCCACTGGAAACGCACTGGCGTGAGCGCGGCGATGCTTTGCAATGCGCCGTGCAGCGGCTCGATCGAGGTCTTGAGCTGGGCATCGGAGAGAGTGTGAAACGCTCTGGCGCGCACCGACCCCGCTACATCCAGTTTCACCGCGGGCGCTGCGGTGCCGAGGCCAGTGCTTCCGCTCGGGGTCAGATACAGGCTGCGGGCGGCAAGATTGCTGGATTGGATGAAGGTGCTGCAGCCGAGGGAATTTGGTTTTCCTTCTGGGCAGCAGGCGAATCCAGTCGGCGGGATGCGCCACGGCCCCTTCGGATTGAAGCTCAGGTTCACCGTCAGGCCGAAGCTCTGGCCCGGCGAGACGGGGAAGGCGGGTAAGTTTGCCGTGAGGTCGAAGCGCGATAGCGGCCCGCTGCCCCCGTTCAAGGGCACGCCCGTGCTCCACTGGCCTAGCGGCGGAGGAGCGCCCGGCTGCGGCAGTACAGGCGTACCGTTTCGCGTGTTATAAAGGGTGATCTGGGCTTGCGGCAGCCCGGGCCCGTCCGGCTGCTGCATCTGTTGCGGAAACAGGAACGATGCCGTGATGGCCGTCATGTTCCCCGGCAGGCCGACCGTGATCATGCCGCCGCAGGTCGCCGTCAGAGCATTGGCGAGCTTGAGGGGAAAGGCGAACCGTGGATCGGGTGTGAAAACCTGGTCGGGGGTCGCGTAGGTCCCGCTCGCTGCGATCTGGACGGAGCCATTGTTGGAAGCGGCAAAGCCCCCGGCAGGGAAGCTGAGCCGCGCCGCCGCCGGCACGGTCGGCGCGACGACGCCGGGCCGGATGTCCGCCGGCAACTGGTCGATCGTGAGCACGCCACCGAGTTGGGAGAGCGGCGGGATTTGCGCCGGCTGCAGCGCCCCGGTGATCTGCGCGGCGGGGATAGCCGGTAGCTGCGAGGCCGCGAGCGTGCCCACGATCTGCGCCGCAGGCACGGGCGGGAGTTGGGCGACTGGGAGTTCGCCCACGAGGCTGCTGGCTGGGATGCCGGTGAGGCTCACGCCGGAGCCAGCGAAAGCCGTCGCGCTCACGGTGCCCGCGACCTCGAGCCGGTGCGCGGGCTGGTCAGTGCCGATACCCACTCGGCCCTCCGCGTCGGGGATCAGGCACGCGTCGATCAGGTCGGCGAACTGCGCCTGCGTCGGCACGGCGCCCGTGACGAAATAGGATTTGAGGGTGGTGCGGTCGGTGAGACTCATGAGGTGCGCCCGCGCGGCGCGCCGCAGGTACCGAGCAAAGCGTAAGTTGCTCGGGAAAGGGGCCACTCGCTGGCGATTTCGTTTTTCGGTCCCCGACCGCGCTCCGGATATCTGCGGCGGGGATCGTCCTCGGCTTGGCATTCAACTTGCGTGTTTCGCCTCTCTCCATTGACCTTATCTCCGCTGAAAAATCCTCCCGTGATGGCGGCCTCCAGTCGCCACTTCAGCGGCCCCGATCAAATCCTATGAACATCCGCAACCTGCGTAAGCAGGCGACTTGGTTATGCATGATTGCCGCAGCCGCCCCCATCGGCCCCGCTGCGTTGGCCCAGACGACGCCTTCCGCTCCCCCCACCACTCCCAAGCCGCCCGAGGAGTCGGTGAAGCTGGAGAAGTTCGTCGTCACCGGCTCGCTCATCAAGCGCATCGATGGCGAGGGCGCTCTGCCGCTCCAGGTGATCACGCCCGTCGAGCTCGAGCAGCGCGGCATCGTCAGCGCCGAGCAGATGATCATGGAGCTGAATATCAACGGCAACGGCCTCGATAACCTCGCATCCAACGCCGATGTCGTCGCCGGTGCCCAGCGCGGCAATAACGGCGCTACCTCCGCCAACCTCCGCGGCCAGGGCGCCGGTGCCACGCTCGTCCTCCTCAATGGCCGCCGCGTCTCCTCGCACGGCCTCAATGGCGGCGTGGTCGATCTCAATTCCATCCCCTTTGCCGCGATCGAGCGCGTCGAGGTGCTGAAGGACGGCGCCTCCGCCATTTACGGTACCGATGCCGTCGGCGGCGTGCTGAACTTCATCCTGAAAAACAATTATCAGGGTGCCTCGGCCAGCGCTGCTGCCGATATCACCGAGCAGGGCGGCGGTAATATCTTCCGCTACAGCTTCCTCGCGGGCTTCGGCGATATCAACCGCGACAAGTACAACCTCATGCTGTCGCTCTCGCACTCCGACCACAAGGTGCTGCGCGGCGACCAGCGCGATTTCGTCAATACCTTCCAGCCCAATCGCGGCGTCTCGCCCGATACGCGCGGCACCCCGGTCGCGACGATCTTTGCCGTCACCACGCTCTACACCGGCATCAGCCGCGACAATATCGACAACGCGGGCCGCAGTGCCGGCCCGGTCGATCCCGCCAATCCCGCGCTGCGCGTCAACGGCATCAACCCGGCCGATATCCCCGGGGGCTTTGGCTACAACGGCCTCGATGGCATGGGCCCCTACGACGAGCTGCTGTGGAATTCCGCCGCATCCAAATACGGCTCCGCCTGGGATACCGGCCGCGCCGCTGTGATTCAGCAGCCGGTAAAGAATACCAACCTCGTCGCGCGTGGCACCTTCAAGCTCCTTGAGCGCCACCGCCTCAGCGTCGAGGGCGTCTTTGGCCGCTCCGAGTCCAACAAGAGCTTCTCGCCCAATCAGTGGACGACCGGCACCGCCCTCAATACGACGGCCCTCGATGGCCGCACGCAGGTGCCCAACCCGCTCTACAACATGGCCTACCCGAGCACGGGAGCCAGCTACAACCGGGTGTTCAACGCGCTCGTCGCGTACTTCCCCGAGATCGCGCCCAATCGCGGCCAGCCCTTCGCCTTCCGCTGGCGTTCGCTGCCGCTCGGCAACCGCGCTTTCACCACCAAGACCGACACCCACCGCGTCTTTGCCGGCCTCGAAGGCCCGCTCGGCTTCCTCTCGCAGTGGGAGTACCGTCTCGGCGCCTCGCGCGCGGAAAGCAAGAGCGGCTCGGTGCTCAATAGCGGCTACGTCTACACAGTCCCCTTCGTCGACCTCATCAACCGTGGCATCGTCGACATCTTCTCCTACGAGCAGACTCCTGCCGCCATGGAGGCGATCAATCGCACCCGCGCCGACGGCGTGAAGATGTTTGGCGGCAAGTACCGCACCGATGGCCTCGATGCCGCGCTCTCCGGCCCGCTCTTCAAGGTGCCCGCCGGCACCATCCAGGCCGCCGTGGGCGTCGACTGGCGTGAGGAGAGCTTCAAGTTCGTCGGCGACGAGCGCGTGAATCTCAACTCGTCTGACGCGCTGATCTTCAACGCGCCTTTCGACAATGCCCTCGCCACCGCGGGCACCCTCGAGCGCACGATCAAGGCCGCCTTTGCCGAGCTCCAGATCCCGATCCTCAAGGGCCTCGATCTCAACCTCGCGGGCCGTCTCGATGAGTACACGGGCTTTGGCTCCACCACCAATCCCAAGGTCACCGTCCGCTACGCGCCCACCGACAAGCTCCTCTTCCGTGGCTCGTACAGCACCGGGTTCCGTGTGCCGACGTTCAAGCAGATGTTCGACCCCGTCACGCAGAGCCCCCTTGCCGCGACCGGCCTCATCGATCCCGCCACCGGCCTCGTCATCCCGGCCAATTCCGCTTCGACCCTCTTCGGCGGCAAGCCCGACCTGCAGCCCGAGGAGGCCAAGATGTTCTCCTGGGGTGTCGTCATGCAGCCCGTGAAGAACTTTAGCGCCAGCGTCGACTGGTGGGAGGTCAAGCGCACCGGCACGATCCAGAGCTTCGGCACCACGCAGCTCCTGCAGAACTACGATGTCTTTGCCGACCGCTTCCTCCGCCGCGAGGATGGCACTATCGCCCTCGTGGATACCCGCTGGGTCAACTCCGGCAAGACCGCCACCAAGGGCATCGAGTTCGGCCTCAAGGCCGACACCGATCTGCGCGGCGGCAAGCTCTTCGCCTCGTTCGATCTCTCGTACCTCCTCGAGAAGAAGACCAAGCTGCTGCCCAATGCTCCCTGGGGTGCCAATGAGATCAATCAGTTCACGCGCTCCAGCGATATCGGCCTCGAGTGGAAGCACACGGCCAGCATCGGCTACCGCAAGGGCAACTGGTCGTTCCTCGTGAACAACCTGTACCGCAACGCCTACACCGATGCCGTGCTCCCCGGCGTGGCCAACGGCCTCGTGCGCCCGCCCGATTGGAAGCCCCGCGTCGAGCCGTACAATATCTACGGTCTCAGCGTCACCTACCGCGGCATCAAGAACATCACGGTCGTCGCCGGCGTGAAGAACCTCTTCGACGAGGATCCGCCGTTCTCCGCGACCTACGACACCAACACCGGCGCCGGCAGCTCCTGGGAGCCCCGCATCGCCGACCCCCGTGGCCGCTCGTTCACGCTGCGCGTCGACTACAAGTTCCTGTAAGCGAAAGCGCTTCGTTCACCTTGAAAACAAAGGGCGGGCCCGCGAGGCCCGCCCTTTTTTGTGCCCTGTCCATGGGGCCCAGACGGTGCTTGAAACAGCAAACTAAACTCCCGCCATTCTCAACGCCGCTTGAACTCGATCTATATCCATTGAGTAGATACGGCTCACTCCGGCCTGCTGTCTCGTCGCCAAACTCGTATCAGGTGAGCCCTCCAGCTCATTGAGCATCGCGTAAAAGTACTCACAATCGCGCTTTCCTGGTTGGCCGTCTGTGATCAGCCCGCTTTCTGCCAAAAATTCACGCCAGGTCAGGCGGC
Organism: uncultured Opitutus sp.; assembly: GCA_964480585.1. Classification (GTDB taxonomy): domain Bacteria; phylum Verrucomicrobiota; class Verrucomicrobiia; order Opitutales; family Opitutaceae; genus ER46. The sequence continues at coordinate 15,757 of CAYZPV010000017.1, read as the reverse complement.
CTGCTTGCTGTTTGATGAATAGCGCAGCGACCACGAGGTCTGAGCGCTCTGGCAAGTTCTCGAAGGGAGGACTGTATGCCATATTATCTAACGCTCGGATCGCTTTCTCTTTGGTGCGGGCGGAAACCAGATCAATGAGCCAGACTGGCGGCTTCATTGCGCTCATAAGGGTCGAGAGACCGACAGACTGTAGATCACCGAGTGGGAGTAGCTCGGTTTCGAGCGCGATGGCCAGGACTAGCGCTGCCGTTCGATCGAGTGTAAGCAGCGATGGGCCGGGCATCATTTTTTCGCCCATGGCAGGGCGTCGAGGTCGACGTTGCCGCCGCTGAGGATGACGCCCACACGCTTGCCGGTGAAGAGCTCGCGGTGTTCGCGGATCGCGGCAAAGGGCACCGCGCCGCTGGGCTCCACGACGAGCTTCATGCGCTCCCAGAGGAGGCGCATCGCGGCGACGATGCCGGCCTCGGTGGCGGTGGCGATGGCGCTGACGTGGGCGTGGATGATGGGGAAGGTGCGGTCGCCGAGCATCGTGCGGAGGCCGTCGGCGATGGTGTCGACGGGCTTTTCCACGATCTTCCCGGCTTGGAGGGAGGCGGCGGCGTCGCTGGCCTGGAGTGGCTCGGCGCCGATGGTCTTCGCGCTGGGGCGGAGGTAGTGGACGGCGAGCGAGGTGCCGCTGAGGAGGCCGCCGCCGCCGCAGGGCGCGACGACGATATCGAGGTCGGGGGCCTGCTCGAGCAGCTCGAGGGCGGCGGTGGCCTGGCCCGCGACGATGCGGTGATCGTTGTAGGGCGGGATGATCGCGGCGCCGGTCTCCTTGGCGATCGCGGCGCAGGTGCCTTCGCGGGAGGCTGAGGTGTTTTCGCAGTAGGTGATCTTGCCGCCATAGGCGAGGACGGCCTCGGCCTTGGGCTTGGCCGCGCCGTGCGGCATCACGATGTAGGCGGGGATGCCGCGGAGCTTGGCGGCGCGGGCGAGCGCGCCGGCGTGGTTGCCGGAGGAGTGGGTCACCACGCCGCGCGCGGCCTCCGCATCGGTGAGCGAGAAGACGGCATTGCATGCGCCGCGCGATTTGAAGGCGCCGGCCTTCTGGAGATTCTCGCACTTGAAGAAGAGCTGCGCGCCGACATCGCGATCCAGCAGCGTGCTGGTGAGCACGGGCGTGCGGTGGACGTACGGCGCGATGCGCGCGTGAGCTTCACGAAGCGTGGCGAGGGTGGGAGCGGCGGACATGGTGCTAGAGCTAGTAGCTGAGAGCCAAGAGTCTAGAGCAAGCAGCCAGCGCGAGAGGGCTACTTCGCTTTGGCCCGGATGGTGGGGCCATCGATCCAGCGGGCCGGGATCGTGGTGGTCGAGGGCCACTCGGGGATGCCGGTCTCGTTGCGCTGGAGTTGGGCGATGAGGAGCTCGGTCGCGCGGGCGCCGAGGGTGCGGGGCTGCTGGTCGAGGCCGGCGCAGGGGCGGCCGGTGCTGCCGGCGTTGAGACAGAGGAAGCCGTGGGTGGTGGGAAACTTCGCGCCCGCGCTCTCCATCCAGTCGATGGCGTGCGTGTTGTGGCCGAAGACCACGTCGGGCTTGTGCTTCTTGAACCACTTGGTGAATGCCTCTTCGTTGACCGGACCCTCGAGGATGAGCGGCGGCACGAGGCGGATATCGGGCTGGGTCTCCTGAAACGCGCGGAAGGCCGCGCCCCAGCGGTATTGGAGCCGCTCGTCCTGATGGCGCTGGAGGAAGAGGCCGGGCGCGCGGTAGCCGAGGCTGGCGACGCGCTGGAGCGCGCCGATGAGCGAGCGGTAGTGGTCGAGGCAAACGGCGTGGAGGGCGGGGCGCTCGATGATGTAGTCGGTGTAAATGCCGGCGTAGCGCGACCAGTCGAGGTTGGAGAGATCGGGGGAGGCCCAGGCGGGGAGGAGGATGACGCCGTGAATGCCGCGGGATTGGAGGATGGAATCGAGGCGCTGCACGGTGATGCCCGAGGAGCCGACCTGGAATTTCTCGACCTTGAAGCCGAGGTCGGCGGCGCGCGCCTCCGCGCCCGCGATCAGCTCGCGGTGGTAGCGAGCCGCATGCTCCGGGCGGTCGGCCTCGGTGAAGTCGACGGCGGCGAGGACGCCGCGGAAAGCGCCGCCGCGGGAGCGCCGCAGCTCGGACATGAGGGCGCCGGCGAGAGGGTTGCGCCGATAGCCGACCTCGTCGGCGGTTTTCTGCACGCGCTTGGCGGTCTCGGGATCGACGCGCGGGGAGCCACGCAGGGCATCGGAGACCGTGGTGCGCGAGAGGTTGAGGAGCTTGGCGAGCGAACGCAGGGTGTGAGGGGTTGCGGTCATGGGTTTTCGACTGACTGTCCGAATGTTTTGCGGGGCGGAAAGCGATGGCAACGGATTTTTCGGACTCGTGTACGAATTTAGAGGGAAACGGAGCTCCAAAGCGCGTTGGGCGCCGAGAGCGGAGGCGGTGGGGCGCGAGGGCGGGGCGAGTGTTTTGCTCGCGCCACGCGCGGGCGCGGCGCAAGGTCGCGGCCAGTTTTCCCCGCTTCCCCTTTTTTCCCTGCATGACCCTCGGCAGCCTGCATGCGATCGATCTCGTCGTCGTCGCCATCTACCTCGTGTTGGTGACGTACATCGGCCACCGGGCGTCGCGTGCGGCCAAGGGCGAGGAGGGCTTTTTCCTCGCGGGCCGCAAGCTGGGCAAGTTCTACCAGTTTCTGCTGAATTTCGGCAACTCCACCGACGCCAACGGCGCGGTGCAGACGGCGGGGCTGGTCTATCGCGAGGGCATCTCGGGCGTGTGGCTGACGCTGCAGACGCTGTTCATGAATCCGTACTACTGGTTCATGAACCTGTGGTTTCGCCGCGTGCGGCTCGTGACGGTGGCGGATCTCTTCGAGGACCGGCTCGGGAGCGCGGGGCTGGCGCGCTTCTATGCGATCTTCCAGATCGTGGCGGCGGTGATCGTGACGATCGGCTTTGGCAATCTGATCACCTACAAGGTCGCGGCGTCGCTGATGGTAAAGCCCGAGGCGGAGTGGAGCGCGGCGGAGGCGGCGTCGGTGGCAAACTACACGGAGTACAAGCAGCTCCAGCAGCAGGCGAAGGCCGCGCCGCTCGCGCCGGAGGGGCAGGCACGGCTGGCGACGCTGCGCGACGCGGATGCGCGGGGGGAGTTGCGCAGCTACGTGACGGCGATCGAGCCGTGGTCGTTCTACATCGCGTACACGCTGATCGTGGGCTTTTATGTGGTGATGGGAGGGCTCTCGGCGACGGCGCTGAACGAGGCCATCCAAGGGGTGCTCACGGTGATCTTTTCCTGCCTCTTGATCCCGCTGGGCCTGGCGGCGCTGGGCGGCTGGGGGCAGCTCCAGGCCAAGGTGCCGGACGAGATGCTGGATATGTTTGGCAACGCGACGTCGAACGTCACGGGCTGGACGGTGCTGGCGATCCTCTTCGTGAGCCTGGTGCAGATCCACGGGATCATCGGCAACATGAGCGTGAGCGGCTCGGCGAAGGACGAGTATGCGGCGCGGTTTGGCGCGGTGGCGGGGACATATGCGAAGCGCGTGATGATCGTGATGTGGGCATTTGCGGGGGTGATCGCGCTGGCGCTGTACCAGGGGGCCAATGCGATCGCGGACCCGGATGAGACGTGGGGCATCATGGCGCGCCAGCTCCTCGGGCCGGGGCTGCTGGGGCTGATGCTGGTGGGCATGCTGGCGAACAACATGGATACGGTGGCGGCGCAGACCCTCGCGATCGCGGGCCTTTTCGTGCGCAACGTGTACCGCATTTTCCGCCCGAACATGAATGACCGCGAGAGCGTGGTGGTGGGCCGGTGGGCGATCGTGGTGGCGCTGGCGGTGGGGATCGTGGCGGCCACGCAGATGACGAGCGTATTTTCGGTGATGCAGCTCATGCTGACGGTGAATGTGCCCTTCGGGGCGGCGGTGCTGCTGATCTTTCTCTGGCGGAAGCTGACGCCAGCGGCGGTGTGGGTGGCGGTGATCGTCTCGGCGGCGGTGAATATCGTGACGCCGTTTGTGGCGGCGAAGTTCGATACGATCAGCCACGCGCCGTCGCTTCTGGCGCAGACCGCGCCGGATGCGGCGGGCAAGCGCGACGCGGTGTTTTTCGAGTCGGTGGTGCGGGTGAGACCCGAGGACCCATCGAGCCCGCTGGAGGGCCGCGGCCGCTTCCATGTGGAGCTCTACCTGCTGGACAAGGCGGGGCTGGACGTGGCGGGGCTCTCGGGGAGCGCGCGGCTGGCGGCGCGGTTTTTCTTCGACGGGCTGTTTCCCTTCGCGCTGCTGATCCTGGTGAGCTATGTCACCCGGCCGGCGCCGAAGGAGAAGGTGGACCTCTTTTACGGTAAGATGAAGACGCCGGTGGGGGCCACGCCGGAGCTGGAGGAGGCCGCGATGGAGGCGACGCGGCGCAATCCGCACCGGATGGACGGGAGCAAGCTGCTGCCGGGGACGGCGTGGGAGTTTACGAAGTGGAACCGGGTGGACACGGTGGGCTTCCTGATTTGCTGCGCGCTCTCGGGCGCGATCCTCGGGGCGTTTGCGCTGCTGCTGCGGGCCGCGATGTAACTTTTTAGCCTGCCGGGGGTTGGCAGGCAGGGGAAAGATGAAGGGAGGCCGCGTTTTATCCTCGGCAACCTTTGGTCGCCGCGCTCGTCTCAACACTGTCCCAAGATGCCCATGAAACCCGCTCCCGGCTTTGTCGCGTTTGTTTCGCTCGTCCTGCTGTCGCCCGCGCTGCGGGCGCAGGAGACCCAGCCCTCCGGGCCGGTGGTGGAGCTGCCCAAGTTTGTGGTGCAAGACAGCCGGGAGCTGCCGCCGCCGGAGTCGTGGAAGTACGCGACGATGCCGGGCTTCGAGATCCTGACGAATGCCTCGGACAAGGCGACGCAGCGGCTGGTGAAGGATTTCGACGAGTTTCGCCAGGCGCTGAGCATCGTGTGGCCGATCGAGCAGCAGATCTCGCAGACGACCTCGCTGATCCTTTCCGGCAAGGGCGCGAAGTTCGACGCCTTCACGCCGAAGGGCCAGAACAACGTCGATACGGCGACGGCCAGCCTCTTCCTGAAGGAGGGCAACAAGACCGCGATCCTGATCGATCTGCAGGCGACCACGCTCAACGTGCTCAACATCGACGGCGCCGACGATGCGGCCACGGGCACCGATTCGGGGCTGCTCCAAGTCGACCACGACAAGGCGCTGTACCGCGAGTACGTGCGCTATCTCCTGAGCAAGTCCAACCCGCGCATGCCGGCGTGGTTCGAGGAGGGCATTTCGCAGATCATCATGCGGATGCAGATCCAGAGCCGCCGGTACATCGAGCTGGGCCGCGTGGAGCCGGCGAACACGGTCTCGGCGGCCGCTGCGATGACCCAGCAGATCAATGCGATCGCCGCGGCCGACGATCCCGATGCCCCGCAGCTCCCGGGAGCGCCCGCGGAGGACAAGGATTTCCCCGCCGCGCTGATGCGCCGCCGGCTGATCGACATGGACAAGATGTTTGCCGTGGCGCACGGCTCGCCCGAGGCGACGAATGCCCTCGGCAACAATATCTGGGCGAAGCAATCGTACGCCTTTGTGCACCTGTGCCTGTATGGCGAGCGCAAGAAATTCCAGAAGCCCTTCGCCGAGTTTCTCCGCCGGATCGCGAGGGAACCGGTGACGGAGGCGATGTTCAAGGAGTGCTTCAAAATGTCGTACAAGGACATGCTGATGCAGATCCGCAGTTACGCGGAGTCGACGTACTCCGAGATCCAGATCTACCAATCCAAGAAGGGTGGCGAGGATCTGATCATCCAGCCCAAGCCCCTCGCGCTGCGCGAGGCGACGCAGTCGGAGATCGGCCGCATCAAGGGCGAGGCGCTGATGCTGGCCGGCCATCGAGACAAGGCGAGGACGGAGCTGATCGCACCGTACGTGCGCGGGGAGCGGGATCCGGCGCTGCTGGCGGCGCTGGGCCTGTACGAGAAGCAAGGCGGCAAGGAGGCGGATGCGCGCAAATTCCTGGAGGCGGCGTGGGCCGGCAAGACGACGCGCCCGGATGCGCTGCTGGAGCTGGCGCGGTACCGCTATGCCGACGCGCTGGCAAAGCCGGAGGGCGCGGAGAAGCGGCTCTCGCTCGCGCAGGTGCGCGGCGTGGTGGACCCGCTGCTGGTGGCGCGGCGGCAGCCGCCGCACACGGTGGCGATCTACGACCTGATGGCCGACGCGTGGGCGCGCAGCGAGGTGAAGCCGAAGCCCGAGGAGGCGAAGCCGATCGTGGAGGGCGCGGTGCTCTTCCCGACACGCCTGAAGCTGGTGTACCAGAGCATCTTTTTCGCGGTGGACATGGGCGATCTCAAATCGGCCCACGCGCTCGCGGACCATGGCATCCGCTATGGCCCGGACGCGGCGACCAAAAAGCGCTTCGAGGACGCGAAGGCGCAGCTCCCGCCCGCGCCGGCGCCAGCGGCCGCGCCCCAGGCAACCAAGGCCGAGCCGCAGCCGGCTGGCGCGAAGAAATAACCCGCCCCCGCCATGCGCACGCCGACACCCCTGCACACGCCTGAGGCCGGATCTTTGGGAGCGCGACTGGGGCGCGGCCTGCGCGCACTGCTGGCAGGGGTCGTCTGCGGGTGCGGGCTGAGCGCGGCGGAGCCCAAGGCGCCGGCGGCGATGCCGGAAGGGCCGATCGTGGAGCTGCCGAAATTCGAGGTGACGGACTCGCGGCTGCTGCCGGAGCCGGAGGCCTGGCTGTACGCGAAGATCCCGGGCTTCGAGATCCTCTCGAACATGCGGGAGGGCGCGACCAAGCGCTTCGTCGAAAACTTCCTGCTGCTGCAGATGGTGATCGATGTGATCATGCCGGGATTTGCGAGCGGGGAGGTGCCGGTGCCGACGGCGCTGATCCTCACGGGGAAGGGTAACTCCTTCGAACAATTCATCCCCGAGGCGGAGGAGGGCACGCGCTTCGGGCGGAACACGCTCATCTTCCAGAATGCCGAGCGCTCGGCGATCGTCGTGGATTTCGCGCTGGCGGAGATCACCCTCGAGGACAACACGACGGAGGAGGCCGATCCGTACCGGGGCTTCAACATCGAGTATTTCCGCTACCTGATCCGGAAGCACAACGGCGCGACGCCACCGCCCGAGTGGCTGGAGGAGGGGCTGGTGCAGATCTTTGCGGCGATGGACTACAACCGGAAGTGGATCACCTTTGCGCAGATCGGCGACGGCTTTGGCGGGGAGAAGATCGGGGACTTCAACCGGCGGCTGGCGCAGCGGGCGATGATCCCCTTCAAGGACTTTCTGGAGCCGGGAGGGAAGCGGGAGCGGGGCAACTTCTGGGCGGCGCAGTGCTATGCGTGGGTGCACATGTGCCTCTATGGGCGGAACCTGAAGTACCAGAAGCCCTTCATCCAGTACCTGCGCCGCATCCAGACGGAGGAGGCGAACGAGGCGCTCTTCAAGGAGTGCTTCAAAAAGAGCTACAAGGACATGGGGCTGGAGCTGCGCGGCTACGTGGGCTTCACGGACTACAAGGCGATGCAGTTTGTAGCCAAGAAAGGCCAGGAGCTGCCGAAGCCGCCGGCGATCACGCCGGTGAAGGCGCCGGATGCGGTGGTGGGGCGGCTGAAGGGCGAGGTGCTGCGGATGGCCGGGCGGGGCGACGAGGCGAGCAAGGCGCTGATCGCGCCGTATGTGCGCGGGGAGCGCGACCCGCAACTGCTGGCGGCGCTGGGCCTGGACGAGCGGCTGGCGGGGAAGAACGACCGCGCGCGGAAGTTTCTCGAAGCGGCGACGGCGGCCAAGGTGGAGCGCGCGCGGGCGTATCTGGAGCTGGCGCGGCTGCGCTTCGACGAGGCAAAGACGGTGCCGAGCGGGAAAAGCGACCAGCTGAGCGAGGCGCAGGTGAACATGATCCTGACGCCGCTCTTCATCGCGCGGAAGACGCCGCCGCCGCTGGCCGACGTGTATACGCTGATCGCGCAGACGTGGGCCGCCTCGGAGGTGCCGCCGGAGCGCGGGCACTTCGACGTGGTGGTGGAGGGGGTAAAGCTTTTTCCGCGGAATACGGAGCTGCTGACGGAGGCCGCGATGCTGGCGGGGAAGCGCGGCTTTGCGGCCGATGCGCACGCGATCGCCCGGCTGGGGATGCGCGTGGCGAAGGAGCCAGGGGACCGCGATCGCTTCGAGATGATGGCGGCGGCCTTCAAGCCGGAGACCCCGGCGGAAGCGCCCAAGCCGGACGAAGCGGACAAGAAGGCGAAGGGCGCGCCGGCGCGCACGCCTGGGCCGGTGCTGCAGGACCTGAAATAAGCCGAGCGGGACCTGCCGGCGCGGCCTGGACCGGCGCGGGAGGCCGGGCGAATGGGATTTGCGGTCGGCGGGGAGGCGGCGCATGGTGCCCGCATGGTCAAGAAACTCCTTCATACCCGGATGCGCGTGAACGATCTCGAGCGCACCGTAAAATTCTACGAGCAGGCGCTGGGCCTCACGGTGGCCCGCCGCAACATCTCGCCGCGCGGGGCGCAGATCGTCTTTCTCGCGACGCCGAACAGCGACGAAGAGATCGAAATCTGCCAGCTGCCGAACAGCCCGAGCGTGCAGGTGCAGCCGGACCTGATGCACCTGGCCTTCGAGGTGGAGGACCTCGCGGCCTTCACGGCGGAGATCGAGAAGCGGGGCTTCAAGCTGAGCGACGGGCCGACGCCGACGAGCAGCGGATCGGTGATCGCCTTTATCGACGCGCCCGAGGGGTACGAGGTGGAGCTGATCCAGCGGAAAAAGTGACCGGCGGGAGCGACCTTGCCTCGGGATCGGGGCGAGGTCGGTGGCGGGGGAGCGCGGGGAGCGCGTGGGTGCGGGCGTGATTTTCAAGGCAGGTGAAGGGCCGCAAAAAAGCGCAAAAGATCCAGGGCGAGCGGGCGGGGGTAGTGGGCCCACAGGCCCGCGAGAATGGGCGTTGTGGCGCAGGAGCCGGAGGAGTGCAAAGTGGAGGTGCCGTGACTTGCAAAGAACGGTTTTTACAGGAGACGAACGGAGACGAGCCGAGGTCAGGCTCCTGTTCCAAGGCTCAGCGATCGCGGGCGAGAGCATGAGACTTTGCGCACGTGGGGGCTATTGCACTTCAGATGAAGGCATTGCCGCAGATGGCACGGATGAAGGAAGCCGTGAGGATGGTGGGGGGCGGCTTTGGGGAAATGCGCTCGGTGTGGAGGGCGGGACTTGTGAAGAACGGTTTTGTGGGCCGGAGCGGGCCTTTACTGGGTGCCGTGCGGAGGGGGCGACGAGGGCGGGAAATTTTCGCCCGATTTAGCGCGGGAGTCGCCGGAAGAGCCCGGAAATAGAGGAGGATTTGGGGAGTCGGGCTGGTAGCCGCCGACGAGAACGCTGTCGGAGGCGCGGGGCAGGGGGCGGTTGGCGAAGTTGGAGTCGAAGTCGAAGGCGGGCTTTTGCTTCGCTTCCTCCGTTTGGCGATTTTCGGCGGCCGGCGCTTCGCGGAGGGCGGCGCGGCGCTGCTCGAGGGCGAAGCGCTCCCGGGCGAGGGCGAGGCGGTCGGCGCTGCGGACGGTTTCGAGGAGGCGGGCGGCGGTCTTGAGATCGGGCTCGGAGGATGCAAGGGCGGTATAGGCATGCATCTGGACGAGCTTGAGGGAGGCTTCGGAGAATCTGGTCTCGGGAAGCTCGGGAAGAGCGGCGGTTTCCACGGCATCGTCGGCGATCTCGTGATAGCGGTGGGGGAGGACGTGGCGCCGCCAGTAGGCGGCGACGGCGCTCTTGCCGACGCTGAGATTGAAGTCGGTGCGGATGAGCTGGACGATTTCCACATAGGTGTGGTTTTCGCGCTCGAGCCAGACGCGGAGGCGGTCGTGCTGGTCAGGGGCCAGGCGCTCCAGCTTGCAGTCGCCGCGGACTTTGCGGGTGGGGATCGTGGGGGTCGTGGCCATGGTGGTTGTGAGTTTAGGTTCATAAGGTTGGTGGGTGATCGAGTGGGTGTGACGGTGGGTATGTGTTAATGGGTGTGAAGGCGGAGGCGGGAGTCGGCGGACGATGGCCGGAGGGGAGGAAAATGGACATGGCAAGGCCAAGGGGCGCATGCCCGTTAACGGGTCAGTCAAGACCTTGCTGACGTCTTAGCTGCTGCCGCGGCGGGCGTGGGGGTGGAGGGGGGCGCCTTGGCCGGTGGCCGCAGAGGCATCGACTCAGCTTCTCACGCCGGGGTGGCGCTTACCGAGTGCGTGGTGGGCTGGGAAGTGAGGGCTGTTACTGAACGCTTCCGGGCGGTTTGCGGGCCGTTTTGTCAGGAAGTGCGACCTGAGCCTCTTGGCCTTTCCCATAAGGCGGGTAGTATACCCCTGCCTTCTCATTCCTACTTGTTAGGCTCGTCTAGTGGCAGATACTGCAATCGCTGAAAGGCCTTCTCTTCGGTCCAAACGATACGCTTCTCGATGTCGGAGTATAAGGTGAATCGGACGGATTGCCTGCCAGGGGTGGCGCTCAATACATAGCGCCCTCTTTTTAATAGCACGTCCACGATTGACTCTACGTGAAGCGGAGCGTCCGGTGCATATCGTTTCCATATCGCACGAAATACACATCGACCAGGATCTTGCGGACGATCAAGAATGAGCGGCGCGCCGGATATCTGGCCGATACCCCACGGGTAGAAGACCTCCTTAGCGGCAGACTGCTCAGGAGGCTCAATAAAAATCCACGGACGATCTGCCTTCCGGACGGAGCGGATGCCAGCACAGCCCACGAGGGTCACGGCGAGCAAGATGATCGCGAACAACTTCATTGCCTAATGTCAAGGGTACGGGGCAGGGGGGCACGTCTGAACTCTTAACAAGATAATGGGGAATTGGGCGGGGGCGATCTGCGAATTGCTGACACGAGTTTGTCAAGAGTTCAGGGCCTGTTTTCGGGTACCGGTTTATCGGTGGAAGTGCCGACCCGCGGGCGAGGGAGTGGGCGAGCGGAGTACGGGACGGGCTGGGAGGGTGATGGGTATTGCCGAGCGCTGCCGAGCGGTTCGTTGGCCGTTTTGTGAAGAAGTGCGACCTGACCCCCTTGCGATGACCGCGTAGCAGCAGTCTATCGCCGACGAGGCGGCGATGTGTTCTAGTCAAGAGCCAAGCAGGCCTGACGTTTTGGGCTCTCGCCGGGCTGATGCTACGGATTTGGGGGCGGGGCTGGGAAGTGAGGGGTATGGTCGAGCGCTTTTGGGCGGTTGGTCGGCCATTTTGTCAAGAAGTGCGACCTGACCCCTTCGGCTGCGCCGGATCGTAACAGGTAGGGGGCGGCGGCTCTGGTGTCTCGTTCGGCGCTTTGCTAGGTCGGGATTTAATCATCGTCGTAGAAGCAATCGCACGAGATGGCCTGGCCTCCGCAGCGAGGGCATGGCTCCAAATCGCATCCGATCAAGTGCCGCTTTCCGCGATGCATGCCACAATCGTCACACGTCGGATGATCGAGATCGTCAGCGCCGTGGCCATACGGCACGCGGTCGAATTCCTGCCCTTGAATCGAGAAACGGACAGGCTCGACTTTTGGTTTTTTGGCGCCGTGCCAACGAGACTTTGGTTCACTCCAGGACATCTTCTTTGGCCGAACGTCAGAGATGAGCCATGCGGGCTGAGACGTTAGGAGTGGGACGAGGTTTTTGAAAACTCAGGGCAGCCACGGCGTTGGCTCTGATGCCTAGTTGGGCATTTTCACTTTCCACCAGCGACTGTCATCAACTGCGTGAACATCTCCAGCATAGGACGATAAGCATCAGCGAGGGTATTGATTTCTTCTTCTTTCGGTAGCTTCGGAGCTTTTGATCCGAAATCGTCGATGAACACCTTAACCGCTGGTAGAATCTGCGTGCGATAGACGAACCGTGCGTGCTCTCGCTCTTTCTGAACAAGCTGCGCTGACAGAAAATCGATCGCGGTTTCCTTCAACTTTCGATTTTCCACTTTCAGGGCGGCAATCTCTGATTCGAGCATGGAAACCCGCTTTTCTAGCGAAGGAGTATCAGCCGCCGATAGGCTCAAGCAGGCCATGAAAAAACAAACTAGGTAGCGCTTCATGAAATTTTGCCGAACAGTGTTATCCGCCCTTAATCGATTGTCCCAGTGGTCGGGGTGACATGGGCCGAGCAGAATTCAGAACGTGCGCTGGGACAAGGGTGAACCTCCCCATTGTACTCGACAGGATCGAGCAAGGCGGCGGCTGGAAGCATGCGGCAGCAGGCAGGCGGCGCTGGTACCCTGACGCCGCTCTCGTCGATCATTTCGTCGTGTTTAGGCCGCTTTCCGGAATGATAGCATTGCGCGGGAGATTGATCTTTTGGTCAATTTCTAGATTGGTCGCGAACAATCTCCGGTTGGACGCACGCAGCGCTTCTGTTGATACGCTATGCGCCTTCGCGATTGTTTCCCATGTGTCTCCAGGCTTAATGATATATTGTCTAAGTATAGACTCCTCCAGCGAGTCAATGGCCCACTCAATTCGATATATTCGATCTTGGATCTTGGTGTACGATTCCTGAATTTTATTGGCTGATTCCCGGGATGACTCGCTGGCTAGTGATAGGGTTCGTTCCAGCATTGGAATTGCTGCGATAGCTTGTAGTCGTGCAGCTTCGATAGTGCGAAGATGGACCTGCGCGACATCGCGTAGAGCATTGATCTCCGCGGTGGCTTTTGAAGCCGTTTCCGAAGCGAGGGCTTCCTTTTGCGGAAGTTGGCCGCCCCTTAACTGCACAGTTGGCTTCGTGTAGCCAACTGCATCTTCGTTATGCATATTTACATGTGCCGGTTCTGGCGCTCCCAGGCGAAGAGGAATTGTTGGGCGAGGCCGGCGAGGGGGCCGAAGTGGAGGCGGCCGAATTGGGCGAGGGGGGCGGGTTTCCAGTCTTCGAGGCCGTAGCGGCGGGCGAGGGTTTTTAGGATCCAGACGTCGACGGGGAAGGCTTCGAGTTTGCCTGCGCCGAAGAGGAGCACGCAGTCGGCGACTTTTTCGCCGACGCCGGGGAGGGTGCAGAGGCGCTCCTTGGCGGTGGCGTAGGGGAGCGTTTCGGTTTCCTCGAGCCAGCCGGGGTGGGCGGCGAGGAAGTGCGCGGTCTCGCTGATATAGCGGGCGCGGAAGCCGAGGAGGCAGGCGCGGAGCTCGGGCTCGGGGACGGCGGCGAGTTGCGGCCACGTGGGAAGGGCATGGCCGTGGCCGCCGGGCAGCGGGGTGCCGTGGCGGGTGGCGAGGAGGGCGACCATCTGCTTGATCTGCACGATCTGCTTGGTGGCGCTGCAGAGGAAGCAGAGGAGGGTCTCGCCGAAGGGCTGGCGGAGGAGGCGGAGGCCGGGGAAAGCGGCGAGGCAGCGGGCGAGGTGGGCGTCGCTGCGCCAGGGGAGGGAATCGGTGAGGGCGGCGAAGTCGCGGTCGGCGCCGAGGTAGTGGGCGAGCGCAGGGGCGGTGGTGGCGGCGAGCGGGGCGGGGAGATCGGCGGGGGCGCTCCACTCGACCTGGCCGGTGGGGGAGAGGCGGAGGCGGACGAGGTGGGTGGACCACTGGCCGAGCCAGGTGGCGTCGGGCTGGGGCTGCCAGCGGAAGGCCTGGCCGCCGTCGAGGGTCTCGGCGAGGACGGGAGCGGTGAGGGGTGGGAGGCCGGGGAGGGGGCGCCACGGCGACCACGCGCCAGGCGCGGCTACTTCGCGGGTTTTTCCCACAGGAAACTCTTGTGCTCGGCGAGGAGGCGGCCGTCGGCGGAGAGGAGGGCGAGGCGCCAGGCGACGGGGTGGGCGGGTTTGCCGCCGGGCCAGTCGGCGCCGGTGACGCCGAGTTGGAAAACGGTCTCGGGCTTGGGGAGCTGGGCGGGGAAGGTGTAGGTCTTGGCCTCGGGGTGATCGGGGCGGATGACCTGGAGCTCGAAGCGGGCGGCGGCGGCGATTTCCGAGGACTTTACGCGGACGAGGAAGTAGTAGCCGTCGCGCGAGGCGGGCTGGGTGCGGAGGACGAGCTCGCGGCCGGTATTTTCGGGCTGGCCGAAGTATTCGCCGATGCGCTCGAAGGAGGCGGCGTCGCGCCAGCCGGGCCAGACGCGGACGAACTCGGTGGGGGCGGCGTATGAGAGGCAGGTGGAGCCCACGAAACACACGAAAGACACGAAAAGGAGGCGCAGGCGGAGACTAGGCATGGCGGCGAACGTGGAGGGGTGGTGCGAAATCGGCAAGGGTGGCGTGGCCGGCTATTTCGTTTCGAGATAGACCTCCTGGTAGCGGCGGAAGACCAAGGGGGAGGGGTGCCAGTTTTTGACGGAGGGGTGGATCAGGTAGGTCTGGGCGCCGAGGTAGAGGGGCGAGATGGGAGACTCTTCCAGGAGGAGTTTTTCGGCTTGCTGGAAGAGGTCGTAGCGGCGGGCGGCGTCGGGGGTGGCGGCGGCGGTGTCCATGAGGTTTTCGTAGGCGGCGTGTTTCCAGCCGGTCCAGTTGTAGGCGGAGTTGGCGGTGAACATGCCGAGGAAGGTGACGGGGTCGGGGAAGTCGCCGGTCCAGGCGGCGGTGGAGATGGTGTAGTTGAGGCTCTGCATGTTTTGCACCCAGGTCTTTTGCTCGAGCTGGGAGATGGCGACGCGGAGGCCGAGCTCCTTGAGCCACATGGCCTGGAGGGCTTCGGCGAGGCGGGGCATGATCTCGTCGTTGCGGCACTGGAGGTCGAGGGCGGGGAGGCCTTTGCCGCCGGGGAAGCCGGCCTCGGCGAGGAGGCGGCGGGCCTCGTCGAAGTTGGTCCCGATGCTGGCCCGGGCGGTGTAGCCGCCGGTGCCGGGCGGGGTGAGGGCGGTGGCGGGCTCGCGGCTGCCCTGGAGGACGGCCTGGGAAATGGCGGCGCGGTCGATGGCGAGGGAGAGGGCGCGGCGTACCCGAATATCGGTAAATGGGGCTTTCTGGGTATTGAAGCGGAGGAAATTGATCTGGGAGACGGGGTCGATGCGGAGCTGGGCGGGGGCCTGCTGGCGCCAGGGGGCGATCTTGGTGACGGGGAGATTGAAGGTGACGTGGAGCTGGCCGGCGCGGAACATGCGCTCCTCGACGTCGGGATTTTCGACGGGGTAGAAGACGAGGGAGTCGAGGCGGGTGCGGAGGGCGTCGCGGTGGTGGGGATTTTTGGCGACGACGATGCGGGCATTGGGCCGCCACTCGGTGAGGGTGAAGGGGCCGTTGGAGACGAGGTTGCCGGGGCGCGTCCAGGCGGAGCCGCGTTTTTCGAGGCCGCCGTGTTTTTCGAGCACGCGGGGAGGGACGGGGAACCAGGCGGGCATGGAGACGAGGGCGGCGAGGTAGGGGGTGGGGCGCTCGAGGGTGAGGACGAGGGTGCGGGGATCGGGGGCGGAGACGCCGAGGGCGGAGGCGGGGGCTTTTTTGGCGTTGAGGGCTTCGGCGCCTTTGAGGGCGAAGAGGTACCAAGCGTTGTCGGCGGCGAAGGTGGGGCTGAGGAGGCGGCGCCAGGACTGGAGGAAGTCGTCGGCGAGGAGGGGGGAGCCATCGGACCACTTGAGGCCGTCGCGGAGGCGGAAGGTCCAGGTGAGGCCATCGGGGGAGGTGGTCCAGGACTCGGCGGCGGCGGGCAGGGGGGAGGTGGTGCGCTCGTCGAGGACGGTGAGGCCCTCGAAGAGGGCGGTGGTGACGATCTGGTCGTTGAGGACGGCGGCGAGGTGGGGGTCGAGATCGGCGGGTTCGGCGGCGTTGCCGATATGGAGGGTGCGGGCGGAGGCGG
>CAYZPV010000016.1:0-117323 GCA_964480585.1 uncultured Opitutus sp. | reverse complement strand
TCGAGTGAAAAGTGGACGCGGTGCGGCATAAAACGGGATGCGGCATAACGCCGCTGGGGTGATTATGCACGCAGACGACCGCACAGGCGGATTCGCGTAACGCTGCGCGATAAACCTCTCGCGGATGCGCGAGCGCGGCGGTCGCGGTGCCTGAGGTAAGCTCGACCTGCTTCAAGAGTCGATTCTTTCGATTGAGGCAGAGCACCCAGAATTTTTCGATCTGCAATCCCGCGGCGGTCGGAGCCATGAATGCCGCAATCTGGTCGGCCCGGTTGAGCAGCGGAGTCGCCATTCTCCCTGGCGCCATCATCCGCCGGGCGATCTCAGCAATCGCGGTTAGCTGCAATCCCTTGATCCGGCCGATACCTTTCAACCGCCGATACTCGGGCGCTCCCCAGGAGAGCAGCGCCGCAATCGATCCCGCTTCCGCCATGATGCGGGAGGCGAGTCTCACTGCCTCCGCTGTGCGAATCCCGCCACCTTGCAGGATCATCGCCAAGAGTTCGGTATCGCTTAGTGCGCCGGTGCCGAAGTTCTCGAGGCGCTGTGGCGGCTGCTCGTGCAACGCGATCGGAAGCTCCGCGTTCGTCATCCGTTCGCCAAAATCGAATATGCTTTGGTTCATCGTGCCAGTCGCACGAGCGCAGCTTCGGGCCGGACGACGTGTCCGGTTACCGCGCTTGGCCCGCGCGTTGGCCGGTGGGGGCACGCCCAGGCAAGCGTCGCCCGCGCTGATGCGCGGGCGCGGTGGAGAGCGCAGCGGACCTTGCCGGGCGTGACACAATTGGCCGGCGCGCAGGACAAGCATTCAGCTTCACCGCGCTCGTCGCGCCCCGTTGACGCCCGCGCTGGAGCGATGCAAACGGACACCATTATTACTACGCTGCTCTCGGCAGCAGCCTTGCTCAAAGAACCAATCCGGACGGTCGCGACTGAAACGTTGAAGGACCTCTACGATGCCGCGGTCTACTACTTGAGGCGCAAGTTTGGAGCCGACTCGGAGTCGGCTCTCGTGCTGGATCTGGCGACGGAAAAACCTGAATCACTCACGAGGAAGGCCGCGCTGATCGAGGAAGCGACTCACGCCGAAGTCGCGAGCGACATCGAACTCACGCGGCTGATGAAGAGGATCGCGGCGCTACTGCCTGTTAGTGCTCGTCTCACCGCACGTGCGGTGTGCGTCACCGGTGACCGCAATCGGGTGCAAGTAGCCGGTCGCGATATCGTGCACGCGGCTCGTCACGTTCACCGCAACGTGATCACCCCGGATGAACGTCATATCACAGCGAGGCAGCGGAAAACCCTTCGTGCGCTCGTAGCGGATTTGGCGTCGTGTTTGGCCGACGAAGCAGGACGACCGAATTTCGGAGCGGCACATGCCCGGGTGCAGCGCCGCTTCAACGTGGCATCATATCTCGTGCTGCCCAGCGAGCGATTCGATGAAGCGGTCACTTTCCTGCACCAGCAACGCAGGGTAGCCCGCGCAGGGCGCCGTCCTCGCGATACTTCGCGCGCTTGACCCATCGGGGCGCTGGCACCCTGGCGGTTCGGGGTGTCAGCTAATCGTGTAGGTCGCCGTGTTCGCGGCCGGCGGTGATACCATGGGCGAGAAAAGGGCAGCGCCATCAGGAGACCCGGCTGGCGGGTCTCCATCGCCGGTCGGGGTCAAATCCGCCGGTAGCGCAGCGCCTGCGCATCGTCGAAAAGAGCCCGGCCGAGACGCTCTACGACATCGCGGCCGATATCGATGCCGCAGCCCTTGACTCGAAGGGCTTCGACGCGTTCGTCATAGGGTAAGGCCAGGATTTTGGCCACGCTCCATGTGACGCGGCAGATCTCCCGATTGAACACCACGTAGAATTCGAGCGTGCGCGACATACCAGAGCGGCTCCGTCCGCGCAGCACCGAGTAGACTGTTGTGCCCGGCTTGAGCCAGGATTTCAGATTGGCGATTTCGAGAGTTCTTTCCATTTCGCAGCGGCGGCGCTCGCGACTCTTCGGCTCGTGATTCGAAGCATTCATGTCATGGCATGAAATCGCGCAGCGTCCGCGCTCCGGCGTCGTGCCGGTGTATCGTCGGTTCTGCCCGATTTCGCGCCCCGCGCTCACGGCCAGGCAACGGTCGCCCGCGCGTTATGCGCGGGCGCGGTGGAGAGCGTAGCGGACCTTGCCGGCCGTGATAGCATTGGCGAACCAGGGCAGCCTCACAGGTTCCCTACCGCTGGTCCGGACGGCTCCGCCGTTTGGTGGCACGCGAAAATGCGAGGAGGCCGGAGCGGCCCCCTCGCATCCAATTTCAATCCTCGTCAGGCAGCATCACGGTCGCGCAAGGCTCTCCTTGGTCGCCGCCGTGGAAGAGAATTTTGAAGTCGTGCCACCGCGAGCGCGGGGTCCCTTGAATCGACACCCGGAATTTCTGGCCGCCAGGGATCCATTCGATGGGACATGTGGCCGCCATCCATAGGACATCGTGCCAAATGCCGGCATAGTCCGCGCCTTTGCCGGCATCGATGCCCGCTTTGATGATTTCGAAGACGGCGCTGGTCATGGCGAGGTGATGCAGTGGGAAGTGCTGACGCGAGACGTCCGCGAAGTCACCGATCGTCGCATCGATAAGCACGCCGTCGGCGATGGCCATGCGCCGGGTATAGGCATAGATCACCGGGACGTCGGCAAAGGGATGTGCACGCTCGCTTACCGCGGGCGGGGTCGAGGGGTTGAGCGGCTGTCCGGGATCATTGTCGTGAGTCGTCATGACGATTCGTGAAATCGAACGGCGAGCGGTTCCGGCGACGTGCCGGTGCTTCCGGCGCTGCCCGATTTCGCGCCGCCGAGGCCCGGCCAGTCACAGGTCGCCCGCGCGCAGACGCGGGCGCGAGCGGAGCGAGCTCGACCTTGACGGCCGGGGCACAATCAGCGCCACCAGAGGGCAGTTATTTTCCATCGCGAATGCGGGCTTCAGATGGCCGTTTGCCAATCGTCCGCGCATGGTGGTGACCCTATTTTCAAACCGCGTCTTCGGGTGCGCCCCTGGCAATTTTGATCACCGCGGTCCCGGAGTCGCGGGACGGACGGAGCGCAGGGCCTGACGGCGCGACAGCGGGCCGCCGAGTCGGACGCGAAAGCGCCGGCGGCCCGCAGCGACGGACGCACCCGCGTCTCCGGGCGCGTGGTGGGCGATTCCGCCCTCAGCACGAGGGCGCGCGGGATTGAGGGCCGCGCCGCGCGCCTTCGTGCAGCGTCGGAATAGGGATCCGATTGGGGCGGAGACCCCCACAGGTCGGAGCCCAAATTCGGCAGGCGGGACCTCCGCTAATTGACAGGCACCGATGTGTGCCGACGTCGCTTTACGCGACGCTAAACCTTGCGGTTTTCCGCAAGGAGTAACGCGTATGGCATCACAAACAACGCGTCCCTGCGTTGTAAGTCCCAACCGCGGCGTCGGCATTTTCACATCATGCTGAGCCCGAAATCACAACTGAGTTTGCGCAATGCCAGGGAGTATTTTCGCGAGCATCTATGCGTCGGCGACTACTACGCCGAAGGTCAGAGAGTAACGGGCGATTGGTTCGGCGAAGGTGCAGCAAAGCTGGGTCTAAAAGGCAAAGTGACCGAAACGGAATTCCTCCGACTCTGCGACGGATTACACCCCAAAACGGGCGAACGACTGACCCAGCGGATGAACTCGATCCGGCGGAGTGCAGAAGGGGGCAGGGTCGCCAATCGCCGGGTGTTTTACGATTTCGCGATCAGCCCCCCGAAGTCGGTCTCGATCGTCGCACTGTTGCAGGATGACCGTATTCTGGCGATGCATGACCGCGCGGTGCAGCATGCGATGGTTGAACTCGAAAAGTTCGCCGAAAGCCGAGTGCGGAAATCCGGTCAGTGCACCGAACGTGTTACGGGCAATGTGGTCGCCGCGGCTTTCCGCCACGACACCAGCCGCGAGCTTGATCCCCATCTCCACACGCATTGCGTCGTCATGAACGCCACGTTCGATCCGACCGAAAACCGTTGGAAGGCGCTTGAGGTGCAAGGCATGTATCGCGCGCAGAAATTCGCCGAGAACGTCTACTATCACGAGTTGAGCAAGGGACTCCTGAAGCTCGGCTACGAGATCGAGGACAACGCGCGCGATTTCGAGATCAAAGGCGTGCCCGCGAGCCTTATCGCCCGCTTTTCCAAACGGCATCAACAGATCGATGCCGAGGCGGAGAAAACGCTTCAGCGCGTCGGGGGCAATACCAATGCCGTGCGCCGACAGATCGCGCGGGATTCGCGGCGGCGCAAGATGAAGGACTCAACGGCGGATCGGTTGCGACCTTCTTGGATGAAGCAGATGGATGCAAAGGAGCGCAGCTTTCTGGCCGAGCTTCGTGCCCAGAGGTCACCCGTCACACGCGTCGACGATGTCGAGAGTATCCTTGCATGGGCCGACGCCCATCTTTTCGAACGCCGCTCGGTCGTGCACGATCACGAATTGCTCTCGGCGGCGTTAGCGCACGGCCGCGGCCAGAGTTTTGAACTCGCTGCTCTGCGCTCGGCGTTAGAGGAGCGCGGCTACATCCGCGAAGCCGGCTTGCGCAAGCTCACCTCACGCGAGGTGCTGCGCTGCGAACTCGGCATCGTGGTTGCCGCACACGACGGACGTGACCGACACGCGCCGCTCAATCGAGATTTCCAGCCATCGGACGCTCTTTCAGCGGAACAAAAATCTGCCGTGGCGCAAATTCTCGGTAGCCGCGATTTCATCACGCTCTTTCGCGGCGGCGCGGGCACCGGAAAAAGTTTCGCCCTGAAGGAGGTCACGCGAGGGTTGGCCGCCGCCGAGAAGCCGGTAGTCGTCCTTGCGCCGCAGCGCCAGCAAGTCACTGATCTGAAGGGCGACGGTTTGGCCGCGGATACGCTCGCAGCATTTCTGCAAACGAAGCAGCTTCCAAAGGGCGCCGTGGTGGTCGTCGATGAGGCCGGCCAGATTGGTGGACGCGATCTCGGCGAACTGATTCGGGTAGTGCAGGCCAGCGCTGGCCGTCTGATACTTTCGGGTGATACCCGCCAACATGGCGCCGTCGCAGCGTCGGACGCACTGCGCGCGATTGAACAACACGCCGGTCTCAAGCCTGCGGAGGTTTGCGAAATTCGCCGCCAGGATCCCTCCCACGGCAAATCCGCTGGAGAGCGTGCGTTCATTCGTGGTTATCGCGCGGCGGTGAAAGCGGCAGCACAGGGCGCGGTAGCAGAATCCTACGAGCGGCTCGACCGTCTGGGTTGCATTCGCGAGATCATCGAAGACGATCGGCGGCGCGAGTTGGCCAATGAGTATGTCGCGGCGTTTTCCCGAAAGGAGAAAACGCTGGTCGTGGCGCAGACCCGCGCCGAGGCGCGGGCGGTGAACGAGGAAATTCGCTCCCAGCTTTGTGCCTCGGGTGCGGTGGGATCCGGCACGGTGTTGGACGTCTGCCAGCCCATCGACCTCGGCGAAGCGCAAAAGCGCGACCCCCGTTTCTATGAAAGCGGCCAGCGTGCATGCTTCCTGAAAGCCTACGGTCGGTTCGCTAAAGGAGACCTTTGCGAGATTGAGGGCACAACGGCCCGAGGCATCGTTCTGATCAAAAATGGGCGACGCTCGACGCTGAGTTACCGTTACGCGGATCGCATCGTGGTTGCCACCACGGCTCTCCTGCCAATCGCCCAGGGAGACCGGCTGCAACTCAAGTTCAATGGCCGCTCACAAGAAGGCCTCGCATTGAACAACGGTGAACTGGTCACCGTGCAACGGGTGCGTAAGGACGGCGCGTTGGTGGTGGAGTCGGACGACGGCGGACGAAAAACGCTCGCGCCGACACAGCGTCTGTTTGTGCGCGGTTATGCGGTCACGTCATACGGTTCGCAGGGAAAGACGGTAGATACCGTCCTATTCGCGGACGCGGCCCATCGCACGGCCACCAATACCAAGCAGTGGTATGTCACTATCTCGCGGGGCCGTCGCAAGGTGGTGGTATTCACTTCCGACAAAGAAGCGCTGCGCGATCACGTGGGCCAGCTCGGCGAGCGCGAGCTGGCGCTGAGTCTGAAGTCACCGGAACCGCTTGGGATGAAGCAGGACTCGCAGAATTGGCGGCGCACCCTTGAGGCGGTGGAACGGTATCGTCGGCATCAGGCCGTCCTGGCTCGGATGAAACGAAACGACCGGGGGCAAAAAATCGCGGGATGAGTTCACTCCACGAAAAAGTCGCGGAGCGGCGCGCGGCGCAGGCGTCCGAGTTGCAGTGCGTATCGGCTCAGCCGGGCAGCTTCGGGTTGCTGGTCGCTCAGTGGCGGCGGGAGACTTGGGTGTTGCCGTGGTCGCACTTTGCCTGTGCTCGCTTCTCCGGCTCGGATGACGAGGGGCGATTGGAACTGTCGTTTTCGAATCATACCGTCACCGTCACGGGTGCACATTTGCGTGGGCTGTTGGTGCATTTGGCGGCGGCGCGGCTGGACTCGATTCGCGACCTGCCGGCGCAGTATCGTTCATCGGCAAGCGAGGAGCGCCCGTTTATCGCCCGCATCGAGGTCAGGTGGCGCGAAGCGTCGGTAGAGCCGGAAATCCGCGAATCGTCCTGAAAAATCCGCGAGCCGTCCCGACACTGGCTTCATAAAGTGGCATCCAAGACGAGGATTCTCGTCTTGATGACAATTAATCTACTACTCGCTCTCTGCAGCGCTTGGGCAGCCGCCGTATGTTGGCGGTATGAAGGGCTCGCACGGGGCGTGGCAGGCGGATTCGCCATACTCGGACTCTGGCAGGTCTATTGCGCCGCCACCGCAACGCGGCGCCACTCTGCGCCCATTGTGCTTCGGCTTGGAGGCTTTACGTGGCGTATAGAGGATTTTTGCCGCGGCTGGTTGATCACTGGCCAGGTCGGAACCGGCAAGACGGCAGCGGCGATCAACACAATGCTTTGGGAAGTTTCAAAGAACTGCCCGACATGGGGCGGCGTGTGCGTGGATGACAAGGGCCTTTACTGGGAAACGTTACTTCCCATGCTTCGGAACGCTGGCCGAGAGAACGATCTCATCTTATTACAGGTGCGACCGCCGGACGCGCCGAGAGACTGGCAACCAGTGCACACATTCAATTTCTTGGCCGACCCTCATCTTCCGTATTCGGCAAAGGCCAAGATCGTGTGCGACGTGGCGGGTTCGCTCGGACAACGAGGGGAACAGAGCTTTTTCAGAATGCAGGCTCAGGTGCAGATAGAGTTCGCATTCCGCGTGCTGGAGGCGGTGGGCCATTCGGTAACCTTGGAGCATACTTATGACCTTATGGCTTCGGAGAAACTTTTGTCGGAATTCATGGAGACGGTCGCAGCCCAGAAAACCAAAGAATCCAACGTTCTGGTGGCTCATTATGAAGGAACGTTTCTCACTCAGCCGGCCGAGCAGCTTGGCGGCGTGAAAGCGACCATAGCAAACTACCTGAAGTATTTCACTGATCCAAGCATCGCTGAGGTTTTCTGTCCGCCTAAATCGAGTTTCAGCTTCGATGATCTAGACCGCGGCAGAATCGTCTGCGTGTCGTTGCCGCAGCGCTTTCAAATAGAAAGGCGCTACATCAACACCCTGCTCAAACTGAGTTTCTACGCGCATGCGTTGCGCCGATTCGACAAGGCAGCTGAGCTTCGCGCGAGGGACAACCTACTGATCCTCTGGGCTGACGAAGCCCAGAAGATCGTGACGGCGAGTGAAGACGGCATGAGTGATTACAATGTGGTCGACGTCATCCGTGAGGCTCGTGCCACGGTCGTCGCGGCGACGCAGTCGTATCAGTCATTGTTCCCCCCGATGGGGGATGAACGTAGGGCGAAGGTCTTCATCGCCAACATGGCAAATCGTGTGATCTTCAATTCCGCCGATGAGGAATCGGCGAAGATCGCCGCCGATACCCTGGGCAAACGGAGAACGAAGAAGCGCACGACTGGCTACTCGGGTGGGAAGCGCAGCACATCGACAACGGACGAAGACAAATACTGGTTCGAGCCGCATCAGTTGAGGAAACTGCGGAAGTTCGAGGCCGTAATCCAGCACTGCAATGGAGGCTTTCGCCGTGTTATCGTCCCGCCCTGCGGCGCAGACGGAAAAGTTCCTCTATGGTATCGCAATTAAACTCAGGCAGCGTCGCGGCAGGAGTGGATTTGGGTCGCCTTCGTGGTTTGCGCGACCATCTAAAGTCGCGAATCAAAGGACAAGATCGCGTTCTGGATGTAGTTTCCACGGTTCTTACCCGGAGTGAGCTAGGGCTGAGTCACCCGAGGCGGTCGCGCGGCACATTTCTCTTCGTTGGTCCCACTGGCGTGGGCAAGACTGAAACGGTTAACGTGTTCACACGCTACCTCTGCGATAGCACCCCGCTTCGCTTCGACCTTTCGGAGTATCAGCTCCAACAATCCGTCGACAAACTGATCGGCGAGAACCGCGACGACCCGGGCCTTCTCGGACGTGCGGTTCGCAATTCCACAAGCGGCACGCTGCTTTTTGACGAGATCGAAAAGGCCCATCCGTTGATTCTCGATTTGCTCCTTCAAATTCTGGAAGATGCGCGAATCACGCTCGCCACCGGGGAGGCTTTGGATTTCCAGCAGTTCTATATCGTCAGCACATCGAATATAGGGTCGCCTGAGGCTATTCGTATGGAGAACGCTCCGCCGGCCTCAGTTGAGCGAACGGTGCTGATGCGAATCCGCGAGCAATTGCGGCCTGAGTTAGTGGGACGATTTCAGGAGATACTCGTCTTCGCCCGGTTGGGTTACGAGACCCAGCGTGCGATCTGCGAGGCGATGATCCAAGAAGAGAGCGATCGTTTGCTCAGCCTAGGGCATGACCTGGATGTCACCCCCGCCTTAGTCGAAAGCATACTACGCGAAGGTTATCATCGCACGTTGGGTGCTCGACCTATGCGATCTGCGGTAGAGCGATATCTTCAGACCATAGTTGCGAATAACATCCTGGCGGGACATCGCGAATAGCAGGCGCTAACGAGAAATTCTAGCACGACAGATGTGGGGCAGGCCGTGAGCCTGCCCCACTTGCGATCAGGGTTTGTGATGATAGACGGGGTTAGTCACGCTTGCCGACGTGCCAAGACCGGCGTCGATAACCCAGAGTTCGCTCAGCGGACGGCTGCGGTAATGCAATGGACCGAAGACGCGAGCTGAGGCCAAGCCAGTTTGGAGAATGCCATAGGGGCCTTGCTCACCGGCGCGGTCAGCGCGGAAATAGGGCGAGGCAATGCGCAGTGTGCCGCCATTCTGCCAGACACCGTAGTCGGTGCCGTGGTTGTAGACGGCGTATTGCTGGAGATTGATGTTTCCGGAGCCCACCCGAACGCTCCAGCGCGGTCCGGCGTTGAAGCCCCACGCGAGCGTGTTGAACGCGGTGAGTTTTCCATTGGCGCTGGCTCCCACCCAGAGGTGGTGGTGGTCATCGAAGCCGCTCATGGAAACCAACTGGAAGTTGACCATGTAGAGATCGGTGCCGATATCGTCGACCTTCACCGATGTCTCGCTTTCGTCGGTGCCGTGGGCGACGAGGCACCCCGACATACCGGTTCCGGCGGAGCCGTTGGGCTGCGTGCCAGCGACAAGCTTCATACCGATGTCCGAGCCGAAGACGAAAGTGTGCAGCGTTTGCTGCGCAGGCGCGTGGCCGTAGAGGTAGGCGTTGAAGCCGCCACGCGTCGCAGCGATGCGGATGGATTCGTAGTTGGTCGGGCGGTTGGGATAGCGCGAGGCCGACCAGAATGTGCCGATGAAGTGGGTATTCTTGATGAAGCCGCCAGTGGCGCAGCGGTCGACGCGAATGCCCTCCTTCAGCGCGGTGCCCATGACGCCCTCGACGTAGTGGCCGCTGGTATCGACAGCACCGAGGTCCACGCCGCGGTAGGCATTGGTGAAGGTGACGTCTTTGACCACGACGTTGGTTCCACGAGCTTCGATGGCCCAAGGATAGGGCGTGAACGCGCCCGTGTTCTCCAGATTGTCGTCCCAGATTTGTCCGGGATGGTGAATGCGCAGGCCGCGGATGCCTGAGCCAGCTTCCAGTCGGATGAATCCCGCGGCGCCGGTCGAGGCGGTGGTGTGGAGCGCGGAGCCCGGGGTGTTGACGCTCGTCGGCGCCCACGCGGTCGCGGCGTAGTGCGGCACGCCGAAAGTGCCGCGCAACTCGACGTTGGTTGGAACGACGAGACGCCCGTTGAGAAGAAACTCGCCCGCGGGCACGCGCACCGTGCCACCACCGGCGGTGCTGGCAGCGGCGAGCGCGGCTTGAAACGCGTAGGTGAGATCGCGGCCGGCGGTGTAGGTGTTGGCCGCAGCGGCGTCAGCGGCCGTGAAGTAGCTCTCCACGAGGTAGAGCGCCGAGGCGCCGCGCCTGCCGGCGGGTGGGAGGAAGCGTTTATCCTGAAACGTGAAGCGTGTCGTGCTATAGCGATCCAGGTCGATGGTGGCCGCGTCGATTACGCGGGGCTGGGTGGCGGCGTAGCCGGTCTGGAACTGAAAATCGGGCGTGACGCCGGCTCCGTAGCGGTTGCCCTGAAAAAGAGCGGAAATCGCCTGGTTCCCGACATAGGCGTGCCGCGAAGGCGTATTGAAATCGCAGCGCGTGACAACGAGCGCGCCGCGCCAGGCGCGGATGTCATAGCCGGAGGCGGAGTCGTGGTTGTTGAAGATGCAGTTGGCCACGGTGAGCGCCCGAACCGCGTGGGAGGGATTCGGATTGTAGTCTTCATCGTCAACCCAGAGGTCGATGCCGCTTTCCAGCGCGCCGCGAAACTCCACACGGTTGATCTGCACGACGCCCCGGTAGTTGTCGGGCACGAGCGAGCCCTGGAGCGTGGGATTGTCGGCGTAGGAATCCTTGATGCCGGTCTCGACGATGATGCCCACCGCATCGGCAACGGAACTGTCGACGATGCCGTCGATGAGGTTGAAACCTTGGGGGTTCGTGTTGGTGAGCCGCATGCCGGTTTTGCATTGGAGCAGCTTGAACTTGACGAAACCGCCGCAAGGGCCGCCGTTCTTGCCGTAGAGCGTGGTGTCGCCGGGGTCGTTGGTGACGCCGAGCGTGCGTTGCGCGCGGACGCCCGTCTTGTAACCCTTGACTTCCCAGTCATACATCCACGTCCACGCGTAGTGGCGCAGGTCGAGCGCGAGCGGGTTGGAGGCGGGTGCGGTGCCGTTGAGGAGATGATTCTCGAGTTGCGGGCGGGTGGGCGTGCCGCTCAGTCCGGAGTCAAGCCATACGTCGGGCGAGATCCGCACGCGATGAAACCGCGCTACATCGTAGGTGAGGTCGCGCTGGATGCCGGTATTGAGCGCGGTCATGTGGAGATTATTGACGGTGAGAAACGTGTTCTTCGTCGGCCCCATGCGAATGCCATTATACGAGTTGTAGAGCGTCACGTTTTCGATGGTGCCGCCATCACCACCGCCGGCTTGGAAGATAGTCCATGGGTAGACAATGGGAGCGGTCGCGCTCTGGTTAGGATACCACACCCCGACACCGACTAGGCCGGAGCTGGGTTGGAGTGTAATGAAGGGCGTGGTATTGGAGGTGGGCACCATGCATTTGAGTAGCGTGCCGTGGCCGGTCTGGCCGGAGTCGGCGGGGTTGCGCCAATCGCCGCGTAGCGTGACAGCGGGCTTGATGGTGAGGGGGGCGTTTAGCCGGAAGGTGCCGCTGCGGATCCAAACGGTGCCGCCGCCGTTGTTGGCGCAGGCATCGATCTTCGACTGAATCTCTGTCGTGTAGTCAGGGTCGGTGCCTGCAACGGTGCCGACAACGTAGTCCGCGATAATGACGTCGGCAGCGGGGTAAGCGGGGGTGATGACCGTGGGA
This sequence comes from uncultured Opitutus sp., assembly GCA_964480585.1. Classification (GTDB taxonomy): domain Bacteria; phylum Verrucomicrobiota; class Verrucomicrobiia; order Opitutales; family Opitutaceae; genus ER46. The sequence goes on along the minus strand of CAYZPV010000016.1, from coordinate 105,446 downwards.
GCAGCCGACGCCGACGTTGTCAGCGCGACCGCGGCGAGTGTAAGCGCCGCGATAAAACGGGGCCAGCGTGAGGAGCTGGCGTCGAGGAGAGGATGCGCAGGCATCCGTTTGTTTTTCGATGGGGTTGGCATAACGAAAGCAGGAGCTGTCGCCCAGGATAGCTGGGCATCGCGAACGATGGAGGCTCCCGGTCAGCGACCCGCGCCGGCGGCAGCGGGAGCGGGCGCCGGTCCGAAGACGCCGCGGGCCTCGAGGTCGGTGATCGCCGACTCGGTGTAGCCAAGCTCGCGGAGGATTTCGACGGTGTGCTGACCGAGATCGGGGGGCGGACGCTCCAGGCTCGACGGCGTCGCGTGCAGGCGAACGGGGGTGCCGAGGAGTTTGAGGTTTCCGGCGGCGGGATGCTCCATAGCGACTATCATCTTGTTGGCCGCGATCTGAGGATCGGCCATGGCGTCCTTGAACGTGTTCACGCGGGCACAGAGCACGCCCTGTGACTCAAGCTCGACGAGCCAGTCGGCAGTCTTCTTCGCCTTGAAACGGTCAGCGAGAAGCGCGTTGAGAATCGCGCGGTTCTCGATTTGGAGCGCTTGGTCGGCGAAGCGCGGATCGAGCGAAAGATCACCGAGGCCGAGGGCGACGGAGAGATCGCGCAGGGCGTTGTCGGAAAAGACGGGCGAAATTTCGATAAATCCGTCGGTGGTCGCGAACGCCTTCTGGATCGCGGCCTCGGTGCCGCCGATCGCAGCCGGCGCATCGATGAGATCGGCGTTGAGCTGTGTTGCGCCTTCCCAAGCGTGAGCGTGAAACGCTACGCTTAGCAGGTCGGTTGTGACAAGCTGGCCTTCGCCGTTCTGGTCCCGATGGCGGAGTGCCATGAGCATCGCGATCACAAGATTGAGGCCCGCGGCGTAGTCCGCACTGATGCCGCCGGGGATCGGCGTGCGACCGTCGGGCTGGGGAACGAACCAGCCTGCTTCCGCGCGCGCCATGAGGTCATGACCGCCGCGGCCGCGGTCGGCGTAGGGGCCGCGGTCACCCCACCCGCTGGACCACGCATAGATCAGCCGTGGATTGATTGCGCGGAGCGTGCCGTAGTCGAAGCCGAGCTTCTCCATCACGCCCTTGCGAAAATTATGCACGAGGATGTCGGCGCGCGCGACAAGCTTGAGAATGATCGACTTCCCCTCGGATGATTTCAGATCGACCGCGAGCGAGCGTTTGTTGCGGTTGAGATTGGCGAACGGCAGGGAGACTCCCGCAGCGAAAGGACCCCACGCGCGGCTCCAGTCGCCGGCGCCGGGACGCTCTATCTTGATGACGTCGGCACCGTGGTCCCCAAGGAGTTGCGTGCCGACTGGCCCCTGAAAGACATGGGAAAAATCAAGGACATGAAGGCCGGCGAGAGCTTGGGGCCGGGATTGGGTGGAGGGTGCCAACATAGGCGCAAATGGAGGAAGATTAATTTGAAAAAATGAGAATGGAAGCGGGAGGGCGTGAACAGCAGTCCTCTTGCCTTGCGGCGTTCCGCCAGAAAACCGGACTTAAACTATCGCGGGTCGGACTATTGTTAACAATGGACATGAGGCGCCTATTGGATCAGGGTGTCAATTTCGGATTTCGTCCGGAGCTGCTTTTCACCGCGACGGTGCGGTTTCTCCGGCTGGAATGCACATACCCATGCGATCACTATTTATGGCGGCGGCGTTCGTGGCGTCGTTGATGGCGGTGCGGACGGCAGATGCACAAGTGAGCACCAGCCCGGACGTCGCTGCTGAACTGCAAGCGGTGCTGGACCGCGGCGAGGATTTGCTGCTCGAGCCCGGGCGCACTCACACGCTTTCCGTGGGCCTGCGGTTCACGCGTTCAGGGCAGCGGATCGCGACTCGCGGGGCGACGCGGCCGGAAGAGTTTGCCGTGCTCCGATTCTCCGCCGGTGCCGCGATGAATCTAGTGGATGCACGCGGTGTCGCAGGAGCGTCGTTGGAGCGCGTGATCCTGGATGGGAACCGCGCGGGCCTGGTTCCGCCGGGGGGCAAGGTCGAGAGCGTGGCATTCACGGCTTGGGGAGGCCGGAGTGGAGATCGGCAGACAATTCGGCAATGTATCATCATCGACGCGCGGTGCGGCGGCGGCTGGGCGGCGATCCACGTGAACGAAGGCGCGGCTGGCACCCTCGTAGAAGACAACGTGATCGTGGGCGCGGGTGTCGATCCGCGCGGCAACGGCCGCTCGTCCCACGAGCGGCCGTTTGGCTGGGGCGACGGCATCTCCATAGCGAGTCGCGACGGGCGCGTGCGTAACAACGTGATCGTCGACGCGACCGATGATGGCATCATGGTTCAGGGTGCTCCGGGCACTCTGGTGGAGGGCAATGCGATCATCGCCCTCTCCCGCGAAATGCTCGGCGGCATCGCGCTCATCGATCCGTTTCCGGATTACCGGATGCCGGACGACGAGCGGAGCTTCGACTATAGGGGCGTGATTGTGCGGCGGAATCGCATCGAGGCGCTCGGCGCTCGGATTCACATTGGCGTCGCGCTTGGAGGCGCCGGTTGGCACGCGCGTTTCGCAGGCATGACGCTTGTCGGCGCCACGGTCACGGAAAACACCCTCGCCGGGGAAGCTTTCGGCTATGGGTTTGTGGCGAACGGAGTCGATCGCTTCATCGTGCGCGACAATCGTTCGCTCGCAGAGCACTCGGGGCGCGGCGATGGCCCACGGCGGGAGGCGCCGGAACCCGCGGCGGCGTTTCTTTTTGATCCCGCCCAGATCGGCACGAGCGAGCTGCAACCCGAGTTTCGCGAGGCGCACGGACATCTCACGAATCTCCTGCGCGCCTGGCCGCCGCCTGCCACCCGGGATGGCTATAGGGCGGCCGAGTATACCGAAGGGGAAGCGCGTGGGACCGTGCGAATGGCTTTTCGTGATATTCGCGGGCGTGATCCCTCGGTCGAGGAGTTCGCAGCGTGGCTTCCTCGCTTGCGAGACCCGGCGGCAAATGGCGATGCGCTACGGGCGGCCCTGCTTCGCGAGTCCGCTGAGAACGTAGCGGCGCTTAGCCTCGCGGCTTGGCGGAGCGAACAGGGGCTTCCGTGGATCGTCGGCGCGTGGCGCGCCGTCAGTGACGCTACGAAGAGCGAGCGCTGGCCGGAAGCCGGAGCCGTGGCGTCGGAATTGAGTCGCGGTATCAGGCACCAACGAGACAAACCTAAGCCGTAGTATTGTTGACAATCGACATACATTTCTTTCTGTGAAGCTGCGGTTGCCGTGCAGCGGGGCCTGACGACCGCCCCCTTCCCATGAATCTTGATCGAAGAAGCTTCCTCCGCGCCGGCGGCGCAGCGCTGGCGCTACCTTTTTTGGAGTCCCTGGCACCGAGAGCGCGAGCCGCGTCAAAGTCGGATTCGACTCCGCGGCGGCTCGTATGTGTGGGATTGAACTTCGGCATTTATCCCGGCCGCTTCTTTCCGACCGCAGCTGGCCGCGACTATGCGATGCCGGAGTATCTGCGACCGCTGCAGCACCTGCGCGAGGACTTCACGATTTTCTCGAAGCTGGATCATCCGGGCGTGAAGGGTGGCCATGCTGGAGTGCACGCTTTTTTGTCGGGAGTCTTGAGCGAGCATGCCAAGGCTCACCGGGACGGGAACCTCACGCTCGATCAAAAGGCAGCGGAGTCTGTAGGCTCCGCTACGCGCTTCCCCTCGCTGCAACTCGATATTGGCGGCAAAAGCTCGATCCACTCGTGGACGCGCCTCTCGTGGCAGCGCAACGGCGTGGCGATGCCGCCGCTCGTGCAACTCGACGAGATATTCAACACCCTCTTCGTGGAAACTGCGGAGAGCGAACGGCGCCGGCTGGCGCGAGCGCACAAGGCGAACGCCGGCATTCTAGACGTGGTGCATGAGGCGGCGGGCGACTTGAAGCGGCGACTCAACCGCGGTGACCTCGACAAGCTCGATGAATATTTCACCTCCGTGCGAGAAGTGGAGCGGAGGCTTATGCTCTCCGAGGAGTGGATCGAGCGTGCGAAGCCGCATGTGAATTTCCGGCTACCGGAGCCGCGCCCAATCCGGTTCGTCGAGAAAGTCCCGCTCTATTACGAGCTAATCAAGCTGGCGTTACAGACCGACTCGACCCGCGTGCTCACCTACGCGATCTCCGATTGGGACGGGCCGGCGGGCATCGATGGCGTGACCCAGGGCTATCACACCCTCACCCATCACGGCCGCGATCCCGAGCGGCTGCGGCAACTCGGCTTGGTGGAGGATTTCCTCTGTCAGTCCTTCGCCGGATTTCTCGACAGCTTGAAAGCGGTGCGCGCCGAGGAAGGTGCCACGTTGCTGGATCGAACCGCGGTGCTCCTCGGCAGCGGCATGGGCAATGCGAGTTCGCACTCCAACCGCGACCTGCCGCTGCTCGTCGCCGGCGGCGGATTCAAGCACGGCGAACACAAGGTCTACGTCCCACGTCCCGGCGCGCAGACGCCGGCATGCAATCTCTACCTCACCCTCTTGCAACGCTTCGGTCTGGAGATCGATCGCTTCGGCACGAGCACGGGAACCCTGACGGGCTTCGCGTGAGAGCGTGGGCGACAGCCGCACGCGTCCTGCTGCTGAAGGCACTGTTGTGTGCGGGCTCGAGCATGTGGGGAGCGGTCGCAGCCTCCGCGGCGGCAACGGAGGTGCGAGCGTTTCTCGGGCAGCACTGTCTTGGCTGCCACGGCGTCGAGAAGCAGAAGGCCGACCGGCGGTTCGACGCGCTCGATATCGACCTCACCCGGCTCCATACGGCCCGCACGTGGCAGGAAATCGTGGATGTGCTCAACAAAGGCGAAATGCCACCGCCAGAGGAGGTCAGGCCTGACGCCGAGGCGCAGCGGCGGGTGGTCGCCTGGATGACTGAGCAACTCGCCGCGGCGTATCGTCATCACACAACGGGGAGTGGGCCGTTTTTCCGACGGATGAATCGCGTTGAGTATCGCAACACCCTCCGCGATCTGCTCGGGCTTAACCTGGACTCCTTCAATCCGACGGCGGCATTTCCGCCCGATGAGCGACATCACGGCTTCGAGAATCTCGGCGACCGGCTCACGCTTTCGAGCCATTTGATGGAGCAGTATCTGTCGGCGGCGGAGGCGGCACTCGACAAAGTCGCGCAGCGGCCGCGCGAGACGCCGCCGTTTTCCGTCACGTTCAAACCCGACGATTTCAACGTGCCGCCCGGACAGGAAGGCACGTCGCGCAATGGTCATTTCCTGCATCGTCCCTTCGAACACTACATGGTGAACGGCCGCGGGGCGTGGATCGATCTCGGGCATAGCAGCCGGCGGTTTCAACGGTTGCGCGTGCCGGCCTTCGCGGGCGTGCCGGCGGACGGATTTTACGTGATCCGCGTGCGCGCGGCGGGGCTCCATCGGCGCAACCGCTACGACCCGCGTGTGCTGAACGTGAACCCGGAGGAGCCGGTGAAACTGGAGTTGATCGCCAACGATCCCGCCGTGGGCGATGGAGGCTTGGGCACGAATCGCTCCAATCGCACGCTCGCCGTTTTCGCGCTGAAAGACGATGAGCCGGACAACTACGAAGTGCGCGTGTGGCTGGATCGTGGATACGAGGTGACGGTTCGCTATGCCAACGGCCCTCCCAACCTGCTGCGGCCCGGTCAGATTCTCCTCGAGCGCCATCACCCGGAGGCAATCGTCAGCAACTACAAGGACGAGTTTTCGCAGGCTGCGCCGCCGGGCGAGGTCCCCAAGGCGTGGTTTTCCGACGTCTACGAGGGCCCGCGCGTCCGGTTGTTCGATCTGTCATTGCAAGCGGATGCACCGCAACCGGGCGATCTCTCCCCGGTGGCCGACTGGTTTGCGCCGCTGACACCGGGCGAACGCGAAAGCCTTCTACCGGTATTTGTGGAGTCGGCATTTCGTCGGCCGGTAGCGCCGAGCGAAGCCGCACGCTACGGACAGTTTTATCGAACGCTGCTCGCCCAGGGCACTCCACCGGAAGAAGCTTGGCGGACGACGCTGAAGACGGTGCTGTGCGCGCCGGATTTTCTCTACGTCGAGATGCCGCCGCCGGCAACATCGACGGACACTGCGAACTCATCGGGTGCCGGTGCCGACGATTTCACGGTCGCGGCGCGGCTCGCTTATTTCCTCTGGAGCTCGATGCCCGACCGCGAGCTTCTGACGTTGGCGCGAGAGGGCAAGCTCCGCGATCCCGATGAAGTTCTGCAACAAACGCAACGGATGTTGCGCGACGCGAAGGCGCGGGCGTTCGTGGAAAACTTCACCGATGGATGGCTGCGCTTGAACCAGCTCGGAACGATGCCGCCGGATGCGACGCGGTTTCCCATCTATGAACAGAAAGAACTGGAGCCACAGATGCGGGAGGAGACGCGCCGCTTCTTCGCGGAGCTGCTTTTGCGCGACGGCGATATCGGCGATTTTCTCGATAGCGACTACGCGTTTCTGACGGCCGATCTGGCGGCGTTGTATGGCGTGGCTGGCGTCGAGGGGGACGAATTTCGGCGGGTGACGCTTCCGTCGCACTCGGCGCGTGGCGGGCTGCTCGGTCAGGCGAGCGTGCTCACTGCCACCTCGAACGGGGTGGAAACCTCGCCAGTGACCCGCGGCGTGTGGGTGCTGGAGAATATCCTGGGCACACCGCCCGCGCCGCCGCCACCCGACGTGTCGGCCCTTATGCCCGACATCCGCGGAGCGACGACGGTGCGTGAGCAGCTCGCGCGACACCGCACCATCCAGGCTTGTGCGGAATGCCACCGCAAAATCGATCCGCTGGGCTTCGCGCTGGAGGCCTTCGACCCCATAGGTCGTTATCGGACGCGCTATCCGGCCGTCGGCGGCGGGCAGGCGCTGCCTATCGACACGGCGGGCGAACTGCACACCGGAGAGGTTGTCGCCGACGTGAAAGCGCTCCGCGCGGCGCTACGGGCGCGGCATCGGCCGCAGTTTGCGCACATGCTCGCGGAAAAACTCCTCACCTACGCACGCGGTCGCGGGCTGGCGTTGGGCCATCGTCCGTCGCTGGCGCAAGCGGTGGCGGAGGCGGAGCGGGCTGGTGGTGGTCTCCGCGCCTACGTTGAGGCCGTGGTGCGCAGCGATGCGTTTCTCGGGAAATGATGTCTTCTATCTCCACAGCTGCAGCGAATTCGTGCACGCGGAAGGAGAAGCGGCTTGAACCTTGCCCATTGTGGGACGTTAACAGTAGACACAGACATCGCATCCATGCCCGCCCTCGCACCGAATCTTTCCGCTCAGATCACGAGTCACCTTCGTCAGCGCATTCTGGCCGGCGAGATTTCTGCCGGGGAGCCGCTGTTGGAGATTCCGCTGGCGCAGGAGTTCGGGACGAGCCGCGGACCGATTCGCGATGCGTTCCTTACCCTGACCAAGGAAGGGCTGCTCATGGCGAAGCCGAATGTCGGTGTGCGCGTGGCGGAGGCGCCGTCAGACTTCAAGCGCAGCGTGATCGTGCAGATGCGGCGGGATATCGAGACCGCGGCCATGGCCGAGGGCTTCGCGAAGAAGGACGAGGCCGCGCCGTGGTTGGAGAAACTCGAAGCGAACCTCGGCGATTACAAGGTGGCGTGCAGCCGCGAGAAGCTTGGTCCGGTGGTAGAGCTCGACATGGCGTTTCACCGGCTCCTCGTCGAGGCGGCGGACGGCGGAAGCCTGGTGAACATCTGGACGCCGATCATCCAGCAGATTTTCCTGCGTTACTCGCGCCATCACTCGCTCCTCGAAAGCTACGCCGAACACGCGGCCATCGTGGAAGCGCTGCGCGAGCGCAAGGTGCGGTCGGCGGTGACGCGGTTGCGCGATCACATCGTCTGAGTCGCGCAAGGCGGACACTCGCGTCTGCCGCGGAGAACGCGTGCGTAGCTGAACAGGTCGGGCCAGACCGGCCCGCACAAAACGGCCCGACCGACGTGTCTGGCCGACGGAGTTTACCATGAGTGACTTCGACTTCCTGATCGGCGGCGAATGCCGCCATCTCACCGCGACTCGTTATCCGGTCTTCGCCAAGGTCGACCAATCGGTGGTTGCCGAGGTGCCCGATGCAAGCGAGGCCGACATCGACGCCGCCGTGTCCGCGGCGCGGGCCGCATGGCCAGCGTGGCGGCGCACACCCGTCGAAGAACGCGCGCGGCTCCTCTTCCGGCTGGCCGATTTGATGGACGCGCATGCGGCCCGGATCGGCGAATTCTACGGACCGGAGGCGGGATGGCCGCGGCGCGGCCTCGTCGAGGGAGGAATGGCGTTTCACAGCGGGCTCGTGCGCTTCTACGCCGGGCTGGCCGGACGTGACTGCGGCAGCGTGCTCCAAGACTCGAGCGAGTCCCTCAACTACACGGTGCGCGAACCGCTCGGCGTCATCGCGCACTTACTGGCTTGGAACACGCCGCTCGGCGCTTTCACCCAGAAAGTGCCGCCGGCTCTGACGGCGGGAAACACCGTCGTGGTGCGTGCGGCCGACGAGGCGCCGCTGACCACCCTGTATCTCGGGCGGCTGGTGCAGGAGGCGGGATTCCCACCTGGTGTCATCAACATCGTCAGCGGCCTCGGGGCTCGCACAGGCGAATACCTTGTCGCTCATCCCGGCGTGGACGGCGTCAGCTTCACGGGCAGCGTCGCTGTCGGACGCGCGATCGCGGAGACGGCCGCGCGGAGCTTCAAGCGCACGGTGCTCGAGCTTGGCGGGAAATCACCCTTCGTGGTTTTTCCCGACGCCGACCTCGAGCACGCCGCGGAGGCTGCCGTCAAGTTTGCGTTTCTCTACCAAGGACAGGGCTGCACTGCGGTGGCGCGTGTGCTGGTGCACGAATCGAGCGTCGATGAGTTTGCAGCGCGGGTGGAAGCGCTCACCCGCGCCTACCGCCCTGTGCAACCAGAAGACTGGAGTGGCGACGCGCCGCACTTCGGACCCTTGTTCAATCAACGACAATTCGAGCGCATGCAGCGTTTCGTGGAGATCGCGCGGCGCGACGGGGAGCTTCTAACGGGTGGCGAACGAGTAACAGAGGCGCCGTTCGACCGCGGATTCTACGTGCAGCCCGCGGTCGCGCGGCTCGACGACGTGCGCTCGCCGTTGTGGCGCGAGGAAGTGTTTGGGCCGCTGTTTACCGTGACGCCGTTTCGCGACGAAGCGCATGCCGTGACGCTGGCCAATGACGCGGACTTCGCGCTTTCCGGCAGCGTGTGGACGCGGAACAGCGGCCGCGCGCGTCGCGTTGCGCGCGAGCTGCGTTTCGGCACGGTGTGGACCAACGCGGTGTTCCAGTTCAGCCACCGGTCTCCTTGGGGCGGGTGGAAATCGACCGGCTGCGGACGTGAGTATGGCATCGCGGCGCTGGACAGCTTCACCGAGGTGAAATCGATCTGGATCAATTCATGAGCGCCCCGCTGCCACTTGCGTTGCCCATCAACTACAATCCCGCAACGGCGATGATCGCGCGCACGGAGGATACCGGCGTTTTCCATGCCTCGCGTCTCGGCGCGGAGCTGGCGCGGGCGCTGGTCGCGAACGGAACCGAGGCTGACCTCATCCTTGCGACGCGCACCTTGGCGGCGGTGTTGAGCTGTCAGGAGACGCGGGAGGGCGATCCTCATCGCGGCAATTTCCGTTGGGAGATGGAGGACGCCGGAGTGGAGGATCTGAATGCCGTCCATTTCGTGCTAATCGACCTGCTGCCCATGATGGCGCGACATGAGGAGCGGTTGCCTGGTGAGGCGCGCGCGGCGCTGCGGGCTGCGGTGCGGCTCGCGCTCGACGAGATCGCGCGAATCGACGTGGGGCTCGACTACACAAACATCGCCTTGAAAGACATCGCCAACACGCTGCTTGGCGCCGAGGTGCTGGGGTGCGAGCGGTCGCTCGCACGTGGACGGGAAAAGTTCGCCGCATGGCTCGAACTTACCGCTAGCGCCGGCGGGGTATTCGAGCTGAACAGTCCCGCGTATACGCCCATCGCGCTGCGCGTGCTGCACGAGTTGGCGGAGCACACCCGTGATCGCGCGACAGCAGTGCGCGCGCGCACGGCGGCGGCTCGGCTTGGGCTCACGTATGCACTGCGGCTCGTGCCAGCGACGGGCCGGCTGGCCGGGCCGTATTGTCGCGCGTATCGGCATCAGGTGCTCGGCGACGCGGGGCCGGAGCGCGCGCGTTTCCACTCGATGGTCCAGCGAGGCGTGCTTCCGCAGTGGCTGCGTCACGCGGTCGGCGCGCTGCCGCTGCCAGGAGAACTGGTCGAGCGCTACGACGCAACGCGTGGCTATGTTTACGCGACGTGGCTCGACAGGGAGTTCGCAATGGGCACGGCAACTCGAGAGCTCGATAGCCAAGCCAATCGCTACATCGCGGGGCAGTCGAACGTGTTCACGCTGCACTTCGCGGGGCGCGGGGAGCGACCGGAGGGAGTTGCGTTCACGCGCTACATTCTCGACGAAAAATGGCTCGGCGATTTTCGCACCACACCGGCGCGCACCTCGCGCGAGCTGTTGCTGGACGAAGGGCGCTTCTTCGGAGTGCAGGATGGCGCGCGCGCGATCGGCGTCTACGCGCCGCGGCAACTCGGCGCGTGGGAAGTGTGCCGCGGGGCCAAGCTGGTCTTCGTCGTGTCGCGGCGCGCCGCAGTCGATGAGGTCCTGCTGGACGGCGAGCGGGTGGACGTGAGCGAAGTGCCGCGGAATTGTCGCGACGGCGCGACGATTGTCTTCGGCTGTGGAGCGGCGTGGCTTGGCATTCGGGTGCTGGCGCGCACTGACTTGGGGCGCGACGCACCCATCCAGATCGTCGAACGCGATGGCGATCTACTGCTCGAAATCTACAATTACCTCGGGCCGGCGAAGACGTTCTGGGAGCTGGCCACTCCGGGCTCATTCTACGCCGGCCAGCCGTGTTGCGGCTTTCTGGCGGAAGTGATTGCGCGCACGGAGCAGCCGTCCGGCGAAGTGTTCTCCAGCGAGCTAGCGCGCGGGAATCTGTGCGATGCGCCACCGCTGGCGAACGACCGCGCCTCCCGTTGTGACAAACGTGTGTGGAGCATCGAGTATGAGCGCGCCGGGAAGCGGTTGGGGTTGGCGGTCGACTTGAACCGATGGGCGCTGGAGCGGCGCTGGACCGAGCGCGGCACTCTGGCGCACGAGCCGCTGGAGTCGACGGTCGCGCGGCAGGGAGTGGATAGCGGCCAAGTGGAGGCCGCCGGCGCGACGTTTCGCTTCGGCGCGGGGAGTGGGTGGATTTTTGGGAATCCGACAGCGCGCATCTGGGCGGCCGGCGGCCATGCCCGGGAAGCAACGACGTTCACACTGAGCACGCCCGACGGCGACTTGCAAGGGGCGGGGGTTCAGACGGGCACGCTGATAGTATCCCCGACGGCGATGCATCGAGAATGTTGTTAGCGCATAGACTGAGGACAGCTGCCCTCCTCGGCCTTAGGGTCGATTGTTGACAATTATCACGATGAGGTTTCGCGTCGGGTTGCCGACCGATGTTTCGCGGGCGCGGCTCAGCTCCCTCCCCGCCTTGCACGACGAAGCATCTCTCCCCACCCCATGAAAACCTCCTGCCCGAAACTCGTGTTCACGCCGAGACGCCTACTTGCCGCTGCGTCTCTTTTTGCCGCTGCCTTTCTGTCCGCCAGCCAGGCGCAGATCGCGCCTTCCTCCACCGCCGGGTCCCGGCCCGCTACAGACGAAGTCGTCGAGCTCAGCCCCTTCACCGTGAACGCCTCGAAGGATGAGGGCTATCGCGCTCGAAACACCCTCGCGGGGAGCCGCCTCAACTCGGCACTCACCGACATCCCCGCTCAGATTTCAGTTATGACCACCGAGTTTCTCTCCGATGTGGCCGCTGTGAATCCTGAGGATGCCTTCAAATACTCCCTCAATGTCGAGGGCGTGGACGAGTATCAATCGTCCGGCGAGGCCGACGACTACGCGTCCGGCAAGCTCGTGAATCTCGACCGCGCGCGCGTGCGGGGGATCAGCACGCCGGCCTTCACGCAGAATTTCTTCGTCACGAAGATCCGGCACGACAATTACAACATCGAGCGCATCACCTTCTCCAGCGGACCCAATGCCGTGATATACGGGCTGGGCGCGCCGGGTGGCATCGTCGACACGCAACTGAAGTCGGCGCAGCTCGAGCGCCGCTTCGGCGAGGTGCAGCTCCGGCTCGACAGCGAGAGCGGCTATCGCGGCTCGCTGGATTTCAACCAGCCGCTGCTCAAAGGAAAACTCGCACTGCGCGGTGCCATTCTGCACGGGGACGAAGAGGAGTGGCAGAAGCCGACGAGCATCCAGACCGACCGGCACTATCTCACACTGCAAGCGAAGCCGTTTCCCAGGACCAATCTCCGTGCCTACTACGAGAAGTCGGAATTCGACGCGATCACGGCGGTGAATACCGCGTGGTTCGATGCCGTCACGCCCTGGATCGCCGCGGGCCGGCCACTCTTTGACAACGGCCTCAATAGCACGCAAACCCCGACGGAACCGTTCTGGGAATACATCGGCCGCAACAATCGCGTGTGGGCGATTAACAGCCCAGCGACGCCGATCGTGCCGTGGAACGGCAATGTCGCGGTCACGACCTCGCACGCTTCGCGACTGCACCCGGTGGCTTTTGAGCAGGGGCCGTTTGCGCTTCCGGTGAATCAAACGCTGCTCAACCGCGAGCTGAACCTGCGCGGCAACGGCAGTCGGATGCTGCAGGACGCGCAGATCTTCGGCTTGGTCGTCGACCAGCGCATCGGCCGCGATTTGCATATCGAGGTCGGCTACAATTCGGAGAAAGCCGACGTCTACTCGTCCGATCCGATCGCGCAGGAATTCGCCGCATTGCGGGCGGACCCAAACCGCTTTCTGCCGGATCGGGTCACGCCGAATCCCAACGCCGGCCGGCTCTATGTCGAGGGCGTCGGCCGTGTCCGAAAATACTCGGATGAGATCGAAGAGGCGCGGGCGGTCGGCACCTATCACCTCGACCTGCGCCGGCACAACAAGTGGCTGGGTGATCACAACCTCACCGGCCTCTTCTCGCGCGTGGAGACGACCAACAGCCGCAACACGTCCGATATGCGTGTCGTCCCCGACCGCGATTCGGCCGATGTCGTTACCAACACCTACAACCAAGGCGGCAAATACACGGCTGGGGCGCGCTACTATCTCGACGCCGCCGGCATCGCGAGCGGCGCCGAGGGTGCCGCCGTCCATTGGCCGATCGACACAATCCTCGGCGGGCCGACCGGTAAGGGCTCCACGATTTGGGGAGTCGACAATCCCTTCGGCTCGACCTTCCTGCCGACCTACACACGCAGCATCAACAAGGGCACGATGGCGGCGCTTCAGAGTTATTTCTGGGACCGCAAGATCGTGACGACGGCCGGTTGGCGACGCACCGAGGTGAAGACGATCGAGAACCTGCTCGGTCGACGCGGTAACGGCAGCAACGACGCCGCCTACAAAACCTTCGATGAGATCGATCACGCACAGGACAAGTCCTTCGACGTGAGCGGCGAGCAGACCTCGCTCGGCATCGTGGTCGCCCCAAAGAAGTGGCTCCGGTTCTTCTACAACCAGTCTGACACCTGGGACTCGCCGCTCGGCATTCACCATCTTGATGACTCGCGCATCTCCGCACCGATCGGCGAAGGCCGCGACTACGGCGTAATGGTCTCCGCGCTGGACGACAAGGTCTTCCTGCGCGTGAACCTTTTCAAAAACAAAGGCGGCCCCATTCCGTCGCAGTTTTTCCAGGACAAGGTGCTATGGCGAATCTGGTTCATCGAGCAGCAGATCAAGCCAGTGAATGGCTGGCAGGAGGGCGCGGCTCTGCGGCGTGGCTCCAACGCGCTCGTCACTTCGCGCAGCCCCAGCGGTGCAGAGATTCCGATGCCGAGCCTCGGGGGGGCGACCTTCGATACGGCGCCGTTTCCGGACTATCTCTCGGTGGTCTCCGACCAGGAAGCGGAGGGCGTCGAGATCGAGCTGACGGCAAACTGGCCGAAGAACTGGCAGTTCCAGTGGTCGTTTGCGAAGCAGGAGGTCGAGGAGAAGAACATCGGCAAGGGCGTCCTCGACTACGTGAACAAACGCTTCGACCACTGGAAGCAGTGGGCGGAATGGGAACGCGGCCTGCCGAACTACGAGAGCACGTTCGCGAACAGTTGGACCAACATCAACCCGGCCTTCAATTTCATGTCGTCCTACCTCGGTCTGATGGCCGAAGTCGATGGCCGTTCCAACATGCAAGGTCGCGAGTGGCGTTCCAATCTCACCGGCCGTTATAACTTCACCCAGGGCCCGCTCAAGGGACTGCACGCGGGTGCGACGATGCGCTACCGCGGAAAGTCGGTCATCGGCTATCGCACCAAGACGGTGGCGAATCCTTACCCGAGCTGGCCGGGCGCGAGCGCCAACTTCCTCGTGCCGGATATCAACCGTCCGATCCACGGTGCCGAGATTCTCGAGACCGATGCGTTCCTCGCCTATCGCACCAAGATCTTCAGTGATCGCTATGATCTCCGCTTCCAGCTCAACATCCGCAACCTCTTCGATAACGACGACATCATCCCGCAGAAGGCCGTTTCCACGGGACAGGTCGTGAACTACGCCTATAAGCAGCCGCGGACGTTCATCCTGACGACCACCCTCGGGTTTTGATGCGTTTCCGTCGCACCGTTTGAAACCGCCCTCGCTTCCGCCGCTGGCGCTAACGGTGCTGATGGTGTTGTCGCATCTCGCGGCAGACCTTCGCGCCCAGTTCAACATCGGCCAAGGCGAGGCGCATGAGCTCTATCAACGCTCCTGCGCTTCGTGTCACGGCCGGCACGGCGAGGGCGGCCAAGGGGGCGCGTTGAGCGATGCTGTCTGGAAGCATGGCGACACGGATGCGGCGCTCACGCGTTCGATCGCGCAAGGCGTGCCGGGCACCACGATGGTGCCGTGGAAGCCGGCGTTGAGCGACGAGCAGATTCGCAGCCTCGTGATTTATCTCCGCGAGCTCCCTCGGCTCGCAGAGCGCGCGCCGGCGAAGAACGCCGGCGTAGCACGAGACGCGGTGCGACGGGGCGGCTCGCAGAGCTTTCGGCTGCGCACCATTGCCGAGGTGCGCGACGATGGTCCGGTGCCCGATGCCACGCTCTGGGGCTTCGCGGTGCTGCCGGATCGATCGGTGCTCACGACGCAGCGCAGTGGCACCCTTTGGCTTTTCCAGCCTGACGGAAGGCGTGAAGCGATCGCGGACACTCCAGCCGTATGGCACGGTGAAGGGCAGACGGGGTTGTTCGATGTTGTGCTACATCCGGAGTATGCGAGCAACGGCTGGGTTTACCTCTCCTTCAGCGAACGATCGAAAGTCGAGGCCCCGGGCGGAGCAACGAAACCGCGCGGGATGACCGTAATCGTCCGCGGCCGCATCCGGGACGGACGCTGGCGAGATCAGGAGACGGTCTTCCGCGCCGCCGATCCAATATACACCGACGCGATCAACCATTTCGGCGGGCGGATGGTGTTTCGCGGCGGCTATTTATTCTTTAGTGTCGGCGATCGCGTCGGCGACAAGCTCGCGCAGGACCTCACGAGCCCGTGCGGAAAAATCCACCGCGTGCGCGGCGATGGACGCGTGCCGGAGGACAATCCCTTCGCTTTCACTCCCGGCGCGTGCGCTTCGATCTGGTCGTTTGGCCACCGCAATCCCCAAGGCGTCGCGGTGCATCCGGAGAGCGGTGCGCTCTGGGTTTCCGAGCACGGCCCGCGCGGTGGCGATGAGATCAATGTGGTTCGTCGCGGGCAGAACTACGGATGGCCGCTCGTGACGCTCGGCATGAACTACGATGGCCGCCCGCTGGCCGCGGTTACGGAACTAGAGGGCACTATCGCACCGGTGCACCAATGGACGCCCTCCATCGCGGTCGCGGGTATCGCCTTTTACTCCGGCGCGGATTTTCCGTCGTGGCGGGGCAATCTCTTGGTTGGCGGTATGTGGGCCGAGGAGCTGCACCGGCTCACCCTCGAGGGCGAGCGCGTCGTAGATGACGAAATTGTGCTGCGCGACAGCGGGCGCGTCCGGCACGTGGCGACCGGCTCGGATGGGTCGCTCTACATTTCGCTCACGAGCGTGGATCTGAAAATGGGCACGCTCTGCCGAGTCGAGCCGGTGGAGTTGGCGAAGTTCGAAATCATGGTGCCGGAGGAAGTCGGACGAGTGTTCGACGTTGGTGCGACCGACGTGCGCACGCTTGCGAGTGGGTTCAGGTTCGCCGAAGGACCGGTATGGACCGATGAGGAGGGAGGCGCGTTGATCTTCAGCGATATTCCCACGAGCCGCACGTTGAGGTGGTCGGAGCGGCGCGGGATAGAGACGTTACGCGAGCCGACGGGCTGGGGAAACGGCAACGCATTTGACGCCGCCGGCCGCTTGCTCACGGCGGAGCATCACGGTCGTCGGGTCAGCCTGCGCGAGCGCGACGGTAGTGTGACAACTTTGGTGGATAGCTTCAAGGGCGGGTCGCTGAACTCGCCCAACGACGTCGTGGTGAAGCGTGACGGCACCGTGTGGTTCACCGATCCGGACTACGGCATCCTCCATCCGCCCGCGAGCGGCCCGAAGCCGGTGCGCGAGCAAAAGGGAAACTTCGTTTATCGCTTCGACCCACGCACACGAGAGCTGCGTCTCGTTGCGACGGCTTTCGACAAGCCCAATGGACTCTCCTTTTCGCCCGACGAGACGCGGCTCTACGTGACCGACAGCGGTGCGCCGGCGGAGGTGAAGGTATTCGACGTGGCGGCGGACGGGACACTGAGCGGCGGCCGGACATTCTATCGCAGCGGCGCTGGCGCACCGGATGGAATCAAGACCGACGAGGCCGGCCGCGTTTACACCGTGGCGGACGATGGCGTGCACATCGTCGGGCCTGACGGGCGGTTGCTTGGAAAACTGCTGCTGCCGGAGCGCCCCTCGAACCTCTGTTTTGGCGGCCGCAACCGGAGGACGCTTTTCATCACGACGCCGACGCGGCTGCTCGCGGTGGAGGCTATTCGCGCTTTCGGAGGCTCGCGATAAGGAGAAGAGCGCCCGTTGCAGCGACGAAGCCGGCCAGGAAAAGCACGCCGAGGCGGCCGTTTGAATCATTGGGCACGAGGAGCAGAAGGGCGAGAAGCGCGCCGGCGGCGAGCGCCATCTTGCCCATCAGCGCGAGCTGGGCGCGGTCCTTGTCGGTGCCAACTTCCTTCGCATAGTCCACCGGCGTTCGCATCAGGGCGAAGAGCTTGTCGACGCGGGCGCGGTAGTCGGGCGACGACCGTCCATAGAACAACCGGCACAATGCGGCACCGGCGGCGACGAGGCCGAAGATCCAAAACATCTTCTCCTGAAACGGCAGCTTTTCTCCAGCGAACAACTCATAGCCCGTGGGCAGGAGGCCGCAGCCGAGCATGAAGAAGTAGGACCAGCGCGGCAGGCGTTTCACAAAGAGGCTGATCACGAACGGCAAAGACATTGGCACGGCGATCACGGACTGGAAGACCGTGAACGCGCCGAAAATATCGAGCTTCTCCGCGCGAGCCAGCAGGAGTGCCACCGAGATGATCACACCGCCGAGCACCACCGTAAGCGCCATGCAAAGCCGCATCTGTGCTCGCTCGGAGGGCGGCGCGAATCCGAGCAGCCGGAAGAGCGGCGGAAACATGTTGGCGATGATGCCGCCGGCCGCGGTATTGAGGCCCAAATCCATACCGGTCATCGTAGCGGCAAACATTGCGACCACCAGCACGCCGGTGAGTCCGTTTGGCAGCACCTGCATCGCGGCGACAGCGTAGGCGGACTCGGCGGGGTTCGCGAGTGGGCTAGCCTGCACGAGGTCGGAGTAGAGGATGCGCGAGGTCATCGCGGGCAGCAAAAAGATCACGCCACCGACCAGCATCAGTACCATCGAAAGCAGCGCGGCCTTGCGCGCGCTGGCGCCGTCTTTCACCGCGAGATATTTCGGCGCCTGGTTGAAGGAGATCTCGTTGAAAAAAACGATCAGTGCCATCGCGAGCACCCATTTCCAGGAAAACTTGTCGGCGGGAAACTGGCCCTCGGGTTTAACCAGCGCGAAGTCGGCCGCAAGCCGCGGATCGGAAAAGGCGGCGGCGAGCCCGTCGATCCCGCCAACGGCGCGGACGCAGAGAAACGCGATTAGCAGCGTGACGGGCAGCAACACGAGGCCTTGCAGGAAATCCGTCATCATCACCGCCCAGCGCCCGCCGACGGTGGAGTAGAAAACAACGACAAGTCCGACGACGACAATGGTCGGTTGGAGCGGCAGTCCGAAGATCGTGCTGCAGAAAAAGCAGAGCGCCCAGAGCTGGATGGCGGAGGAGATCGGTTGGTTAACCATGCCGATGTAGACGCAGAACTGCTCGACCTCGGGGCCGTAGCGTTCGCGCACGATGTCGAGCCAGGTGAGACCGCGCGTTTGGCGAATCCAAGGCGCGACAAAAAGCGCCGCGACAAGCAGCCCGGCTGCGATGCCGACAAAGATGCTCAGGGGGGTCGGCCCACCTTGGTAGGCGAGGCCACCGTTGGCCGTGAAGGTGTAGGCGCTGAAGCTGCCCATGAACGCGCTCGCGCCGACTAGCCACCACGTGCCTTGCGCGCCGCCGCGCAGGTAGTCGCTCACGTTGTTTGAAAGCCGGGCGACGTAGGCGCCGAGCGCGAGGAGCAGCAGCAGGTAGATGCCGATGATGGTGTAGTCGAGGGCGTGCTCGGTAAGCATCGGGATAGAGCGGCGGGCGGCGGCTTATTTTCCCGCGGAGGCTGAGCGGAAAAAATCGGCCGTGAGGTCGGCGGCCTCGGCGCGCCAGAGTGCCTGCCCCATGAAGTTGTGCGGCGCGTCAGTGATGATCGCGAAGCGCACGGGCCGGCCGAGCCGCGCGTAGCTCGAGCGGATCTCGCGTGCGTGGGTGCTCTCGTGATCCTTCTCGCCGGCGACGACGAGAAGCGGCGCGGCGGTGGCCGAGACGTGGGCGTGCGGCGAGGCGAGACGATAGGTGTCGCGCGCTTCGGCCTGCGTGCCGCCGAGGAAGCGTTTCCAGAAGGCCTGTTCGACACGCTCGGAAGCGGCGCCGATGTGCGGGATAAGAAAGTCCGTGTGGGCCGCCAGAGCCGCGGCGCCCTGCACCACCGGCGCCGTGGGATGATCCGCGCGGTCGCCGAAGTCGATCTGCGCCGAAGTCGCGAGCAGCGCCGCGAGGTGCCCGCCGGCGGAGTGGCCTGTGGCAAAGATGAGGGCGGGATTGACGCCAAGGGTCGAGCCATGCTGGCGGAGCCAACGGACGGCGGCGCGGGCGTCGACGATCGCGGCGGGGAATGGCGCTTCGCCGGAGAGCCGGTATTCGACCGCGGCCGCCGCGAAGCCGCGCGCGGCGAGTTCACGGGCGAAGGGGCGCATATTGATTTTGGAGCCTTTCTCCCACGCTCCGCCATGAAGGCAGACGACGACGGGAGGCGGATTTCCGGAAGCCCGGGAGGCGGGGAGAAACACGTCAAGGGTCAGCGCCCGCTCCCCGTGCCGCGCGTAGGCAATGTTTTCGTGGTCGGGTTTGGGCGCAGGCGCTTTGACGGCGGGAGTGGCGCCGGATTCAACGAGTGCGAGAAACGCGGGAAGCGAGCAAAGGACGGATAGGAGGCGAAACGAACAGCGCATGGGGAGAAAAGGGGGGCATCATCGTGCGCGCGAGTTTGTGTCGATTGTCAACATTTGATGTTGACCCCTTATGAGCGAAGAATTTCGTGTGCGCGTGGCGCAGTCCGGACCGCTCGGTGCGCCGTTGAGCGCAGGTGCCGACCTGCACCGATATTCCGAGCGGCAGCGTAACTCCCTGACTCAGCATGAACCCAAGAACCCCTACTCCCAGAGTCCTTCGCATCGCGTGGGCCGGCCTGTGTGCTGCGGCTATTGTCGCGGGCGCGCAGGCACAAACCGCTCCGACCACATCGACGACCTCCACCACCGCCGCGAACGACGGCGAACCCGAGGTAATCCAGCTCAGCCCATTCGAGGTCAACACGAGCAAGGACACCGGTTACTCCGCGCGCGACACGTTGTCCGGCAGCCGCCTGAACGCGTCCCTCAAGGATTTGCCGTCCTCGATCTCGGTAATGACGCTGGAATTTATCCAGGATACCGGCGCAACCACGCCGCAGGACGCGTTCGCCTATTCGCTGAACGTGGAGAACTCGAAGGAATATACCGACGTCGCAAACCCGGCCGCTATGACCGGCGTGAACTTCAACGATTTCGGCGGTCGCATCCGCGGCATCGGCTTCGGCGGCCGCACGCGCGACTTCTTCGACACCGTGATGGAGGAGGACATGTATAACCTGGATCGCATCACGATCTCGAGCGGCCCCAACGCCGTGATTTATGGCCTCGGCGGCTCGGCAGGCATCATCAACACGGCTTTCAAGGAGGCGAACCTCCGGCGCCGGCAGCTCCAAGCCAGCTTTCGATTTGATTCCGAGGGCTCCGTCCGATCCGTGCTCGACGTCAATCAGCCGCTTTTCAAGGGGAAGCTCGGCATTCGCGCAGTCGCGCTCGAGGATCGTGCAGACACCTATCGCCATTACTCCGAGAGCCGGCAGTCGCGGCAATTCGCCTCGATCGTGGCGCGGCCTTTCAAGGACACGAAGGTTCGCGCCTACTACGAGAACGTCGACATCAAGAAGCTGCTGCCGCGCAATGTCGCCGCCTACGACGGGGGATTGAGCACCTATCTCGCCCGCGTGGCTGCTGGCGCTACGCCAACGATCGACAATTCGCTGCGGACGATCCCGGCCGAGTGGGCGGGTCTGGTCGAGCGCCGCGCCGACAACCGCACCCATTGGGTCTATGACCGCAACGGTGGCACCAACCTCGGACAGCTCGCCGGCAACAACAACCTCTGGTCGTTCCAGACGATCGAGCCCTACCGTCTCGCGCCTGTGGCGTCGGACCGTTTCCAATACAGTCTCACGCAGAACCTACACCCGCGGGAATACAATCTGCATGGCGCCACTGCCGGCCGCGAGATGTATGGGCACATCTGGGGCGCGATTGTGAATCACTCCTTCAGCCGTAATCTCCACCTCGAGCTCGGCTACAACGAGGAGGAGTCATGGAGCGATTTCTACGACATGGCGTGGCCGACCGATGCGGTCGTGCGCGTCGACCTGAATCGCTACCTGCCCGACCTCACGCGTCTAACTCCGAATCCGTGGGCGGGTCGCCCCTACGTCGAAGGCACGGGACAGAACACCCAGGAGCTGAACGTTTTGAAAGGCTTTCGCGCTTCGCTTTCTTATAGCCTCGATCTCAAACGCACCAATGCGTGGCTCGGACGGCATGAGCTAGTCGGCATGTTTAACCGCGACCGCAACGACCGCTATTGGTCCTGGATGCGCGCCCGCACCGTGCCCGCCGGCACCAATTATCTCTACGATGCGCGCGCAGCCTTCGTGAATGGCCAGAGCGTCTACCGGATGTATGTCGATCCCCTGAAGAATGAGGTGATGGCCGTTTCGTTCGACCAGTTGAAGGGCGGTCCGCAGCCCGACGGGAGTTTCGTTTACGGGCTGCACAACGCGCCCGCGATGGGCCAGACGTTCAGCTCGCTCCAGAAGCGTCAGAGCTACATGGCCGCGGTGCAGAGCTTCCTGCTCAAGGATCGCCTCGTGACAACGCTGGGCTATCGCGAAACGGCGTTTCGCAATGGCGTGGCTGCCGACGGCAATATCGCGCGCACCAACCAGCCGACCTTCGCTTATGGTTTCCCGCGCATCCAGCAGATCAACCACGCGCTGGATACTTTCGGTCCGGAGATCAAAGCCGACGCTCTCAGTTACGGCGCTGTGCTGCACGTAACCGAGTCCGACTCCAAGTGGGGCCGCTGGAGCCTCTATTACAACTGGGCCGACATCTTCAACCAGGCGCCCGAAAACTACTATGCCGACGGCTCGCGGATCACGCCCTCGATCGGAGAGGGTTTCGACTACGGCATCATGTTCAGCAGCCGCAACAACACTTTCAGCGCGCGCTTGAACTTCTACCAGACCAAGACTGCCAATACAACAACCTGCGCCTGGTGTCCTAATATCCGAAACAACATCACGAACATCGAGTATCGCATCGGCGGTGCGGACTACAACAATACGTCCTATTTCACCGAAGCGCGCGAGGGTCTGCTGCCGCCAGGTCACCCTGCGTTTCAGAATCATTTTGATTTCCAGTTGGCGCCGGGCGTCTTCTTCATGACGGCCGATCGCGAGGCGAAGGGCATCGAAGCGGAGCTGTTCTACCGTCCCACCAAGAACTGGGACTTCCGCTTCACCGCTGCGAAGAACGAAGCGACCGACGTGAACGCCGGCAAGGGCTGGAACGACTATGCGCTCAAACACTATGCCTACTGGAAAGCCTGGGCGGACTGGGAGCGCACGGCCTTTCGCGCCGGTTCGACGACGCCCATCGCCAACGAGGCGAATTCCGTCACCAGTCGGTTCACCAACTACGCGCCCGCCTACGTCAGCACGGAGAGCTCGAACGGACTCCGCGTGGCTCAGAATGCCGGCTGGCGCGTCAACCTCACCAGCAAATATACCTTCACTTCCGGCAGGCTGAACCGGTTCTACCTGGGCAGCCATGTCCGCTTCCGCGAGGCGCCCATTATCGGCTACATGAATGCCACGGCGAACAATCCGTTCACGGATTTCCCGGGGCTCGGTGGCGCGACCTTCACCGCGCCTGACATCAACCAACCCTCAGATTACAAGGATATTGTGGACCTCGACTTCTTTTCCGGCTACACCGGCTCGTTCGCGGAAGGAAAAATCAAATACAACGTCCGCTTCAACGTAAACAACCTGCTGAACTCCGGCGGTATTAACGGCCAGCGTTCCGACGGCCTGGGTAACGTGCGGATCTACAACTACAAGGTGCCGCGGCTGTATATTCTGGCGGTCGACTTCACCTATTGAGGGATAGCACGCACAGCCTCTCTTGAAGACCGTCCGGCTCGCCGTCGGACGGTCTTTCGTTTTCGGTGCGTGGGTCTGAACCGCCATTGAAGATGGTCGCCATCCTTTCGCTCGCCGCCGCCTTAGCGCTCTCGGCTACCCTTGCGCTTTCCTCGCTCACGGGTGGTCCGCCGGTGGGCTGTGTGAACGTCGTAGCGTGCGACAAGGTGCTGCAGAGTCGATGGGCCTATGTCGGGCCGGTGCCGGTAAGCGTAATCGGGGTATTGGTGTATGCGACAATCCTTGCGTCGCTGTTCCGGCGGAGCCCGAAGAGGGAAGTGCCATCGTTTTGGCGTGTGCACGGGTATCGGTTGCTCTGCGGAGCGGCGGTGTGGGTGATCACTGGCTTCATCATCGTGCAGGTGGCAGTGCTTAGGAGTGTTTGCACGGCCTGCATGGCCGCCCACGCCACGGCGCTCGTGGGAGTTGGAACGATCCTCTTCCGCGGGGGAGGCTCCCGCTGTCGGGCGGGGGCTTTCGGTTGGGGCTTGGTAATTGCCGCGGGATTCGCCGCGTTGCAGGTAATCTTGCCGCAGCCGTCGCGCGCGGTCGAAAGGGCGTTGCCGGCGCCGCCCGTGGTCTCGCGAGCCGCGCCAGCGCCGACGCGCGAAATTTCGCTCCACGGTGGCCGCTTCGTGTTTCGCGCGGGGGAGCTACCAGGATTTGGCGCCGTAGCGGCAGAAAACTCGATGCTCAACCTCATCGACTTCGCCTGCGATCACTGCCGCGGCCATGTGCGGACACTACGTCGAAGCGGGGTGACGTTGGCGCCTCAACTTTATTTCGCGATCCTGCCGGTGCCGCTGAATCATCGGTGCAATTCGCATTTCCCTCGGCCCGAGCTACCCGACTTCGGCAACTGCGACTACGCGCGGCTCGCGCTCGCTCTGTGGCGCGCGGCCCCGGAGCGCTATGGCGAACTGGTCGACTGGCTTTCTCTCGAATCGTCGCCGCCAGCGTCGCTGCGTCGGGAGCGCTTCCCTGAGGCGCGCGCGCATGCCGCGGCGCTGATCGGTAACGACCGGCTGACGGCTGCGCTCGCCGATCCTTGGATTGAGCAGATGCTGGAGACGCTGGTCGGGCTTTACGGCCACCACCTCGCGCTTACCGGACGGAATGAAGTTCCGCAGATCGTGTTTCGAGACACGTTGCGCTTCGGCGATCTCCCCGACGAGAAGGCGCTCCGCAGATTTTTTGAGAAGCACCTGCCGGTGGCTCAATCGCCCACGCGTGCGACGCGGGGCGGCGGCGAACTTCCGAGGTAGCTGGCGCCTTGCGCGGCGAAAGCCTCGTAGAGAATCGGGCGATCCTCAGGCTCATAGTTTGTCGTAGCGAGAAATGTTCGATACCCCTCGGGATCTTTCAGGAACCAATCCTGCGCGATCCGAGCGCAGGCGGCGACGCGGAGATTCGATTGCGAGGTGCTTAGCCCGAGTAGTAATGCTGTTTGCGGATGCTTCGCGGCGAGATGGCGCGCGAGAACCCCCACTGCCACATCGATGTCGGCATCGGGGTCGGCTGCCCGCTCGGCCAGTGCTGTAAGGCAGGCTGGCAAATCGGAATCGGCCCAATCGAGCAACGCCATCGCAAGCGCGATTTCGCGCCTCGGCGCTGGAGCCTTGTGCAGACGTAAGGAGGTATCGCTTCCGTGCGTGGAAGAGGCGGGTTGCGAATGGATGGATTCCCGCGAAGAATCCGTCGCAGGGTTGCCAGTCGCGACCGCTTGGTTGGCGCCTGACGATTGCACCCAGCGCGAGTGGCCGACGACCAGGCGCCAGTCTCGCACCACGCATGCCGCTATACCGAAAGCGAGGAACGAGGCGAGAACCCGGCGCAGTCTCGTGCGGGGGATCAAGCCGCGGCTTCGTGTCAAGAATGGGCGCAGGGGGCTCACCGGTTCGGCTTGGCGGCGGTCGGCGTGCCGGCAGCCAGGTTGGTTTTGAGCTGCTTGGTCAACCACAAGAAATAGTCAGGCTCGTTGTTCGGTCCGCCGACGTTCGTGATGAAACGCTCCTTTTTGCTGCCGGATGAATCGGCAATCGCGAGATCGCTGAACGCGGCGTCGTTGGGGGTCTTCTGGGTATTTACTTCGACCTTCATGATCGCAGTGCCCTCGTCGATTTCGTCGAACATCGCCACGGTCAGGAATTTGATTGGCGCCGCCTTATCGGCCATCGCCTGGTGCGCCTCGTAACCGTTGTTCCAGTAGAAGCTGCCGTCGCCGCGGGGCACCTGATTGTAGTCGACCGAGCCGTCCTTCTTATTACGCCAAGAGAAGCCGGGCCAGATTACCGGAGCGATGTGAATGTCCGGCGTCTGGTCGGCGCCCCATTGGATATCGGGCTCGAGGCGACTCTGGTAGTAGGTGTCGGCTCCGGCGGTGTTGGTGAAGGCGTTGACGCTCCAAGGCTGGATATAGTTGGCCTGCTGCCAAACCTCCATCGCGGCGGCTTTGTGTGCGTCGGTGTCGGTCCAGTCCGAGCGGATATCCACGCTGTCGAGCGTGCGCCAGTTGCGGTTCACGCCCAGCATGATCGTGTAGTTGTCATTCATGGCATCCAGTTTGTCCCGTGCTTGAGTGGCGCTAAAGATGTAGATGCCATCATCGCGTTTATTTCGCTTCGAGCCCACGCCGAAGATTCGGATCAGCGGCTTGCCTCCGATGGTGACGTAGCGGCCGCGTTCCGCTGCGGTGAAGAGGTTGGCGTAGACGTCTTGAAAGTCAGCCACAATACGGTCGAAGACATTGCCGTTGGTGTTGGTGGTGGCAAGATTGCTCTCCTCTTCGGAGATATCATAGTTGATATAGAAAACACGGCCGTGCGTAACGCAGGCTGCGGCAACGTTCTTGAGCACCTGGTCGCGAAACTCTTTGGCGGCCCCGCCCGCCGCGATGGTCTTCGTCTGGCGGCCCACGAACGCTCCATCGATGGAGAAGTCCTTCATCCACTTGAAATGGATCGCGACGTTCGCGGCTTTATAGGCAGAGAAAACCGATGCACTGGTTCCGTCGCGGAGCGCCCACCCGTTGTTAAAGGTATTCGGGTATTCACCCATCTTGGGCCAGATATCGACTGCTGGAATGACACGGCCGTCACCCTTCAGGATTTGCCAGTGGTTCCAGTCGTTGCGCTGAGATCCATCCCCCGCGCTGCTAAACCAGCCCTGGTAACCAACGATGATCTTATTGCTAAGGCTGGTATTCGAAATCTGTCCGGCGAGGGTGCACGAAAGGACGGAAAAGACGACACTCAGCCAGAATGGCGTGCTGCGGGAGGGGAGATGATGGCGGTGCATAGGAGAAAATACAGGCATGGGTGTCCCTTCGGCGGCGCGGCTAGGGAAGCGCGCCGCCGCTCGTGATTCATGAGGATGCCGCTAACGCTCAGGGCGTCCGCTCAAGTTGGATGTCGTCCACGTTGACCTTAAACGCGCGACCGTCGTTGCCCCAGCCGAAGACTCGGGCGGTGACGTGATACGTGGTTGTCTCAGTCGGCGTCACGGTGCGCGTGATCACGTGTTCATCGGCCCGGTTAAACTTGTAGTCGACCGCGCCGAGCCATGACTGACCGCTGCTCGAGGTTGCTGGTTTGTAAACATAGAAGTTGAGAATCGTGTCGTATTCCGTCGCCGCGGGGAGGACGCGGTCGACGCGCATGGAGATAGTATAGGTGTTGCCTGCGTAGAGCGTGATTGTCTGGTATACGCCGGTCCACGTGTTGTTGAGATAGGTAGGGCTGCCGGCTGCAGGCAGCTCGAGCCGCATTTTCTTGTTCCCATTCACGGTGACGATCGAGCGGTTCAGGCCGGTGACGTTGTTAGGGTTGTTATAAGTAGCCGTCCAGTTGGCGAAGTCAGATCCGAACGTGGAATTGACGAGGAGGTTAGTGTTCGCGGCCCGGGGATCTGTATCGAAAGCGGCGTCGCCAATCTCTTCGATACGGAACGAATCCACGAGGATGTCAGTGTCATCGAAGCCGTCCTGATGCGTCAGAAGGCCAATGTAACAAAAGACGTTGCCGGTGGAGTTGGGTGTAAACTCAAAGGTCTGCGTGTTGACGTTCTCGTTGTAGAGCCACTGGTCGCGGCCGTTGTAGCTGCCGTCGGGATTGCGAGCCCAAAGGGAGACAATCGCGCTAGGGAGCGTGTTCTCAGAGTTGTCCCACTTGAGCTTTACGGTGTATCGATAGCGCTTGGTAGAACTCAGCGCGAGGGATTGGCCAACCGTAATGTATTGGGTTTGGTTGTTTGTGGCCTCGGCAGGCAGGCGCATGAAGAGATGTTTGGCGCCCACCGTAAAGCCGGCGACTGCGTTACGCGTTTCGATGATAGCCGTCGTGCCGATGCCGGAACCCTTGTAGGTGGTCCAATCGGCAAGACCATTTTCGAAGCCGGGATTCGTGTTCTTCAGAATCTGGGCCGAGAGTGGGGCTGCAGCCAAGGCGAGGCAGATGAAAAGCGCGCGAGCGCGCCGAGAGGGGAGGGTCGATTTCATATTTTTGGGATATGCGGCGAACGGACGGGTCCGTTGCTACGGGGGTGGGTTGCCGATTCGATCACGACCGGTTAAGCCCGGGCGTCGAAGTGGGAATGAGATTGCGCCGCTGACAGTCAATTGTCAACAAAAGATAGGTGTAGGTGGCGGAACGTTTACCCGCCTTAGACCCACTTCCCGGATTTAGCTTCACACCTGACACCGCGTCGGTCCTCTTCTACGGCGCTTCCCGTGACTCCGCTTCGCCCCCATTCCTTCGGCTCCGACAGTGCTCCCTCGGCGGAGGCGGGACCGGATACAGCGGCCCCCGCCTCAGCTGGGGCAGGTCTCGCGGGCTGGTTTGCGAATGAAGTGCATCCCCACGACGCTTCGCTTCGCGTGTTTGTCCGGACTTCGTTTCCATGGCTGCGCGAGGTGGATGATCTGGTCCAGGAGGCCTACCTGCGATTGCTGAAAGTCCGCGCTGGCCGCGCAATTCTTTATCCCCGGGCTTTTCTTTTCACAATCGCGCGGCGTCTCGCGATCGACTCGATACGATCCAAACGCCGCCGTCCTGAGCTGGTCGAAGTGGATGCGGTCTGCCCGTCGACCCTGTTGGATAACGCGCCTGATTCCGCCGAAGCGCTGATGGCAAGTCAGGACATCGCGCTGCTCGCGGAAGCGCTTCACGCGCTGCCGGCGCGTTGCCGTGAGGTGTTGGTGTTGCGCAAGCTTGACCGACTCTCCCACAAGGAGATCGCGGCTCGCCTCGGCGTGTCCGTCGCCACCGTTGAAGCCCAAGTCCATCGCGGGATGGAAAAACTCACCTGCTATCTTCGTCGCCACGGCGCTGAGTCGGGGCGACGGGACATATCAGTGAAATGAGACGAAACCGCCGTTTCAATGCGATCGAGTCCACCGCCGCTGCCTGGCTGGTGCGGCGGGATGGTGGCTTCACCGATGCGGAGAAGTCCGAGTTCGACGCTTGGCGCGATATGGATGTGCGCCACGCTGCCGCGCTCGACGAGATCTCTGCCATGTGGCGCGCGTTGGATGATGCGTCGCAAGGAGAGAAGCATGCTGCCCTCCGACGGCATCTGGGGAATCTCGCTCGCCGTGATCGGCGGAGGCGCACGGTGGTTCTTCCCCTCGCGGCGGCCGCGGCGCTTGTCGTCGCTATTTTGCCCTTCTTTCGCAGCAAGGCTCCCTTGTCTGCCCCTAGCATAGCTGCGACTGCGTCCGCCACGCGCGTGCTGACCCCTGAACGTCGTTTGTTGGCCGACGGCTCCACGGTTGAATTTAGGCCGGGTGCTGCAATCGAAGTGGCATTCACCTCGAGTGAACGCCGAGTTTCGCTCACCGACGGTGAAGCGCATTTTCAAGTCGCGCACGATGCTGCCCGCCCCTTCATCGTGATGGCGGGGACTGTCGGGGTCCGCGCGGTAGGGACAGCGTTCAGCGTCGATAAATCCCGCGGCCAGGTCGGCGTGATCGTCACTGAGGGAACTGTCCGCATCGGCGCAGGGACGGATTTGTCGGCCACCGCCCCCCAGGCTTTGGCGCTGACTGCGGGCCAGCGAATCGCGGTTTCACCCACTGCAGGACCGGGCCCATCAACTACCCTCACGGCGGAGGAACTGGCGGAGCGGTTGTCGTGGCGCGTGCCCCGGCTGGACTTCGCAGACGCAACAATCGCGACGGCGGCGAAGCTCTTCAACGCCCACAGTGCACTCAAGTTGCGCGTCGTCGACGAAGGCATCGCGGAGCAGCGAATCACCGGAGTTTTTCGCGTGGATAACGTCGAGGGTTTCGTGCGCGCATTGGAAGTCGGGCTCGACATCGGCGTGGAGCATCGGGCGGACGAAATCTTGCTCCGGAGCGGCAAATAGTCCGCGGAAGCGCAGATTCTTTTAAAGGTTTTCGCCGCCGCCGGCGTTAAGGGGAGTGCAGGGCAGCTCCTCCCGAGGGTCCTGCTAACCCCCTTTGGAGAACTTTCAACACGTCGTCGCACCCCCACGACCGAGCCGCGTCTGGTCGGCAGACCGCCGGCTACGGTGCGCCGGCTTGGCCGTTATTGTAGTCGCGAGTGCCTGGGCTGCCGCTCCTGCTCGTGAGTTCGACCTGCGCAGCGATTACGCTGCAGCCTCACTCAAGGCGTTTGCTCAACAGGCCGGTATTGAGCTGCTGATTCGCGCCGAGCTAGGTCGGACCGTTCGCACGCCGGCGATCAAGGGGACTTACACTCCAGAGGGTGCCCTCGCGCAGTTACTTAAGGGCACCGGACTCGAGGCCCGCGCCGATTCAAAAACCGGGGTGTTCACCATCGTTCCAGTTTCCGCCGCGATACCCCCTGCTGCACCTACACCTCAAAAAAAAAAAAAACTGAGTTTCATCCCATGCCGACAACCCCCGCATCTCCCGCCAAATCCCGAAGCCTCCTGGCTGGCCTGGCTGCACTTTTCACCGCCGTTAACAGCCCGGCTCAAACTGGCGGCGCCGCGTCAATCCCTCCTCCGAAAGATGAGGAAGCGCTCGTTCTATCGCCCTTCACGGTCACCACCGAACGGGACACCGGTTACGCTGCCACCTCGACCCTGGCGGGCACACGACTGAGGACGGACCTGCGTGACGTGCCTGCGGCGGTGACCATCGTTACAAAGGATTTTCTCCGCGATGTCGGGGCCAACGACCTGCAGGGCTTGCTCGTCTATACAGCCGGCACTGAAGTGGTGGGCCTTGGCGGCAACTTCAGCTCCCCGGGTCAGGATGGCAATTTCGCCGATAGCTTCGCGGCGGTGCGATCACCCGCTGCGGTCACGCGTGTCCGCGGGCTTTCCTCAGCGAGCCTCACCCGAGACTATTTTATCTCCGACCTTCCGGTGGACGATTATATCGTGGACCGGGTCGAAATCAGCCGGGGACCCAATGCCATGCTTTTCGGCCTTGGTTCGCCTGGCGGCATCATCAACTCCTCTCTGATTCAGGCGAATTTCCAGCGCACGCGCACGACCTTGGAGTTTCGCTTTGGCCAGCACGGCTCCGCGCGTTCGTCACTGGATCACAACTACGTCCTCGTGCCGGACAAGCTCGCCCTGCGCGTAGCGGGCCTCTATAGCGACACGCGGTTTCAGCAGGAACCGTCGTTCGAACGGCGCAAACGTGCATTTCTAGCCGCCACTTACAAGCCGTGGAGCGGCGCAACGCTGCGTGCCAACGGGGAGATCGCGCGGGATGTTTCCAACCGTCCGCAGATCTCTCCGCCGTTCGATCATTTCACTTACTGGTGGGCTATCGGACAGCCCAGCTATGATCCCAGCACCGGCACTCTGAGTCTCCTACGTGCGCCTGCGTCGCCGGCGGAGAGCGCGATGAACGCCACAGGTGGTATCAACGGCAACTTACTCCGCGCCTTTCTGGGAGGACCGCATATCGTGGTCGAAAACCCCGCCGTTCGAGAGTTCGGCGTCACTGGGCTGCCCCCCAACGTTTGGGGATTTGAGGGCTTCAATACCCGTGCCCGGCTCAACCCGGCCGGCACTGGCTACGTCAACGACGGCATGCGTCAGCTCCAGTGGAGCAAGAATTATTTGCAGGCCCGCAATGCGGCTGCGCAGCCGGAGATGGCGAATTTCTGGCGGGACCAGCGCATTTCTGACCCCGCAATCTTCAATTTTTACGATCACTCCCTCGAGGGGCCGAACAAAAACGAGTGGGGCTTCTGGGAGGCGTTCAATGTCACATTCGAACAGCGTCTCGGTCGCAATGCCGGCGTGGAGGTCGCCTACAATCGCGAATTTTTCGACAACGGCTATGTGAACGCGCTCAACTTTCGCGATTACGCGATCCGCGTGGACATCAACAGCCGGCTGCCAAACGGCGTGACTAACCCAAACTATGGCCGGCCCTATGTTACCGATGTCTCCTGGCAACAATCGAACGTAAGCGATCGCGACGCGTTGCGCGCCACTGCTTATTACGACCTCGATCTC
This sequence comes from uncultured Opitutus sp., assembly GCA_964480585.1. Taxonomy (GTDB): domain Bacteria; phylum Verrucomicrobiota; class Verrucomicrobiia; order Opitutales; family Opitutaceae; genus ER46. Next base: position 73,920 of record CAYZPV010000016.1, on the reverse strand, counting down.
GTCCGCGGAGAACGTCACTGGTTCAAAAAGCTGCTGGGGCGCCATGTGTTCACCGGGTCGTTTACCGGCCAGAAGCAGTTTGCCGAGTCGCTCGGCGGTCGGCCGCACTTGATGGGCCTCGACTACTACGCCTCCGAGGCGGCTAACGAGGCCTACGCCATCAATACCACCAACGGTGCTCGCTTCGCGCAACGGCTCACCTATGTCGGCCCCAGCCTCCTCGGCTTGGCCGGTCCAGAGGCGGCGCGCATCCAACCGGTCACGGCCGATACCTCGCTCGATCCGTATTCCAGCCTCACGTTTCTCCATTATCAGACGCCGCCCGCGACACCAGTCGCGACGCCTGCGGCCTACGCGGCCCGGACCTTCAGCGTGATTCACAGCGACCGCTATGAGAAGAGTCGCACGGCCAATTTTACCACGGCGCGCAGCAAGGATGAGTTTAAGTCCTACGTCCTCGTTGCGAACAGCAAGTTCTGGGAGAACACGCTCGTCACCACCGTGGGTTGGCGCCGTGACGCATTCCGCACCTTCAACGCGGGCGGCGCGCCGGTCGATCCCGCCACCGGCCAGCGTATTGTCGATCACGCTACTTGGTCTCTGCAGCCTGGCCTCGATGACGCCGAAAGGTCCTTCAACTACGGCGGCGTCCTGCATCTGCCACCGAAGCTGCGCGGCCGCCTTCCCTTGGGCGCTGACGTCTCGCTCACTTATAACAAATCCGATAACTTCACGCCCACGGCCTCACGCTTCGACATGCTGGCCAACCAGATCGCCCCGTCAAAGGGAGAAACGACCGAACACGGTGTCGTGCTATCGCTCCTCGCCGGCAAGCTCCAGCTCCGGGCCAACCGCTATGAGACCGCCGCCGCAGCCGCGACCAACGGAACGTTCAACGAAATCAAGAACCGGCTCGTGCGCCGCATGGACACCCAGATCGAGAACAACGCCAACCCCGCTTACCAGGCGATCGCTCCCGCCTCTGCCATCAGCGCCTTCAATAATTGGGTGGCGTCGCCGGATGGCGAACTCTTCCAGCGGAACTTCAACTTCACCATTGCTCGCGCGGCCAATGGCTCGCTCGTGGTCGATCACGACGATCGCATCGGCACCGTCGTCAGCACATCCGATCTCGTCTCAAGCGGCTACGAATTTGACGCCATCTTCAATCCTACGCGCAATTGGCGCATCGCCTTCAACGCCGTGAAATCGGAAGCCGTTCGCTCCAACACCGCACGCGATTTCGCCGAAATCATTCGGCGCCTCGGCCCGATCTGGGGCGGCACCGCAGGCGCTCTGCCGGACGCCATCGGCAACGCGTCCACGCTTGGCGAGCTATGGGGTGGGATCGAGGCGGACGCGACCCGCGAGGCCCTGCTCGATGGCGCCACCACCCCCGAACTGCGGAAGTGGCGGTTCAACGTGGTCTCGAACTACACTTTTTCCGAGGGCCGCCTGCGCGGCTTCAGCTTCGGCGGTGCATTCCGCTGGCAAGATAAGGTCGCCCTCGGCTACCCGGTGCGCTTGCTGCCCGGCGGCGGCGCCCAGTCGGACGTCACGCGTCCCTTCTTTGGCCCTACCGAGACCAACGTCGACGCCTGGCTGGGATACTCGCGGCGGGTGTGGAAAAATATCGCATGGAGCGTGCGGCTCAACGTTCGCAACGTCGGCGTCGGTGACGAGCTGATCCCGGTCGTGGCGCAGCCCGATGGTTCCATCAGCTCCTGGCGCATCAAGGAACCGCAGACTTGGACCCTTACCAACCGCTTCGAATTCTGACGACGGCGCGGGTCACCGTCGCCGCGGCGGCGACCCGCATTCCTGGGCTGATACCCAATTACCGCGGCTTCCATACCTGGGCGCCGGTGCCGCGAATCCGCAGCGCGTGTAGATGTGCCACGCTCCATCAGCTCAATCCGACCGCCGCCGCCCGCGGCCACGAGGGATTGGGCCAAGTTCTAAACCCTGCGGCCCTAACCCTCGGGCCGACGCTACTTCGCTTTTTCACCCCAATGAAAATCATGAACCCTACCCCTCGGCTCCGATTTAGAAACCTCGGCGTCTTCCTCGCGGCTTTGCTAACCTCGGCGGCTTCGGCAGCCACCTATTACGTCGACGACGCCGCCGGTGCAGACACCAACTCCGGCACCTCCACGTCCGCCGCTTGGAAGACTGTCACCCGCGTAAACGCGCAGTCGCTACTGCCCGGTGACACCGTCAAATTCAAAGGCGGCGAGACCTTCTCCGGCCGTATCACGCTCACGCAAAGTGGCGCGAGCGGCAACCCGATCACTATCGACTCTTATGGCACCGGTCGCGCCACGATCTCCAGCGTCGGGGACCATGGCCTCCAGGCTGTGAACCAGGGCTACATCACGGTGCGCAACCTCATCTTCACGGGCGACAAGACGACCTTCAAGTCAGCCGTCTACATGAAGGCCGACACTGCCGACTATTACGCCATCAAGTTGGAAAACATTACCGTCAGCGGCTACTTCTATGGAATAAATATCTCCAACGGCGACTATTTCGGAAATGATATCTATGGCTTCCACGGGGTGACAATCGCCGGCTGCGACATCTCGGATTGCTTGCTGTCTGGTATTTATACGAGCGGCAACACCGAGGTCGAATACAACCATAGTGATCTGCTGATCGAGAACTGTGTCATTGAGAATATCACCGGACTGACTTACGCGGGGAATAATGGGAGTGGCATGAGAGTCCACGGCTTCGACGGCGGCACCATTCAATACTGTTTAGTGCGCGATTGCGGCTCCTTGGCCAACAACACCTCCGGGGTTGAGGGGTCGCTCGGTATCAATGTCAGCACCTCACGTAATGTCGTCGTGCAGTATTGTGAGGTTTATAATCAAAGCAATGGGTCGGAAACTTATGATGGCGAGGGCATAGGCCTCGATGGCGGCACCACCAACTGCATCGCTCAGTATAATTATGTGCACGGGTGTGACGGTGCCGGTCTGTTTATCGGTGAATGGGGAGGCCTGGCCAATACCGGCGCGATCTTCCGTTACAATATCGCGGTGAACAATGGCAAAGGCACCTCGAATGAAGGAGCGGGGATGTATATTCTGGACGCTACCAACTCGTCGTTTTACAATAACACAATCTATCAAAACACCTCCGGCGGCCAGCCCGCCGTGCGCACCAAGGGCAGCAACAGTGGTAGCAAGTTTTACAACAACATCGTTTACGTCGCTGACGGCACCACCCTGGCCGACCTCAGCAACAGCGTCACTCTTTCCGACAACCTGTGGTATACGACCGGCAGCTTCAAAATTAAGTATAACGGCACAACTTACACCAGTCTGTCGGCCTATCAGTCAGGCTCCGGACAAGGAAGCGGCGATCTTGCCGCCAATCCCCAACTCTCGGCCCCGGGACAGGAGCCCATCGAGATCGACTTGTTTAGCGCGAGTCGGCTCTCCGGCTACAAGCTGCTCACCGGCTCACCCGCTCTGAACACCGGCAAGACCATCAGCGGGAACGGCGGCAAGGATTATTGGGGCACTGCGATCGCAGGTAACCAGAACATCGGCGCCTACGAAGGCAATGGAGAGAGCGGCGGGGGCGGCACTCCGCCATCGATTACCAATCCCGGCTTCGAATCCGGCACGTCGCCTTGGACGTTTTACGGTTCATCACGCCAGGCGAACAACGCACACACGGGCACCTACAGCGCGAGGTCCGGCACGGGAGACGGCGGCGTGTCGGTCACGATCACCGGCCTGAGCCCGAACACCACCTATACTCTCAAGGCGTGGGGTAAAAAAGACGCTGCTGCTTCCTTCAAGCTGTTCGTCTCGAACTTCGGGGGTAGCGGAGAGCAAAATACCCAGTTCACTTCCACGTCCTATGCCCAAAAGAGCCTGACATTTACCACGGGAAGCTCTGCCACGAGCGCCACCATCGGCGTTTGGAAATGGGGCGGCTCCGGCTACGGATGGTGTGACGACTTTACGCTTAGCCAGCCGTAGTCGCCTCGCGTCGCTACACCAATAGAGCTGAGCTCGGCCTGGAATTTCCCTCGCCGAGCTTTTTTCGAACTCGCCTCATCACCTGCGCGCTTAGTGCAAGGAAGTGGACGGACAGGTGCCCTACTCTAGAGCCGCGCGGCAGGCGTTGACGAAGGGAGCGAAGATCCCATGTTCGTTGAACGGGATGTGCTGCGCTAGGAGCAGTGTTACGAGACCTTCTTCGGGTGAGATCCGCACGTGCGTCGTGGCCGCGCCCGCCCAGCCGAAAGCGGCGGTTTTCGGATCCAACTCGACCTCGACCCCGAGGCCCCAGCCATGAGCATCGCTGAAGTCGTGATTTTTTTTCGCGAGCACCGCCAGCTCGTTGATTCGCATGCGGTCGACCGAAGTGGATCGCAGGATGCGCGCCCCGTCGAGCTCGCCGCGGTTGCAGAGCATCTGGGCAAAGCGCACGTAGTCGCCCGCAGTTGAGAATAGCCCCGCGCCGCCGCTGGCGAAACCGCGGCCCGGTTCGGCATACGCGCCGATGATCGGATCGGCAGGGATAAGTCCGCGATCGGTGGCGGACTCGTGACGGGAGAGCGCGGCGACGCGGTGCATCTTCTTCGCGGGAACGTCGAAACTGGTGTCGGTCATCTTCAGCGGCTTGAAAATGCGTGCGCGCAGGAACGACTCGAGGTCGGTGCCACTCACTTTCTCGATAACGGCGCCGAGAAGATCGAGGCCGATGCCGTAGCTGAATTCGGTGCCCGGCTGCGTCTTCAACGGGAGCTTGGCGGCGCGGCGGACGAATTCCGCCAGCGACGGCGCATTCCATAGGTCTGCGCGCTTGTAGAGATCCGTCACCGGCGGGTAATCGAGAATATCGTAGCTCAATCCGCCGGTGTGCGAGAGGAGCTGGCGGATCGTGATGGGGCGGGTGGCGGCGGTGAGCTGCGGCGCATCGGCGGTCCCGCCAATGAGGACCATCGGCGCGGCAAACTCAGGCAGGTATTTCGCGAGCGGATCGTCGAGGGAGAGTGTGCCGTCCTCGACGAGACAGAGGGTAGCAACGGCGGTAACGATCTTCGTCATCGAATAGATGCGGAAGATTGTGTCGCGGCGCATCGGCTCGCGAGAAGCGACATCGCGCACGCCGACGGTGTGCCAGTCCACGATCTTGCCGTGCCGCGCAATCACGATGACGAAGCCGGCGTGATCGCCGCGCAAGACAGAATCGTCAGTGACAGCGTGGACTTTGGCCAAACCGGCGGCAGAAACCCGCGCGGCAGCGGGTGTGGTTTCCGGCAGCGGCGACGGTGCGGCTTGGGCGCGGAGGACTAGCCCGCCGACGAGCGCGAGCAGAAGCAAAGGACGATACATGGCAGGGCGAAGCAGCGTTTACTTTAGCGCGCGGATGCGAATGTTTTTCAGGTTGATCGTCATCGGCGGGCCGCTGTGCACCTGCAGGCCAATGAGCCCGGTTTTCCTGAAATTTGCGGCGTCCTCATCGACGGCGACGCTCATGACCTTGCCATCGAGGATGTGGACGAAGGTATTACCCTTCGCGATCACGACCATAGAGTGCCATGCGGTTGGATCTTTCACGTGCGAGAACGCCTCCTCAGTCGTGGCGAACTTGACCTTGTCGAGGCGTGCGCGGGGCTTCTGCTTTTTCGTGGCCTCCTCGGGCGTAAGTTCACCGAGGGGTTTCACCGTCACGTATTCGCCGGGGTTTGCCAGGAACATCCGGCCGTTTTCCTCGAAGAACATTCCTGTGAAACGGTTCTGGTTTTCGAAATCGCACTGATAGCCTTTCATCACGAATTCGCTGGTAAGTTCACTGCGATACTGGATGCCGGAGTTGCCACCCACGCACTTGTAGTCGAAGCGCAGCTCGAAGTCGCCGAACTCGCCTTGAGTGCAAACGAGAAAGGTGTTCTTCGCGAGTGGGACCGCGACGCTCGTCTCGGCGTGGATCACTCCATCGCGCACCGAGAAATATTTCATGTCGCCCTTCCAGCCGGTGAGGTCCTTGCCGTTGAAAAGGGATTGGAAGCCGGCCTCTACGACGGGCGCGGCCGTGGCCAACGGAGCGGCCAGCAGTGGCGTGAGCAGGAAGACTGCGAGACGGAAGGGAGATTTCATGGTGAAGTGGGACAAAGCGAATTTGGAGGTCGATGACGGAGGTGGCTTAGAGTTTGCGGAGGCCGACGTAATAGGCGCCCCACGTGGCGCCCCCGAGCGTGGTGTCGTTGATGAACCAGGCTTGGAGTCGCGCCGGGCCGGCGGGCAGCTCGGTGCGAAAAACGCTCTCGCGCGCGTCGACGGCAAACGTCTGGTCACGGTCGTGGCCGGCGATGAGGAGGCGGGCGCGATTGGCGCCGGTGATGGTGACGGGCTTGGCACCCGCCTTGGCCACGCGTGTGACCGTGAGGCCGTCGGTGATCGCACGGTCCACCTCGGGTGGCCAGCGGCGGAGCACGATCTCGTATTCGCCGGCGGCAGCCACCTCGATCTCCCAATAGCCGTCGGCTCGCTCGGCTTGCTCGACCTGGTGCTGCATGTAAACGGATTGGCCCAGAATATCCCAGGTGTTGAGCCAAGCGGGATTCTCCTGCGGGCTGCCGACGACAACGCGGGGCATGGAGGCGAAGCCCGGCTCGACTTCGCGCCAGAAGGCGTCGTGCGCCGCACGCAGCTCGGCGACGACGGCGGGACGCGCGGCGGCGAGATCGCGGGCCTGCGCTGGATCGGTGGCGAGGTCGTAGAGTTCGACCCCATTTATCAATCGGAGCGCGCCGCGCATGACAGCGGTGGTGTGATAGGGCACTGGCAGGCCGGAGCGCTGGGAGCCGGTGATCACGACGCGGTCGGGCGGCAGCGTGCCGGTGCCGCGGAGCACGGGCGCCAGACTGATTCCGTCGAAGGCAACGGCGCGCGCGGGCGCCGGCGCGGCGCAAAATTCGAGGAGCGTGGGCATGAGATCCGCGACGGACGTGAGCACGGGCACGTCGCGCGGAGCCCCGAGACCACCGGCGGGCCAGCGCACGAAACAGGGCACGCGGTGACCGCCCTCATACGGCGTGCCCTTGCCGCCACGCATCCCGGCATTGAAGGTGCGCCACGCGGTGGCGGCGCCGTTGTCGGTGAGGAAAATTAATATAGTGTTCTCGACGAGGCCGAGTTCGTCGAGCTGGGCGAGGAGGCGGCCCACGTTTTCGTCGAAGTTGGCGATCATGCCATAGTAGTTGGCGACGTCGTTGGGCACCTTGTCGCGATAGGGTGCGGCGTAGCGCTCGGGGACGTTGAACGGATCGTGCGGAGCGTCCGTGGAGAGCTGGAGATAAAACGGCCGGTCGCGGTGACGAGCGACGAAGTCGAGCGCGTGGGTGAAGAGAGCGTCGGTGTTGTAGCCTGCGAGTTTCACAGGCTCTGTGCTATCGCGCACGAACGTGTCGTCGCTGTAATCGTTGCCCCACCAGTCGGGCGTAGTGCCGAGACCGCCGCCGCCGTGGCTGAGCGATTCGTGGAAACCGCGGTCGCGGGGCCGGTAGGGAAAATTGTCGCCGAGATGCCACTTGCCGAAGAGGCCGTTGCGGTAGCCGGCGGCGCCGAGCCGGTCGGCCAGCGTGATCTCGTCGCGCCCGAGGAAGGAACGGCCGCTGAGCACGGACCATGCGCCGGTGCGCAGGATGTGCCGACCGGTGAGCAGGGTGGAGCGGGTGGTGGTGCAGACCGGGGTCGCGTGAAAATCGGTGAACCGCACGGATTGCGCGTGCAGGCGGTCGAGATGCGGGGTCTTGAGGTGCGGGTTCCCGTGGCAACCGAGATCGCCGTAACCCTGATCGTCGGTGATTAAGATGATGACGTTGGGGCGGGCTGCGGCGCCGGCGAGAGGCGCGGCGACGAGGAGCGCGGAGAGAAAAATAAAGCGTAACCACATGGCGAACGAAGACAGGCCGGGAAGATTATTTGCGAGTTTCGAGAAGGATCACCGGGCCCGGCCAGTTGATTTCCAAGGCGTGGCCCTTGTAGGTGGAGTGAATCTCGATGTGATTCACGCCGGGGAGCAGGCGCGCGGGATCGACGTCAAAGAGGGTGCAGTCGTATTCGTGGAAAATGCCAAAGCGGTTGGCGAGCCGGGTGCCGTTGAGGATGATTTCGTGCGGGCCTTCGCTATCGGTGCTGCCGGACCAGGTGGAGACGACGAGGCGCGCGGCGCTGACCTTGGCCAAATCTTCCGGCAGCACGATCGTGCAGCCGCGGCGACCGTCTGCCCGGGCAGAAAAACGTTCCGGGACGTCGCCAGAGCGGAACATCCGCACCGAAGCTTCGGGGCGGGGCAACTCTATGCCTTCGAGGGGCGGTGTGAGATAGCTCACGCCCCGCTTGTCGGTGATGCGAGCCCGGACGCGCATCTTTTCTGTTTGGTCGGGGAGCCAGCGCGTGTCCCATGTCACGCGCCAGGGCGCGCCGGAAGCGGTGCCGACGTGGCGGGAGTATTCGCCCCAGCGTTCTTGATACTGCCACTCGCGCCATACTCCGTCGCCGTCCCAGTCGAAGTCGAACGTCTCAGCGATGAAATCGACTTGTGCGATCTGCGCAGGATCTTCGACTTCGGCGCTCACCTCGAGCACTGGACCGGTAGAAGGGGCGATGCTAACCCGCCCGCGCGGATGGGGCTTGGTGTTGTCGTAGTGCACGCGAACCGTGAAGCTATATATCCAGTAGAAGCCGAAATCGAAACTGTAGGCGCGCTGGGCGCCGGCCGAGAACTGAAATATGTTTGTTCCAGCTTTGAGCAACTCGAGCGGGATCGGAATCGCGTTGTTGCCGAGCAGCGTCCGGTGAAAAATCTCTGGCGATCCGGGCGTGCCCACCGGCTGCGGGAGATCGATCCAGTCGTGACCGTTTATCTTTACCCGCTGTTCCGAAGTGCCGATGTGTCCGCCCCAATAAGCGACGGAGAACTCGGCGTGAGTGGCGCCCTCGAGGTCGAGTTCCAAGGTCTTGGGGACATGGCGCGGCTTGGTCTTGCCCCACGTATGTTGCTTCGAAAAATCTCGTTTCGTATTGGGGTCTAATTCGGAGAATTGCCGCACGCCCTCACCCGCGGGAATGAATGTGAAGTCACGAATCACTTCCTGCCCCGACGAGATCGAAGCGAGACCTAAGAAAAGCGCGACGGGACGGAGGCAAGGGGTAATCTTTAGTTGCATTCGCGGGCGTTAAGGAAGTTTGAGCCAAATTGGTTAGAATTTTAATCCGGTGGTCAGCGCCACCGTGGTGCCAGTCTGCCAGCGAACGGAATTGTTGTTCGGAGAGCCGTCAGCGTTACGAGAAGTGATCAGCAATCGGCCATCGTAATCGCCGAGATTGTTGAACGAAAGCTGTGTGCGCCAAGTCATCTCCCGTCTCAATCGTCGGGTATAGGAAATATGGGCGTTGAGGGTGGTATAGCCAGGCTCCACATACGGCGACGATACGACAGGGGAGCCGTCAACTACCGGGTAGCCTACTACGGCATCGCCGCGATAGAGCAGCGATGCGCCCACGCCGACGCCCGCCAAGCGACCCCGCAAAAAACGATAATTCGTCACGAGACTGCCATTCCACTTGCGCAGATTATATTCCTGGGCCCCTTCCTGTGCGCGATCCTGCTCGTTCCGCTTAATCATGTCGGCGATAGCGGCTTGGAAGGTGCGGCCGTCGGCAATGGTTGTGGTGGGAGGGACTGCCCGCCAAGCAGGGAGATGCTGCTGAATATAGGCGGTAGCGCGCGGAAATACGTCGGTGCGGGACGCAACACCGCGCGAGGCCGAGGCATAGATGCGCCATTGCGCGAGCGGATTGAAGACAAGCGTGGCTTCGGTCCCTTTCGCGGTGCGGTTGAACGTATCATTCGTATTCGGCCAAGGGCTGGTCTGGTTTTCGGGCAGGCCCATCGCCTCCCACATTTGATTCCAATCACGTTCGGTGTTTACTCCAGCGCGGGCGTTTGCCTGCGCGGTTTCATAACGGGTCAGGTTCAGCGAAAGTTTGTCCCGCCAAAGGCGCATGCGAACCCCGTAGTCCGTCCCCTCCCCCGAAGTTGCTGGCAAGGGCGACAGGTAAGTATCGAGGACGGCGGCGGACAGGCCGCTGAAGTTGTTGGACTTGTTGTAGGAGAAAGAGAGCCAGTCGAAGACGTGCAGCACGGCGCCTCGACTTTTCGGGTAAAGAACGCCGCTGCGCGCGAACACGGGATCGACCGTGGTTCCTAGAGGCCGGAGACCGGTGACGGGGTCCTTTTCGCCGAAGCCGGCAAAGTTGGAGATAACATCGCGTCGCCAGCCATAGGTAATCACCAATCGCTTGTTGAAAAAATAACTTTGCGAAGCGAACGCCGTGCTATCGAAGCGATTCAGGCGGTGATCTTGGCCGCCAATGGGCATACGGCGCGCGGTGACGCCGTTGCTGGTGTATTCCTTCTCAAGTGAACCAGGATTCCAATCCCAGACTCCGTTAGCGGGATCGAGGTAGGCACGGAGGTTGATGAAGTTACGCGCGTTTTCTAAGTCGGAAGGAAAGCCGGGCAGTGGAGTGACGTTGACCCACTGATAGCGGTTATTGGCAGTATCCTGATCCTGCCGCTCGCGCAACCCAAGGAGCTGATGCGTGCCTAGCCACCGGCTCCAGGAGGGCAACCATTTCGTCGGATCGAGCCGATAACTGGCAGTCGCTCGGTAGACATCGTTCTTGAAAAAAGTGTCGATGCTCCGCAATGGCACATCGACATAGTAGCGGCCGACATAAGGATTGGGCGAGCCATCGGGTAGGCGCTCGTTCGGATCGGCTTGGAGGCTGACCCCGCCAACTTGGTAGGGCCAACTGAAATCCCGCTCGCCACGAAAGGCTGACAATTCGACGAAGAGGTCGCGACCGAGCTGCTGTTCAAAAAAGGCAGACCACTGGGAGATGTATACCGGCGCTGGATTCTGTGCGCCTTTGATATTGCGGTCGTAGGGGTAGATAGCTTCGTCGAATATAACCGGACCGGCGCCGTTGGTCCCGAGCATCCGAGTCCAGTTGAGGATCGGCTGGTTGGGGCGCGCCGGATCGTTGATGACCGTCAAGCGATCGCCGCTGGAGAGATTTACGGTGCCGGGCGGGCGTGTAGCAGCAGAACCGCCAGCGCCCACAACAGACGAGGTTGGAGAACCGGCGGCAAGCCAGGCCGTGACGCCATCGCGAGGAAGGCCGCCATTTCCGATTACCGTTTTCCCATCGATAACCTCGAAATTCCCGCGCACTGTGGATCGGAAGCCGGGGCGATTGTTGAGGTGAGCTGTGGCGGCGAGAAAGACTCGGGTGTCGCGCTTGTAGGTTTTCTCGATCGCGCCTTCTTGATTCTGCGTCACGGCGGCGAGGCGGAGAGCCAGGCGCTTGGGGATGATAGGACGGTTTAAGTCGATCATGCCACGCGCGCTGCCCCAATTATCGAAACGCAGCTCGGCTTCATAACTCGGTTTGAAGTGAGCCCGCTTGGCCGTGGATGTTATCGTGCCGCCCGGAGATCCGATACCGAAAAGCAACGAATTGGGTCCGTGGCCAAAGCCGATGCGGTCGAGCTTGTAGGCATCGAGGTTGTCGAATATAGGGAAAAAATCCTGCGTTATCGCCATCCGATCGAGGCCGCGGGCCCGGTTGGGCGCCATCTCCTGGTCCGGCGTGAAGTTCGCGCCTTGCTCGGAATAAGATACGTTTGGGGCGTAATCGAGGACGGTGTTAAGATCGTATGCTCCCAAGTCCTGCATAAAGTCCTTGGTGAAAACCGTGATGCTCGCGGACACATCTTTAAGATCCGAATTGAGACGGCTACCGGAAGGATCGCGGGCCACAGAGTAACCTTCGTCACGGGTGGCATCGACTTGGAAGGGGGAGAGTTCGATGACGGGAAGTGGAGCGTCCTCCGCCGGCTTCGGCGGCGGCACACTGGTCTGGGCAAGCAATGAGACCGAGCAAACAAAGGGTGTGAGAAGGTGGACGAGCTTCATAGTAGGATGATGCAGTCGTTGAAACGTCATAGCGGGGTGATGGGGGTAAAGGACTTCGAGCGAGGGGGAAGCACCCTCGGGCCACGGGCCGAGCAACGGCCGGATGCTATAGGATTACTTCCGGGAGAACTACGCGGTGGGTGCCCGATCCTTGACTCGCGGTGCTCTGGGGCGCGGCAGCCGGGATCGTCGGTCTCTACGTCGTTTGCCGCGTCGCTCCACCACGAGCCAAGTCATCCGTGCTCAATTGTTGACCGCTCATGCTCCGCGCCAGGTTTGACCTTGTGATAATGCTTCTCGTGGGACTAACGAACACTTGCCCCCACGCCCCTCTATGAAAATTGCTTATCACCAAATTACTCCGAGCATGGATGAATCTTTTCGCGTCAGCGAATTGCGGGGGCCGAACTACAATTGCACCTGGCATTTTCATCCTGAGTATCAGCTTGGGCTTGTGCTGTCCGGCTCCGGCCACCGTATCGTGGGCGACAACATTTCGCCGCTGCAGCCCGGCGACTTCGCGCTCCTCGGACCAAATTTGCCGCACGCCTGGCAATTCGAGAAATCCAACGCTCCCGGCGCGAAGGAAATTCACTCCATTATCGTGTATTTTCGGGAGGATAGTCTTGGCTCGGAATTTTTCTCGCGCCCGGAAGCGGCGATGGTGCAACGCCTGCTCAAGCGCTCCGTCGTTGGAATCGCGGCGAAGGGACGCGCCCGGCGCGAATGCGCCGCTCAGATACAGGCGATGGTCGGCCACACAGGCATGCAGCGTGTAATCGATCTTCTCCAGATTCTCCAACGCCTGGCCACTTCCGAAGAGATCGTCCCGATCTGTAGCGCCGGCTTCGTGCCCGACCTGCCTGATGCCGAAGGTGAGAGACTCCGAAAAATTTGCGCGCTGATACAGGAACGGATCGCCGAGCCGCTGCACCGCGATGACATCGCGGCGGCCGCACACTTCAGCCCCGCGGCCTTCAGCCGGTTTTTCAAGGCGCGCACGGGAAAAACGTTCCATGATTTCGTCACGGAGCTGCGGATCAGTCGCGCCTGTCGTCTTCTCGCCGAGCGCGAACTCCACGTGACTGAAGTGGCTTTCGCTTCGGGCTTCGAGAGCGTGGCTGGTTTCAACCGCTGCTTCCGCCGTGCTAAGAGCACCAACCCCACCGAATATCGACGTCGGCTTCTGAGCCTGAACTAACCCTCCTGATGCTTCCTGTCACGTATCTCCGCGTTTGCCTTTTCCCTTTGCTGTTTGCAGCCGCGTCTTCCGGCCGAGCAATCACCATTTCTGACGCTGACCACGAAGGCCGTGCGCAATTCAAGATCTCAACTGCGAACGCAACTTATTACTATGATAAGTCGGGCGGCGGTTTCTCGCGGATGATCGACCGCGATGGCCGCGATTGGATATCTTTCAAGAAGGACCCTTTGAAGGGCGGGCTCACGCCGGCAGGAGCTGGCTACCGCGGCATTCCAAACATGGTTTATGGCAAAGAAAATCCCGATGCTGGCGCTGGGCATCCGGGCCACGACCGTTGCGAGTCACAGGCTTTCGCCAACGATACGATTCGCACCGTGAGCCTCAGCGGGCGATGGGAATGGACATGGCGGTTCACCGATGAAAACGCGACGCTCACGGTGGAGCGCACGGATCCGAACTGGCCCTACTGGTTTCTATATGAAGGCACGGCCGGTGGACGCTGGTCACCGAGCACGCATTATTTCGGCACAAGTGCCGGTGGGCCGAATCGCGCGCAGCCGCACATCAGGGAGCAATTGTTCGGCGCGTGGCGCTGGGCGTATTTCGGCGACGACGCCGCGCCGCGCGTGCTGCTCGCCACGCAAATCGCAGACGACAACGTGAGCGACACCTTTTGGTATATGGGCAACACCGAGGCCAATCTGGCTGCGCCCGACGGCATGGTTGTCTTTGGCTTCGGTCGTGCGAAGAGTGGGCCGCAGCTTCGTGGCCCGGGCCAACGCTTCGTAATCGGTTTTGTCGAAGACGCGGTCGCTGAAGCCGCCGCGCACACGCGCGTGGCAGCGGTCGCGCAGCGCTGGCTCGCAGCGGCGGAGCCGATCGTTCGCGTGAGTGAGACCACTATCCATGGCGACATGGAGTGTTTTAAAATCGAGACCCCGCATGCGACCTACCTTTTCGGAAAACGCGGCGCCGGTTTCGCGAGCATTCTCGACCGCGACGGCCGCGACTGGATCTCCTACGCGCCCGGTAATCTCAGCGCAGGCGAATATCGCGGCCTGCCCAAGAGCGGGCAGCCAGTGAAATATTTCCACTGCGGTTACGGCTTCGACCCACATGAGACCGAGAACGTGTTCACCAGCGAAGTCACGCTGCGCGATCCCGGTCACGTGCGCATCCGCTCCGTCACGAAGAATGGCGACGCTGACGGCACTTGGGATTTCTTTCCGACGCACGCGACCTTTACCCTCGAGAGAATTCCGGGCGGCTACTGGTTCATCTATGAAGGGACGCCGGGCGGAGCGGTCGATGCCGGCGATTTTGTGATCCGCCCCCGCGGTCACCGTACGCCGCTCGCGCGCCCGTGGGCCGAGAGCCTTCCGTGGGCTGCCTATGGCGCGAGTGAGTCGCCGCACGTGCTTTTGTTCGCAACCCACCAGGTCGAGACCGAGGGCGCGACCCACGTCACCTGGCCGCACACACCAACGCCAAAGGAACCCGCGCCACTCATGACCGTTTTTGGGTTCGGTCGCCCGGCGTGGGATGATCCTCGCCAGCACCAGCCGCTGCTAACCCGGTTGCCGGCGAAGTTCAGCCTCGGGTTCACGACCGCCACGGACGACGCGCCGCTGCGAGCGCTCGCGGAAGCCATGCGCCGCTGAGCAGTCCCCCCTGCGCAGTCGCCGCGCCCCCCTTTCACACCATGAAGCCGCTGCTCGCCATCGGTGTCTACCTACTCACGGTTTACAGCGCGGCCCGCGCCGTCGAGGTGCCGAGGGGTTTTTCCGTCGAGACACTTGCCACCAGGCTCAACGCCATGACTGCCTTCGCGCTTCGCCCCGACGGCAGCATCCTGCTCGCGGATCAGACCGGCCCGTTGCGTGTGTGGCGCGATGGGCTTGTGCTCGAAAAGCCTGCTCTCGATCTCAGCGATCGCCTCGACACTTACTGGGAGCGCGGCCTGGTCGGCGTTACGCTCGATCCCGATTTTCCGCGCACGCACGTGTATCTCTTCTACGTCGCGAAGGCACCGTTCACCCACCACGTGCTTAGCCGCTTCACGATGCAGGGCGACATGATTGACCCCGCATCAGAGAAAATTCTCCTCGAAGCCGAGGATCAGAAGCTGTTTCCCGGGCCGCAGACCGGCGGGCATCAGGGAGGACCGCTGCGCTTCGGACCCGACGGCATGCTCTACATTTCCCTGGGCGAGCAAACGACGAATGAGCCCGCTCAGCGACTCGACCGGCTTCAGGGAAAGATTCTGCGACTAGCGCCCGACGGCACGATCCCCGCTGACAACCCGTTCTATACGGAGACGACCGGAAAGTATCGTGCGATCTGGACGCGCGGGATGCGCAATACCTTCGGCCTCGCGTTTCAGGCCGAGACGGGCCGGCTTTTCAGCACCGATGTCGGGCAGACCGGTTTCGAGGAGGTCAACGAAATCGTGCGCGGCGCTAACTACGGCTGGCCTGCCGCCGAAGGGTTTTCCACCGACCCGGCCTTCACGAACCCGCTGCACGCGTATCCGCCTGCCATCGGCCGCAGCATCGTCGGAGCCGCGTTTGCTCCGCGCTCGCCCGCAGGAGAATTTCCGCTGCCCGCACCGTGGCGCGGGAAATTTTTCTTCGCCGACTGGGCCGCCAACTGGATCAAGGCCCTTGATCCGGAGAATCCGGCCGACGTCATCACCTTTGCGCGCGGGTTCAACGGCCCGGTCGCTCTCGAGTTCGCGCCCGACGGCTCATTGCTCGTGCTCAACCGTTCGACCATTTGGCGCGACGGCAAACGCTGGGCGGCCAATTCCGGCTCGCTCGTGCGGATCCGCTTCACCGGCAAAAACTCCTCCGCTCCCGCCGCGTCGACGCACGCTGCGACGCTGGCGGCGACCGGCGTGCTGGCGAAGCGCATCCCGCTCGCCGTAAGCGAGGGGCTCTTGGAGTTTTCTCTCCTCGCCCCGCCGTGGACACCCGGCGTGAGCGTCCGCCGCTGGATTTCGGTGCCGGTCGGCGCGCGACTGCTGGTCAATGCCGAAGGAGAATTTCTCTTTCCGCGCGGAACGGTCGTGGTGCTGCACCATAGCGTGATAAAAACTGGCGCGCCCCTGGAGACGCAGGTGCTGACGTTCGATGGCGCGGCGCTGCATTCGCGTATCGCCCGCGCCGCCGCCTACCGCTGGACCGAGCCCCAAGCCGACGCACTGTTGGTAACCGAAGCCGCGTTCGCGCCGCTACCCGGTGATGGGGCACGGCGATGGTTCTCGCCGGCCGCCGAAGCTGAGCTGAACCTCGACACCACCGTCGCCGGCTTCGTGCTGTCTCTCAGCCCGCGCCAGCTCGATGCGAAGCAAGTCGCAGACTGGCGCGCGCGCGGCTGGCTCGCGGCCGATAGCGATGGAAAAACGGCGCCGCGCCTCGCGGCCCTCGACGACGCGACCGCGCCGTTGGAGCTGCGGGTCCGCTCCTACCTCGACACGAACTGCGCCGCCTGCCACCGGCCCGGCGGTCCTGCGCGCGGGAATTTCGACGCGCGATTCGCCACGCCGCTCGCCGCCTCACATCTGCTCGATGCCGCTCTGGTCGCCGGTGATCTTGGAGTAGCGGGAGCAAAGCTTGTCGTTCCCGGAGCGCCGGAGCGCTCCATGCTCCATCTGCGTCTCGCGCGCACCGATGCGCTGCGCATGCCACCCATCGCGCTTTCGGCCGAGCCCGCGCCGGTGCTCGCGCCGCTAGCAGAGTGGATTCGCGGACTGAAATGACGTTTCGGGTGGGAGGATCGGAACGCGCAACGACTTCGGCGAGATCCGCGAGCTCGCGAACCCTTACTTCGGTCCAGCGGAGTTTCACGGCTACGGCTGGATTCGTTATCGAAAAACTCACGGGCCAGCGCGTCGAGTGAAAGATCCAGCTAAACGTTCGAAACCTGTTCCACCAGGACGGCTTCGTGCCAGTAGCAACCCAAGCCCGATGGCTCCCTCGCGTCCCGGAACCGTGGGCTTGGTTTCTCGCGAATACTTTGAGGTTCTAATTGTGTAACGCTTTGGATAGATCGTATGAAACAACTACCTCCCAATCGGGACGTTTCGGTAAGAGCTGACGGCAGAGAGTTGAGAGCAAAATCACAGGGTGCGTGCGGGATGCGGGAGTCTCGACGGTTGGTAGGATTCCGCCGTGCGGGCCCTCAGCTCTCAACTCTCCACTGAATCGTTTCGGCTCAGCGCAAGACGAGGTCCGCCGCAGTTCGTAAATCCAAACCCGGCCGAACTTCGCCTGCGTTGGAGCTTCGCATTTTGCCGCAGAATTGCCTACATTCTATTTCCCCTCATCCTTCTCCCACCCACCGTCCACATGTCTCTTTCCAGCAACTTGGCAGCGATCCTCGCGTGCACGATCATATTCGCACCAACCGTTCTCGCGGAGGAGACCGTCATGGCTCGCCGGCAATTCCACGTGCCAGACGAGCTCCTCGCCGACTCGCCGCACGGCCGCTTTCCCGGCGACCTCCGTATCGGCGATCTGCAGAACGACGGTAAACTCGGCTTCGTGGCGTACCGCTCGATCGGCGGAGCGCAGATCAGCGCGATCGAAGGTCTGAAGCCGTGCTTTATAGGCGCCTTCACGCCCGACGGCAAAGTGCTCTGGATCGACGGAAAGCCAGGCTCTGGCCAGCAGCCCACCCGGCCTGGGCCCGTCACGATATTCGATCTGGATGCTGATGGCCGGTCGGACGTGCTGAATTTCTGGCACCGCCCGGAACTCGCGCCCGATACGCCCACCGAAAGCATGGCGGATGTCGTCATCCAGCTGCGCGATGCCGCGACCGGCAAAGTGAAACGCGAAAGCCGGCCGGAGATTTTTCGTTCGCTGCGCGGCGCCGGCGCAAACTGGGTGCACCAGCGGCTGCTCATTGCGAACTTTCGCGGGCTCCCAACACCCCGCGATTTTTGCGTGAAGATCGGCGACCACCTTCTGGCCTTCACCGATACCCTGGAACTCCTTTGGAGCTATCGCATCGCTTGGAACCAATACAGCCGCTGCTCGGCCTACATCCCCGCGGTCGGCGACATCGACGGCGACGGACGCGACGAAGTCACGGGCGGTTACTTCCTCCTCGACCATCGCGGATGCGCACTCTGGGAAGATCCGACGACCGAAAACATGGACTCCGTCGCGATCGCACCGTGGCGCGACGGCGTTGTCCGCGCCATCGGCTCCGGCTATGGCCAGGTGCGCGACCGCGCCGGCACTCTCGTCCTGAATCTCGGCAAGGAAATCGTGCCGCACGGACAGGAAATGCGCCTCGGACAATTTATCTCCGATCAGCGCAAGCCGCAGCTGGCCATCCGCCATCTCGGCCACAAACCCGATCTGATTCTCGTCAACACGGACGGTAAGATTCTCCGCCGGATGAAACTCAACTCCTCGCCCAACGAAACCGGCATGGAGATGATCCGCTGGCATGGCGCCGAGGGTCCCGACCTCCTCTACAACGGCGGCATGCTCTGGGACCTTGATCGTGAAACCAGCCGGCCGCTGACGGACTTGCCCCCGACCCGCGGCCATGAGCGCATGGGCTGGTGGCACGCCGTCCCGGCGGATTACAGTGGCCGCGGCCGAGAGGAGCTTTTCGTCTACAATCCCTGGATGCCCGATTTCTACTTCTACGCCCCCGCGCCCTTGGACGAAGCGCGCGACCTGCGCTGTCCGCGGACGGCGCGTTTCGCCAACGTGCGGTTGATGGACTGATGGGGGCTGGGGTGCGTTCATTGCGTCAGCGACGCAGGG
This sequence comes from uncultured Opitutus sp., assembly GCA_964480585.1. Taxonomy (GTDB): domain Bacteria; phylum Verrucomicrobiota; class Verrucomicrobiia; order Opitutales; family Opitutaceae; genus ER46. The sequence goes on along the minus strand of CAYZPV010000016.1, from coordinate 54,914 downwards.
AGACCGCATAGTTTCCTGCGGCTAGGTTCTCGTGAGTAATGCCGGATGATTCCGCCAGCCTAGCGGCGTGGCCTGCTCAGACCTTGATCTGTATAGGATGTTCACATGAACACGTGCGATCTTGGCCGGTCGATCAGCCACCCATGCATTCCGGGGGAAAAGCAGCCCCCAATCTCGGGCCGGCGTCCCATTTAGGAGGGTGCGGGAGTTTCTGCTTGCGGTATGTTAACAATCAGCAAACGAATGTGGGGCCTGCTTTAAACGCTTTCTTCGCCTCATGGAAACTGCCGGTATCATCTACGCCATCGTGACCGTCCTCGCTTGGGGAACTTGGCTCGCCCCTTCCGAGAAAGTCGCGCTGCCCAACGCCATCTCGCGTGCCTTTTACATTGCGGTTGGCAATCTCGTGCTGGCCACGATCGTGCTCTTCGCCGTCGCCGGACCGGAGAAGCTCACGGGGAGCGTTTTCCTCTATCCTTTCCTGGGTGGGTTGATCTGGTCGCTCGGTGCGCTCTGTGCGTTTTCCAGCATCGCGCGGATCGGAATGGCGAAGGCGTTCGGCGTGTGGGCTCCGCTCAACATCATTGTCGGCGCCGCGTGGGGAATGCTGCTTTTTGGGGAGTTTCTAAAAACGGGTCCGACTACGCTCCTCCTAGCGGCCGCCTCCCTCGCTGCGATCATCGGCGGGTTGCTGCTGATCATATTCTCCGGCGGAACCGAAATTAGCGGGTCGGCCAGAAAATCGTCAGGTCCGGGCTTCGCTTTCGCGATCGGAGCCGGCGTGCTGTGGGGCACCTATTTCGTCCCCACGGCGTTTCTCGCGAAGAAGGTCGAAGGGCTCAGCGGCTGGGTGACTGCCTTTCCTCTCGCGGTCGGGATGCTCGTCGGCAGCGCTGTGCTCGTCGCCATCGCCGGACGCGCTCCGCGTTGTCCCACGGGTCGCGATTATGTGCGCGTGATCTCCTCCGGGATGCTGTGGTCGGTCGGCAATTTCGCGATGCTGCTCATGGTGGCCTCGATCGGCATGGCGAAGGGTTTCACGATCGCGCAAATGTGCGTCGTCGTAAACGCACTCGTCGGCATCTTCATTCTCAAGAATCCCCCGCCCGGCTCACGCGCGGCGCGGCTCACCTTCGTGGGCGTTGTGCTGGCCACGCTGGGCGGCGTGATGCTTGGAAACCTCAAGGAGGGAATGTGACCCTTTCTTCCGTCGGTGAGATCACGGCGCGGCATTCTTCCTAGATGCTGACCGCAATCGAACTCGAATGGCGCCACCCGCGCGCGACGATCGTGCTTTCCGCTCCAGCAGGAAAGCCGCCGACACTGGATCACTCTTCACTGGCGTCGCTCGAGCGGGTCATCGGCGAGTTGAAGGCAGCGCGTCCGCGAGTGGTTGTCGTTCGCAGCAACACGCCGAAGTATTTCTGCGTGGGCGCCAACCTCCAGGCACTCGAAAAAATTACGCCGGAGACGATTGGTGCCTGGGTGGAATTGGGGCACCGCGTGTTCAACGCCCTCGCCGACCTGCCTTGCCCGGTGGTCGCTCACGTGAGCGGCTACGCCATGGGAGGTGGGCTTGAACTTGCGATGAGCTGCGATGCGATTTTTGCGAGCGCAGATGCCCGGTTCGCGCAGAGCGAGGCGACCTTGGGATTCATCCCCGGCTGGGGCGCCACTTTTCGGCTCGTCGAGCGCGTTGGCGTCGCCCAGGCAAAGCGGCTGTTCTTCACCGGCGCGCTGCTGGACGCCGACGCCGCCCAGAAAATCGGATTGGTCGATGAAGTCGTCGCCCCCGAGAAACTCGAAGCGGCTATCGACGCTTTCGCTGCAGCGGTTGTGGCCAACAACGAGAACGCCCTCGCAACCTTCAAGCGCATCGTCGATGGCGAGCGCGCTCGGGCCCGCGAACGCGGCCTTGCAGCCGAGTCGATGCTCTCGAGCGATTGCTGCGCCGATCCGGACGCTAAGGAGCGGCTCCAGCGATTTTTGACGAAACGCAGGTGAGCCTCCCGTCCGCGGCGCGTGGCTGGCGCTGCGTCCTTGATCCTATTTCATGAACACGCTTCCCAAACAACCCCGCGACTTCTCCCTTTGGATTGATGGCCGCGCCGCCGCACCGGCGGCGCCCGGCGGTGGTTTTCTCGAACGCGCGAGCCCGGGTCATGACGTCCCGGTCACGCGCATCCCGCGCGGTTCGGCTGAGGATGTAGATCGTGCCGTGGCGGCAGCGCAGAAAGCTTTCGAACAAGGCGGATGGCGCTGGACTTCGGCGGGTGAGCGGGCGGCGCTGCTGGGAGATGTCGCTCGGCGTCTACGAGCGGCGGCGGGCGAGCTGGCGCTGCTTGAGACACTCGAGAGTGGAAAGCCGATCAGCCAGGCGCGGATGGAAATCGAATGGTCCGCCGGGCTCTGGGAGTATGCGGCGGCGCTGAGCCGGCATCTCTACGGCGATAGCTTGAACAATCTTGGAGCCAACACGCTTGGGCTCACGTTGCGCGACCCGATCGGCGTCGTGGCGATGATCACTCCGTGGAATTTTCCGCTACTGATCATCAGCCAGAAGCTGCCGTTCGCACTCGCGGCTGGCTGCACCTGCGTGATCAAGCCGAGTGAACTCACCTCGGCGACGACCTTGCGGCTGGCGGAAATCCTCGGCGAAGCGGGGTTGCCCGCCGGCGTCGTGAATGTTGTCACCGGGCTGGGCGAGCCGGTCGGCCGCCGTCTCGCGGAGCATCCGGACGTGGACATGGTTTCATTCACCGGCTCGACTGCGGTCGGAAAAGCCATCGCGCGCACGGCCGCAGGCAACCTCAAGAAAGTCGCACTCGAGCTGGGCGGGAAGAACCCGATGATCGTCTGCCGCGACGCCGATCTCGCTGGTGCCGTCGACGCGGCACGGACAGGAGGGCTTTTCAACATGGGCGAATGCTGCAACGCCAGCAGCCGGCTGCTCGTGCATGACGAGGTCGCGGACACTTTCGTCGATCAACTGATGGCGCATGTCGCCAAGCTACAGGTCGGCGACCCTCTCGACGAGATCACCAAGCTCGGCGCTATCATTAACGAAGCGCAGGAAACCAAGATCCTCGACTACATTGCGAGCGGCCGTAGCGGTGGCGCGCGCGTCTGCCTCGGCGGCGAAAAGCTGAAGACGGAGCGCGGACGTTTTATCCAAACGACAGTGCTTGATCGCGTGGCGCCGGACTCGGCTGTAGCTCGCGAAGAAATCTTCGGACCCGTGATCTCGATCATCCGCTTCAAGACGCTCGATGAGGCCCTAGCCATCGCGAATGGCACCAACTACGGACTCTCCGCTGGCATCTGGACGCGCGACTACGACACCGCGATGCTGGCCACGCGCCGGCTCCGCGCTGGCACCGTTTGGGTCAACACTTGGCTGCAAGGCCACGCCGAGCTGTCATTCGGCGGCTACAAGCAAAGCGGGCTCGGCCGCGAGTTGGGCCGCACAGCGGTCGAGGAATACACTGAAGCCAAGAGCGTCGTTTTCCAAAGCGGCACCCGCCAGCCGTGGTGGTGATCCGGATACGTTTCGTATGATGCGTTCGGTTTTTCTTTTCCGTGCGGCCTGCGCATTGGCGTGGCCGGTGGCATACGCGATGGGCGCGTCGTCGTCGCATTCGAGCGGCGATGCTGCCATCGATCGGGTGCGCGCGCAGCTCACCACGCAGCCGACCGATACGGCCACGCTGCGCGAGCGGGCCCTACTGTTGTATTGCTGGATTGGTGCGCTGCAGCAGCAAGGGGCGGACACGCGCTCTTACTACGACATCGATCAGGAATACTATCGCCTTGAAGGCGCGCTCGCGCGGATGAAACCCGGCGCGAGCCCCGAACTCGCCGCGGCGCAGAAACGCCTGGGCGCGACCATCGACCGCGGATTTGCCATGGTGGAGCAGATCCAACGCGAGCTACGCGAGAAAGGCCCCCTCGCAACGCCGCGCGTGGGCGATCCGGCAACGGTGGCGGCCGGCGGCGATTCGGCGGCGGACTGGCCGATGTTTCAGGCCAACGCGCACCACACCGGGCACACCACGGCGCCCGGACCGCGGCATGGCCGCACCGCGTGGAAGTTTCCCGTCGGACTTGGCTGGTATGCGCGGCCGACGATCGAGGGCGACCGCGTTTATCTCGCCTCGCCGGGGATGCGGACCACGGCGCTTGCCCTTGACCTGGAAACCGGAGCGGAGCGATGGGCGGCGACGCAGACGCACCCGCTGCTCGGGCTCTACAAATACCCCGCCATCGCCGCGACTCCCGTGATCCAAGGCGAGCGCCTCGTGCTGCGCGAGGTCAACAGCCACGGCGGCAACGAAGGCCAGGCGCGCCACCTCGTGTTTCTCGACAAGGCGACCGGTCGCGAAGTCGCCAAGACCCACGCAGGGCACGTCGACTATCGCACGCAAAACGCGCCTGTCGCCGCCGATGCGCGCTACACCGTGTATCCGTTCGGCGTGCACGACATCTATGCCACGCCGGCGATCTGCCAGAATTTCAACCGACTGATCTGCGCCGACGCGGGCAACACGCGAAAATTCTGGGACTTCAACATCGGCGACATCGACGCGCTTGCGGAGCCGGTGATCGCCGGCGATCTCGCGCTGTGCGGCACGATGGAGGGCTACCTCTACGCGCTCGTGCTCGGCCCGGTGAAAGACGGGAATCTGATCGCTTGGTCGTTCAAGGCCGACGGCGCCGTGAATACTGCAGTGACCGTCGCGGACGGCCGCGTCTACTTCGGCTGCAATGGCGGCTCCGTCTATTGCCTCGATCTCGCGACCGGCGCGGTGCGCTGGCGGCGAGCCGTCGGCACCGCGGTGCCGGGCGCGCGCAAGCACTTCTCCGTGCCCACGGTCGCGGACGGCATCGTCTACCTCGCGGCCGCAGATCGGCGGCTGCACGCGCTCGCGGCGAGTGACGGCGCGCCGCGCTGGCAATGCGAGCTGAGCGACTGGGGCCGCGGCCGGCCGGCCGTGACGCGCGACGCGATCGTCGTGGCGACGGTTGATGGACAAGCGCACGCTTTCGCGCGAAGTGACGGCGCGCCGCGGTGGAGCCGGCGCGTGAGCACGCATCCGTTTTACGCGGATCCGGCGTGGACGGACGGGCGCATCGTCCTATCCGATTCAAACCTCACCTCGTTCTGCCTCGATGTGACTGACGGGCGCGAGCGCTGGCGGAAAACGCATCTGCCATCGTTTGAGACGCCGAAGGGCGAGCTGATCTACACCGACCAACTCTCCGGCGGGACCTACTATCAGTCGAAGCCCACGGCGTATCGCGGGAAGATCTATTTCGGCACGCCGGCCGGCTTCCTCCACGCGGTCGAGGCGCGCTCGGGCCGCGAACTGTGGCGCTTTGAGATGGGCGGCGGCATCTCGGTCGCGCCCGCCTGCGCTGATGGGAAAATCTACGCCGGCCAGCAGGGCGGGGAGCGGTTCTTCTATTGTCTCGATGCGGAGACGGGCGCGCTCGTGTGGAAGCAGACAATGCCTGGCGGCTGGGTGTGGGGCTCTGCGACGGTAAGCGACGGGCTCGTTTTTGTGCCGACCGTGAACGGTTACGCGGTCTGCCTGGATGGGCGCACGGGGCACATCGTGTGGATGTTTCCCATGGCGAAGTCGGTGCCCGCCGAGCCAGCGGTCGAGGGCGATCTCGTTTACTTCGGCTCGTGGAGCCGCTCCCTCTACGCGTTCAAGAAGCGGACGGGCGAAATCGTGTGGAAGCACAACGGCGTGGCGCTCGACTCCGGCACCCTCATCGCGCACCAGGGCCACGTCTACCTGCCGCATCACGCCAACATGTTCGTGAAGCTCGATGCGCGCACGGGCGAGGTGCGTTCAGAAGGGATTGTCGACGCGCGCGAGAAGGGAAACTTCTCGGACTTCAACGCAACGCCGGCCTTTCACGCCGGGCGGGCATTTTTCACCGCGCGCGGCAGCATGGGGTTGCGCGGAGCGCCGCTCTTCTCTACCGTCTACTGCATCGACCCCGTGGCCGCGCGCGTGCTCTGGACGCATCCGGACGGTGGCGGCTTGTCGGCGCCGGCGGTGGCCAACGGCCGCGTCTATATCGCCTCGGGCAACACGCCCTTCCTCTACTGCCTCGACGAGAAAACGGGGGCTACACACTGGGTCTACCGCATGGGCCACCGCGTCGAGGAGGCCACGCTCTGCATCTATCAGGACCGCGTTATCGCGCTCGCCGCCGATGGCTACGTCCACGCCATCGAATGACGACTTCCCGCCTCGCCGCTCTCGCGCTGCTGCTGCTCATGACTTCCCTGCCGATCTCCGCCGACGCTCAGCCGACCAGCGCCGCCCTCGTGCCCACCGGTCTCGCCGAGATCGATGCGATGCGACGCGACGCCGCTGTGCAGCCGACGACGGCGGCCAACGCCGCGCCGCGCCAGTCACTCGTGTTTTCGTGGGTGCGGCTGCTCGTGCATCGCGGGGTTGATCTGGTGGATTTCCACGTCGCGTGCGCGGAAATCTCGGCGTGGGGCACGATCACGGCGGAGCGCTACGCCGCGCTCGATCGCGCGATCGCGACGCTCAACCGCATCCAGGCGGCACCGCGCTTCATCGAGGAGGTGCGCGGCGTGGCGCACACTCAGCCTACGACGCAGACCGATTGGCCGGTGTTTCAGGGCAATCGCGAACTTACAGGCCTTTCGCCTGATCGCGGACCGGCGACCGGCGAGATCGCGTGGCGGTTTCCCGTGGGGCTCTCGTGGTATGCGGCGCCGGCGGTCGAGGATGGTCGCGTCTACATCGCGTCGCCGGGCATCACGACGCTCGCCTACTGCCTCGACGAAGCGACCGGAAAACTCATCTGGACGACGCGGCAAAACGGCCTGCAGGTCTACTCGACGCCGCGCGCCTCCTCTACTCCGGTCGTGCTTCCGGACCGCATCGTCCTGCGCGCGACGAGCGGAAGCTGGGAGCACACGGAGAAGGTCGGGCACGTGATGTTTCTCGATAAGCGCACGGGTGCGCTCGTGCAGGAGCTCGACGCCAATCGCGTAGACTACCGCCGCGGCGTCGCCCCAGTGCAAGGAAACCGCGACTATCTTGTTTACCCTTGGAGCCGGCTTGATCTGCGCTCGATGCCCGCGGTCGTGCAGATGCAGGACACCGTGGTTGTGCGCAGAGCCGATGGCAGGCCGTGGTGGACGCTGCGCGTGGGCGCCATGTTCGCCGAGCCGCTGCTCACCGAGAAACTCGTGCTCGCAGGGACCGATGCCGGTGTGCTGCACGGGCTGCACCTCGCAGGGCCGCAGCGCATCGCGTGGCGATACGAGGCAGGGGCGCCCATCCGCGCGACCCCCGCAGTCGAGGGAGACGCCGTGTATCTGGGAACCGAGGACGGCACGCTTCACGCCGTGGAATTGGCTACCGGTAAGCTCCGCTGGAAACACCGCGCTAATGCCGGTGAGGCGCGCGCGGCGCAGCTTTTCTCGCGGCCGCGCGTGCATGCGGGCCGCGTCTATCTCGGCTCCGCGACGCGCGAGGTATATTGCTACGACGCGGTGTCGGGGCGGCAACTTTGGAAAACGAAGACGTCCGATTGGATTCGATCACGCCCACTTGTTCTTGGTGAACGTGTGCTCGTGGCCGGACTCGACGGCCGTGTGACTGCTCTCGACCTCGATGGTCAGGTAGCATGGTCCGCCGCGGCAGGCCGGCATCCGATCCTCGCCGACCTCGCGGGCAGCGAACGCGGCGTGCTCGTGAGCAGCTCGGATTTGTTCCTCCACTCGCTCGCGGTCGCGGATGGGCATCTGCAATGGCGACACAGCTTGCTCGAGTGCATCTATGAGAAGGAGCATCGCATCTTCGCCGACGTCGTGGCGGGTGGTGGCGATTTCCAGTCTCCGCCGACAGTGAGCGGTGGCACGGTGTTCGTCGGCGGCGCGGATCGCTTCGTGCGCGCGATCGATCCCGCCAGCGGCCGCGAGCGGTGGCGTTTCGAGACTACCGGACAGGTTTCCGGCGCGGTCGCGATCCAGGATGGACGCGTGTTCTTCGGTCAGCAAGGCGGCGACCGAAAGCTGCACTGCGTAAGCGCGGCGGACGGCGCACCGCTCTGGACCTCCGATGTCGGCTGGGTGTGGACCTCGTGTATGCCGGATGGCGAGCGTGTCTTCGCCGGCACGGTCGAGGGTGACATCTTCGCCGTCGCGGCGGCGGACGGAAAGCTGCTCTGGAAACGGTCGACCAACGGCGGCGTGTATCCGGCGCCGGCCGTCCGCGGCAGCCGCGTCTACACCGGCTCGTGGGACGGCTACTATTATGCGCTGAACAAGGAGACGGGAGCGATCGACTGGAGCTACGCGACGGAGGGCCGCGACTACGCGCAAGGTGGCGGACCGGACTCGGCGGCGGCGATTCTCTGGAAAGGCAAACTCATCTCGCGCGTGGTTCCGCAGACGCTGATCGCGCTCGATGCGGAGTCCGGTCAGCCCGCGTGGCGGTTTCAGGACAAGACCCGCGTGCGTCCGCGACACACGATGAACGCGACCGCCTCCGCCAGTGGCGACCGCATCTTCGTCTCCTCCTCAATCGATCACGACGGGATGCCGTGCGGCGGCCGACTCTTCTGCCTCGACGATGCAACCGGCAAGCCGCTCTGGCACTACACGGGCGCCGGCGGATGGACCGGATCCTCGTGCACACCCGAGATGGTGATCTGCGGATCCTCGACGGAGGTGTTTGTGACGGCGCTGGCGATTGAGCCAGCCGTCGATGGTTCGCCGCGAGTGCAGTGGCGCACGCGCGTAACCGGCGTCTTCCAGGAGTCGATCCCCGCGATCTACGGCTCGCGCGCATTCCTGCTTTGCTCGGATGGCTACCTCTACGCGTTTCAGTGAGCGCGCGTTCCTTTCCACTCATGCACCGAATCGTTCCCCTCCTCCTCGCGCTCTTGCTGGGCGCCGCTACGACGGCGTCCGCCGCGCCGCGCAACATCGTCTTCGTGCTGACGGACGATCACCGTTTCGACGCGGCTGGGTTTGCCGGTCACCCGTTTTTGGAGACGCCGAACCTGGACGGGCTAGCGAAGCGCGGCGCATATCTGCCCAACGCGTTTGTCACGACGGCACTTTGCTCGCCGAGCCGCGCATCGATCCTCACGGGGCAGTTTGCGCATCGCCACGGCGTGGTGGACAACAACAATCCCGTGCGCGCCGACCTCGTGTTCTTCCCGGAGCTTTTGCAGCGCGCCGGCTACACCAGCGGCTTCTTCGGCAAGTGGCACATGGGCGGCGAGGGCGATGGGCCGCAGCGCGGCTTCGACCGCTGGGTGTCGTTTCGCGGTCAGGGTGAATACTGGCCCGACCGCCGTGGCACGCCGTCGCAGAACCGCACGCCGATGACGATTAACGTCGACGGCAAAATCGTGCCACAGGCCGGCTACATCACCGACGAACTCACCGATTACGCGCTGCGCTGGCTCGACGGCGTGCCGAAGGAGAAGCCGTTTTTCCTCTATCTTTCGCACAAGGCGGTGCACGCTGACTTCGTGCCGGCCGAGCGCCACGCCGGCCGCTACCGTGACAAGAAGCTGCCGATCCCCGCCTCGCGCACACGCCACGAAGGCGCACCGATGTGGGTGCAGAACCAGCGCAATTCTTGGCACGGGATCGAGTTCCCCTACCACTCCGCCCTCGATGTGGAGAGCTACTACCGCAGCTACTGCGAGACGCTGCTCGCGGTCGACGAGAGTATGGGCCGCGTGGTGGAGGCACTGCGCGCGCGCGGCCAGCTCGACGACACGCTGATCGTCTACATGGGCGACAACGGCTTCGCCTTCGGCGAACACGGGCTGATCGACAAACGCACGGCCTACGAGTGGTCGATGCGCGTGCCGATGGTCGCGCATTGCCCCGCGGCGATCCGCGGCGGGCAGAAGCTCACCTCCATGGTGGCCAACATCGACATCGCGCCCACGCTGCTCGCGGCGGCGGGCGTCGAAGCGCCGCGCGATCTCGATGGGCGGAGCTTCTGGCCGATGCTGCGCGGCGAGACCTACACACCCCGGAAGGACCTGCTCTATGAATATTTTTGGGAGCGAAATTTCCCGCAGACGCCGACGCTCCACGCACTCCGCACTGACCGCTACAAATACATCCATGTGCACGGGCTGTGGGACACGGACGAGCTTTACGACCTAGAGGCCGACCCCGGAGAAACGAGGAACCTGATCCGCAGCCCACAGCACGCAGCGACGGCGAAGGAAATGAACGTGCGACTCTTCGAGATTCTCCGGCAATCGCAAGGCATGGCGATCCCGCTGCAGCAGGACCGCGGTGGAGTGAACAACCTCCGCAATGCCAGCGGCAGCGCGGCGGCAGAATTTCCTGATCATCTGCTCCGAAAGACGACGGCCCAACCGTAACCGTGAGCGCTTCGCCGCGAGACGGAGCCGATGTTCCGGTTCCGGCCGCCTCCCGCGGCAAACGACCGATTCCTGGCCTTCGCTGGTATATCGTCGCGATGCTCTGCCTCGCGTCGGAGCTGAATTATCTCGATCGCCAGACACTCTCGGTGCTCGCGCAGACCATTCAAGATGAACTCGGCATCACGACGGTCGAGTATTCGCGCATCACCGCGGCGTTCCTGCTCAGCTACACGGTGATGTATGCGGTGAGCGGCTGGCTCGTCGATCGATTGGGCACGCGGCGGTCGTTCTTGATCTTCGTCACAGGTTGGTCGGTTGCGAACATGCTTCACGCGCTCGCGCGGACGGCCGCTCAGCTCACTGCTTTTCGATTCCTTCTAGGAGTGTTCGAGCCGGCCAATTTCCCAGCCGGCGTAAAAGCGGTCGCGGAGTGGTTTCCGATGCGGCAGCGTGCGCTGGCGGTGGGAATCTTTATCGCGGGCACTACGATCGGCTCGGCGGTGGCGGCGCCGTTCGTTGGTTTTATCGCGCTCACTTGGGGATGGCGTTGGGCGTTTGTAGCAGGCGGTGCACTCGGCATCGTGTGGGTCGCGGTCTGGACACTCGTATATTGGGCCCCTCGCCAGCATCCGCGCATCTCCGTGGGGGAACTCGCGTTGATTGAATCTGACCGCGAGCAGCCGTCGAAAGAACGGGTGCCGATCATGCGCCTCTTGGCGTTACGCGAAACGTGGGGCTGCATACTGGCCCGGGCGCTAACTGATCCGATCTCGTATTTCTTCTTCTTTTGGGTGCCCAAGTATCTCCAGAGCGAACGAGGGTTCACGCTGGCGGATATCGCGCGCTATGGATGGATTCCGTTTGTGGCGGGCGCGGTCGGAAACATTGCCGGTGGCGCGGTGCCATCATGGTTAATTGCGCGAGGCTGGACGCTGAATCGGGCCCGTAAAACGACGATGCTCATCGCGTCGTGTTCGATGCCGGTTTGGTGCTATCTCATCGTCACAGTGGAGAGCCCGTCGGTGGCTCTAGTGGTCGCTAGTGCAGCCATGTTTTGCCACACGCTTTGGGCGAACTGCACGCTGCCCGCAGAGAAATTCCCTGCGCACGTCGTCGGAACCGTCACGGGCTTTGGTGGGTGTATCGGTGGCGCGATGGGCGTCGTCACACAGCTCGCCATTGGGTGGACCGTCCAAAACCTCTCGTTTACTCCAGTGTTTGCGGTGTGCGCATTCGTGCATCTTCTTGCATTCATTGGGGTAAGCAGGCTGGTGGGAGAACTCGGAGAGGTGCGGCCGTTGTCATCGGACGATCGCTTCTCGAAATGAGTGGCAGCTCCTTCGCAGCAATGAGGCGGCTGTTATGCTGAAGTATCTGGTAATAAAACAGCAACAAACCAGCTTTTCCGCCGCAAATACGGAAAATACCGGCTCGTGTTACTGGTTCCCGGCTCAGAACTCGCTACCATAGTAGAAACGCCCGCGCCCCTGAATCGCGGGCGTTTTAGTGCATGCCTCAAAACGTCGATTTTCCTAACACACGTGAGAACTCCTTCATTCAACAGCGTGCGTGTGCCGCGCCAGCGTCGCACCGTCGCTGGTTCATGCATGGCCAGCAGCTCTCGTTATGCTATGAGAAAGCTAGACCCATTTCCCGAGTCGATCTTACGGAAGAAAGGCATAAACTGTGGCTAGTTTTCGAGCCTGCTTGCGGGATGGTCTCTCGCGGCAAAACCTCGGCATCTCCGGAGGAGTTCAGGTTAAGTGGCGCGCAGGTTTTCTGCCTTGGTCCGGGAATGGAACACTCTCTGTTTTGGGAATCCGAAGCACCGTTGATCGAGCTTTTGATCGATCCGGCGGTGCTCGCGTCCTTCCGGCAAAGTCAAGTTGACGACGTTCACACTCGTGGATGTTTGAGTGGCGCGTCGAATGACCGTGTCCTGTGGGAATTGGCCGCCACCGTGCGCCTGGTGTGCTCTTCTGAGGATCCTCCCGCTATCCGCCTGATGGAGGCTATCGCGCAGGCCATCGTTCGGCGTGTCTTTACCTGCCACTTCAAGCGATACGCACCATTGCCCGGCATGCGCTTGTCCGAAGATCGAACACAGCTGGTCGTCGACTATATTGAAGAGAACTTAGCCAAGGACATCTCTGCACAGCAACTCGCAGCATTGGCGGGCCTGAGCAGGCAGCATTTCACGGAATTGTTTCGCAATCGAACAGGAGTTCCGCCGATCGAGTTCCTTCGGCAACACAGGCGCATCGCTGCGCACAGAATGATTCTCTCCGGCGAGCATCGGATGGGTGAAGTAGCAGAGCTTTGTGGCTTTTGCGACGAGTCCCACCTCACCCGAGAGTTCAAACGATTTTTCTGCTATACGCCACGGCTACTACGCACTCGTGGAGAATCCGCGTAGCGTCCTGAAAAAGCCGCCAGGCGTCCAAAAACCGCAATTCATTGGCGCGGTCTCTGGAGACGACTGAGGAAAGCCCCGCGCGGCAAATGCCATTCGCGTGGTCTCCTAAGTGATCTCCATACCTGTATGACATCTTTGCTGATGATCGGAAGCGCCTTCTTCGCGCAAGTTCCCGGTGCCCTTCGCACCGGATTCGAATCAGGGCTCGGTATAATGTTTCTAACCGGCTTCCTTTGGGGCGTAATTAAGATTTGGAACGGCGCGGACAAGATGTCGAAGGGAGACGCCGATGGCAAAATGGGGATCGTTGCGGGAATCATCATCGCGGCCGCTGCGGCGATCATGGCGGCTCTCTTCGCGATATTTGGGATGACGGGCGGCGCGCTCGTCCCAACGTTCTGATTCCCTTTGTATCACCGATGAGCGAGTTGCGCATCACAGACACCAATAGTGTCAATGACAGTCGTGGCCGGGCGTTCGGCCTCCAAGGGAACGACTTTATCTATGTTCTCGCCGCTTTTGTCGCAGCGCTGGCCGCGTATTTAATCTTCGCGTTTGTGCTGCGTGTCGGTATGATCGTAGCGCTGCTTTTCTCGCTGCCGCTCATCGGCGGCGCGCTCGCGTGGGTGCTATTTTTCCGGCACAACAAACCCGAGGGCTACGCCGAGGACGTATTTGACGATCTCGTCAACGGTGAGGGCTGGTCGTTAAGTCGACAAACACGCGTCGCGGACGATGAAAGGACTTCCCGTGCGTAGTGCACCACCCAACGGGCGCTTCGCGCAGGGAATCATCGTGTATGGACCGCTTGGTAAAGGCGGACTGGCCAGCAAAGGGTTTCTGCTTGGTCCGGCAGACCAACGCGGTTCGAGCGCGACTCAGCTCAACGCCTATCAAGACAGGATTCGAAATCTTCTGGCGCTTTTCAACGAGAATGTCTGGGCGCAGTTTCAATGGAGCTGCGACGGGGACTACAGGCCGGAACTAACGGCGGCCTATCGTGAAATCCTGGAGCTTCCCGATGCCACGCTTCGTCGGATTCGGCTTCGCTATTGGAAACGCAATTGGCGAAAGCTCCTATCCCGTAAGCTTCGGCGGGAACGTCTGGTGCTGTTCGTGACGATGCGAATCACCGGCCACGTCTTCCAACCGGCGTCACGCGGATCATCGACGGAGCACTGCGAAAAGCTCTTGGGCCAGCTCAGGGTCCAGTTCGAAGAGTTCTCCGAAGCTCTCCGCGCGGTGTTCGGCCCTGAGACCAGCATCACGCCACTCGACGACCTTGGGCACTTCGCCTACTGCGCCAAGTTTTTGAACCCGTCTTACGCGGAGCGGTTCGACTTGGACTATGGAGCACAGTTCAACCCCGCGCTAACCCTGCAAGAGAACTGTTGGAACTGTGACGGCGTAGGCCTCCAGCGCATCGGGTTCTACCTCGACGGGCGCTACCACTCGGTCTTCGCGCTGAAGCGTTGGCCAAGCCACACCACGCCTGGGATTGTTCACCGCCTGACGGGGCTGGATTTCCAAGACTACCAAATCACGGTCGACGTTGAACCGCTGCCGACGAAGCGCGAGGTCGACAAGGAAGAGAAGGCAATCGAGCGGCTGCGCGGGGAATATCGCGACTCCGAGCGCCATTCGCTTGTCGTTGCGATTGGAAAGAAGGAACGGAAGATCGAATCGCTTTCTACCGGTTTCATTCGGCCGTTCGCCGTCACCTACATCATTCGAGTGTGGGATGAGACCGAGCAGGGCCTCGCAGCAAAGTGCAGCGCAATCAAGAACGCGATCAACGGCATGGCCGGCGCTCAATATTATGAGTGTGCCCGGCCTTCGACCGCCAAGAAACTCTTCTTCGCTTCATGGCCCGGTTGGTCCCATGCCGACTACCGGCACCGCGTCCTTTATGCCGAGGATAGCTATCTGGCGGATATGCTCCCCTTTTCCGCCACGTTCGTTGGCAACCTCGCGGGCGCCGAGATCATTCTGGACGGGTCGCAGAAGAACCTCGTGGGACTGCGTACATTCCTGGGGTCGCCGCCTACGCCGCAGCATGCGGTGCTTCTGGGCATGACCGGCGCAGGCAAGTCCTGCTTCATGCACCGCCTCTTGGTGGAGACGGCGGCGCGATTCTCTTATACTGTGCTGATAGAAGAGGGTCTCTCTTACGATGCGTTCACTCGGTTGATGGGTCAGCGGCCGATCGTTCTGCATCCCGACAGCGACCTTACGATAAACTACTTTGATACCGGCGGGGTTCCGCTCGGGCAGCTACAGGTCGCCACGGCGGTGGCGTTGGTTGCGCGGATGATTGGCGAGGCCGCCGACAGCGAGGCACAGCAGATTCGGCAGGCGATGCTCGGACAGTATATCAATCAGCTCTACGCCGACGCGTTCGAGGAATGGTCCAAGCGCCACCGGAACGAGATGCCTGCGCTTCAGCGCATGGCGTGCGCTACTCACCGCTGGAAGAAGCGGATCGGCGTGGGGGCGACGGAGTTGGACGCATTCGCCGACCTACGCGACCGGCTCGCGCGCAATGATGACGAGTCGCAGCAATTTGTCGCCGACGTGAGCGAGGAGGAAATCACCGCGTTCCTCAAAAATCCGCAGACGGAACGGCTGGTCATGGCAGCGGCTCACGCCCGCTACACTCGCGAGGATTTCCCGACGCATTCCAGTCTCGTGGAGCTGATGCGCTTCGCCCGGTTTTCGGAGCACAAAAAAGATTTGGTCGATCACATCGCGACCTTGCTTTCGGCATGGTGCGTCCACGGGCAGTATGGCAGGCTCTTCGACGGCGCGACGAACATCTCTCTCACCGGCTCGGTGGCGCATTTCGAATTGGGGCAGATCCCCGAACAAGCGACGGAACTGAAAACGGCAGCCGGACTCCTCATTGCGGGCTTCACTCGCCAGCATATCATTTCCCTGCCGCGTGCGGCGTGGAAGCGCATCGTTTACGAGGAACTGGCACGATTCTTGGACGTGCCTGGCGGTGAGAAGATCGTGGCCGAATCCTACGCCCAGCTTCGTAAGTTCAATTGCTGGACCGCGTCGGTCGTTCAGCAATATGCGAAGTTCAAAGAGTCGCGCATCCGGCCGGTTGTAATCGGCAATTCAAAACAATTCTGGCTGATGCGACAATTCGACCGCACCGACGTTGATGACATCGCTCGCGACATCGGGCTGCCCGAATCGGTGTGCACGGCCATTCAGAACTACCCCATGCTCGAACAACAAGCCGAGGGGAAGAAATTTTCCAGCGTCTGCTTCTATAGTCCCGTCACCGATCCGCCGCTCTGCGGCACCGTGCGACACATCGAACTGGGCAAAGAAGATGAAATTGACGATGAACTGGAAAAATCAGCGTAGCGTTGGTGGTTGGGGCGTGGCCATAGCCGGTGCGGTATTGTGCCTCAGCGGGTGTAGTTCCGCCGGCGGCGTGGCAGCCGATCTTGGTCTGGCGGGTGCAGGCAGTGTCGCTGGTTACCACTTGTCCGATGGGAAAGTCGGTGGTGCCTCCGCGGGTGCCGCCGTGGGTTATCTTGGATCGCGCGCCGCCCAAGCGGAAGTGCAGCGCCGGACGAGTGACGCGGAGAAGCGCGGTTACGACCGGGCGATGAACCAAGCCGTGAAGCAGCACTATTGGGCGATCCAGGCACAGCAGCGCGAACGTCAGTCGGAGGCAGAGCGCGACGCGCGGCTACAGCCGGTCGTCATTCCAGAGAGCCAGATTAACGGCGTCATCCAGAACGCTCGGGTTGAATATATACGCGTTGGACCATGAAGACATCATTAACCCTGCTTGGCGTTCTCGCGCTTTATTCGACTGCGCTACGAGCCCAGATACCGGTGACTGACGTCGCCAACCTTGCCAACAACCAGATCGCGCACGCGGCAACCATCGCGAAGTGGGTCGACAGCATCAACAATCTGCGAACCCAGATCGATCAGCTCAACCGACAGATCAACATTCAGGACGATATCCGCCGCTGGTCGGGTAATCCCGTCGAAGCGGGAGCAAAAATCGTGCTGGAAGGCATGGGTCAGAAGGAACTGGCCCGGGATTACGGTCGCACCAAGTGGGCGATTCTCGGATTGGCGGACAGCCTGCAGTCACTGAGACGAACAGCAGACGGCAGCTACCGCGCGATTTCGGACCTCGACCTCGATGGCAACGAAATCAGGCGGGATCCATTGCTACATCGCCGCTACACGCTCCTCGAAGCGCGCCAGGAAAACACGGAGCAGGTCACGGACGAGACGAAGACACGCGAAGCGGAGTTGCAGACGGAGATCGCGCTCACGCTCGAAGATTTGAAGGTCGCGGAAACAGAAGCGGAAACCCAGAAGCATTCCGCAAAGCTCATCGCGCTGAATGGGCAGCTCGCCCAGATGGACGCCGTGCGGCGGCGCGAGGTGGATGCGGTGGCGCTCCAGAAAATCGCGAACGACGCCCGTCTGGAACAGGAGCGGATCGCAGCGGCCGAGCTAGCTGCGAAAAACGACTACCTCGCGAACCGTCGGGTGAGTTCCTACCTGAACTCGCTGCGCCTTCGGAAAAACGCCTCACCATGAAAAGCAAATTCATTTCTCCGCTCATCATTTTAGTTTCTGCCGTCGCCTTCGTCGGTTGCGGTCGAAGCCGGGAAGACATCGAGCGGGAACGCAAGCAGCTCGAAATGGAAGAGCAGGCCCAGCGCGATCTTCAGCGTGCCAACAAGGCGATCTCCGAAATCGGCAAGAAGATCGGGCGGAAACCTCCGGGATTGGACCTCGGCCTGCCACCGGAAAAGAAGACGGAGCCGGTTCCGTCACCCGAAAACAAACGCTAATGGAAATCTATCTGCCGACACTCGAAGGCAAGATGGTCGCTCTCGTTGGTGCGTTCCGTTTCATCGTCTTTGCGATTATGGTCGCGGGGCTAATTGCCTACGCGGCCAGTCCCCGCACGGGCGGCATTGGATTGCTGGCGGTATTCGCGAAAGCCATCGTGATCGTCGCCGCCGTCGCATTCATGGATGCGTGGTTCCCAAAGGTGGAAGAGGTCTTCCTCGAAGTCGCAGAGCAGATCGATCCCGGTTATAACGAAAATCCGACTTCCGCCTCGCAGACGATACGTGAGTCGACGACTGACAACCCCGAGGGTCGGGAGTGGTCGTGGCGCAACATCAACGAATCGATCTACCAGGCCGTATCTCGGGCGATCGCGAACATCTTCATCTATGTCGGCACGCTGATCGCCGTGCCGATGCATATCCTGCAATACGTGCTGCGCTGGCTGCTCTATTTGATCACCCCTTTCATGCTGGCTCTGTTTATAGTGCCGGGTTTCGGCAGCATTGCGGTGCGTTTTTTCCAGCAGGTGCTGGCGATCATGGCCTGGCCCATCGGCTTCGCGCTGACCAATCTCGTTGCACTTGCGGTGTGGACGGACTTCCGGGGCGCGGTCGGGCCGAACCCAGCGACGATGACCGATGCGATGTATTCGCCGCTTCTGACGTTCATGGGAGGAATTCTGGCGACCATCATGATCATTGTCGGCATGCTTTCGACTCCGGTCGTGATGCAGGCGCTTTTCGCCCAGGGACAGGCGTTCACCGGCCGGTCTGGTAATTTCGCGACGATCGTGAACACCGGCTCACGAGCGATCTACGGCCTCAGCTATCGCTTGGGGCGCGGCTCAGCCGCCTCGCCCCAAGCGCTCCCGGTGGCAACTGCTCCTCCGCCTACATCGACTCCGCCCCCCGTTGTCGCTCGTCCGAGTATCTAACCGCTCCCTCATGACCAACGAAGAGTCCATTCCGGTGACGCGTGCTGTGCCGGCTGAGTTGCGGCAGACGCCAGTCGATCAGACCAAGCGGCTGCCGGCACACGCGGCGCGTGGAACCGGCTTCTCTCCGGCAAAATTTTTTGCCGACCACGCGTTCGCGGCTCGCGCGTGGTTTCTGATCGCCTGTGGAGCGTTGGCGTTCTGCGTGATTCAACCCTACTTAATCATCCGCGCCTACCGCGCCCGCGAGCGGGTTGTGGTGTTGGACGGCGCCGGCTCGTTCTCCATTTCTCCTCTCTTGGGTTTTCAGGAAGCCCGAGAACTGCACGAATCGATGGCGCTTTGGGCGGCGCTCGCCTATTTCCAGCGTAATCCCAAGGGCTGGGACTATCCGGACATGCTGCAAAAGCTGTTCCTCGCGGATGCACATGCCAAGGCCAACGCAGACCGCGAAAAATCTCAGGGTGAGTTCGATGCGAAGCAGATCCACCAGAAGCCCGAGGTCTTCAAACTCGAGATTCTCCGCACCCGCGAAGACCGAGTGCTCGTGAAAGTCGAAGGTCAGCTCATTCGAACGGGCGCGTTCGAAAATCAGGTATTCGCGGAGAGCCCCAAGTTCACTCTCACCCTCACTTTCGCGCGCAATCCGGATATGCTCGCGAACAAGCGTTATCCCCTCGGCGTATGGTCCTACGAATGCACTATTTTCTGATTGGGGTGGCGGCGGCTCTGTGGTGCATCGAGTGCTCGGCTGCTTCGGCAGCCGTGAAGCAGTTTCCGCTCGATGAGCGGAGTGTCTACGAAATCCCCATCAGCACCGAGGCGCCTACCACGCTCATGTTTCCCTCGGCATTAACGGCGATTGAAGGGGCCAACGTGTCCGCGAGCCCCGAGAATCCCGCGCCGGTCCTCCTCGCCTATACTGCCGGGCGGACATTCTTCAGCGTTCGCGCTCTTGAGCCCGGCGCACGAGCGGCGGTCAACGTCGTCTGGAAGAACAAAACCTACGTCCTCCGTTTCACCGTGGGCCAAGAGGCGTTCGGCTCAGTGACTTTCTACGAAGACGAGCTCACCGGTCGCAGCGCGTCGCTTCGGCGACGCGTGACGCCCGAGGTTCTGCTTGCGCTGCTCGACCGGGCCAAGAGTCACGCACTAATCGCCAGCCAATACCCAGAGGCGGCGCAGCAGATCGAACGAGCAACGCCAGCCAGCGTCACTTACTATAAAGACTTTCGCGTAACCATCGAGGAGGTCTTTCGTTTCGATCCGGAGGATACGGTGGTGTTTCGCCTGCGTTTCGAAAATGGCGGCGATCACGAAATCGTTTACCAACCGCAGCGGCTCGCGGCACGTGTCGGCCAAAACGTCTACTATGCCGCTATCGCGGATGCTTCGGGCATCGTTCCGCCCAAGGCGACGACGATCGGATTCTTTGCGATCACCGGCACGCCTCGTGGCGGCCGGGCCAATCTCAGCCTCAAGAATCAGTTCAGCATCATCGTGCCGCGGGTCGAACGCGACGCGAAGCTCGTTGTGCCCAACGGATCATGACTATCCTGCATTTCCTCAAGTCACCTGCTGGCACAATTTCGCTCTTCGTGATTTTTGCCGCGGCCGGCGGGATGATTATCCACCGCAGCAACGCGCGGGAGCGCAGCCGCAGTGCGCAGATGACCATGGTGGATGCGAAGGCCGCAGCGCCGATGCGGGAGTCGATCGCACGATCAGGCGTGCCCCTTACTGTGCCGCCGCGCGCTAACGCAGCCAGCGCACCGAAAGTGGCCTCGGCGCCCCAAGAAGAGCGCCCAGCGGCGGCCCGGGTATTTGGTCGGAGGGAAGCTCGCTCAGAGGAAGTGCCGGCAAAACCTCGGATTCTGCCCATAAGCTTGGTCGCGATTCCGACGGCGGAGAGCGGGCCAATGCTCTCGAAGACTTATGCGCCATTCGGGCGGCTGATTCCGTGCGAAACGGTAGTCACGATCGAATCCTCAAAGCTCGACACGCCTGTCATTGGGTTGGTCACCGATGACGTTTGGCATGCAGGCGAGTTGATTATCCCGGCTGGGGCAGAGGTGCATGGTCGTGCCGCGTTGGACCGTGCACGCGAGCGAATCGCAGCCTCGGGCAAATGGGTTGTCGTCTGGCGTGACGGGAGCGCGTTGAACGGCACTGAACTGGTGATTAACGGCATTGCGTTGGATCGGGCGAAGGACGATGTCAGCGGCGAGTTCGGCTTGCGCGATGGCTCCGCCGGGCTCTTGGGCGACTTGGTCAAAACCGATAGCTGGCAGGAAGTCCGCCTGTTCGCCGCGACGTTTCTCGCGGGCTTCGCGGGCGGGCTGCAGGATCTGCAGAACGAAGGCACGGCCTTTGGTGGCGTCGCTCAAGTGCCGGTGGCGTCCAGCCGCAACGCCGCTTTGCAAGGGACTGCGGATGTGCTCAACGCGTATGCCCGGCAGATTCAGGAAGCGATCGCTAAGGACGGGTTCTACGTGCGAGTTCCCGCGGGCAAGCAGTTCTATCTTTACGTGACGGAGACGGTCGATGTCGCGAAGGGAACGCGCGGCAACGTCGCGAACGCGGAAATTTGGAGGAAATCGAATGAGAAATGAACTGTTTGTAGGGTGCGCACTGGTAGCACTCGTGTCCGGTTGCGACACGGTGCCGCGGAAGGCGGCCATGCCGCCCGCTCCGTTGCAGCCGCTGCCAGTAGCGGCACCCGTGTCCGGCACCGATCTGGACCAGACTAACGTTGAAAAGGTGCGCGTAAGCGAAACCCTGAAATCTTATCCGGTCGGGCGCTACGTCGATCCGAGCGACCCGAGCGTGATGCACGAAGCGCACGTGGTTTATCGGAAGGAAGCCGGCGCGTCGTGGAACCTGAATCCCAACGCCCCCACGGTAGTGCCGCTTGGACCGGTGCTAGCAGTGGCTGATCCTGCGAAAACGCCGGGGCCGCTACCGCAGGAATTGGAGCAAAAGATGGCCGAGCAAAACCAGCTTGTCGCCACGCTCATCGAACAAAACGAGGCGCTAACCAAAGAGCTGACGCGGCTGGGTCAGCAGATGGCCGAATTGCGCCAGCAGGTGCCGGCAATCATCGAGAAAAAATGAACACCGAAACACCTGCACCCATTACGCCGCGCGCCGTCGACAATGGTGTGCCCGTCTTTTTGCCGCCGGAGGTATTCGAGAACTTCGAAAAGGCGCGCCGTCAAATACAGGAATTCTATGCCATGAGTCCGGATACGCCGGCCCTCGTCGCACTCTGGCTCGCGTGCGGCACGGCGTCGCAGATCAGGAGGGAATTCGAGTTGGCGGTGCTCGACATCAGTCGGCGTTCGATCGAGCCACACGCCAACGGAGAAATCGATGAAGACTGCCTATAGCTCGAAGCACTTTGGGAGGATCTCTCCCGAACGAGGTCAAATGCCGCTGGCGACCAGTCGCCTCGCGAAAAAATGGCTGGGGAAAAACAGGAGGCACTATGCCACTCAGTGAAGAAGTCGCCAAACGTAAGAAGGCGCAGGAATCCACGCTGCGGAGAAACCCGGAGATCGATGCCAAGCTGGATCGGTTTATCGCGGAGAATCCGAAGCTGCACGAGTATTACAATGAGCTCCCCAAAGAAGAGCTCATCCGAAAGCTGATGCTCGGCAAAATGCAGAGGAACGACTACGCCGAGACCCGTAACAACGAGATCAAGGCATGGGTCGCGGAGAATCCCGAGATTCAGAAACGAGTCGAGGAACGCATCCGCAACGTGCCCGAGGCCAATCGCCAGCGCGCGTTCATCAACGCCGCCAAGCAGGAGGCCATGAATCAGACGGTGCGCGGCAACGGCGTGCGTCCGTAGCCTTCGTGGAGTTCCTGGGCGGCGGCCGCACGGGCGGCCGCCGCTATTTCATTTCTGCGCGTTCCTTCGGCTACGCGAGAAAGAGGAAAGAGGCGCTCAGGACACAGATTCACCAGACCGGCCCATACTGGCAGCAATATCAAGCGTCTTTAAGCCTCCGACATAGTTGGGGCCAACAGCGAATTCCGTCGTATCGAGAGAAGGGTCTACCATCGAAGTAGTGAATATAATCTGATGTTCAACCTTCGCATCGCGGGAAAGCGCGAGGATATTACGCTGGAAGTTACGACTTCGGTCAGTCGTCATACCTTTATCTTCGATATTGTCACAAACTATCAGTCTTGGATAGCGCAGGTATGGAAGTTCTAACGAGGCAAACAGCAGTGCGAAATGAATGCTGTTTTTGAGATAGGTCATCGAACTGGCCGAGAATTGATTCTCGCCATCGACGGCGAAAGTATTTGCTTCCGCCCGAAGCGAGACGTCGCGGGCAAGCCGGAAGCGCTCTTCCAAAGGAAGGTCGCGGTGCAGTAGGTAAACGGTAAACTTTTGCACCACTGCTAGAGCCTCGTAAAACTTCGCCTTCTGATCGGACAAGCGTTTTTGAATCGAAATCCCCAGTTGTTGCATGCGGGCTGCCAAATCAGCCTCTTGAGCGCGAAGGTTCAGCAGGACCTGGATAACTTTATTCTTCTGCAGCAAATCGGCGATGGTGCGTTCGAGACCCCCTTTTTCCACCAAAAGGGAGTCGATCTTTGCGTCGCGCGTTGTTTGCACCGTGGCGACAAGGCGCTCGTATTCGCGTTGCAAAAGTTGGGCTTCTTTTGTCGCCTTATCCAGCCGAGCGCGCTTGTCTGCATATTCCGCCTGCTTGCGCTCAAGAAGCATTTTGGATTCGCGAACTTGAAGCGCCAATTCCTGCCGCATCCGGGCGGCGTGAGTTTTGGTAATCTCTGCATTCGTCGGTTGCTTGCATAGCACGCAGGACTCACCGGCAGCGGCAGCCGCGAGGGGCGAAAGACATTGGGGGCAGAAATGCAACGGCATTGCTCCGAGGACCTCACGAGTAACCGCAGCATCATCAAGGGCGGCGATGCGTGTTTCCAACGAGGCGATAAATTGGGTCGAGTCCTCAAGCTCGATAGCTAGATCGCGGGTTTCGTTCGATAGCTCATAAGCCTGCGTCCGCTTTTCGGAGAACTGCGCCGCTACGGGAGCGATGTCGCTGTTTTGCTTTGCCTGCGCGGCGATCTGCACTTCACGTAACGCAGCGATCTCGCGGTCAAGAGCCGCTAGATGCCGATTTGCGGCATCGGTCCGCTCCAGCAACTGTTTGGGGTCTGTGTCAATTTCCGCTCGATCCAGAACCGTTTCCAACTGTCTTAACTGTTCGCGCATTTCTTCCTGCCGGCGCTTACCCTCCCGATGCTCCAACTGATCGCGATAGAGCAAGTTGTCGTAGACTCCCAATAGGTAGTCCAAAATGATACGCCTAGTCAGAGGGGAATCAAACTCCTCAGTGCGCATCAAAGCATCTGGCGGCGTAATTTGATCTATATAGATCAATCGCAAGAGTTGGTGCATCGTGATATGCCCCGATGCTTCACCCAACGTTTCAGGCATTTTCAGTGCGGTGAAAAGCGCCTCGGAGAAACTTTCGGTGTCTGACGTGCGCCGATATGGATAAACCCGCCAACCCTCCACCGCGGACTTTTTTGCCTCCTCGTAGGAACCGAAAAAGATATTCATCTCTTGTCCGCGCTTGTTGGTGACTGGCCGCCGGAGAACCGCAGTGGCGCCGTTGATCAACACCTCTGCCCAAACGTAGTCGCAGGCGGCAGCCTCCAGTTTCCATTTATAAGTGTCGCCGCCGAGAATGAAAAAAATAAACTCCGCGATGGTGGATTTCCCATGACTGTTCGTTCCTCGGATAACGTTTACGCCGAGATGGAATTTCTGGTCATAAACCACCGCCCCGTGGCGGGACACGATGAGACGCGAAAGAAATAGACTCGGATCAAGACGCGTCATAGCGGGTATCCTGTAAGTTAGCGCGCGCCTTTAGACCGCCTTCACCATGCAGAGGGAGCTTGGCGAGGTTAGAAGATACGAGGTCCAAAAGATCGGGTGAAAGCTGATTGCGAGCGACAACCGCTTGGGAGAGTTCTGGCGGAAGCGGCTGTTCTGTCCGCACGACCTGGCCATCTTGAAGCTCTTTGGTGTCAACCAGCCCTCGAGCGGCGAGGGACTGGAGCGCGGCGAGTTGAAATGGCGCAAGTTCCGCGAACACCCTGCGAGCATTACCAAGGTTTCGGTAAGGGTTGTTTTTTCTCCTGAACAGAGCGCGCTTGCCCATCAATTCTCTCGGGAAGCGGATATTTTCAATCTCCTCGGGGAAAAGCATGAAGAAATCAAGAATGCGTAATCGCTCGGTTTCGAATGGACGCGCCGGATCGACCGTGAGCAACTGCAAGAAACGGAACACACCGTGGTGAAGGTCAAATGCTGGATTGTAGATGAGCATTTTTTGACCACTTGAGGTGACAGTTTCCGGTGAGCCAGTATAGCATGCCCATCACCTCTTCCGGCATGATTTCGAGAGGATTGTCCTCAAGCAGGGCTTCGACTTTGTCGTAGACCTCGGAAACCAACAGTCTATCGATTTCCGCCGCGGTCGCCCCGCGGCAGATTTGGGGATAAATGATTGAAACGAAGATCTGGTAGGTTTTTGCCAAGAGAAAGGCGTAGATCTCCTGAGCTGCGGGAGAATATTCATGCCGCAGAAGGCATTTGGCAAAGCGGTCCTTCGCTTCAATCGCTAGCAAGATGAGGTCCGCACGGTCACCTAAGCGCAGTTTTTCATCGAGACCTATTACGTCGCTTTCCGACCGAAACCATCGCTGTAGGCGCTCGATCGTCTGCCTCATTTCCCGATCATTTGCGGTTTCGACCCGGAATTTCGCTATCATCCGAGCCATCGGAGTCACCGCGCCGTGGTAAACAAAAGTCGGCTTGTTGACGTCTCTGCCGGCTTGGTCGCCTTGGACTACGTTGGCCTTTTGTTCGACCTTGTTGTCGCCGTTGGTCTCGCTCACACCTGTGGTTACCAGCGATTATTTGTTGATGTCGCGTCCCGCCTGGTCGCCACCAACCTTATTGCGCGACTGCTTAACCGAGTTAGAATTGTCGGTGGTGCGGTTGCGGACTTTGATAATCACTCGGACGGTGAGAGCGGTCGCAGCGGCACCTATTAAGATTAGGACAAGGGTTAGAACAGCTTGCTCTGACATAAGGGTAGAGGAGCCAAATCCCGAACTCGGCGGGAGGGACGCGGGATGCGTCGCAGGCCTTTTTTCATACAAGTGCTATTTACTGATTTGACAAGCATTTGGCGTGGGAGGGAGGTATCTCGGCGTGGTCGACCGTAGGCCTTATGCAAACCGAAAACCCTATTTGTGCCACCCCTGCCCTGGCGTCCAAGTTTGGGCCAGTGGCTGCTTAGCCGTCGCGGCGGTGAAGACTGGCATAGCAAAGTTATGGATCACGGAGAGGATGTCCGGCAGTTCCACCGGCCCGAGTCTGTTGCGGCGAAGAAAAGCGGCCCAGACGGACACTTTTTGCGCAGCGAAATCCACAGTCAGCGCCACCGGCACGGCGGTCGGCAGGTTGGTGTTGCGCCGGGCGAAGGTGCGCGTGACCGCTTCGGTCAAAAGCAATCCCTCGAACACAAATTTGCGGCTCAGATACCACAGGTCGAAGAAATCTTTGAGCCGTGTGTTGGCGAGTCCGAGGAGGACGAGGGCTTCCAGTTTTTCGGCGGCCACCGTGTAATAGGGGTAGGCGCGCACGCGCGGTGCTGGAAAATCGAGTAGCGGAGGAAAATCCACTTCGGTCGGCGCGGGCGTCACGGCGTCCCCATAACCGATGTCGACTTGGAGCGGGATGCGAATGTTACCGAGATAGGCGTTGAGCGTGACGCGGAGCCCAGGATATGACGCTTCTTCACGGATCGGCTCGATCGCGACGCTATCGGGGTGGAATTCCAATCCATCGGGATCGACGGCGATCGTGCAGAGGTCGACGAACTTCGCTTTCACATCGGCATCATCCGCGGGGCCGAAGCCAAGGAGATCGACGTCACGGGTAGGCCGGGGCGCATTCTCGCCCCACACGGCAAAGAGCATGGCGCCCTTCAGAAGAAAACTGCCGGCGTGGGATGACTGGCCGAGTCGGTAGAGCATTCGTTCGATCCCGTAGCGGACGAGGAGGAGATCGAAGGGCTGGCCTCGTTGTTTGCTCAAAGTGAGCAGGCGCTGACGAACGGAAGCCGGCAGATTCTTCTTCGGCGTTGGACTCACGACAGGCTTTCGAGGTAGGGCTGCATGATCCGGGCGACGCGGCAAATTTTGGCGAATTGGTGTAGGTCGTCCATGGTGGCGCGGCGGGCCTTCCAGGTTTCACGGAGCGCTTCCAGCGCGACGTCGAGGCCAACTTTGTTTCGGAGTTTGAAGCAGTCGGCGACGGTCTTGGCGGGCGAATAAACGCGCACCGGCACGCCCTCGACTTCGTGAAGTTCCACTCCCTCGCGCAGTGCTGCTCCAGAGAAATGAAATAGACGGAGGGAGGTGACATCGAGCCGGGGTCGCCACGCGCCGGGAGGGAGCGCGAGCCAGACTTCCGACGGATTCTGCGTGGTAAGCTGATGAAAGCGCAGCGCGCTCAGCAGGCAGAAGACGCCATGCGGAACGCGGGTGGCGACGTGGGCGAGGGTGTGTTGCTCGGTCACCGTGGTCGCATTGGGCAAGACATACAGGCCACGGCCGGTGCGCTCGACAAGGCCCTCCGTCACGGCGCACTGAAGTTGCGCCCGGTTGATGCCGTGGCGGGCGAAGTCGCGAGAGCGGCGGACGCTGGCTGATCGAAATACAGCGCGAAGACGTTGCGGAAGGGCGTTCATACGAAACCTCGTTATTTATCCATAAGTAGCTAGGAATTGTAAAGGCACAACGAGCGGGCACCCTACGTCGCAAAAGGGGCAAACTCAGGCTGGAGATCATGACTGAGGTCTTCTCTTGCGGAACCCTTCGTAGAAGCTCACCCATCTCCCTTAGCTGGGCTCGGTGAACTTCGAAGTTCATGACGAACGAGCTACCCCATGGGGCAAGCCGCCCCGCGGGGGTGGAAGGTTGCCACAGGTTGCCAAAAACCATGTTTTTTGGTTCACTTTTCCCGTGAACTGTGCATCTTTCTGCACGTTCTAAACCATTAACCATTAACTAAGTCCGCGTTTACTCGCGACTTAGTTTTGTGAGGCGCAGCCCGTTTCGAATCCCCGTGGGGACGCCAACTTCAAGATCTGGCTTGAGAGCCGGAATCGGCCGGAGCGCGGCCTGTGGTCTGTTCGCTTAAACGTGAACACCCCCAAGCCCGACGCTTCTTGGATTTGTGGCCGAGTGACTGGCCGCACCGGCAAGGCCACCCACTAATCAATCGGCGCTGGCCCTAACGCAGATGACTTGAATGTCGGATCCTTAGCTTCGTTTCGTTCGCACGGATTCCTCCCGCAAGAGGCGCGCGAATGTCTCCGCGTGGGGATTTGAAGCGGCTGCCGGGATTCCGACTTGGACCATCACGGAGGGAAAGGCGGGCGAGAAGGGCCGGGCGACGAGGGCACGTGGCATCGTGTTGACGATCCCATCGGCGAGAATCGCCGCAGCATGGCTGGCCTCCAACTCGGCGAACATGGCCGACACACCGTCGTTTAGCATCTTGATGAACGACGGTCGCACCCCGAAGGGTCTGAGCATCGCGCGCATACTTTCGGCATAGCCGGGAAAGTTTTCCCGACCCAATCCAATGAGCGGTACCCCGCTCAGACGTCGCGGCGGGATCTTTTTGAGTCGGGCCAAAGGGTGGGAAGCCGGCATGACGAGCACGTGCGAGAGGCGACGCAGTTCCGACCACCTGAAGTCCTGCGCGATGGTTTTACCATCGCCCGGTGCGATCAATAAATCGAGTTGGTGCTTGGCCGCTAGCTGGGACATTTCGCGCGGTGAAAGATCGCAAAGTTCGATCCGCACTCGCGGCGCAGCGGCTTGAAATCGCTCCAAGGCGGAGGGCATTATTCCGGCGGTTAAAGTAGGGCCGTAACCGACCCGAAGCGCTTCTGTCTGCTTTCCTCCTCTCACTCGCTCGACGGCGAGAGCTGCCCGCGCCAGGACCTCGCGGGCTTCCTCATAAAACAGTTCGCCCGCATCAGTCAGCGTCGCGAAATTTCTTCCGCGTTTTATTAGCATCACCCCCAGTTCGTCCTCCAAATCCCGAACCTGCCGGCTGAGCGCAGGCTGAGTGAGGTGTAGGGAGGCGGCCGCTTTCCGGAAGGTTCCGTGCGCGGCTACGGCCGTGAAATAACGCAGATGGCGCAGTTCCATGGAATATAGGGGTGATAACAAAAAGTATGAGCCCCTGAAAAAACATGGCAATCGCCGGATCGGGCCAAGTGGGATATTCTCAGGCGTTTCCGGCGCTCTTCAATCCGGACGACTGACATTCAAACAACGCCATGAAAATACCCGAAATCATTGCCCGCTATCTCGACGCCTCCAACCGCTTCGATGCAACTGCGGCTGCAGACTGTTTCTGCGCCGACGCTCACGTTCACGACGAGAATCAAGATTACCGCGGACATGAGTCCATCCGGAGCTGGATCGTCGAATACACGCGGAAGTATCAGCCGCGAGCCGAGGTGCTGCGCGCTGAGGGCCACGCCAGCGATTGGCTGCTCACTGTTCACACCTCGGGATCCTTCCCCGGCAGTCCAATCGAACTCGACTACGCCGTCACCCTGCGCGACGGAAAAATTTCGTCCCTCAAATTCTCCTGAGCATGAGCACCCCGAATTTCTCCATCGATCCCAATGAATTTAGCGGCAAGCGGGTCTTCGTCACTGGAGGCACCAAGGGTGCCGGCGAAGCTATGATGCGCCGTTTTGCCGCTGGCGGCGCGCGCGTAGCCACCACGGCACGCACCGCGCCCAAGGATTCCGATCTGCCCGGGGTCTTCATTGCCGCCGATCTCAGCACCGCCGCCGGTGCGGCCAGGGCGGCGCAAGCGGTTCTGGATGCACTTGGCACGCCCGACGTCGTCGTACATAACCTTGGCGGTTCCAAGACTCCGCCCGGTGGATTTGCCGGATTGAGTGACGAGCTTTGGATGGATGAACTAAACCTCAATTTGCTCGGTGCGGTGCGGCTCGACCGCACATTCGTGCCGGCGATGGTGCAGCGCGGAGATGGCATCGTGATTCATGTTTCGTCGATTCAGCGCCTGCTTCCACTGTACGAAACGACGATCGCTTACGCTGCCGCCAAGGCGGCGCTGACTACCTACAGCAAGGCCCTGTCCAAGGAAGTGGGGCCAAAAGGGATTCGCGTTACTTCGGTCTCTCCGGGCTGGATCAACACCACGGCTTCCCAGGCGATGGTGACTCGTTTGGCCGAGAGGGGCGGTACGGATGAGGAGACGGCGCGCCAGAGCATCTTGGATGCACTCGGCGGTATTCCCATTGGTCGTGCGGCGTGGCCGTGGGAAGTGGCGGAGCTCGTTGCCTTCCTCGCGTCGTCCCGGGCCTCCTCCATTCATGGAGCAGAGTATGTGATCGATGGTGGCACGGTGCCCACCGTCTGATCCTTAATTGTTCCCGAATCATCGCGGCGGGCGACCACCTGCTGGCTACCGTCTGGCCTGGCAAACCTCCTCGATATCGCGCCGCGTCCGGATCCAGGACGTAGTCGGGCTAGCCCCTTTGCGACGCTGGATCGGTATTGGTATACCAATAGTGGTGCAAAATCGCCGCAATGGGTGATGGTGATTGCATGATGTCTTGACAATGGTATACCAAAATATTCGCCTGCTGGCATGAGTTGCCCCGTCCTCCTTCGTTCCTTGGTTGCCGTGCTTCCTGCGCTTGTGGTCGGCGTGAGTTCGTTGCGAGGGGCGCAGGCCGCGCCTGTGCCCCGGGAGGTGCGGCCTTTGGCTGTCCATCCCGTTTTGAAGGCCACGGAGCAGCCCGAGGCTTACCGTTACCTGGCATTTCCAGCCTTGCTGCGGGTGTCGGAGGATGAGGTATGGCTATCGGCCAAGGCGGGCGCACGGCACGCGGCGGATGCGGGCGCGGCGTTGGAGGTGCTGAGCCACCGCATTTCCACGGCGACGACTCAGCGAGTGCAGCGGCTCGCGGCGCCGGCTCCCAAGCTCTACCAGATGGGCGAGTTTGCGCGGCTGCCCGATGGCACGATCGCGCTGCATGTCGACGTGCAGGAGGTGGGCCACGACTCGCGGCACTATCGTGTGGGCCAGGAATGGTTTCGCTGGGATCCGGCACGCAAGGCCTTTGCCGGCCCCGAGGCGTTTCCGGTGGTGAGCGGCATCACCTATGGCTACCCCTTCGATTTCGTCACCGAGGGGACGGTGACGTGGCAGCTATCGATGACCTTTGGCTATCAGCCGGGCCGGCGGTGGAGCGTCGACGCGCTGCGATCAGATGACTCGGGCCGCACCTGGCAGTTTGTGCGCAATCTCTCGGCGGAGTTTGGCGATCTGCGGATCAATGAGAGCGCGTTCATCCGCTACGGCGATGGCTTCATCGTCACCACGAGAGGTTACGACAGTAAGGAAAGACTGCACCGCACCGACCTAGGGTTTCGCCAGACCAAGGGCGTCACGCTCACGGGCGCGTATCCCTTTATCAACAGCTACATCGGTCGGCCCCGGATATGGGTGCGCGACGGGCATGG
This sequence comes from uncultured Opitutus sp., assembly GCA_964480585.1. Classification (GTDB taxonomy): domain Bacteria; phylum Verrucomicrobiota; class Verrucomicrobiia; order Opitutales; family Opitutaceae; genus ER46. The sequence continues at coordinate 23,649 of CAYZPV010000016.1, read as the reverse complement.
CTACATGCTCGGGCGCAATCGCACCACCAGCGGAGCAAAGATGCAGCTCGCCTTGCTGCGATTTGATCCCGAGACCCTGGCGGTGACGGGCTGCGCGATCCTCGATAACCATGCCAATGAAAACGTGACCGACGGCTACTACGCGATGGCGGTCTACGGTGAGCGGGAGGGGCGCACGCTTTTGCACGTCTTTACCTACAAAGGTCGCGATGGAGCTCCGTGCGACCTGCTGCGGCTCGACTATCTGTGGGATGAAGTGAAGTGACCGCCGCCGCCCGCTGCCCGGCGTGATGGAGCCTTCGCCATGAAGACGATTACCGAGCACCGGCTCGACTGCGACCTCCTGGTGGCTGGAGGAGGCATGGCAGGTGTCTGCTGCGCGCTTGCCGCGGCGCGTCTCGGACTCCGCGTCATCCTGGTGCAAGATCGCTCCGTGCTCGGCGGAAATGCCTCCAGTGAGATTCGCATGCACATCGTGGGGGCCACCGGCCTGCATGCAGGGCTGCCCTTGGTGCTGGAGCCGCGGGAGGGCGGATTGATCGAAGAGATCCGTCTCGAAAGCGCCGTGCGCAATCCCCAGCGGGCGCCCGCGCTCTTCGATCTTACCCTGTATGAACTCTGCCGCGCGGAGTCCTCGCTGACGCTGCTGCTGAATACGACGGTCACGGCGGCGCGGGTGCATGCCGGGAGGATCGTGAGCGTGACGGCTGAGCGACCCTCGACGGAGGATCGCTTTACGATCACTGCGGGGATGTTTGTCGACAGCACGGGCGACGGGCGGCTGGGTCTGGAGGCGGGCGCGCCCTTCATGCGCGGGCGGGAAGCGCAGGCCGCGCATGGCGAAGCGCTCGCGCCGGAGGTGGCCGATGGCAAGACGCTCGGCTCCACGATCCTCTTTCAGGCGCGGCGGCACGATCGTCCGATGCCCTATGTGGCGCCCCCTTGGGTGCGCCGCTATACTGCGGCTGATTTTGCCCTGCGGCCCTTTGGCAAGGGAGGCTCCGATCTCGGGCTGGAGTATGGCTACTGGTGGATCGAGTGGGGTGGCTGCCTCGATACCATCAAGGATAATGAGCGCATCCGCGATGAGCTCCTTGCGATCACCCTGGGCGTCTGGAACTACATCAAGAACGAGTCCGGCCTCGATGCCTCGCAGTGGGCGCTGGAGTGGATCGGCTCCATCCCCGGCAAGCGTGAGAGCCGCCGCTTTCTGGGGCAGCACGTGCTGACGGCGGGCGATATCCTGGGTTCGCGCGCTTTTCCCGACGCGATCGCCTTTGGCGGCTGGCCGGTTGATACGCATCCGCCCGAGGGAGTCGATGCGCCGGAGGAGATGCCCTGCACACAGCATCACCTGCCGCACCTCTACGACATACCGCTGCGAGCGTGCGTGGCGGCGAGCGTGAGCAACCTCTTCTTCGCCGGCCGCAATATCTCGGCCACCCACCTCGCCTTTGCCTCCACTCGCGTGATGGCCACCTGTGCGGCGGTAGGGCAGGGCGTGGGCACCGCGGCGGCGGTGGCGCTGCGTGCTGGGGTGGAGCCTGCTGACCTCGCCGGACGACCCGATCTGGTGGCGGAGCTGCAGCAGAGGCTGCTGCGCGACGATGCGTATCTCATCGGCGTGGCGCGCGCCGACCCCGCCGATCTCGCGCCGGCTGCCCGTGCCTCTGCCTCGAGCTCCCAGCCGGAGGCCGGGCCGGAGCAGGTGCTCTCCCCGCAAACTCGCTCGACTCATGGCGCCCCCACGAAGAGTGGCGGTGATGTGCCTGCTGGAGAAAATCTCTGGCATGAGGTGCTTGCCGGGCTCGCCAGCGGGCGCGAGCGTGCGCTCCACACGAGCGCGCCGCCCGGGCGCTCCCGCCCGGGGCTCCATCGCTGGATGAGCGATCCAGCGTGCGGGTTGCCCGCCACGCTCGAGCTGAGCTGGCCGGAGCCCGTGGTCGTGCGGGAAGTGCAGCTTATCTTCGATACCGGCTTGCACCGCTTTCTCACCTTGTCACAGGCCGATGGATACACTGCCAAGATGCTTTGGGGTCGGCCGCAGCCCGAGACGGTGCGGGATTATCGTCTCGCGACGGAGACGCCGGGAGGGTGGATGACGCTCCTGGACGTCGCGGGCAACTATCAGCGTCGGCGCGTGCACCGACTGCCTCAGGGGGCGGGCGCTTCCACGCGCGCACTGCGCATCACCGTGCTCGCCACCCATGGCCTCGATCACGCCCGCATCTGCGAAGTGCGCGTCTACTGAGCCGCGAGTTTCCACGATGAGCGCCAGTCCTCCGCCCCCGGATATCAGCGAGATCGCAGCCAAGTTCTCCCTCACCGGGCCGTGCCTCTCTGCTGCGCCGTATGGCAATGGCCATATCAACGAGACCTATGTCATTGCGACCTCCGGCGCGGAGGCGCGGCGCTACATCTTCCAAAAAATAAATCACCGGATATTCAAGAATGTGCCGGCCTTGATGGAAAACATCCGTCGAGTGACCGCGCACATCGCCGCCAGGTCTCCCCGCGCGCTGGCGCTGGTGCCGGCCCGCGATGGTGCGCCCTATGTGCGCGATGCGGAGGGTGGCTGGTGGCGGGCCTATGACTTCATCGAGCGGGCCCACACGGTCGATCAGGTCACGGGCTCGCAGCAAGCGCGGGAGGCGGCGCGTGCCTTCGGCCAGTTTCAGGCGCAGTTGGCTGACCTGCCGGGCGGCAGGCTGCATGAGACGATAGCGCACTTCCATGATACGGGGCGTCGTTTCGAGGCGCTGCAGGTCGCGCTCCAGGCGGACGTGAGGAACCGGGCCGCCGCCATCCGGCCTGAGCTGGACTTCGCGCTCGAGCGCGAACGCGATACGCAGGTGCTTCTCCGGCTGCTCGCGCGGGGAGAGGTCAACGAGCGCGTGACGCACAACGACACCAAGATCAACAACGTGATGTTCGACGATGTCACCGGGTGCGGTGTGGCCGTCATCGATCTCGATACCGTCATGCCGGGGCTGGCGCTGTACGACTTTGGCGACATGGTGCGCACCTCCACCGGCACCGCGGCGGAGGATGATCCCGTGCCGTCGCGCATGCGGCTGGATCTATCCCTTTACCGCGCCGTCGTGGAGGGCTATCTGGAGACCGCCGGCGCGACGCTCAACGCAGTGGAGCGGTCGCACCTCGGCTTTGCAGGGCGGCTGATGACCTATGAAGTGGGGATTCGTTTCCTCACCGACTACCTGGCTGGAGATGTCTATTTCCGCATCCGGCATTCGGAGCACAATCTGGTGCGGGCGCGGACTCAGTTTGCCCTCCTGCGCAGCATGGAGGAGCAGGAAGCGGGCATGATCCGTGCGGCCATGGAGGCGTGGGGCTCCTGATGTCCGCAGTATACCAAGCTCGAGCCGGTTCGCGATCCGGCGTGGCCGCAGGCCCGCAGCTAGATGGCAACTTTTGCGCAAAGATGGCCTTGCTTTGGTATACCAGAAATGTCTTGTTGCTCCCTAGGAAATCATGAGTCGTCCCTCCCTGTCTTCTTCCCGGCCGCACTTGATCGCCGCTTTGGTGACTCCGTTTACGCCTGAGGGCACGATCGATCGCGCGAGCCTGGGGAAGCTCGTGACTTATCTTCGCCAGGCGGGCGTGGATGAGTACTTCGTCGCAGGCTCCACGGGCGAGGCCCCCCTGCTCGACGATGCCGACCGGCTTGCGATCATCGAAACGGTGCGGGCTGCCGCCCCCCGAGGCCTCGTGTACGCGGGTATCAGCGGCATGGGGCGCCGCCATGCAGTGCGCAATGCCTGCGAGGCGGCGCGAGCCGGTGCAGATGTGGCAGTGGTGATGAGCCCCTATTTCGTCGCGCTCGATCAGCCGCAACTGGAGGCGTATACCGTCGCGATCGCCGATGCCTGCCCGGTGCCGCTTGCGCTGTACCACCACCTTCGGATGCCCACGCCCTTTGCGGTGCCGACGATCGCCCGCCTCTCGGCGCATCCCAATATCTTTGCCATCAAGGACACCAACGGCAGCGACCACAATCGCTGCGCGGAGATACTGGCGGCCACAGCGGGGCAATCCTTCAAGTTTCTCCAGGGCGTCGAGAAACTCGTGCAGCCCACCCTCGCCGCGGGCGGCCACGGCTGTGTCGTGGCGCAAGGCTGCATCGCGCCTCATCTTTTTCGCCGGCTCTTCACTGCCTGGGAGGCCGGAGATGTGGCGCTCGCGGCGGAACTCCAGAGTCTGGTCGATGCACTTTGGGCGATTTTCCTACGCCGCGAAGTGAAGCAGTCGTTTAGCCATTTCCTCCACACGCTGAAGCTTCCGTTGCACCGGCACGGCGTGCTCGCCACGACAGCCGGGGCGTTGCCTGGCGCAGTCTTCGGCGCCGAGTTTGAGCAGATGATCGATGAGTTCATGCAAAAGCATCTCGACGCCGCCCCGGCGCTGCGCACGCCGTGATGCAGGCTCAGCTTCTCGCCCTCGCGATCGTGCTGGTGACCGTGGCGCGCGGGGCCAGCACCGCCTGGCTCGACGAGGGCGATCTGCCGCAGGCAGTGGCGGGCCAAGCGTCTGCCGGTCGTGAAGGTATGCTCTGGATGGTGGGCGGCAGCCGTTGGGAAGGGGCGCACAAGCGAATCGATGGGACCGTGCTCCGGCGCCTTCTTGGCTCGGCCATGTGGAGCCAGATGGGGAGTATCCCGGGCGGCTTTGCGCACGGCGGCTGGGCGTGCGAGGGCCAGGCGCTCTGGCTTGCTGGCGGCCTCGATGCTGCGGGAGCCTCGCGTGCCGTATGGCGCATCGATCTCGCGATTGGCGCCGTGGAGCGAGTCGGGTCGCTAGGGAGCGCACGGGCCTATTGTGGCGCCGCCGTGCTGGCGGGGTCGCTCTGGGTGATAGGCGGCACGCCGGTCGATGGGGATTTCGCCCGCACGAGCGCCAGCGTATGGCGCATCGATTTGGAAACGCGTGCCATTGAGGAGCTGAGCGCACCTGGCCCCGCCTTGATCAATCCAGTGGTGATTCCCCTGCGCGGTGAGCTGCATGTGCTGCCGGGCTCGGAATGGTCGACGGAGGGTGCGCATCTTCGGGCGCCGGCGGAATCGTGGATATTTTCCCCGGCGGTCGGCATCTGGCGGCAGCGTAGCCTGAAGGAAGCGCTGCCGCGGGGCTTGATGGGCGTAGCGCTCGATGAAAATCGAGCTCTGTTGGCAGGCGGGGTCGACCGCCGCGGAGCGGAGGCGGTGCTTTCGGCCGCCGTGTGGATCTACGATGCGCGCGATGGCTCGCTCGCGGCGCAGGCTGCGCTTCCTGCCCCGCGACTCGCTGGGGCGATGGCCCGCGTGGGCGCGGATATCCTGTTGCTGGGCGGCGAGGATGGCCCGCGCAAGCGTGCGGCCACGATCTGGCGCTGGAGGGGAGCGCCATGAGCGGCGCGGCTCTTGGCGCGCTCGCGCGGTGGCGATTGGCGGGCTTTCTCGCCTGTGCGGCGGCGCTGAACTATGCGGATCGTGCGGCGCTCTCCTCCGTGCTGCCGGCGGTGCGTGCGGACTTTGCGCTTACGGATGTGCAGCTCGGGCTGCTTGGCTCGGTGTTTCTCTGGAGCTACGCGCTAGGCTCGCCGTTCGCGGGCTGGCTGGCAGATCGGCAATCGCGCGCCAAGCTCGTGCAGTGGAGCATCGTGGCGTGGAGTGCCGTGACTGCAGCGATGGGTCTGGCCAATGGGTTTGGCTCGCTCCTCGTCTTGCGCTTCGCGCTCGGGGTGGCGGAGTGCTTTTTCCTGCCGGCGGCCATCGCGCTGCTCTCCGAACGGCATGGCCCGGAGAGCCGGGCTCGCGCGATGAGCTTCATCTCCATCGGCGTCAATTTCGGCCTTGTCTTGGGCGGCACCTTCGCGGGCTGGGTGGCCCAGCATTGGGGGTGGCGCGCCGGCTTTCTGGTGCTGGGGCTTGGCGGGCTGGGTTTCGCCGGGTTGTCGCGCGCGTACCTGCCTGCCTGGAGTGCGCCCGGCCCGGCGTGCCCGGCCGCGACAGTACCCAAGGCGAGCTTTGCCGAGGCGCTCGCCTATCTGGTGCGCGTGCCCAGCTACTATGCGCTGCTGCTCGAGTCGATGCTCTCGGGAATGGCGCTGTGGATGTTCTTCAACTGGCTGCCGCTGTACTTTCGCGAGACGTACCGCCTCAGCCTCGCGCAGGCGGGCTTTGCGGGCACGTTCATGCTGCAGATTTCCGTGGTGCTGGGGGTGATTGCCGGCGGCTGGTTTTCCGACCGGGTTTCCGCGCACGCCCCGCATCGACGCATGATGCTCTACGGTCTCTTCTATCTGCTCGCGTCGCCGTTTCTGCTGCTCTTTCTCGGCCAGCCGCCCTTTGCGGTGGTCGCCATTGGCATCTCTCTCTTCTCCTTTCTCCGTGGGCTCGGCCAGGCCAATGACAACCCTACCCAGTGCGAGGTGGTGCCTGCGCGTTATCGCTCGACGGGCGTCGGCCTCATGAATGCCGTTTCCACCGGTGCAGGCGGCTGTGGCGTCCTCCTGGCCGGCTTTCTAAAAGGCCACATCGGGCTTGGCGGGGTCTTTGCGGGAGTCTCGGTGATGTTTGCGCTCGCCGGGACAATCTTGCTGCTCTTCCAACGCGGCTTTCTCCGCGCAGATATCGCTCGGGCTCGCGCACAGGAGAGGTAGTTGTCGTTGGCGGGTGCGCGCATCCGCGCGAGCACCTCTGCGGAGTTCTGGATCGAAAATGCGACCCCGGTGGCGAGCAGAGGGTCCTTGGCGCGGGCGGCTAATAAAAACAGCGGCCCTGGTAAGGCCGCTGTCGGTCAAACTCAGTTTAACTCTCTGTCAGAATTCGCCCTTCACGCCCAAGGTCATGAAGACGCCCGTATTTTGGAAAGAGCGGATGCGCGCGTACTCCGGTGTCGATGGGCCGTGGCGATCGAGGAGGTAGGGCTCGTTGGTCAGGTTGCGTGCGCTGAAGTAGAGCGCGGTCCGTTTGGTGATACGTGCCTCGGCATTCACATCCAGAAGAGTGCTCTTGGCGCGGTAGTCCGCGATGCCGTTGGCATCGAGCGAGCCGGTGCGAAACCCATCTCGCCACGACCAGTTGAGCCGCAGGGAGTATCGGGAGCGGTTGAACGAGACGCCCCAGTTGGCGGTGCTCCCTCCGAAGTCCTGCAGGGTGGCTGCGCTGGGACCGGAAATCTTCTTCAGGGTGAGGCTGCCATTGACCTGCAGGCCTCGCGCCCATGGCGGGAGGAAGGTGAGGGCGTAGCGACCGCTGAGTTCGAGCCCGTCGATCTGGACGTCGCTGGCGATGTTTGTCTGGGTGACGATGTCGTACGCGATGTAGTCGATCGGCAGGAAGTACTGTGCCAGCAACTCCTCGGTGGCGTCTTGCCGGCTGGAGGCGAAGAAGCCGCTGATCGTCTTTCGATACGCGCCGAGCGAGGCAAATCCACCGCTGCCGAAATAGGTTTCCAGCGAGACTTCGTACGAGTCGGCGGCCCACGGTTTGAGCTCGGGGTTGTTTACCGTGATGGTCGGGTTGGCGACATCCGGATCGGTGATGGTGGTGCCGGGGAGAATGTTGCTGAGCTCAGGCCGGCCGATGGCGCGGGCATAGGAAGCGCGAGCAGTGAGCCACTCATTGATGGTGTAGCGCAGATTTACACTGGGATAGTAGCCGTCGTAGTCGCCATCGGCGCGAGCGCCGAGCATGGTGTAGCGGAGGCGCGCGGCCTCGTAGGCATCGGTGGTGATCGGGATTGGGCGTCCCGCGGCGTCCCGGAGCAGGTTGCCGCTGGCATCCTTGCGGTAGGTGGCGCGGATGTCGTTGAGCGGGCCGGCTCCTTCCGTCGCGGTCCGTTCGTAGCGCACGCCGCCGACGACGAGCAGACGATTCTCCAGGAGACGCACGTCGCCGCGTAGGTAGAGCGCCTGGATGTTCTCGATGAGTTCGCGCCGCTGCGTCACCGCCGTCGTGTAGTCGCTGGTGAGCTCTTCGCGGAAGTATCCCCGGTTGGTGGTGAAGAGATTCCACAGCTTGTAGGGGTCGATCCACTGCGTCTTCGGCGTCCCGAAGTGCTGGTCGATTTTCGAGTAGCTCCTATTCTGAATATCGTAGAGTCCCACCCGGTTGTCCGCATTGCCGGGGATGCCGTCCGCGCCGAGGAAGGTCCACGTGCGATTGGGCGCCCGCTGATCGTAGTCGCTGCGGCGATAGGCATAGCCAGTCATGAGCTGCACGGGTAGCCGCAGATCGAGGCTTCGCTCGAGGTCGAGATTGAGGCCGGACTTGGTGCCGGTGGCGTCGCGCTGCGTGCTGGTGACGGTATTGAGCGTGTAGTTGCGCGAGTCATACACGTCGACGGCGTTGCCGGCGGCGTCGCGTGCGACGATGAGGGTGTTGAATGGCGATGATCCGGAGCCCACGCCCTCGAGGCGCATGTCGAGATTGGCGATGGTGGCGTTGAGTCCGGAGAATTTGCCCTTGTCGACGGCGCGGCCCTTGCTGGTGGAGTAGGAGTAGAAGGCGTTGCTATTGACCTTCCAGAGCGGCCCGGTGTGGCGGAATTTCAGGCTGCCGTGGGTGCTGCGGTCGTAGCGATCTGCGCCCGAGTTGGTCATCGTGGCCGTGGCGCGTGCGCCCAGCGACTGGGATGCGGAGGCATTGCCGGTGGCCCCCGTGCCGAGCGCGGTGGTGAGCACGCGGCCATCGGCCGCGGCGTACTTTTCGGTGTAGCTGATGGCGCCGCCCAGCACATTGCGCTCGGAGATTTTCCAATCGAAGCCGCCCCCGAGCGATCCGCCGCTGCGCAACTGCGGAGAGGTGTTGCGCACCGAGCCGGTGAGAAAGGGAGTGGGGGCAGTGAGATTCCACGTGCCCGTGTAGAGATCGCTCTCGTTATGGCGGGCAAAGTAGGTCGCTGCGGCCGTGATGCCGAAATTGCGCGTGAGCGGAGCCACGTAGTTGAGATCGAAGCCAGGCTGCAAGGGGCTCATCTCACCCTCCGCCCCCGGGCCGGGGCGAGTGCCGTCGCCGAAGTGTTTGCTGTTGATGGTGGTGAAGGCGCGGTAGTTCAGCCGGGGTGCGCGTTGCTCAAATGCGGTTTTCGTCACGACATTGATCGCGCCGCCGAGCATGTTGGCTGGCTTGTCCGGCGTGGCGGATTTGAAGACTTCCACGCGCGCGACATTGTTCATCGTGAGCAGATCTAGATTGGCGGCGCGGCTGAGCGCGGAGTAGCCCACGTTGGCGACATCGCCGCCATCGGTGGTGACGATCGTCGACTCGGGCGGGAAACCGCGGACCGACGCTGTGCGCGCCACGACGCCGCCCGCATACTCCACGTCGACGCCTGGCACATGCTTCAGAAACTCACCCATGTTGCCCTCGCCAATGTCCCCGTACTCGTCGGCCGATACGACATCCCGCATATCGGAAGCGAAGCGCTTCTCGTTGAGCGCGATTGCCTGCGCGTTGAACTCACGCGTGCCTGCTACCACAAATGAGCCCAGCTCGACGACGCCGCTATTGGCTCCCGCCGTCAGCTCGAAATCGCGCACCGCGGGCTGCCCGGCGGCGACGTTGACTCGCTCCGTCTTGCGCTCGAGCCCCGTGAAAAATACCTCCACGGTCACCTCGCCCGCCGGCACATTGTCCAGCCGATAGGCCCCGTCGTCACCGGTGAATGCCTCGAGATTCGACTGCGGGATGGAGACCCGCGCGTTTTTCAAATAGGCGCCGTTGGTGGCATTGATCACGCGGCCCGTGACCGCCCCCTTTGCCGGAGCCTGGGACCAAAGCGAGCCATGGGCGATGCATACAAGGAGGAGCGCTGCGAGCCAGCGGAGGGGGAAGGATCCTTCGAGACGGAAGTGTTTCATGGAGGCAGGTCGGTTCAAAAGCGGAGGGTGCGGAGCATTCGTCGGACTTCGGCCCACTCGCGTTCGGAGCGACGGTCGTCGGCGCATCCGCACGATCGCGACGGGATGAAAACCGAAGTGCCGTTGAGTGGAAGGGGGCGCATGAATGGCGGGAGAAAGCGTCTGCCTGGCGTGCGATACCCCAAGCAGAACCATGAGCGGGGTTATTTGGTATACCAAGAATGGGATGATTGCGGAGTCAATGCCATTTTTGAAGATGGCCCAGCTAATCGTCATAGTGGGAAGGGGCGAAAAGGAGTGGGATTATGTGGAATACCAAACGAGGAGCAGGTCTCGGGAATTCTGGTCTTTTCTTGAGCTCGTCGTCCGCTACGCTGCCGGGCATGCCGAAACGCCGCCGCGTATTTGAGCCCAAGATCGAAAACACGCCCCCCAACCTGCAGAGGCTGGTGCGGCTGATTTTTTCGGAAGAGTTCCTGCCTGGGGCCAGGCTGGTCGAGCGTGACCTCGCTGCGAAGCTGGCGCTGAGTCGCATCCCGATTCGCGAAGGGCTGCAGAAACTCGTTTCCAAGGGGATATTGCTCAAAGACGAGGTGAATCGCGGCCTGCGGCTGCGCGATTACACGCCCGCGGAGGTCACGCATCTTCACGAGTACCGCGAAGCGATCGAATTGGCCGCGGCCCGGGCCGCGTGCCACAATCGCTCTGCCACGGATCTTGTGCAGCTCGACCTGATTTGCGACGAGATGGACAAGGAGGCGCCCAACGCGCCTTCGCCCCGCTGGCTAGAACTCGACTGGCAGTTTCACCAAACGATCGTCGAGGCGAGTGGCAACGAGCGTTTTATCAATGACTTCGATCTGCTGATGATCGAGTGCAATTACGTCTTCTACCGTCTGCCCGATACGATGATCCCGGCGAAGAGCAGCGAGAATCCGCTGCTATCGACGCTCGTCCATGGCGTCGTCGATGCTCATCGCCACATCGGCCGGCTGATCAGCGCCCGCGATACCAATGCGGTCGTCGAGGCGATGCGGCTGCATCTGGCCGGCCTGAGCAATCGAGTGCACCGCGATCTCGTGAAGAGCCAGCTCGCGCGCGAGCAGGAGAAGAAAGGCCGCATCCGTGGAACGTAGCGAGCCGCGCGCAGGCGGGGTGGCGGCGTGATCCCGACCCGCCGGCGGGGAGTGGCCCCCGCCCTCAGGGAACGGCGTAGAGCTCTACCAGCCCGGTGCCTGCGGAGCCGGCTTTGTTGGTCGCTTGCAGGGTGTAGGTGCCGGGAGGGAGGGTGAGGAGGAGCGCGGCATCGCGGCTGCCGGCAGGCAGGGGGAAGGCACCGGCGCGTCGGTTGGCGCTGTGGATCGCGGCAGAGGAGTTGCCGGTTTCCCAGTTGTCGTTGCTGGCGACTGGGCGATAGGCGCCTGCTTCGAGGCGGTAGAGGTGTAGTTCGGGGTCGGCGGCGAAGCCGGTCGGGATGCCCAGGCTCGCGAGAGCTGGGCCGGACGCGCGGAGAAGGACTTTCTTGGCAGTGCGACCGGTGATGACAAAGCCGGTGGTGAGGGGCGCCGCAGCGTCGCCGAGTGTGGCGCGCATCGCCAGATTGGTGAATTGTTGCGCGGGGTACTCCGTGGGGGCCTCGGCGTCGTAAACCTCCAGGAGCGCGGTGCCGGAGGGGCTGCCAGTGGCGACGGCGGTGTAGGCTGCTGGCGAGGCGGTCGTGAGGAGCGCGGCGTCGCGGCTGCCGGCGGGCAGAGCAAAAGCGCCGGCGCGCTGGGCGGCGGCGGTGAGCGCGGGGTCATTGCTCCAGTCGTCGTTACCGGCGATGGGGGCCGAGCCGCGGTAGAGCGTGAGCTGTGGATCGGCGAGCGCGCCGGTTACGCCGAAGCTGCCGAGGGTGGGGCCGACGGCGCGGACGAGCACCTGCTTGGAGGGGCCGCTGAGCACGAAGCCCGCGATCATCGCCTCAGCGCCGACTCCGGCGCGCCCGAGGGCGGAGAAATTGCGAATCGCGCCGTCGCCGCCTGCGCGCGGGACGGCGAGCAGCTCGTTGAAGGCGAAAGCGAGGGGCGCGACGCCATCGATGACGTCGCCCGAGATGCGGATGCGCTCGATCGCGGCGGGGTTGAAGCCGGCGGAGGGCGTGAGCTGTGCCGAGACGTACTTGTACTCGGTGGCGGAGAAATCGGCGGCGAAAAAGGTGGCGGCGGCCGAGTTGCCTGCGGCGTCGATGAGAAACACGCGGAAGCTCTCGGCTTGGTTGCCCGCGAGGAGCCGGGCGGAGAGTTCGAGTGCGCGCTGCGTGCCGATACTTCGCATGGCACCTTCCGGGCCGTGGAGGTCGACGTAGTGGGCGCTGCTATTGGTGACGCCCTTGATTTCGTAGGCCCCATCGCTCTGGGCAAAGGTGGCGGCGGGCTGCTCGTTGGCGGAGGCCCAGCCGCCGGCAAAGTAGGCGGCGCCGGGGCGTGCTACGTTGGAGAAGTTTTCCAGCGTCTGCGCGGGGGCGAGCGACGCCGTGAGAATGAGAAGGGCGGCGGTGCGCGAGATCATGGTCAGAGCGAGTAGGGGAGCGGGCGGACGAAGCCGGACGCACCGTCGTTGAGGCCTGGGCGGACGATCAGGAGTGGTGAGCCGGCGGGGAGGGCCAGCGCGTCCTGGCTGGTGGCGTCGCCGGAGGTGGCGAGCCAGGCTGAGCCGTTATAGAAGTAGCTGCGCCACGCGTTGTCGGCGTGGATGTAGACTTTGTCGGCGAGGGCGGCCGTGGTCGCAGCGTTCCAGCCCGCGATGCGGCTCTGGAGCGCCAGGGAGCCCAGGGTCGCATCGGTGGGAAAGCCGGTGTGCGTATAGGTATTGCCGGCATTGGCGACATCGGCGCGAAACGGCGTGGAGGGCACGCGGCCGGTGAGGCTCAGGGTGACGGCGGCGCCGGTACGCGAGACGAGGATGGGGGCATCGGGATAGAGGACGATCTGACCGGCATCGACAGGGCGGCCCGAGACTTTGCGCCATTGGCGCTGCGCGGTGTTGTAGTAATAGCTGTCTCGCGTCTGGCCGCCGAGGTGGACGATGTCAGCGGCAGCGGGGTTGGCGCCGCCGGAGAGCATGCTGGCGCCGAAGAGCGAGTTGAGCGTCTCAAGCGGGACGACTTCAAAGGAGTCACCGGCGAGGATGCCGAGCGTGGCGAGGTCGGGGCCGCCGAGCGTGAGCGTATCGGCGGTGTTGGCGACGATGCCGAGGAGACGGCCGGCAGCTGCGCCCGAGGTGAAGCGGATCGCATGCGGGGCGGCGGCCGTGGCGAGCGCGCCGGGAAGCCACCCGGCCGAGGCGAGGCTGACGGAGGCGGAGCCGATGGCCGTGATGCGGCCGGAGGCGGCTCCACTCACCGCGGGCTTCTTCGTCAGATGGAGTGCAAAGGCGGTGGTGGCAGGGGCGGCAGGAGTGCCGGCAGCGAGGGTGACGCGCACGGAGCCCGAGGGGATGGAGCCGCCGGATTGCGCAAGGAGGGGTAGGAATCCTGCGGCCAGGAGGAAAAAATATACGAAGCGCCGCAGGCCGGTGCCTGCTAGAACGAAGTGCATTGGCGGGATTATATGGATAAGAAATATTGAAATGCCAAGCCCGGCCGGTGGGAAAAGCCGCATTATATTTCCGACGTAGGAACGTGCCCTAGGCGCTTGACGAAGCCTGCCGCCGGGCGCGATGCTGCGCGTATGCGACGACGGCGCTGGGCGGGAGGAGACGCGAGGTGAGGAACGGGGCTTTGGAGTGGATGCAGCCAGCGGCGTTGCGGGAACTGGGGGCGCAGGAGGCGCAGGTGTGGCTCGTGCGCTGGCGCGAGGGCGATTTCGCGCGCGACGGGGCGTGGTTGAATGCGGCTGAGCGTGAGCGGGCGGCGGCCTTTCGCTTTGCGAAGGATCGGGAAGCGTTTTCCTCCGCGCGGGTGGCGTTGCGGCGCCTGCTGGGGGCGAACCTGGGGTGCGCCCCCAGCGCCGTGGAGCTGGCGGAGAGCCCGCTGGGCAAGCCTGTCCTGTCCGGTGGCGCCGGAGGATTGCATTTCAATGTATCTCATTCTGGAGAGGTGGCTTTGGTGGCTATCGCGCGGTGCGAAGTGGGGGTGGATGTGGAGCGCTGCCGGGCCGAGGTGGATGGTCTGGGTTTGGCGCGGCGCTTCTTTGCGCAGGCAGAACAGGCGGCCATCTTGGAGGCGGAGGGAGATGCCCGACGTGAGGTGTTTTATCGGTGCTGGGTGCGCAAAGAGGCGTGCGTCAAGGCGGTCGGGCATGGTCTGAGGCTGGAGTTGGATCGCTTTGTGGTGCCGACCGGCCAGGAACTGGGGCCAACGGTGGTGCAACTGCCGCTGGCGGAGGCGGGGGCGGTGGTGCTGCTGCCGCTGCCGCCGATCGCGGGATACGCCTGCGCGCTGGCGGCGCGGGGCGCGACTCCCTCGGTGCGCTACGAGCTGTATCCGGAAACCTCTTTTAGGAAATGAACCTAGATAGGTGAAATATCGGCGCGATTATATAATAGGGATTGCATGGGGAGCCAGCGAGCCGCAGGGTGGCCGAGTAGAGCGCCAGGTCCGGCCCCCTCGAACCCTATGATGACACGTCTGCTGTGCCCTTTATATCGTTTTCGCATGCTGGCGGCTTCGCTGGCGTTTGGCTTGCTTGCCATCTCGGCAGGGGCTGCGGAGTCGTATGTCGAGTGGCTCAACCGCCACCAGGTGCCCCAGGCGCGACGCGGGGTAAACGACGATCCGGCGGGCGATCAAGTGCCCAATGTGCTCAAGTACGCGATGGGCTTCAATCCCATGGCCTCCGCGACGGCGACGATGCCGCAGGCGGAGCCGGCGACGGTGCAGGGGGTGGAGCGCCTCGTGCTCACGGTGCCGAAGAATGCCGACGCGATGGGCACACGCCTCACCGTCGAGAGCTCCGCGGATCTCGCTACGTGGTCGTCCACCGGGCTTATTGTGCTGAGCGACACCGCCACCAGCCTGAGAGTGGCGGACAGCGTGCCGGTCAACCAAGCGCGGCGTCGCTTCATGCGGGTGCGGGCCTCGCTGGATGATCCGCTTTCCGGCGTGGTCAACTGGGAGCAGGTTGCGGCGATCCGGCAGATCCTGGACAGGTCGATTTCCTCCTACGAGATCCCGGGCATCGTTTACTCGATCAAGGCGCCAGGCCGTGAACCGTGGATGGATGCGCGAGGCGTGCGCGACAGTACCTCGCGCGAGGCGCTGGGCACTTCCGATCGTTTCCGCATTGGCAGCGCGTCGAAGACCTTTGTGGGCATGGCGGCGTTGCAGCTCATCCAGCAGCGCAAGCTGCGTTTCGAGCAGCCGATCTCCGCCTACCTGCCGGCTAACGTGCTCTCCAACTACGCGAAGGACAAGATCACGATCCGCATGCTTCTGCAGCATACCTCGGGAATCAACAACTACACGGAGATCGAGGAGGATTGGTTCATCCCGTACATCATGAATCGCACGCGCGTCTGGACCAACGAAGAGCTCGTGCAGCTGATCAACGCTCGCTATTCCAATCCCCCGAGCGCCGCCGGCAAGTTCGCCGACCCTGGCGTGGTGTGGTACTATTCCAACACCAACACGGTGCTGCTGGCGATGATCGTGGAAAAGATCACGGGCAAGACCATCCGCGAGGTCATCACCGAAAACTTCATCAATCGCCTCGGCCTGCGTGAGACGGTCTATCCCGCTCCCGGCCAATCCACGATGCCCGCGCCCTTTACGCGCGGCTATATGGATTGGGCCAACTTCATTGGCCTCGACGAATTGCCAGGCTATTCCGATGTGACGGTGTACGATCCCTCGGGAGTGGGCCCAGCCGGCCCGATGATCTCGTCGGTGCGCGACCTGTCTGTGTGGGTGGAAGCGCTGGTGCGCGACGAGGCGCTGCTGCCTGATTTCCGCGCCGGCCATATCGACTGGAAGTACTACATTGACTTCAACGGCTCGACCTCCGGTCCGCGGCCGGGCGGCTACGGAATGAACATCGCACACGAGCCGGACTACCAGAACAACGCCGACTATTATATCATCGGCCATCGGGGGCAAATCTCGGGCTATGACACCGCGATGATGTACCTGCCGGAGAAGAATGTCTCGGTCGTGATGGTGTGCAACCGCAGTCTCAAATTTGCGCAGGGTTTTCCCACCAATGCGCTCGAGGCGGGTATGAACGCCATGATCAAGGTCCTTTATCCTGACCTGATCGCCAACAACCAGATGCCGCCTGCGACGGGGACAGTGCCGCCCGTGTCGGTCACGCTGCCGCCGCGCGCGGCGAGTAGCCCGCAGGAGACGACGGCCGAGCGTGGTTGGCGCCACCTCCGCGCTCCGCTCGTCGAATATCGGTGAGCTGAAAACCGGCGGGAGGCGTGATGGCATAACGCGCCGCGGTGCGGCCTGCGTGCTTGGATGCGCGAGGCCGCAAGGTGCGATCGCGATTTCTGTAAGTCGCGTCCAATTCTCTACCCGGCCTTGGGCTGAAGGGGACGGGTGGGTGGCGGTGGAGCGTAGGAAACTGCCAGCCCGGATAGGCGCTATTTTTTTTGGCCCGGGAATGGAGGGATAAGCCGGAAATAGCCCGGAAATAGAGGAGGCTCGGGGAGGGGGCCGGGTTATAAGCGGGCGTGGCAGCTGGAGCGGGGGTGTGTACTCATGCTTGGGTGCATGGCCACGATTATAGCGGGAAGCGCGAGCGGTGTCACCTGGGTACCGGGAGTTTGTGGGGCCGGACGCTACGGGAGGCGCGCAGCAAAAAGGCGGGTCTTGCGACCCGCCTTTAAAAGTATCGTGCCAACGCCCTCGGCGCCGATCAGGACGAGCTCTTCTTGGGCGCTTCCTGCGCCAAGAGGACCACGACGCCGACAAGCGGGGTGAGGACAAGCGAGACGAAGAAATTGCCCCAGAAACCGAACTTCCTGCCCGTGCCCAGATACCCTACGAAGAGGGCAAAGAGGACGTAGGGCAGCAGCGGCAGAGTGTAAGGCAGAATCATGGCGACGTGAGCCGGAGAGACTCGCGAAGATTACTTCTTCTCTTTGCCGGTGGGCGCGGGGGCGGCCGGAGCGGCTTCCTCGGCCTTCGCGGCTTCCTTGATCTCGGCAACGACTTGCTTGCCATCGGAGAAGAGCTTCGCGAAGTGGGCCTTGGTGGCGGCCGGATTGAAGTCGAGGAGCGTGCCGCCGGCCTCAAAGTGCGAGGTGAAGACCTTGCCGATGGCGTAGGTGGTGGCACCGGCGACAGCGGGCATCGAGGCGACGCCGACGAGGGTGCCGAAGACCGGGATGCCCTTGACGAGGCTCGAGACGAACGCAGCGCCCGCGGGAACCAGGCCGACGGAGGAGACGAGGGGGTAGATCAGGTTCTTGGCGCGGTGGTCCGAGAACGGGATTTTATAGACCTCCGAAAGCTTGGCGACGAGATGGATTTGCGCACCGGTGATGGCGGCAATATCGACCAGCGGCATCGGGATAAGGCCGAAGCCGGTAGCCCACAGGATATGGTCGTGGGTGAGCTTGTCGGCCTGCTGGAGGTTGGTGAGAGGAGCGGCGGCTTTGGCGGCGGCTGCGGCCTCGGCGGCAGCCAGCGGACTGGCGGGGGCAATAGTGGCACTCATGGCGGCTGTAGAGAGTCAGAGTGTATTTTGCTGAGCAAGACAAAATGCCATTAAGTGTCTGTCTGATAAATGCTGCGGCATAAATATAGGAAGCGGACCTAGCGTTTATGCGTTTTTGTAGCAGCGGTGTAACAGACCGCGTCGGCGGCGTGAAGCGGTCTTGACCCCGAGTTGCGCGCATCTACGGTCCGGCAACGTCCCCGCTTCGTCTTTCCAGCCACCGCTTTTCCTCAAAATCTTAATGCCCTTGCTGAAGCGCTATTCTGAACGCATGGCTCGAAACTGGCCGGAGACCCGGCAGTCGCTGAAGCGTTTTGGCCTGTGGATGGGCATTTTGCTGATCTTCATGTCCGCTTTTTTCTACCAGCGGATGTTTATCAGCATCAAGTCGGGCTATGGGGGCGTATTGTGGAAACGCTTTCTCCGCGGCACCGATACTGCGCATCTATACGGTGAAGGATTTCATGTCATCCCGCCTTGGGATATCATGACGATTTATGACATGCGAATCCAGCAGGTGCAGCATGAGTTTGTCGCGCTGAGCAAGGATGGCCTGCCCGTGAATGTAGAATTGTCGATCCGCTACCGCCCGGTGGCGAAGGAGCTGCCCATGCTCCATCAGCATGTGGGGCCGGATTATGTGGAGAAGGTGGTAAAGCCCGAGGTGCAGTCGACGGTGCGCTTCGTGCTGGCGCAGTATTCGCACGAGCAGATCTATACCTCGGAGGGATTCCTCCTGAATATCATCAAACAGGGAGCGCTGGGCCAGATCCTGGAGCGCAATATCCTGCTCGATGACTTGCTGATGAAGAAGCTTTCGCTGCCCGATCCGGTGAGAAACGCGATCGAGAGCAAGCTCGTGCAAGAGCAGGTGGTGCAAGAGTACGAGCACCGCCTGCGGCGCGAGGAAAAGGAAGCCGCGCGCAAGCGGCTCGAGGCGGCAGGCATCCGCGATTTTCAGATCGAGGTGATGAAGGGCGGGGCCTTCGACAAGTACCTCCGCTACCAAGGCATCAGCGCGACGGTGGATCTCGCCACCTCGAACAATGCGAAGGTGGTGGTGGTGGGCGGGGGCGGAGGCGATGGCCTGCCGCTCATCCTCAATGTGCCGGATTCCCAGCTGGAGGCGAGTACCGCGCCAAGCGCCGCGACGCGACGAGTAAACTCCCTGATGACGAACCAGCCGTCGGAGAGCGATGCTCCCGCAGCGGGCGTCTCCGTGCCCCATCCGGCTGGCGAGACCAAGTCGGGCGACGCGTCCACGGCCAACAAGCCGAAGTCCTAACACTGCCGCCATGGCTGTGAGCCCCATTTGTGGTGGAGGTCTGCAACGAACGCGCCGGCTCGCGAGCTGGCTGCTGGTGGGCTGCTTGCTGCTGGCGGCCGTGGGATGCGGCCCCCGATACCTGCTCAAGGAGCTGGATATGACGCATCACTGGCGTCACCTGAAGCTACCCAAGCCGAAGGAGAAGCTGGAGAATTCGCTGCGCATCCTCTCGTGGCGCGATCACCTGGATCCTGAGATCCTGAAGCATTTCGAGGAAACCTACGGCGTGCGGATCACGGTGAAGCTGATCACGCGCAACGAGGATATCTACGATGCCCTGACCGCGGTGAATGGCCCGGCGTACGACCTGGTGATGCCGAGCACGTATGTCGTGCAGCGCCTCATCCGGGAGGGGAAGCTCCGGCCCTATGATCGCGAGCGGGTGCCGAATTTCCGGTTTGTCGACCAGGACTATTTCCAGCTCAAGTTCGACCCCGAACTCAAGTACGCGGTGCCCATCTTTCATGTGACGGCCGGGCTTGCTTTCAACGTGCAATATGCCGGGGGGCTGCCGGTGACGTGGAGCGAGTTTGCCAAGCAGAAGGATAACGCCATGGCGCGGGGGCGGCTGGCGGGGCTGGATCACTCGCGCGCGATGCTGGGTCTCGGTCTGCTGATGAATGGTGCCTCGCCGAACTCGACCTCGCCGGCCGAGATCGCCCAAGCGCGCGACACGCTGCTCGAGATCAAGACGGCGATGGATCTGCGCCTCACGACGCAGAACATGTCGAAGGTGCTGGAGTACGAGGATGCGATCCTGGCGGCCTGCTGGTCGGGCGACGCAGGGTGGGCCCAGGTGGGCAACGGCTATGTGCGCTTCGTGGTGCCCAACGGCCCGGCCATCTGCGATATTTTCTCCCTCTGCATCCCGACGAATGCGCCGAATCCGAAGACGGCGGAATTCTTCCTCAACTACCTGCTCACCCCGCAGATCCTGGGAGCGCTGACCAACAACAGCTATTATGCCAATACCAGCGCAGCCTCGCGGGCCTTCGTCGATGCGGCGCTGCTCAATGGCCCCAGCTACATGCTGCCCATGCGGAGCAAGATCCTCTTTTTCGAGGATCTTGGGCCCGAGACCACGGCCGCCTACACCGAGGCGTGGAATGCGGTGAAGGCCGCCCCTGCGCCTACCCTGGTGAAGATGCCACTGCCTTTCCCTCGCACCCATTCCTCCTCGGTAAAACCCCATGAAGAGTACTATGAAGAGCGGTAGACTGGCTCTCGTCTTAATTGCCGCCGGCGCGCTCGGCCTCGAACTGAGCGCGGAGACCCTGCGGCTGCCGGGGGGCGAGGTGCTCATCGGCCGCATCGTCGAGCGCAGCGCGACGACGATCGTCTTTGAATCCAAGACGCTGGGCCGGCTCTCCGTGCCTGCCGCCGGGGTGGAAGTCGTGCCCGATAAGGAGGCTCCGGCTCCCGTGACCAAGACCGCGGCGACCGCTCCTGCCTCGGGCGCGGCTCCCGGCAGCGTACCGCCTCCGGGCGGCCCGGGAGGTCCGCCGCCGGAATCCGGCCTGCGCAAACTCTGGAAGCTGCCGGAGGCCTTCAGCGCGAGCATCGAGCTCGGTATCGACCAGATGGATACCGATGTGAAGGCGCGCAACTACACCGGGGAGGTGAACCTGGGCTGGAAGACGCCGAAGTACGAATATCAGGCGTATTCTTCGTACGAGAAGGTGGAGATCCTGGGAGTAAACGCGACGAATACACGCGTGCACAGCGGCCGCGCCATCCGGCACATCAATCCGCGCTGGATGTGGCTGAGCCAGCTCGACTGGCGGCACGACGAGTCGCAGAGCATCGCCTGGCGAGTCGATGCCGTCTCGATGCCCGCCTACTACTTCATCAAGAACGACCGCTTCAGCCTGCTTGGTGGCGTGGGCCCGGCGTACGAGTGGCGCCGCTGGATGGCAGCGCCCCCGACCCCGGCGGTACCGATCCCTCCGACGCCCAAGATGGAGGAACAATTCAACATCGCGGGCTACCAGGTCTTCCGCTGGAAGATCACGCCGTCGCTCTCATTTCACCAGACCTTCCTCGGCTACATCGATCCCAACGACAGCGGCAACCATCGCACGCTCGTGGAGGCCAACCTGCGCCAGCGGCTGCCGGCGGGCCTCTCGATCATGCTGCACTACGAGTACCGCAAGGAGAGCAACCCGGCGCCGACCGCGGTCGAGGAGCAGAAGCGCTTTGTGACGAAGCTCGGCTACGAGTTCTGAGGCCCTTTCCCCTCGGACTTTCTTTCTAGATGCGTTTGTTTTTCCAGTTCATCCGGGCCGAGTCGAAGGAGTTTCGCTGGCAGCTGATCCTGACGGCGGTGATCGCAGGCCTTGTGAATGGCTACGTGATCTCCATCGCGATCGGCACGGCCAAGCGGCTCGAGCCGGGGCAGCTGAATTTCCGCGAGGCGGTGATGTTTGTCTGCTGCATGGCGGCCTTCTGGCTGACCAAGCAGCACGTGCTCAATCGCACGACCCTGATTGTCGAGGGCATCGTGCGCGACGTGCGGGTACGCATCATGCGCAAGATCCGGAATACCTCGCTGCTCACCTTCGAGCAGATGGACCGGGGCCGGATGTACGCCTCGCTGTCGACGGATGCGGTGGGAATCTCGGTCTCGGCGGGAGCAATCATCAATGCCACGTCGGCGGCTGTGATGCTCGCCTTTGTCATCACGTACATCGGCATCCTCTCGGTGACGGCGCTCCTCATCACGGTGGCCTTCATCGGGGGAGCGGTGTACCTGTACATGCTCAAGGGCAAGACGGTGAATGCGGAGATGCGCGAGGCGGCGAAGCGGGAAAACGAGTTTTTCGACAACCTCACGGGGCTCCTCGACGGATTCAAGGAATTCAAACTCAACCGGGCGAAGAGCGACGATTTCTTCGGGGTGGAGCTGGAGCGGCTCGTCTCCTCCACGGCGGAACTCCGCATCAAGGCGGGCAAGGCGCTGAATCACGGCGTGCTGATCGGGCAGAGCTTCCTCTTCGTCACGGTGGGCGGCGTGCTCTTTCTCCTGCCCAATCTCAACCCCGACGACATCAAGATCGTCGTGCCGGTGATCGCGGTGGTGCTCTTTGCGGCGGGCCCGATCGGCGATGTGGTGGTGGCGATGCCGGCGCTCGCCAAGGCCCAAGCCTCGATCGAGAATATCCGCCGGCTGGAGGCCGACATCGACGCGAAGCAAAGCAGCGTGGAGACGATGGCGGCGACGGCTGAGGTGCCGCCGGAGCGCTTCGAGTCACTGCAGTGCGACCACTTCGCATTCCAGTACCCGGCAAAGGGCACGCGGCCCTTTGCGCTGCATCCCTTCTCCTTCGGCATCAAGCGCGGGGAGATCGTCTTCATCGTGGGTGGGAATGGCAGCGGCAAATCGACCTTCCTCAAGCTACTCACCGGCCTCTACTCGCCCACGAGCGGCGACCGCTACCTCAATGGCCACCTCGTCAACGAGGGCACGCTCGGCGCGTACCGCGATCTCTTCGCGCCGATCTTCACCGATTTCCATCTCTTCCAGCGCCTCCTCGGCGCCCGCCAACACGATCCGGCGGTGGTGGACCGGCTGCTCCAGCGCATGGAGCTGACGGGTATCACCGATCTGAAGGATGGCCGCGTGACCAATCTCAGCCTCTCCACCGGCCAGAAAAAGCGCCTCGCCCTCATCCTCGCCTACCTCGATGACAAGCCGGTGTACGTATTCGACGAATGGGCAGCCGACCAGGACCCGGTGTTTCGCCGCTTCTTCTATGAAACACTCCTTCGCGAGATGAAGGAGCAGGGCAAAGCCGTCATCGCGGTGACGCATGACGATCACTATTTCCATGTGGCAGACCGGGTAGTGAAAATGGAGTACGGGCGGCTATTGAGCTGAGCCCGGCGTAGGTATTGATATAGGACGGCGACCTAACCTAGGAATCCGCCCTATATAACGCGGAATTTTGCAGAAAAGTGAGATGATAGGGCGCCGGACTGGCCCTTTTCGGTCTCTTTTTTCGTTTATACAGAGGTGAAGTCAGCTCGGCTGAGACGATTCCAGTGCGGTGGCGATCTCGCGTCGCAAATCCGCCGCTGCGGCGGGCAGGTAGAAGTGCCCGCCGGGGAAGGTGCGCTGCCGCAGCGGGGCTTGAGTATGCTGCTGCCATTCGCCCACGCGCTGCTGGTCGACCCATGGATCCTCCACGCCATTGAGGAGGGTGAGGGGTATGGCCAGCGGAGGGGCGGGGCGATGGAGGTGTCGCTCCATCAGGGTGAAGTCGGCGCGGAGGCTGGGGAGGATCAACTCCAAGATCTCCGGATGGGCCAGGAGCTCGGCGGGAAGGGCCTTGTAGCGACGCCCGACGGCCTCGAGAAAAGCCGAGTCATCCAGCGTCTCGACGTGGAGGTTTTGCGGCGGAAAATGAGGAGGTTGGCGACCGGAGAGGAAAAGGTGCCGGGGCAGCGCCGCGCCGACCGCGCGCTGGTGGCGTGCAAGTTCGAAGGCGAGGAGGGCTCCCATGCTGTGGCCAAAAAAAGAGAAAGGCTTTTCCACGAGATAGTTGTGAAGCTCTCTGGCCAGGTTATGCACCATTGTCGCCATCTCGGAGACGGGCGTTTCCCGCACGCGCATCTCGCGGCCGGGATACTGGAGGATGTGGACCTCAATCGGGGTGGCTTTAAACTCGCGGGCAAGAAAGTGGTAGTAGGAAGCGCCGGAGCCGGCGTGCGGAAAGACAAACAGCCGGTGGCTGGCCGGGGAGTGGGGAAAGGGGAGCGCAGTGGGCCGGGCGGGCGGGCGCGAGGCCGACTCCGGCGCAGACTGGGGAGGGGTGGGG